>CAMBZB010000029.1 GCA_945872245.1 Flavobacterium psychrophilum
TTTTTCTATTTTTTTAATTAGAACCAAACTCATCAATATCATCGTAAAGGCATAACCAATATCTTCAATTGGGATGGTTCCCAGACGAATTCCCAAGTTCTCTTCATTATTATAAGATACCACAGGTTCATCAATAAAACTGCCGGTTAGAATTCCGTTGACGATTGAAAAAGGAATTAATATAATGAGAAAGGTGATGAAAAACGTGTTCAAAAGATTGGGAACTTTGAAGACCGTGTAAGTCAAAACCAAAACCAAAAAACTGTAATTAACTGCCGTGTACCATTTATCATAATGAATAGCAATTGTAGGCAAAAGTACTAGCATCAAAATCCAATAAATGCCTCGTACTGTTCTATCCGATAAGGAAACGTTAGGAAAAAAATAGTGAAAAGCAAAATGAATAAAAATACTGGCATAAGGAATGCATATAAAAAAAAGCCATTCCTCGATAGGTAAATCAAAAAATTCAATTCCAGAATGATAGCGGGGATTGAAACTCCAAACTCCAATTTTGGTAAAAATAATATCCCAAATAATAAAGAATATGGCCGTCAGGATTATGGCCGAAAAAACAGCTTTCCACCGTTTTATATACCTCATCCTGTTATCAAAACTGTATAAAAATGGAATAAGTAAGGAAGCGATATTTAAAATCAGGTATAACGACATATTAAATTTTAAAGTATTTAAAAGGCACGAAAAGCATTCCAAAACATTCGCCGTCTTCTTTTCCCAAATGTTTGTGGTGTACTTTGTGACCTTTGCGAAGCGCTATCAAATATTTGATTTTGGTGTTTTTAAATAACTTCAACCGTTGATGGATGATGATGTCATGTACAATAAAATAGCTCAAACCGTAAGCAAAAATTCCCAATCCAATGAAGAATCGGTAATCAAAACCGTCTTGTGCACCAAAATAAAACAAAAGAATGCTTGGAATGGCAAAGATTATGAAAAAAACGTCGTTTCTTTCGAAAACATGGGCGTATTTGGGCTGGTGATGATCCGCATGAAGATACCACAAAAAACCGTGCATAACGAATTTATGAGTACACCAAGTTATACATTCCATCAGTAAAAAAGTACCAAGAAAAATTAAAAAAAACAGCATTATTATTTTTTTAATAAATTTATAAAACAGTTTAAAATCCGCAATAAGACTAAACTAATTTCAACTTGTAAACTACAAAAGATTTTGCCAATAATCCAAATTTGACATAATTTGAAACCCGTATTCTTGAAGTTCCAATCTGGTGAGAAGGGGTATTTTCTAATTTTTTCAAAAGCTTTTTATAATATACAAATGCAGTATAAACACCAAATTTTGCTTCTATTGGCAACTTCGTAATACCTTGATAGGCAATCCTAAAATCCTCTTCTATTTCAGCAATAATGATTTTTTTGGAATTCTCATCAAACGAATTTAAATCAAGTCCCGGAAAATAATTCCGATTCAAAATTAAATTATCATCTTTCAAATCCCTCAGAAAATTAACTTTTTGGAAGGCTGAACCCAGGCGCATCGCTTCATCTTTTAGCTGTTCGTATTTCTGAACATTTCCACCCACAAAAACCTTGAGGCACATCAGACCAACCACATCGGCTGACCCATATATATAATCCTTGTATTCCTCTTTGTCTTTGTAATCCGATTTCACTAAATCCAACTTCATACTCTTCAAGAAAGCCTGAATCAAATCGTCGGTTATGTTATATTTCTTGACCGTTTTTTGAAAGGAATTCAAAATAGGATTGAGACTTATTCCGGATATAAAAGCTTTGTAATAGTCTTTTTCGAAATCGGTTATTAAAATTTCTTTATCGAAATCGTGAAAGGAATCCACGATTTCGTCAGCAAAACGAACAAAACCATAGATGCTATAAATAGCATCCCTGATATTAGGTGAAAGCATTTTAACCGCTAGTGAAAATGAAGTACTGTAGTTTTTCGTTACGAGTTTGCTGCATTTGAAAGATACTTCATCAAATAATTGCTTCATGTTTATTGCTCTGAAAATTTCTTATTAATTAAATCTGATACAATCTTACCTGAAATCAACGAAGGCGGAACTCCTGGTCCTGGCACTGTCAACTGTCCGGTAAAATATAAATTCTCGACTCTTTTGCTTTTTATCTTAGGCCTTAAAAAGGCGGTTTGCGTCAAAATATTAGCCAATCCATAGGCATTTCCTTTGTATGAATTGTAATCATTAACGAAGTCATTCACACAAAAACTCTCCCTGAAAATAATATTTTCGGAAACACTCTGATTCGTTAAGGTTTCAAATCTACTAATAATATTTTGAAAATACTTCTCCCTGATTTCTGGAGTATCTTCAATTCCCGGAGCAATTGGTATCAAAAATATCCCCGCTTCTGTTCCTTCCGGCGCAACGGTTGAATCCGTCTTACTTGGAAAACTAGCATAAAAAAGGGGTTTTTCGGGCCATTTTGGGTTGTCATAAATAGCGTTTGCATGCACATCAAAATCAGTATCGAAGAATAAAGTATGATGCGAAACGTTGTCAATTTTTTTGTCAAACCCTACATAAAATAACAAGGAAGATGGAGCAAAAACTTTGCTATCCCAATATTTCTCTGAATACCCTCTGTATTTTTGGTCTAACAAAGTTTCCGTATGATGATAATCGGCACCGCTCAAAACGATATCGGATGCTATATTGATTCCGTTTGAAATGACGCTTTTTACAACCCCATTCTCTACGTTGATTTTCTCCACGTTTTGGTTGGTTTCAATTTTTACACCCAATGATTCGGCCAATTCAACCATCCCGTTAATGACTTGATACATCCCTCCTTTTGGGTGCCAAGTCCCCAATCCAAAATCGGCGTAATTCATAAAACTATAAAATGACGGGGTATCCGACGGTTTTGCACCGAGAAACAAAACGGGAAATTCCATTATTTGCCTCAGTTTATGACTTTTTATTTTTTTTCGGACCTTGGTACGTATACTTGAAAAAAACTGGTTTACCTTTTGGATTGTAACCGGGGTGATCAACTCTGTAATGGTGATTCCTGGTCTGTAAACCAAATCCTTTATGGCAACATCATAATTAAATTGGGCTTCCTTCAAAAATTTTTCGAGATGCATGGCGCTTCCATTTTCTTCTTTTTCGAAAATCGAAAGAATTTCCGGAAGATTGTCAGGTATTTCAATCGAGCTTAGGGTATCAAAATACACTTCATAAGCAGGATTTAATTTTTCCAACGCATAATAATCAGATGGTTTTTTGTCAAAATCAGCAAAAAATTTCTCGAACACATCCGGCATCCAATACCATGTAGGACCAATGTCGAAAGTAAAACCCTCTTTTATCAATTGTCGAGCCCTTCCCCCAACCGTTTTGTTCTTCTCCAGTATGGTAACTTGAAAACCGCTTTTGGCCAAATAGCAGGAAGCTGCCAAAGCAGAAAACCCAGATCCTATTATGGTGATTGTTTTTGTTTTTTTCATTTGTTTAGCAAAAATATAAAATGTTTCAACAATGCTATTGCATTTGGTTCACTAAATCAGCTATGGTATTAAATATTTTAATTTTATCAGAAAAACCATCTTGTTTGATAAACTCTACCATTCTACCAACATACCAAAGCTCTGTATTTTCGTCCGCTAATTCCATAATCATTCTATGTACATAGTCGTTGACCGAATCTTTATCCGGCTGCACTGTTAGATAGGAAACGAAAACAATAGATTCAAAATGTTTTTTCAAATCTGTTAAACTTTCAATTGGGACACTTTCTCCTAGATAAATGGTTTTATAGCCATGTAGTAAAGTCTCGTAATTCAGATACATGAGCCCAAGTTCATGCACTTCGTTCATGGGAAGGGAAAGAACAAAAACCTTATCAGTTTTGGTGGGCCTTAAAACCTGAAGTTTTTCTGTATTTATCAATAATTTTTGTTTGATTAAATAGCTGATGAAATGCTCATGGGCGGGTGATATGGTATTCGATTGCCACAACAGACCCATTTCGGTCATCAGTGGAATGAATACCTGGTAGAAGACTTCTTTAAATGATTTTTCAGAAAGTAATTGGGCATAGGTAGTAAAAAAAAGCTCTTGATCAAAATTCATCATCGCCATCTTAAAGGCACTAATCGCATGATTTTTAGCACTTTTTTCTGAGATAATTTCCCGAACCAATACCGGTATTTCCTCTTCTGGATAGCTGGCTATTTTGGATATTTTATAACCATAATCATGGAGCAAAGTAATGTTCAAAAGTTTTTGCAAACAGGCCAGGTCGTACAATCTAACATTGGTATCTGTCCGCATCGGTTGAAGGACATTGTATCTTTTTTCCCAAATTCGTATGGTATGCGCCTTTATACCTGAAAGATTTTCAAGATCTTTTATACTAAATACACTTTTAACATCTCCTGTATTGTTTATCATTTAGGTAAATTTAATAAACAAAGGTAGTGAAAAATTCAAATAGAACTAAAGTACAATTCACAAATAAAAAAAGAAGTGGCGTTAGTTGTTTTCTATTTTTTTTGTTATTTGGCCATCCTTATTGTAAATCGTAACAAAATAAGTTCCTTTAGGATGTTTAGTCCAATCAATATTTAAATCAACTGATGTTTGCTTTTTCTCAAAAATAAAATCTCCGGAAGCATTAAATACTTTAAATCCATTCATAGGTTCCTCTGCATGAATGTTAAGTGTTTTACCACCACTCTTTCTTTGTGAAAGTGCAACTTCTGAACAATCTATAACATTATTGCCAATTAGGTTAACTTGATTAGAAATTATCCAACTCGAAGCCAAATTGTTATCTAATGCAGTATTAATCAATTGCAAGTAGCTTCCGCCTCCATCTGCTTCAGTTGGCCAAGGAGATACGTCAAAATACTCGACAGAATCAATCGTATTGCCAAAACCATCCATTAAAACTATCTTTTGGGAACTATTGGATAAATGTCTTGAAAACTGTCCAAAAGCTGCAACTCCATATTTTGTTTGAAATGCGGTTGAATTACTAGCCAAATGTATAGTTCCTCCTGCAACTAAAGTAGAATTAGCAGGAAACTGATAAGAAATACCTAATTCTTTGAAATAGATGCCCGTTAAATTAACTACTGTAGAACCCGTATTTTTAATCGAAATAAACTCTAATCCATCACTTAAAGTAGAAGTGGCTTCTTGAGGATTATAATTAATTCTATTGATTACAAGCGAAGGAACTGCTGTTGAACTACAGGCTGAAAAAGAACCTAAATTGGTGGTCATCCATGAAATCCTATTAGACAACCATGTTTTTAAATTGTTGATTTCAGTTGTCGGAAATTGAACTGAAGGATAATTAGATGTAGTCCATCTTTGTTCTTCTCTGGCTTTGGCTTCAGTAATTAAAGAAACCGTTTGATCAATAAATTGAGTCAAACTAGCATAATTCAAAGGTTGTCCGGGCTGAATGAGCTGATTCCATCTTTTGGCTAAATTACATTTATACGTTGAATTATTATATAAATCTTTCCAGAATTTAGCACCTTCATTATCTCCATTAGCAAATTGCCAAACATCAGTATGACTACGATTAAAACCAAATAAAAATAAATCGTTTCCATAGGTTAAATTAAAGTCCCAAATAGGTCCTGCTTTCAATTTACCGCCTCTATCTTTGTGAAAAAATGTACTGAATTGATATGCATCTGGATTAGAAGCAATTTCATTAATCAACATAAAATCGACAAAAGAAGGAACATCAATCACAGAAGGAAAACCGTTCACAACGCTGGCGTTACTAGCACTCGCTGTTGCTTCTAAATTCAAAAACTGATTGTATATGTAAGCATTTTGTTGCGACGTAACAGCTGTTGGCTTAGGCAATTCATGAATGAAATTAGTACTACCGGCATAAGAACTCATCGTCCAAGCTATAGGATCTCCACCGGTATCTTTATCCGCTTTAGTGATGTATCCCCCTGATAAATTAGGTTCCGTATTATCAGTTGATGCGATTTTTGTAACATTTACTCTGTTAGTACCCGATTTAATTTTTTCTTGCATCACATACAATCCTCTATAATCTCCATTAATAACCACCTCACAATAAACGGTCCTAGTGGCATAATTTCCTATTTGTCTCGATAAGTTATAAGATAAATAATCTCTAATTAATGAGGGGTCAAATGCTAAACCATTTAAAATCCAGTCATTTTCACTTGGCATTCCTAAAATAGACACGTTATTGTTACTTACATTATCTGCCTTTAATGTGGTTAATGCGTAGGCTTTTTTAGGAAGCACTTGAGATGATGAACCTCTAATTTCGATACCAATTCTTCCATTATAATTTAGATAGGCTGTAGTATTTTGATCAGACATATAATTTCTACTTCCGTCAGGTCTTTTTATAATTTTCATTGATGCTAATATCTTAGGGTCATCAAGAATTTCGAGTGATTGGTTGTTTGCATCCAAATCGGTGGTAATTATTACAATAGGCAAATTACTGTCGGTAAATGTCTGTGCTTTTGAAGCATACGATAACAAGAAAAAAAATAATATAAAATTATTTAGTGCTGAACGAAAATTGAAAGGGGTAAATTTTGACACTTTGAATAGGTTAAATTTTTAATTTTTTCAAACCTACGAAAAAATTAGACAAAAGAGTGATATTGAATTTACCACCTATTAATTGAAATACTGATATTTTATTTATAATCAACTAAATAACAGCGCCCAATATAAAAAAATCGGATTTTACAGAAATTTTTGATGTGTTTTTGTAGCGTATTTTTATAAAAATAAATTTAATTTTTTCTTAATTGGATTAATATTTAATCCAAACTGTCAATTAAATTAGAAATAGAAATAACGATAAAAATGAAGTATACTTTAAACAGTCTATCGGAATACTAAAATCGTTTTAATAAAACTTAACAAATTTTGCTCATAAACATAAATACGAATAAAAAAAGCCCCGACGGGGCTTTTTCAATATACAAAACTCAAACTTATTTGCTCAAATACATTTTTCTTCGAGAATACAATTCATAAAACTGGTCGTCTTTCAAATCATCAATAAACAAGATACTTTCACCTGTTGATTTCATTTCAGGCCCCAATGCCTTGTTCACATTATGAAACTTGCTGAAAGAGAAAACCGGTTGCTTGATGGCATATCCTTTCAACTGAGGATTGAATTCGAAATCCGTTACTTTATTTTCCCCTAACATTACTTTCGTGGCATAATTTACATATGGTTCGTTATACGCTTTTGCAATAAAAGGTACAGTTCGAGAGGCTCTAGGGTTGGCTTCAATGATATAAACAATATCGTTTTTAATGGCAAACTGAATGTTGATTAAACCAACAGTACGCAAAGCCAAGGCAATTTTTTTGGTATGGTCTTTAATTTGAGTCATCACAAATTCACCCAAGTTGAACGGAGGCAAAGTCGCATTACTATCACCAGAGTGCACACCGCAAGGCTCAATGTGTTCCATTATTCCAATGATATAGACATTTTCACCGTCGCAAATAGCATCGGCTTCGGCTTCAATGGCACCGTCTAAATAATGATCTAAAAGCAATTTATTTCCTGGAATTTGTTTCAATAAATTGATCACGTGCTCTTCTAATTCTTGCTTGTTGATGACGATTTTCATCCCTTGACCACCTAAAACATAAGAAGGACGAATCAATAAAGGGAAGTCTAAAGTGTCTGCCAAAGCAGAGGCTTCGTCAGCCGTTTCTGCAATTCCAAATTTTGGGAAAGGAATTTTCAATTCGGTCAAAAGTTCAGAAAAACGTCCTCTGTCCTCGGCTAAATCCAAAGCATCGAAGCTGGTTCCTATAATTTTAATACCGTATTTGGCTAATTTCTCCGCGATTTTCAAAGCCGTTTGTCCTCCCAATTGCACGATAACACCTTCCGGTTTTTCGTGTTGAATGATATCGTAAATATGTTCCCAAAATACCGGCTCGAAATACAATTTATCAGCAGTATCAAAATCGGTGGAAACCGTTTCCGGGTTACAGTTAATCATTATGGTTTCATAACCACACTCTTTAGCTGCCAAAACACCATGAACGCAAGAATAATCAAATTCGATTCCTTGGCCAATTCGGTTTGGTCCAGAACCCAAAACGATTATTTTTTTCTTTTCGGTTACAATACTTTCGTTATGAACGTAACGCTCTCCGTTTGATTTTTCAATTTCAGCTTCAAAAGTTGAATAGTAATAAGGGGTTTGTGCCTTGAACTCGGCGGCGCAAGTGTCTACCAATTTGAATACACGATTGATGTTCATCGATGAACGCAAATTGTGAATTTGGCTTTCCAGACAACCCAACATGTGAGCAATTTGTCTGTCGGCAAAACCTTTTTGTTTTGCTTCCAAAAGCAATTCCCTTGGTAGAGTTTCCAATTTTAAATTGGATATTTCCTTCTCCAAGATATATAATTCCTCGTATTGTTTCAAGAACCACATATCAATCTTGGTGATTTCGTGAATACGACTTAAAGGAATTCCCAAAGCAATAGCATCATAAATCACAAAAACACGATCCCAACTTGCAAAAGTCAGTTTCTCGATAATTTGCTCGTAGTTGGTATACCCTTTCCCGTCTGCACCCAAACCATTTCTTTTGATTTCCAAAGATTGGGTTGCTTTGTGCAAAGCTTCCTGGAACGAACGTCCAATTCCCATTACCTCACCAACGGATTTCATTTGAAGTCCCAAAGTTCTGTCAGCACCTTCAAATTTATCGAAATTCCAACGCGGTATTTTTACAATCACATAATCCAAAGTCGGTTCGAACAGCGCCGAAGTCGACTTGGTGATTTGGTTTTGCAATTCATCCAAGTTATAACCCAAAGCTAATTTTGAAGCAATTTTCGCAATAGGATAACCTGTCGCTTTTGAAGCCAAAGCCGAAGAACGAGACACACGAGGATTGATTTCAATTGCCACAATATCTTCTTTATCGTCAGGCGAAACGGCAAACTGCACATTACAACCTCCAGCAAAATTTCCGATAGAACGCATCATCAAGATGGCATAATCACGCATTTTTTGGAAAGTCGTGTCAGACAAAGTCATCGCTGGCGCCACCGTGATAGAATCTCCGGTGTGAATTCCCATGGGATCCATATTCTCAATGGAACAGATAATAACAACATTGTCATTTTTATCTCTCAACAATTCCAATTCATATTCTTTCCACCCCATTAGAGCCTTATCAATCAACACTTCATGTATTGGAGAAGCTTCTAATCCACGAGTTAAAAGTTCGTCAAAATCTTCTTTTTTATATACAATGGCAGCTCCAGTACCACCCAAAGTAAACGAAGGGCGGATCACTAATGGGAAACCAAATTCTTGGGCAATTTCTTTACCTCGAAGATACGAAGTACAGATTTCTGCCGGTGCAGAAGGCACTCCAATTTTCTTTAGCAATTGCTTGAACTGCTCTCTGTCTTCGGTAATATTGATGGCATTTACATCAACACCAATTAATCTTACTCCAAAATCTTCCCAAATTCCTTTTTCATCAGCCTCCAAACACAAGTTCAAAGCGGTTTGCCCACCCATTGTTGGCAAAACAGCATCAATTTGGGGATGTGCTTTCAGAATTTCAATAATAGATTTGGTGGTTAACGGTTTCAAATAAATATGATCCGCCATCGATGGGTCGGTCATAATCGTTGCAGGATTCGAGTTAATCAAGATAACTTCGATTCCTTCTTCACGAATTGAGCGAGCCGATTGTGAACCTGCATAATCAAATTCGCAAGCTTGACCGATAACGATTGGACCTGAACCTATTATTAAAACCGATTTTATGGAATTGTCTTTTGGCATTTTTTGTAGTTTAAAGTTTAAAGTTTACAATTTCCCGTAATACTTTAAAAAATAGTGTATAGTTATTTGTTAATCTTTTTTAACCTCTCCACTTGTAGTAACGTTGGGTGGGGCTTGGGTATAAAAAAAGGCGAAACTGACAACAGTAACGCCTTTATGTATGTTTATAAAAACATTATTTTTTGTGTCTTGGTTCGCAAGAAACAGTCAATTTGTGTCTTCCTTTGGCTCTACGACGAGCAAGGACTTTTCTTCCATTTGCAGAAGCCATTCTGTCCATAAATCCGTGCTTATTTCTTCTTTTTCTTTTCGATGGTTGAAACGTTCTTTTGCTCATTGCTTTGTATCTTTAAAAAATGTATTTTAAGTGTCTTTGTGGTTTTGAATTTTGTTATTCTAAAACCGAGTGCAAATATACAAAGACTTTTATTTCTGGCAAGTGGTTTTATAATTTTTTTTTTAATTCCTTTTACTATCTTTGCTACCTCAAACACACACACTATGTTTCATAAAAACATCAAACTTATTATTGCCGGACTTATCATAATTACTGGTATTTGGAGATTTACGGAAAGTGAAATTGGCAATGGAATCTTTCTTATAGTATTGTCTGCCATTCCAATATTTCTTTACTTTAAAAATGAGTTTATCTTATTAGCCTTCCTGAAACTGCGAAAACAAGATTTTGAGGGTGCGAAAAAATGGTTGGCTCGCATCAAAAACCCCGAAGCGGCATTGGTAAGAAAACAACAAGGTTACTTCAATTATTTGCACGGAATCATGCTTTCGCAAACGAATATCAACCAGTCCGAAAAATATTTCAAGAAAGCAATTGAGTTGGGATTGTCGATGGATATGGACTTGGCAGTTGCCAAATTAAATTTGGCTGGAGTGGCGATGACCCGCAGAAGAAAACTGGAAGCGACAAATTTACTGAATGAAGCCAGAAAATTAGACAAACAGAATATGCTTGCTGATCAGATCAAAATGATGAAAGAACAAATGAAGAAAATATAATCCCACCCACTTCCGAAGCCTCGAAACTTCGAAAGGAGGGATAGATAAAACAAAAAAAGGCGATTAGAAAATATCTAATCGCCTTTTTTATTCCAATATAATTTTGGGTAAATTTTCATTAAACCATTTGTATTTACTTAAAATCATAATATGGGTTCCTCCTTTGACCACGATACAATTCCGAATGTTTTTTATGGGAAAAATAGCATCGGCATCACCGTGTATGTGAATCACTTTTTTGTCCACTTCTACCCTATCCCACAAGACCATTTGCTCGATTGCCCAATCTAAATAATTTTTTTCCAACACAGACAAGTATTTTTGATATAATTTTATTCGCTGCTTGAGGACATTTCCAAAGGAGAATTTCGGCAATGAATCCATATTTTTAAACAAGCCTGTCGGCATTAATTTATAGGCTTTTGTGGTCTTGGCGATTTTCATCGGCAAGGGCAATTCGAGATTTGATTTTATGCTCGAGATGATTATCAATTTTCTCAAATCTAAAAAACGTGCCATTTCTTGAACCAAAATGCCTCCAAAAGAAACCCCTATCAAAACTGCTTTTTGATGTGTTACCAATTTTGCCATTCTCTTGGCATATTCCAATAAGGTTTCACTATTTTTAGGAGTTTCCCAATCCAGTAAATGAATCTCAAAAATGGATTGCGGCAATTTTATTCTTTCAAAAATTAACGAATTGGCCGCCAATCCAGGCATAAAATAAACAGGGATTTTACTCATTTTACTAGTTTTAACGCTTTCATTACAATAACAATCATTTATTATCACGAAATTTGTATAAAATTAATTTTTTTATTGAAACCAACTCGGATTCCAACTCTATATTAGCAAATAAATTATGAAAACAAAACTGTTTGAAGCAAATTCACGAGGCAATGCCGATCATGGCTGGCTTAAAGCCAATTTTTCTTTTTCATTTGGCAATTACTACAATCCCGAGCGCGTTCAATTTGGTATGCTACGCGTTTTAAATGACGACACCATCGCTGGGGGTACGGGTTTTGGAACCCATCCTCACGCCAATATGGAAATTATCACGATTCCACTCGAGGGAGGTTTAAAACATCGGGACAGTATGGGCAACGAAGGTGTTATTCGTTTTGGCGAAGTTCAGGTAATGAGTGCCGGAACTGGAATTAAGCATTCCGAGATGAATGCGAGCCAAAATGACACCGCAAAAACACTGCAACTATGGGTATTTCCTGACGAGGAAGACGTAACACCAAGATACGACCAGAAATCCTTTGATATTGAAAATCAAATCAATAAATTTGTAACCATTGTTTCCCCAAAAGATAAAAATGACGGTAATGCATTATGGGTTTACCAGCAAACTTTTTTTAATCTGGGAATCTTCGAAAAAGATACTTCTATCACTTATAAAGTAAACATTCCTGAAAACGGCGTTTATCTATTCTTAATTGAAGGCGAAATTGAAGTTGACAATCAAATTTTAAAAACTAGGGATGCTATGGGAATAATTGATTTCGAACAATTTGAAATCAAAATTAACTCTAAATCGAAAATACTTCTTATTGAAGTACCAATGAAACACAATTAATCATATGGAAGCTTTTTATGACTATGGAAATCAAGGATAATACTTTTGCCAGACAATTTGAAACTATAGTCGATAAAGGATTGATTTCGGTTGAATATTCTTTTCAGGAGAAAAAAATATTTTTAACAAAAATCAATGTTCCGGATTTATTTGAAGACGAAGAATTTATTTCAAATTTACTCAAAGAGATTATGGCAATTGCCATCGAACGAAAATGGAAAGTCGTCCCCATACTTCCCAAAATTGTGGTTTTCTTCAAAAAAAATCCCATTTATAAAGAATTACTTCCTCCTGGCATTAGACTTTAAAAAAGAGGCTGTTTCTTAATCGAAATAGCCTCTTTTTTTTATTCAAAAATACATTTATTGGTTGCTTCTATCCGGAATTGGCCGTCTGACAGATCTAGAAGGTGAGACAGTAGGACGTGATGGAGGCCTTGCTGTGGAATGGGTTTCCGGTCTTGTTGATGGACGTGGTGCTGATGGAACTGCCTGTTTCATTGGCTGACGAGCTCCTGAAGGAGTTTTTGGTCGTGGTTGCGTTTGTGGTGCCGATGGAACTGCCTGTTTCATTGGTTGACGATTTCCTGAAGGAGTTTGTGGTCGTGGGTGCGTTTGTGGTGCCGATGGAACTGCCTTTTTCATTGGTTGACGAGTTCCTGAAGGAATTTCTGATCGTGACTGTGAACGTCGAATTGAGGGAGATTCATACCTTTTGGTTGGTGAAATTCTTCTTGCCTCGGGAACATTTGGTCTTTTATAGGTCCTGCCATCATAAACCCTATCATACCTTCCCTCTAATCTATTTTGTCTCACAACAGGAGAACTTTTTCGTCGGTTATTATAATAATATGTATGATTTACCGGATACCGAACATAACCCCATCTTCGGTAATAATTATTATGGTAGTAATGACTGTGAAAATCCCAATAAACATGATAATAGATGGGAGACCAAGAAGACCAATACGAGGGGTAAAAACCCCAATGCCAAGGAGAAATATAAACCGAAAATGTTGGCAAAAAAAGTGACATGACGATTGGCCAATCATTGACATAGTAAACCCCATTCGCATATCTATTGATAAAGATTTTTCTATTGACCGTATATCCTGGATTTGGGATTTCTGATCTTGAAGGCTCTACAACATAATTTTCACCATACAGTTCTACGTCTCCAATAATTTGTACGATAACTTTTCCATCCTTATTTTTATACCCCTCTATAACGGCTACATCCTGATATTCATTACCGTTTACAGCAACTCGAAGTACAACGGAAAAACTATTGCCTTTCCTATTACTCACAACTTCAATGTAATCTATGGCATTGTCATTGTTTAAATCAAGATTATTGATATGAGAATCTCTACCATTTATAGCCCTCTCGAATGATTCTAAAGTGGGTGACTTTTGAAAAACATCCAAAATAGCATAAAGATTTAGGTTATCGCCAGGCAAACCTAAAGCCACAGGTTCATTTTCTATTTGGGAAAACATAGATAAACTTAACAAACCAGTTGTTAAAATCACTAAAACATAAATTATTTTTCTCATGACTCGTAATTTTTATATTGATAAAAAATCCTACTACAAGTTACAAAATATAATTTTAATACCTTTATTTTCAATACTTTAAATAGTAAAAATATTAAACTAAAATCAGTATAAAAAACAAAAAAAGGCACAAGTTAAATTCTTGTGCCTCTTTATATCTGAATTAAATTACCTCTATTTACTTCTCAATTTCTCTGAGATTTTCCATTTTTTTATGTGCCAAGAAACCGGCAATATCTTCAAAATGTTCTTTTACCCTCTTGTTTCCAAATTCAAAAACTTTGGTAGCCAACCCATCCAAGAAATCTCTGTCGTGCGAAACCAAAATCAATGTTCCGTCAAAATCTCGCAAAGCATCTTTAATGATGTCTTTGGTTTTCATATCTAAATGGTTTGAAGGCTCATCGAGTATCAATAAATTAACAGGTTCCAACAATAATTTTATCATTGCTAAACGTGTTTTCTCCCCTCCCGAAAGCACTTTCACTTTCTTGGTCACATCATCGCCATGAAACATAAAAGCCCCCAGAATATCCTTAATTTTTGTACGAACATCTCCTACTGCAATATCATCAATAGTTTCAAAAATAGTCGCGTTTTCATTCAATAAAGCCGCTTGATTCTGGGCAAAATAACCAATTTGAGAATTGTGTCCAATTTCTAAAGAGCCACTGTCAATACCAATTTCTTTCATAATGGCTTTAATCATCGTCGATTTTCCTTCCCCATTTTTACCTACAAAAGCGACTTTCTGACCTCTTTCAATTACGATATTGGCATCCTTGAAAACAATGTGGTCACCGTATGATTTTGATAAATCTTTTACAATAACGGGATATTGCCCTGAGCGTACTGCTGGTGGAAATTTTAGTTTCAAGGCCGAAGTATCCACTTCATCAACTTGAACAATAACAAGTTTCTCTAGCATCTTAACACGGGATTGAACGGCATCTGTTTTAGAAAATGTCCCTTTGAAACGGTCTATAAAAGTCCTGTTGTCTGCAATCATTCGTTGTTGTTCGTCGTAGGCTTTCTGTTGGTGCAAACGACGGTCTTTCCTCAATTCCAAATAATGGGAATATTTGGCTTTATAATCATAAATGCGTCCCATTGTCACCTCGATGGTACGATTGGTAATGTTATCGACAAAAGCCCTGTCGTGAGAAATAACCACAACAGCTTTGGCAGAATTGATAAGAAAATCCTCCAACCATTGAATACTCTCAATATCCATGTGGTTCGTGGGTTCATCCAGCAAAATCAAGTCCGGTTTTTGCAAAAGGATTTTGGCTAATTCAATTCGCATTCTCCAGCCACCTGAAAATTCCGAGGTTTGACGCTTGAAATCTTCTCGTACAAAACCCAAACCAATTAATATTTTCTCTATTTCGGCCTCATAATTTACTTCTTCGATGGCATAAAACTTCTCACTTAAATCAGAAACTCTTTCGATCAATTTCATGTACGCATCACTTTCATAATCGGTGCGAATGGTCAATTGCTCATTGATTTCGTCAATTTCCGACTTCATATTGAAGATTTGACCAAATGCTTTTGCTGTTTCCTCCACAACCGTTGCTCCATCGGTGGTCAATAAATGCTGTGGCAAATAGGCGATAACAGCCTCTTTTGGTGCTGAAACATTACCGGTAGAAGGCTTGCTTTGCCCTGCAATAATTTTGAGAAGCGTTGATTTTCCAGCTCCGTTTTTGCCCATAAGAGCAATTTTGTCATTTTCGTTAATTGCAAAAGAAACGTCGCTAAATAAAGTGGTTCCGCCAAAATGCACGGAGATATCGTTAACTGTAATCATTGGTATTGTTGATTTGTTTATTCGCTTAATCGTTTAATAGAATGACGAATTTTTAAAAGTGACAAAGATAGATTAAATAAAGAATTGAGCAATTTTGGTGATGTAGAATTATGCTTTAGACTTCTATTAAAAAAATTAGCCACGGATTTAAACGGATGAAATAGATTTACACAGATTAGAATTTTTAAAAACAAAATCCGTGGCATCTGTGGCATCTGTGGCAAAAAAATATTACAAAATAAACCTTCGAACCACTTCTGCAACACCGTGATCATTGTTGGAAGCGACAATAACATCTGCATGATGCCTTAATTCAGCATCGACATTATCTACCCAAACGCCCAGTCCAGCATATTGCACCATAGTTAAGTCGTTTCCGGCATTTCCGACAGCGATGATTTCGCTTTGATGTATGTTGAGTTTTTCGGCTAAGATTTTAATGCTGGCACCTTTGTCAATTCCGTTCGGTGCCGCTTCCAAAAAAAAGGGCTTTGACATACAAATACTCAAATCGGGCATTGCAGCTTTTAATACCGACTCGACACTTTTGAGATATTCTGGTTCCTCTAGTAAAATACATTTCACGGCCGAAGTTGTTACCGTATCTTTAAAACTGGAAACAATATTGAGTTTTAAACCCGTAATGTTCTTCTCGATGTCAATATATTCCGAATGCCTTTCGCTGATAATTTGACCATCAATATAAGTGATAATATGGGTATTGTTTTGTTGACTAAAATCATACAAGGAATGGATCTGTTCTTTGGTCAACGAATGTTCAAAAAGGATTTTATCTTCTTTTAAATCAGTAATAACGGAACCGTTGAAAGAAATCATGAAGGAATTATTGACATCACATTGCAATTCTTTGGCAAACTCGATCATGGCAGATGTTGGCCTACCAGAAGCCAAAACAACATAAACTCCCATTTCCTGTGCCCTTAAGAGCATCTCCTTATTTTCTCTTGAAATTTCATGGCTGTCGGTCAACAAAGTGTCGTCCATATCAACAACCAACATTTTATAATTCATTACTTAATTATATAAAATTTAAAAAACCGCTCCTAATATATTCAGAGAGGATTATTCTTCTATTTTTGTGAAATTTTGAATTTAAATACTCATCCTGAATTCCTCAATTACCGGATTTGCTTTTGCAAAATCTGTTTCTTGGATAAATACTTCAACGGCTTGTCCCAAATTACCAAAACCAGCTAGTCTTGCCGACTGTATATTGTTTTTGATAACCGTATTCACCCCTACCTCTTCTATTTTTCGCTGCAAAGCCAATGCTAAAATTTCACTTCCTGAAAACACTTTCATTAGTCCCATTATATTTATATTTTTTATTATTCTTCCGTTTCTGCTTCCTCTTCGAAATCTTCCTCCTCCTCAAAATCAAATTCAAAAGGCTCTAACAACATTTTATCTGCAAGGATTTCTATTCGTTCCGAGAATACTTCCGAGAAAATAATACGTTGGGTTTTGGTTATACTATTCGAAATACGCATAATTTTGGTTTCGTGACGCAACTTCAAAATAGGATCTGCATCATCAAGAATGAACATTCTCAATCGGTTGACGTTATAACCCGCCGTGGTAAACATTTCACCTAGCTTGTTAGGTGTTCCAATCAAAACGTCAATTCCTGTGGAAATATAATTCTTGTCATATTCCATATCGCCTTTGTCATGCACACCATACACTCTTAAATCAGTATATTTTCCATGTTTTTCGAAAAGAGCCTCCATTTCTATAACCTTGGTCTTGTCTTCCACAATTATAAGTGCCCGTGGTGATTCCTCACCTTCCTGTTTTAACTGTTGAATCACATTCAATACTATGGTCGTCGATTTCCCGCTTCCTTTTGGAGCAATAACAATGCAATCGGCACCGCTTTTTAGGGTCGAAAATGTTTCTTGTTGCATTTCATTGGCATCGGTTAAACCGTTTTCAATTAATGCCTCTTGTAATTTATCGTATATTTTTTTTAATTTCATCTTTTAAGATTGAAAGATTAAAAAATTTAATGATAGAAAGATTGAATTCTCAAATCGAATCTTTAAATATTTAAATTTTAAATCTTTTAATTAATTTTATTTGCTAGCAAACAACTGTACATCACTTTCTGAAATCTCGTTTCCGCCAAGGATAATTAGTCTTTCTACAACGTTTCGCAATTCACGAATGTTTCCTGTCCAATCGTATTCCTGCAACAATTTGACCGCTTGTTTCGAAAAATGTTTTACGGCAGTTCCTTGTTCTGAAGCTAACTTTTGGGCAAAATGCGAAATCAATAGCGGAATATCGTCTCTTCTTTCATTCAAGGAAGGAACATTAATTAGTATTACGGCCAAACGATGATACAAATCCTCACGGAAACGGCCTTCGGCAATTTCCTTTTTCAAATCTTTATTCGTTGCCGCAATGACGCGAACATCGACTTTAATGTCTTTGTCGGCACCAACTCGGGTAATTACGTTTTCCTGTAAAGCACGCAACACTTTGGCTTGAGCCGAAAGACTCATGTCACCTATTTCATCCAAGAAAATAGTTCCTTTATCGGCTACTTCAAACTTGCCTGCACGGTCTTTTACCGCAGAGGTAAAAGCTCCTTTCACGTGACCAAACAATTCACTTTCTATCAATTCGCTTGGAATGGCAGCACAATTCACTTCAATTAAAGAAAAGTTCGCTCTTTGGCTTTTTTCATGCAATTGATGGGCAACGAGTTCTTTCCCTGTTCCGTTAGGTCCCGTAATCAATACTCTAGCTTCGGTTTGGGCCACTTTATCAATCATCAATTTGATGCGATTGATAGCTTCACTTTCGCCAATCATTTCGTAATTCTTACTGACTTTGTTCTTAAGTATTTTGTTCTCGACAACAAGTTGTTTTTTGTCCAAAGCATTGCGAACCGTGTTCAACAATCGATTCAAATCCGGTGGTTTTGAGATGTAATCAAACGCTCCCAAACGCATTGTTTGAATGGCAGTTTCCATATCGCCATGACCAGAAATCATTACCATCGGAATTTCGGGTTTTATTTTTTTTACGGCTTCGAGCACTTCGACCCCATCCATTTTGGGCATTTTTATGTCGCACAAAACAAGATCGTAGTCGTTGTTTTTGATTTTTTCAAGTCCTTGAATTCCGTCTTCAGCATCTTCTAAAATATAAGTGGTGCTTTCTTCAGAAAGTATTTTTGTTAGTACTCTTCGAATAGCAGCCTCGTCTTCTATGATAAGTATTTTACTCATTTTCGTAATTTTAAAAATTTCAAAATCCAAACATTGGAATTTGGAATTTAGTACTTCAGCCATTTATACAATTCTTTCCATGTTGGTTTTTTACCATACATCAAAATTCCCACTCGGTATATTTTTGCGGCAAACCAAACCACAAAAAGGAAAGTTACAAAAAGTAACGTGACGGACATCACTAGTTGCCACCAAGGTACGCCAAATGGAATTCGCATCAACATTACTATGGGAGACGTTAGGGGAATCATAGAAAATACAGTAGCTATTGTTCCGTGAGGGTCATTGATTACTGTAAAAAATCCGATGTAGACCGCCAAGATTAACGGCGTAATAATAGGCAAAAGAAACTGTTGTGAATCGGTTTCACTATCAACTGCAGCCCCTATTGACGCATAAAAAGAACTGTACAAAAAGTAACCTCCGATAAAATATACCACAAAACTTATTAGGATTGTGGCAATGGGCAATCCCCATAATTCCTTGATGTAAATTTGTGCTGTTGAAGCAAATTCTTGATGGACAGCTTGAACCATCGAAGGTGGAATTTTTGCCGTTGGACTGGCGTCAATGCCAAAAAATGTGGAAGCGGCAAACAGTAATGTTAATCCGATAACCGTCCAAATAAGAAATTGCAGTAAGCCAGCTAATGCCGTACCTACAATTTTTCCCATCATCAACTGAAAGGGTTTTACCGAGGAAATTATGATTTCGACAATGCGATTTGTCTTTTCTTCGATGACGCTGCGCATCACCATATTACCATAAATAATGATGAACATCATGATGAGATATCCAAAAGCACCGCCAATAGCAATTTTGATTTCATTGAGTCCTTTCACGCTTTCCTCGCCTGATGCTTTAGCAAGGTTTATACTCACTTTTGCTTCCGCATTTTTAATTGCCAAGGTGTCCAATTTGGCTTTTTCGAAGTTATCTTTTGTTAGTTTTTTTGCGACAATCTCTTGAATATTTTCGACAAAAGATATACTGGGACTTTCGTTTGATATGAATTGTATTTTATATTCTAAATCCTTGGGATTATTCACTTTCGGGATATAAAGCAGTCCTTCATAGTTTTCGTTAGTGATGCTGTCTTTCAAGAATTTCATGTCAATAGCAGATAAATCATGGTAAACATATTCACCGTTCGTGCTATTTAGCGCCTTGAATTCGTTGACAAATAAACTGGTTTCATCATGAATGGCAACTCGTTTTGTATCCGCTTTCATCGTGCTCAAATAACCTACGAAAGCAGCTATCCCCACAAAAAGTAAGGGACTTAAAAAAGTCATTACAATAAAAGATTTATTCCGCACTTTGGCGACAAATTCTCTTTTTATTATTAGTGAGATAATTCTACTCATGCTTTGTACATTACAAATTTTAAAATTGCTTCGGCTATTCGCTATTGCTCTTGTCCAAATCCAATACTTTGGAAATTAGAATTTTATTGTTAATTTTTATTTTCTGTCACCGTTTGAATAAAAATATCCGTGACGCTTGGAATCTTTTCCACAAAATGGGTTACTTGCCCTCTTTGGGTGAGGATATTCAGCAATTCATTTGGCGTTGCATTTCCGAGTTGGATTTCGAGTTTCAATTCATTGTTGAGCGATTTAAAATTCGTTTGACCTACTTTAAATTTCTGGGTGGTATCATACATCAAACCTTCAATATTATCGGATAAAATACCCACTTCAAAACTGTTGGTTCTGAATTTGCGTTTCACGTCATCTAATCTTCCTTCAATGAGTTTGTTCGATTTGTGGATTAAGGCAATGTGGTCGCACAATTCTTCGACGCTTTCCATACGATGCGTGGAGAAAATTATGGTAGAACCCTGTTTTCTCAATTCCAGAATTTCGTCTTTAATTATGTTGGCATTAACTGGATCGAACCCCGAAAATGGCTCATCGAAAATTAGCAATTTTGGCTTATGCAAAACACAAACCACAAACTGCACTTTCTGTGCCATTCCCTTAGATAGTTCTTGGATTTTCTTATTCCACCACCCTTGAATTTCGAGTCTTTCAAACCAATATTCCAATTGTTTTTTGGCTTCGGCCTTGGAAAGTCCTTTCATTTGTGCCAAGTACAAACATTGCTCTCCCACTTTCATGGTTTTGTACAAACCGCGTTCTTCGGGCAAATAGCCTATATATTGAACATGTTTTGGACTTAGTTTCTCTCCATCAAAAATAATTTCGCCACTATCAGGCATCGTAATTTGATTGATAATCCGGATAAGCGACGTTTTACCTGCTCCATTTGGTCCTAAAAGCCCATATATACTTCCTTTGGGAATCGTAAGGGAAACTTCATTAAGGGCGACATAATCTCCGTAGTTCTTAACGACATTTTTTACTTCAAGTAGAGTACCCATGCTAATTTTTTATTTTGGTAAAAATAGTTAAAACGTGATAGTAAGCTGTTAAATAAAATAAAAAATCCCATCCCTAGTTTTAGCAAGGATGGGAAAACTTTTTTTCATTAAAGATTACGAAAACATGTCTTTTACTTTCTCGAAAAACGACTTATCGCTTTTTTCTGGATTTGGAATAAAATTCTCATCGGTAAGATTCTTTTCAAAAAACTGTTTTTGTTCTTTGCTAAGTGTTTTTGGCGTCCAAACATTAACATGAACTAGCAAATCTCCAGTCCCATATCCGTTAATGCTAGGAATTCCTTTCCCTTTCAATCTTAGAATTTTACCAGATTGAATTCCTTCTTCCAGTTTTATTCTCACTTTTCCGTTTACGGCCTCAATATCTTTTGATATTCCAAGAACTGCTTCAGAAATACTTACATACAAATCATAATGCAAATTTTCGCCCTCGCGTTTCAAAAATTCATGTTCGATTTCCTCGATAGCCACGATTAAATCTCCGGGCACACTGTTACCGGGTGCATCATTTCCTTTGTTGGATACTTTTAGCTGCATTCCATCAACAACGCCAGCTGGAATTTTTATAGAAACTGTTTCGTCTTCCAGAATCATACCCTGAGAATCAGCCTCTGAAGGTTTTTTGTCTAACAGCTGCCCGGAACCACCACAAGTAGGACACGTTGATGCTGATTGCATACGTCCCAAAATAGTGTTGGTCACACGCATTACTTGCCCTTGACCGTTACAGGTAGAACAGGTTTTGTAAGATACACCTGGCGCTTGAACTTTCCGTTTTACTTTTACTTTTTTCTCGACACCATTGGCAATTTCTTCCAAGGTTAGCTTAACTTTAATGCGAAGATTACTTCCCTTCACTCGACGTGAACCGCCACCTCCTCCATTAAATCCACCGCCACCTCCAAAAGCGCTTCCGAAAATATCTCCAAATTGACTGAATATGTCGTCCATATTCATACCTCCATGATGACCGCCTCCAAAACCTCCTGAACCATCAAAAGCCTGATGGCCATATTGATCGTATTTGGCTTTTTTGTTAGAGTCACTCAAGACTTCGTATGCTTCAGCAGCTAATTTGAATTTTTCTTCGGCAGCCGTATCACCTGGATTCTTATCCGGGTGGAATTCGAGCGCTTTTTTTCTGTATGCTTTTTTTATTTCGGCAGCATCTGCATTTTTGGTAATGCCCAGTATTTCGTAAAAATCTTTTTTCATTTATGTTTTTTTGTATGTTATAGGCGCAATAAATCCCGTCTCTACTGTCCAATAACTACTTTTGGAAAACGAATAATTTTATCACCCAGTTTGTATCCTTTTTCTATTACATCAACAATTTTCCCTTTCAACTTGGGAGCGGGAATTTGAGTTATTGCTTCGGAAAAATCAGCATTAAAAACATCACCAACTTTTATTTCTACTTCTTCCAAGCCTTTTGAAACAAGCGTACTTTTGAGTTTTTCTTGAATAAGTTCAACCCCTTGGATTAACACATTATCATCGGTTTTTTTGATTTCAGCCAATGCTCTGTCAAAGTCATCTAAAACAGGAAGTAAAGCTAGCAATACATCCTGGTTTGCCGTTTTGAATAATTCAATGCGTTCTTTAGCAGTTCTTCGTTTGAAATTTTCAAATTCGGCAAATAAACGCAAAAATTTATCTCTTTCAGAAGCCAAGTCTTGGGACAATTGCTCTTCCCTTGTTATTTCCTCTACTCGTTCTTCGATTGCTGCATCTAAAACATCGGAATCTTTCTCATTGTTTTCAATTGAGGTTTGATCAACAATTTCATCATTAAGCGGGTTTTCTGTCGTCATTCTTATATTATTTTTAAAAAAATTCTTAAACTTCATTTTTGATATTTCTATGGATTGCAAAAGTACTGCCAAATCTTTCAATTTGTCAAATTGTCACCCCATAAAAAGCAAAAATTCATATCTCTTTTTATAGAAATCAAAAAACAGCTTTCTCATTCGATTAAAAATTTAATATAATTTTAAGACTAAGATAATATAGTTTACATAGATTTGTAAAGATTAAATCCTAGATTAGATTTTTAAAATAAACTTAAGGTTAGCTTCTAGGCTTTTAAATAATTATTAATTCACTTTACCTTATATTTAAAAAAAGCTTCGTTTTAAAAACGGAGCTTTTTTTGTTTTTACTAAGTTTTCAAATCTATCCTTTTGGGGTTTTACCCAATTTTACCCTGACACTCCATTCAAAATCCATATCGGATACTTGTTCGCCATTTTCGTTTGTACCAATAGATTTCATCCAAAAACTTTGCCCTTCACCATTTGCAATGGCTACCTGGATGGCTTGTTCTGCCAAAAAACCATCATTACACACAAAAGTTATCCTTCCTGTTGCCTTCTTGCTAAAGTTTCCTTTATTATTAGCTACCAACATGGATATTTTTTGTCCGCTTTTGTGAATTTGTTGCATAAGTAAAGCCCCTGTTGCCAGTTCGGCTGCCATTCCTTGCACCGCCCAATACATGGAGTTAAATGGGTTTTTGTTGATCCAGCGATGCTTTACCGTTACCACGCATTTGTTCTCGTCAAATTCTTTTACCCGAACACCACATATAAAAGCTGACGGCAATTTAAAGAACACAAATTTATTAAGATTCGATACCGAAATTTTCATTAGTAATGATTTAGTTCCTGTAAAAATAATAAAAATCGGTTCAAAAATCTATTGTACTACCCATTTGATCAAAATATACTAAATCCAAGTATTCTAAGGACTTTCCAACAAAAACACATAATTATTCCAAAATCAATATGTTAATTTTTTATTAATATTAATTACTATGCTATACACAATACCTTCTTTTAGATATATATTTGCATAAGATATTACCATGTACTATTATATCATGAAAACAACTAACGAAAAAAATCTGGCCACATTTACGCATCCTTAAAAGCATCAAACGGCGAAAAATAAAAAATACCCATTGACAATTCCTTTTATTAAATAAAAATTGATTGTTCATTCACCAAAAAAATAAAAAAGAATCATGAACATTGAAAACACAAAAGCCCAAATGCGAAAAGGTGTTCTCGAATTTTGTATCTTATCTGTATTAAAAGACAAAGAGGCATATACTTCGGAAATATTGGACACTTTGAAAAACGCAAAATTACTAGTGGTGGAGGGAACGGTTTATCCGTTGCTCACCCGATTAAAAAACGATGGATTACTCAACTATCGTTGGGAAGAATCACTATCTGGTCCTCCAAGGAAATATTATGCCCTTACTGAAATAGGACAGACATTTTTAAATGAATTAAATGGCACTTGGACAGAATTATCTGGTGCCGTAAACTTAATCACCAAACAAAAATAATAGTCATGAACAAAACTGTAAACATAAACCTAGGCGGAATGTTCTTCCATATAGATGAAGATGCATACCAAAAATTGACGCGCTATTTTGATGCTATAAAACGCTCTTTATCCAATTCAACAGGGCAAGATGAAATCATCAAAGACATTGAAATGCGTGTTTCGGAATTATTGACTGAAAAACAAAAAACTGAAAAACATGTCGTGGGCTTAAAAGACGTTGACGAAGTCATAGCAATTATGGGTCAACCAGAAGATTATAAAATCGACGATGAAAGTCCTGAAAGTAACTCATCTGATTTTTCTTCCCCAAAAACAAGAAAACTATACAGAGATACCGAAAACGGAATGATTGGTGGGGTACTTGCTGGCTTGGGTCATTATTTTGGAATAGACAAAGCTTGGCTACGAGTAATTCTTTTGATATTGTTTTTTGCTTGGGGAATCGGTTTCATGGCATATATCATTCTATGGATTGTAATGCCCGAAGCCAAAAGCACTGCCGAAAAATTAGAAATGACCGGAGAACCAGTAACTATTTCGAATATCGAAAAAAAGGTTCGTGAAGAATTTGAAAATGTTTCGGATAAACTGAAAAAAATGGATTATGACAAATTCGGAAATCAGGTGAAATCAGGTGCTGAAAAAGTCGGGAGCAATTTTGGAAATTTTATAATAGTAGTACTGAGGGCCTTCTCAAAATTTATAGGAGTGTTATTGATAATGACCGGTCTATTTATTTTAGCCGCTTTATTCATAGGAGTTTTCACTTTAGGCTCGTCTTCCTTTATCGATGTTCCTTGGCAAGATTTTATTGAAGCCGGAAATTTCACTGATTATCCAGTTTGGACATTTGGATTATTAATGTTTTTCGCAGTTGGAATTCCATTTTTCTTCCTGACAGTATTAGGATTCAAATTGCTGTCTCCAAATATAAAATCTATTGGAAATATTGCAAAATACACCTTGCTGGCCATCTGGTTAATAGCAGTTGCAATAGCTATTTCTATCGGGATAAAACAAGCAACAGCCTTTGCCGTTGATGGAAGATTAGTAAACAATGAAATGGTTAATCTAACCCCTACTGATACTCTTTTTATCAAATTCAAGCACAATGATTATTATGCCAAAAACATTGACGAGCGAAACGATTTTAAAATCACCCAAGATTCTTCAGGCACAGATGTCATCTATTCAAATGATGTACTTTTTAAAATAGCAGCGACTGATGAAAAAACACCCTACCTCAAAATCGAAAAAGAGGCAAAAGGAAAGACATTAATCGAAGCAAAAAAGAGAGCCGAGAAAATTAAATATAATTATGTAATTCAAGGAAACCGAATCATTTTGAACAATTACTTATTGACGGATTTAAAAGAGAAATTCGGAGGTCAAGAAATTAAAATTACTTTATTTTTACCAAAAGGAATCTTGTTCAAAGTAGACAAATCATTGGAAAATTATGATCATACTGATAGTGACTATTTTTTATGGAATCCTGATTTCACAGACGCCGTGTATAAAGTCGGAAGTGATAAAATAAAATGCTTGAATTGCCCGAAGGAGGCAAACGATAACAGTGAAATGGAGAACAAAGAAGAAAACGATAGCATAGTTACAACAACGGTAAGCGTAAACGGAAAAGTGATCCCGATTAATTAAATTGAGGCTAAAAAAGAAAGTTAATACTGCCATTTAGCAAAAACCAGAAAAATCATTCATCAAAAGTGGATGATTTTTTTATATTTGTAAACTACTTAATTATAAAAAATAAAATGAAAAAA
>CAMBZB010000030.1 GCA_945872245.1 Flavobacterium psychrophilum
TGTGAAAATTAAAGTATTTAAAGTAAAATTCACAAAGATTTTAACCATTAAGAAAAATAAGGGATTTAAGTTTTGGCGTTTACTTAATGTTTCTTAACTTCCTTAATGGTTCGAAAAAAAAACTAACTTTCACAACATTTCCGGTAGAACCATAAAAGCAGGTGTCTGAAAAAACAGACTATTTTTTATTGATTTATTTTTTTTGATTAATATTTTTCATAATTAATCAAAAATTAATCAAAAATTAATGTTCACTCGTTTAATTTGTACAATAAATTTCTAACTAAACATAAATTAACAAAAAAAATCGATTATGAAAAAAATTACATTTTTAACTTTAACTCTATCTTTATTTTTAGTAGGTAGTGTGTCAGCCCAAAAAGAGGTCTGGGTTGCTGCTGTCGCTGCAGGAGCTGCTAATGGTACAAGTGAAGCTAACGCCTATGGCAGCTTCGCTACTGCTCTGGCAGATATTACTGCAGCAGGCGATGTTCTAAAGGTTGTGGGAACTATTGCTGCTGGATCTCAAAATTTAAGTTTAGCTACAGTTCTTATACCTACAGGTAATAAAAATTTTCAATACACCATAGAAGGTGTTGGAGTAGGGGCAACTCTAACTGGTACTGATGGTCTTACAAGAATGTTTACAATCAACGATCCTGCTGCTGCTGGACAAGATGTAACTTTTAGAAACATCAAATTTACCGGGTCGACTAATGTTAGCCAAATAGGCGGGGGTGTATTGTATAGTAATCAGCCTGGTGTTTCTATAACTTTTGAAGATTGTAGGTTTGAAGGAAATTCCTTGGCAGCAACCTATTTAAATAATCAAGGTGTTCCTACTATTCCAGCTGGTGGTGGTGCTCTTAACATTACGAATTCTTCTGTAACTATTACGAATTGCCTTTTTAAAGAAAATCAAGCCTTACGAAGTGGTGGTGCTATTCATATCGGTGCTCTTGCTAATGCTACCATAACCGGGTCTACTTTTTATAAAAATACCACAACAGATACAAATGGTGCATTTGGTGCAGCTGCTTTGTATGTTGTTAGTACAGGCGTTGTTACTGTGGATCATTGCACCTTTTTTCAAAACAATATAGGACATTCCAACCAAGATTATGGAACAATAAGAACAGAAGCCCCCGCTAATACTGCTAATGTGTGCACTACTGTAACAAATTCTTTGTTTTATGGTAATAAAGTGAAAAATAATGATGGTACCCTAGGTGCTCCATCAGACTGGGGTAGTGCGCCACATGGCATACAAACTTTCTCTAAATCTATAGGGCAATGGATAACTAGTAACATAGATTTTGTAACAAATTCTAAAACATTTGTAAAAAACGGTCCTGACCCACTCGCTGCTGCTAATTTAGCCTCTTCCAATTTGACCTATGATGATGCACTTGGGAAAGTTACCTATACTGCTCCAACAGTTGCTGGTGAAAATTCACCAATAGGTTTTGTAGCTGCTGGTGACGATGCAGGTGCATGGCAATCGGGATTAACCTTATCTCTAAAAGACAATGAATTTGCTGCTAATTTTTCTGTTTCTTACAATGCTAAAACAAAAAATTTAAAAGTACTTCGTTCCAATGAGGATTCGGTTTCTTTAGAAATATATAATTTAATGGGCAGTAAAGTACTCTCCCGTAAAAACGCTAGCAAAGAGGAAAATATCAGTGCAAGTTCTTTGCAATCCGGAGTTTATATTCTAGTTGCTAAAGGTTCAGGAAACAAATCTTTTGCACAAAAGTTGGTAATTAATTAAATAGGTAAATTAAGTAATTTACAAGACAGGGTTTAGTGTTCTAAACCCTGTCTTGTCAATAGTAACTTGTAAATGATATCTTAATAAGTAAGTCGAATAAGTTTAAAGTCGAATAAGTTTAAAGTCGTAAAGTCAAAAGGTGTATGAATGTCAATAGCCTTCAAAATCAAGCTATTATTGTATTTATTCTGATTTAAACACGACAGCTTAGGAGGTTTGTTACTTAGTTATTAAAATGTCACTTTGATAAAAAAATAAATAGTTATGATTAAAATTAAATGGTTTTTGTTGTTATTCTTGTTTCCAATCCTAATTTTTTCTCAGGATAAAATAATCAAAGGGAAAGTGGTTGATAAAGCTGGTTTAGGCATACCAGGTGTAACAGTTGTACTTAAGGATTCAAATACCGCCACAACAACAAATTTTGACGGAGACTATTCAATAGCTACCGGAAAAATTAAAAATGGTATTCTGGTGTTCAGTTACATAGGTTATACCACAAAAAATATGATTTTTAATAATCAAACCAATACTATTAATGTATCCTTGTCAGAATCTCAACAACTACTAGAAGAAGTGGTCGTTACCGCTTTAGGCATTAAAAGAGAAAAAAAATCTTTAGTCTATGCTACCCAAACTATCGATACCCAAGATATGACAGAAGCTAGGTCCACCAATTTTTTAAATGCGCTATCGGGAAAAGCGGCAGGTGTTCAAATTGTAAAATCGGGTACTCCTACAGGATCTACTAGGGTAGTGATTAGAGGGCTTACATCAGTAACAGGTGACAATCAACCCTTGTATGTGATTGATGGTATCGCTCTTGATAGTGGTCAAGGAGATGGTTCCGTTTCCGTTTGGAATGATGGTGGTAAAAATACCGCTGTATCTGACATTGACTATGGTAGCCCATTATCTCATATTAATCCTGACGATATAGACAGCATAGATATTTTAAAGGGTCCAAATGCCGCTGCGCTATATGGTTCGAGAGCTTCCAATGGTGTGGTGTTGATCACAACAAAAAAGGGTAAAACCAGTAGTAGTTTAGGCGTAACCATCAATTCAAATTCATCTTATATTACCAATAGAGAATATCCTTATTACCAATATGTTTATGGTTCAGGTAGTGGTGGTCGATTAGTATCTAGCGCTGCTGGTATTGATCCTGTCACCGGTTTACCTAGTGTAGCTGGAATTAATAGCTATAGGGCTTATGGAGCTCTAATGTTAGGTCAAGATATTATGGGCTTCACTGGAACGCAGTCAAAATATCTTCCAAAACCCAATAACATTAAGGAGTTATATCAAATGGGAGTGGTAACAACCAATAGCGTTGCCATTGACAAAGGGGGAGATCTAGGTTCTTTCAGACTCTCTTTTGCCAATACTTCTGGAGACCATGTTATGGAAAATTTGGAGGTACAGAAAAAAAACAACCTAACCTTTAGAGGATCGCAAAAAATTTCAAAAAGTCTTACTACAGACATAAGTGTATTGTACACTAACAATAAAGTAAAAAATCGGACGTACCAAAATGGAAGCGAACGGAATCCCGCAAATAATTATATGTATATGTTGCCTGATATGGGTAAAGATAATTTACTTCCTTATAAAACGGATGAAAATGTAGCCTTTGCCGCCCCAGGAAATGGTCCATTTAAAAACCCCTATTGGAACTTATATGAAAACAGTAATCAAGATGAGGCTAATAATTTAATTGGAAATGTTACTTTAAATTGGGAAATTCTAAAGGGACTTAGTCTTAAATCAAAAGTTAATGGTTCCGTAAATCTAGTACAGGGCGAAGAGTTTAATAATATGGGAGCTGCTTATGACCCGGATGGTTTTTATAGAACATTTAATAACCAAACCCAGAACTGGAATTATGAAGCTATTTTAAATTACAATAAGAAATTTGAAGATTTTTCTATTGTTGCCTTACTAGGGACCAATAGGTTTGATTTGACCTCTTCTCAAAGACAAACAAGAATAAACAGCTTGTTACTTCGTGATGTAAGGAGTTTGTCAAATTCTAACGGTATTCCAGAAGTAATAGAAATCGATGCCCGAAAAAGGATAAATTCAGGGTTTAGTTCCCTTTCCTTAGGCTATAAAAATACCTATTTTATGGATGTAACAGCCAGAAACGATTGGTCTTCCACTTTACCCAGCAATAATAACTCCTATTTTTATCCTTATATAGGCGGAAGCTTTATTTTTTCAGAATTGATCCCAAAAAATGATATCTTGACGTATGGAAAAATAAGAGGTTCTTATGCACAAGTTGGTAATGACACCAAACCCTACAATACGATAACAAACTATCAATATGGAGGATTGTATAACGGTTCAGCATGGTTGGCCTATCAGACCACAAGAAACAATTCAGATTTGAAGCCTGAATTAACTTCTTCCAATGAATTTGGTATCGAAACACGACTTTTTAAAAATAGAGTTTCCTTGAGTGCAACCTATTATGAATCCTCTACTATTAATCAAATTATTGCCGCTCAAACTTCATCAACAAGTGGTTTTTCTAGTCAATTTTTTAATGCAGGTGAAATACGGAGTAAAGGGATGGAGTTTGTATTTTCTGGAAAAATCATCGATAATTCCTTTAAATGGGCTGTCGATTTGAATTGGTCTAAGAATGAATCTTTAGTTGTTTCGTTAATTGATGGGGTAGATCGTTTGTCATTAAGAACATGGTTTAATGTGAATGTTTTTGCCGAAGTGGGGAAACCCTTAGGAGAATTAAGAGGCAATGTTCAAGCAAGAGATCCTGAAACAGGCATACCATTAGTATTAGAAAATGGTCGCGTTGCATGGAAGCAAAATGAAGTGCTTGGAAATGCACAACCGGATTGGATAGGGGGATTAAAAAATTCGTTTAGTTATAATGGTTTTTCTTTAAATGTACTTTTAGATGCGAAAATAGGAGGCGAGATGTATTCAGGTACAATGTTAAAGACTGTTAACCAAGGAGCTCATGCAGACACCTATGCTGGTAGAGATGAATTTTTATTTTCAAGCGTTATTATGGGTGAGACCAACGATGAACGTTTTGGGAGAGGACTTTACGGAAATACTTATGCGGATAGCGATCGTATTAAAGGCAGACAGTATGCCGGATCAGCCATTTCAACAACTGACGCAAATGGTAATTTAGTAGCGAAACGTGATGCAAATGGAAACATAGTTTATTCAAACGCATTTATAAGTCCAGAGACCTACGGCTTTGATGGATTGAATGATCAGCTGCGATTTACTTATGACGCTTCTTATGTTAAACTTAGAGAGATAACCTTAGGCTATACTTTTCCCAATAAATTTTTAAAGAAAACCCCTTTCAAAAGAGCTAAATTTTCTTTAGTAGGGCGAGATTTATGGACCATTTATAGAAATACTCCTCAAGGGATAGATCCAGAAGCAGGTACAACTTCAGGTAATGGTCAAGGAATTGAATATGGTTCCTTTTTGCCCACACGAACCCTTGGAATAAATATTAACCTAGGATTTTAATTCAAACAAAATGAAAAAAAATAAATATATAAGCAAAGTATTTTTGGTAGCTTTTTTAGCAATCGTGCTATTTTCATGCACTGATGGATTTGAAGACATGAATCAAAACCCAAATAATTTTAATGATGCAACACCAGAAGCCTTGTTCGCTGGTGCTGTAAAAAGCACTTTAGATCTTGTAGGTGGTGATATGAATGATCAAATGTATAATAATTATGCCAGTTACTATGGAGGAAAGGGAGGACAGTTTCCAAAGTTTTTTTATACAGACAATGGTGTTGATCAATATTGTAAACGTTTTTATGTAAATATCCTCAAGAATACTCAAGCAATAATTGATACTTATTCTGACGATCCAAAATATGCAAATCGAGTACACATTGCTAAAATATGGAAAAGTTATGTGTATTCTGTGCTTGTTTCTACATTCGGTCCAGTTCCTTATACTGATGCTTTAGGATCAAGCACTGCAACAACTTATGACAGTGAGGAATTTATTTATATTGCCATAATGGATATGTTAAAAGCTGCGGGTGATGGTATTAGTGTAACGGGGGATAAATTATCTAAAGATCCCGTTTTTAATGGTAACAATCTTATGTGGAAAAAATTTGCAAACACTTTGCGTTTAAAAATTGCCTTGCGAATATCGGAAGGTTTTCCAGCATTGGCCGAAAAACACGGCACACAAGTTATGGCCAATGAAGCGGGACTAATTTCTTCCAATACAGAGAACATTGCCATGAAATGGGAAACTATTTTAGAGAATTGGTCGTTTAATTATAATCGTTATGTGAATATAGCTGCACAGGAGGATGTAGTCCCCTTTGTAAATTTTCACTACATATTGAATATGAAAACATACTATGATCCAAGATTAAAAGTTATAGCTGAACCATCAACTAATCCAATTACAATTACTGATACGCTCTCTAAGTCTGGTTCTACTACTGGACAAAGAGTGGTTGTTAAATATATGCTTCCTTATTTTGGAAGACCTATTGGTGGTACAGTAGCTCTTTCAGACTGGAATTTAAATCCAAGTAAAAACATTTTGAATGGTATTGCAAACAACCGATATAGTAAACCTAGTAAGGCCTTATTTATGGCCCAAGACATGAAGTTTAACATCGTAACCTTCGCGGAGCTCAATTTCATGCTCGCCGAAGCCAAATTAAAAGGTTGGGGCGGGAGTAAAACGGCAGAAGATTATTATTATGCAGGGATAGACGCTTCATTTCAACAATACGGAGTATCTTCCGGAGCTGCTTCCTATAAAGCAAGGGATGGTGTTAAATGGGGGACTTCTAGCATAGGAGATAGAGACTTGTTTGGTATTGTAACCAGTGGTATATCAACGGATCCTATGGACAAGATTGCAAGACAGCTTTGGTTAACTTCTTATAATCAAGGTCATGATATATGGTGTTTGCAAAAACGCACCAGACTCTTGCCATTAATTCCAAACTTTAGCCCTGATACATCATTTGGATCTGAATTTACTGATATACCAGAAAGAATGGTTTATCCAATTTCTGAAATTGGTTTAAACAACGCAGGTTATGAAGCAGCCATTGACGCTTTATTAGGAAATACAATGAGTACAAAATTGATAATGAACAAAACCCCCCTATTTACACCAAATTATTGGAATGATCTACCGGCAGTATTTAATCAAGAATTTGCTCGTAGGTTTTATGGAGAATCAGAGAATGATCTTACCGCTGCAGGACTTGTCAAAGGAACAGGAACAACTCCCACAAAAACAACGTATACGATAATAAAAACCATTGAACCATTAAATTAAATTATCATGAAAATATTTAAAAATAGTGCATTATTAATGATAGGATTGCTTCTTTTTTCTTGTACCGAAGATAAAGCCATCTTATTAGAAGATAATATATATAGTAAACCAATTCCTATAGTGCCCGTAAATACGGATTACACTGTTGGAGCTATTTATACCAAATTCAGTAGAAATGAGCTCACAGTTGAAACACCTTCAATAGGAATATATGATGGAAATAGTGGTGATCCAACTGCATATGAAAACCATGTTATACAAGCCCAAACTGCGGGTGTCGATTTCTTTATATTTAACTTAAGGTCTTCTAATGCTACCGCACTATATAATGAAGACAAGGCATACATAGATAATTTACAAACGGCTCCAAATGCAAATGACATGAAATTTGCTTTTTCTTATAATTTTGCTAATATGGGATTAAGTATAGCTAATACAATTGAAAATAAAGGTTTGGTGCCTAAATTTATAGATGATTTTAAGTTAATGTTACCGTATTTCCAAAAATCTAATTATATGAAGATTAATGGGAAAGCAGTAGTTTATATGAATAATAGTTCTAATTTGTTTTCAAATGACAATCCTGCATTATACCTACAATTAAGGAATGAAATAGCTACACTTGGGGTTGAGTTGTATTTGATAGGTATGCAATTAGAATGGACACCTACCTTAAGGTTCTTTGGTGATGAAGTTACTGGAAAAGATAATCGATTTGAGGATTGTGTCGATGCATTAACCGTTACTAATTATGCAAATATTGAACTTGTTTTTTATGACAGGTTACTGTTTTTTCACAAATATGTAGATATAGCCTGGAGTTACCATAAAGAAACATTGGCTAAAAAGAAAATCGAATTTGTACCTACTATTTCGCCATCCTTTACTCCTAAAATTAATAATGCATCAAGTACCGCTTATGTTATTGCGAAAAATGCTGATTGGTTCAAAGCGAATTGCAATATTGCCAGAAGAGCTTCAGGAAGCAGTAAATTAGTTTTAATAGATTCTTTCAACAATTGGAATTTTGATACACAAATAGAATCTGCGACATCCTACGGTGACGAGTACCTTAAAATTCTCAGGTCAGAATTCAAAGTAAATTAATAGTAACTTTAAGTAATAGATTATTAAAAAAGAGTAAAATCAAATTAGTAACTAGTTTGATTTTACTTCTTAGAGAATAGTTACGTTTTTAAGTGAGCATGATCAAAAATTATTCTCATTAGAAAACGGTTCGCTAGTTCGCAAGTTCGAGTCATCGAATATTAAAATAAAATTTCAACCAATCAGACAAATACTAGTGATGACATCTGAAACGAGTCATAGCAAAAAAATCATAAGAATAGATGAAAAAAGGGTTAATTATAGTTGGATTATTTGGATGTATCGCTTTTGGCTTTGGTCAAAAAGTGAATAGCAGTACTACTAGTAAAAAGAAGATTGCATCAAATAGCTCCATAATTGGAAAAGTTTTGTGTGGCTATCAAGGTTGGTTTAATGCCAAAGGAGATGGTGCTAATTTAGAATGGAAGCATTATGGAAATAAAGGATTTGAGCCCGGTAAATGTGCGGTTGATTTCTGGCCGGACTTGACCGAATTTGATGATGATGAAACGTATGCAACACCTTTTAGTCATCCAAATGGAGATGTTGCCAAACTATTCAGTTCTGCAAATGCCAAAACGGTTAACCGCCATTTTAAATGGATGAAAGAGTACAATATTGATGGTGTTTTTGTGCAACGTTTTGTTGCAAGTTTTCAAACCAAACTGAAAGAAGATAACGCCAATAAAGTATTTGACAATTGTTTTAATGGAGCCAAAAATAACAATAGATTGATCAGTGTCATGTATGATTTATCAGGCTCCAAAGCAGTTGACGTGGTGGAGAATACCAAGAGAGATTGGAAACAATTAGTTGATAAATACAAACTTAACAAAACTAAAAACCCGAATATTTTGACCTATAAAGATAAACCGGTCATATCTATATGGGGTGTCGGTTTTGAGCGCAGAAATTATACCTTGGAAAATGTGAAAGTACTCATTGACTTTTTCAAGAATGATCCACAATATGGAGGTTGTTCCGTATTGTTAGGTGTTCCAGCTGCTTGGAGAACCTTACAGCGGGATGCTACTTCAAATCCAACGCTTCTGGAGCTAATCAAGTCGGCAGACATTGTACATCCTTGGACTCCAGGAAAGTATAAAGATATTAAAATGGCGGATAATTACAAACGTGATTTTACAATAGCAGATAAGCAATGGTGTGACCAAAATAATTTGCTCTATATGCCGGTTGTTTTTCCAGGTTTTAGTTGGAGTAATTTGAAAAATAATCCTAGCCTATTTAATCAAATACCTCGTTTGAAAGGAGACTTTTTATGGCGACAATTTTATAATAATACAGCTGCAGGAGCGGAAACCATGTATGTAGCTATGTTTGATGAAATGGATGAAGGCACTTGTATTTTTAAAGTAGACAATAACCCTCCATCAGGCGGGGGAAGTTCCTTTTTGAATTACGAAGGTTTACCTTCAGATTATTATTTATGGCTCACAGGTCAGGCTACAAAAATGTTTCGTAAAGAGATACCATTATCAGAATCACAACCAACGTATTCAAAAAAACAGTAAAAATCTTTATTATTTTCATAAAATGAAAATTTTCAACTACATATCCGGTATCAATTACATGAAATTTTTAGTCATCGTGCTAGCGTTTTTATCCAGTAATTCAGCCTACACGCAAATGAAAATCATTGACAACCTAAAGTATGTTGACCCTCAAATAGGAGGTGTTGCTCCTTTTTTAGTGCCAACAAGAACAAGGATACATTTGCCAAACGCTATGGTTCGCATGTATCCTGATAGGAAAGATTATAAGGATGATCAAATTAAATCATTTCCGTTGACCACCAGAAAACACCGATCTGATCCTCTTTTTAGTTTACTACCGGTGTCAGGAAATGTATCTGAAAATTCGGAACCTATATCTGCTTGGGATAGCGAATTAGAAATAGCCCACCCTTATTATTATTCTACCTGGCTTGAAGATTTTAATGTTACACTTGAGTTTTCTCCTGGAGAAAAAACAGGTTTTTACCGTTTTAATTATGGTAATAAAGAAAGTAAAAAGCTATTTCTTAAAAAATTAAACGGGGGCGATTGGCAACTTAATGAAGACGGTTCGCTTGTAGGTACAGAATCATTCGAAGGTATGAAAGCGTATGCGTATTGTGTTTTTGATGTTAAAGGTGATTTTACCCAAGTGAAAACAGATAAAAAAATTACTAACTCATGGATAACTTGGAATAATGAGGAACTTAAGCAAGTCAATTTTAAATATGGAATATCTTTTATCAGTATAGAGCAGGCTAAAAATAATTTGGAAAAAGAAATACCAAATTGGGATTTTGAAAAAGTTAAAAATAACGCAATAGAAAAGTGGTCCAATGTTTTAGACCAAATTGAAGTAGAGGGAGGAACGGAAGCCTATAGAAGATCATTTTACACCGCGTTATACCGGAGTTATGAAAGAATGGTAAATATTAGCGAAGATGGTAAGTATTACAGTAATTATGATAAACAAATTCACAAAGGAGAGCAAAATTTCTATGCTGATGATTGGGTTTGGGATACTTTTTTAGCATTACACCCCCTTCGATATATAGTGCAACCTGATATGGAGTCTGATATGATGGCCTCCTATGTCAGGATGTATCAACAATCAGGATGGTTGCCACAATTTCCTCAAATACATGGTGATGCCCCACCAATGAATGGTTTTCACTCTACAATTATGTTGTTAGATGCTTATAACAAGGGGATTAATAAATTTGATATTAATGTTGCTTATGAAGCCATGAAAAAAAATGCATTAGAGGGAACAATGGTGCCATGGCGTATGGGAGCAGCTTCCCCTTTAGATAAATTAGCCTTAAAGTTAGGGTATTTCCCAGCACTACGTCCAGGGGAAACAGAGACAGAACCTTTGGTTGATAGTTTTGAAAAAAGACAGGCCGTTGCAGTTACTCTTGCCCAAAGTTATGATGATTGGGCATTGGCTCAACTTGCTAAAAAACTGGGTAAAGAACAAGATTATCAATACTTCTCAAAAACAGCAAAAAATTATCAAAATTTATATTGGAAAGAAAAAGGTTTTTTTATGCCTAAAGATGCAGCTGGAAAATGGATTGATATCGACCCAAAATTTGACGGTGGTATGGGAGGAAGAGATTATTATGACGAAAATAATGGATGGACTTATCTTTGGAATGTGCAACAAGATATTTTGGGTTTGCAAAAATTAATGGGTGGTCGTGATGCCTTTGAATCACGTTTGGATCAGTTGTTTAGAGAAGATTTAGGCAGAAGTGTCTATGCTTTAAATGCTAGGTTTCCTGACTTTACAGGTATTGTAGGGCAATTTTCTATGGGTAACGAGCCTAGTTTTCATATTCCATATTTATATAATTTAACGAAGTCGCCATGGAAAACACAGAAAAAAATACGGATGCTTTTGAATACATGGTTTAAAGATAATATTTTCGGAATACCGGGTGACGAAGACGGTGGAGGGATGTCAGCTTTTGTTGTATTTTCTTCCATGGGGTTTTATCCAATTACACCAGGTATTCCTGTGTATACTATTGGTAGCCCTTTGTTTTCTAAAATCAAAATTAACCTGCCAAATGGAAAAGTGTTCACCATTAATGCCCCAAATTGTAATGAAAAAAATAAGTATATTCAAAAAGCCTCTTTGAATGGAAAAAATCTAGACGGACCTTGGTTTACACATGAAGATCTTGTTAATGGAGGGACTTTAGAATTGGAAATGGGATCCTATCCAAATAAATCTTGGGGTGCCAGTGAAGAAAACATACCGCAAATTTTCAAAACATCAAATTAATTTAAATCAGGATGAAGAAATTAATAATTTTTATACCGTTTTTCACGGCTTTTTTAATGATTGTTTTTTCATGTAGTCCTACATCTAAAATTGAAAGCAAAAAAGGAACAACCGACAATGCTAAATATGTAAATACTTTTATTGGCACAGGAGGACATGGGCATACATTTCCAGGAGCTACAACGCCATATGGAATGGTGCAATTAAGTCCAGATACAAGAACGATTGGTTGGGATGCATGTGGCGGTTACCATTATACAGATTCATCCATTTTAGGTTTTTCCCATACGCATTTAAGTGGAACAGGTATAAGTGATTTGGGAGACTTTTTATTTATGCCGTTTGCCGGTGAGCCAAAAATAACTCCTGGAACTCCAGAAAATCCAAATAGTGGCTATCGTTCTAGATTTAGTCATGAGGATGAAGTTGCTTCTCCCGGGTTTTATTCTGTACTATTAAAAGATTATAATATTAAGGCCGAATTAACCGCTACAACTCGAGCAGGATTTCATAAATATACCTATAATGGAGGTGGCAAATCGGGTATTATTATTGATTTATCACACACCATTTATAAAGACGCAAAACCCAGTCATGAATTTAAAGTAATAAACAATACTGAAATTGCCGGCTATAAAGGTTCTGGCGGTTGGGCGGTAAGTCAGGATATCTATTTTCATGCTAAATTCAATAAGCCTTTCACCTGTACGTTTTATGAAAACGACAAAAAAGTAGATGTACTGCCAAATACTAAATATACTAAATTAATTGCTGTTTTAAATTTTAATACCAATCCAGGAGAGGAAGTCTTATCTAAAGTTGGTATTTCTTCTGTGGATTATTCTGGTGCTAAAAATAATTTAGAAACCGAAATTACGGATTGGGATTTTAATCGAGTACAAAAAACAGCCTATAAATTATGGGAAGAGGAACTTTCTAAGATTAATGTAAAAGGGGGAAGTAAAAATGAAAAAACTATATTTTACACTTCTTTGTACCATACCTCAATAAGCCCCAATATCTTTTCAGATGTAGATGGAAGATACAGAGGCATGGATAGAAAAATTCATAATTCAGACAAACAGACTATTTACACCGTATTTTCATTATGGGATACTTTTAGAGCATACAATCCTTTAAAAACAATATTAGATCCGAATAAAACCAACGAATTTATAAACACCTTACTCTCCAAATATGATCAAGGCGGTGCATTGCCCATGTGGGAACTACAAGGCAATGAAACGGGCTGTATGATAGGCTATCACGCTGTGCCAGTGATTGTAGATGCGTATAGAAAGGGAATAAGAGGTTATGATATAAATAAAGCCTATAAAGCGATATTGAATGCACCCACTTATGACATCACAAATATTTCTTTTCCATCTAAAGCTGTGAAAGAAAATTTAATGCCAATGGGTAAATTCTATAATGAAACCATGGATTTTATTCCAGCAGATTTAGAGAATGAATCGGTTTCAAAAGCCTTAGAATATGCTTACAATGATTGGTGTATTGCACAAATGGCAAATGATTTAGGGAATACGGATGATTATCAACGTTTTATGATAAGATCCAAAAAATACACCCAGTATTACGATACCACCACTGGTTTTATGCGTGGAAAAAATCAAGATGGTACATGGCGTGTACCTTTCGACCCTAGTTTTTCAAAGCATCGAAAAGATGACTATACGGAAGGGAACGCCTATCAGTGGTCTTGGTTTGTTCCTCATGATGTATCAGGTCTAATAGATTTAGTTGGAGGAAAAGATACATTTATAAAAAAATTAGACGAATTATTTACGGCTAGTTCAGCCTTAAAAGGAGATGATGTATCAGGAGATATTTCAGGCTTAATTGGTCAATATGCCCACGGAAATGAACCTAGTCATCATATAGCGCACTTGTATAATTTTGTTGGCCAACCCTGGAAAACACAAGGTCTAACCGATCAAATTATGAAGGAATTGTATTTTAACAATCCAAACGGTTTGGCGGGCAATGAAGATTGTGGGCAAATGTCGGCTTGGTATGTTTTAAACGCTATGGGCTTCTATTCTTTTAGCCCCGGAAACACGACCTATTCTATTGGACGTCCAATTTTTGATGAGGTAGAAATTAATTTACAATCGGGTAAAAAATTTATAATTAAAGCAAAAAATAATAGTAGCACAAACAAATACATTCAAACTACAAAATTGAATGGAAAAGATTTAATAACGCCATTTTTCACTCATGAAGATTTGGTTTCAGGGGGGGGATTAGAATTTAAAATGAACAACGTTCCAAAGTAAATTATGAGACAAACCTGGCATGAAACTAAAATTATGAAAACTATGAAAATCTTAATAGTGTTCTGTTTTTTTACAATAAGCATTTATGCCCAAAATTCTCGGCCTAACATCATTTTTATATTGACGGATGATCAGAGTTCTATTACATTAAGAGATAGTGATAGGCAAGCTCAGTCACATCCTTTTGGATTTAATGGAGATAGTAGAGTGCATACGCCAATTATTGATAATCTGGCAGAGAACGGCATTATTTTTAATAATTCTTTTGTGTCCTCGTCCATTTGCAGTCCTAGTAGATATTCCATATTAACCGGTAAATATGCAGGAAGATGTGAAGGCGACAGTTTTAAAACAAGTTTTCCTTTAGGTGAACAGTCAAGAGTTGAAAATAATATTGAACTAGAAAAAAATTTAACAAATTTACCTAGGTTATTACAAGGAATTGGGTACAAAACAGCATTTGTAGGTAAATCTCATCTTATTGATCACAATATACTAAATACATATTCTACTGGTGTTGAAGGATTTATGTCCTACACTGTTGATGCCAGCCCCTATACTCCAAGCGTATCTAGCGCCATGGCATTTAATCACGATAAATGGTCTGACCGAATGAAAGCCTATGGCTTTGATTATGTTAATGCATTTTATCCAGCTAATTTACTGGAGTTAAAAAATACCGCTCTAAACGTTCATAACGTAGAATATAAAAACAAAGCCGTCTTGGATTTTATTGACAGTTCAGGAACCGACCCTTTCTTTATTTATTATAGTGAAACCATTCCTCACGGACCAGCACCCTACAATAAAAGTAATGGTTTGTATATAAGGGGTCTTGATTCTGATGTGAATATTACCTCTAAAGGAGTTGTTAATCAAAATTATAGTTATTTACCCACAAGAGCTGCCATAAAAAATGAAATAAACTCTTTAGGTAAAGAAGTGGATCTAGCTTGGATAAGATGGTTTGATCATGCTGTTGGAGCCGTAGTAGCTAAATTACAAGAAAAAGGAAAATTAAATAATACTTTAATCGTTATTACGTCAGATCATGGCGATTATAATTTTGGTAAGTCAACCAATTATGAAGGAGGTATTAGGGTTCCATTGATGATGTATTGGCCCAATGGTATTAGTACCCCTAGAACTTATAATGGATTATTTCAAAATATAGATTTTGCTCCAACATTTTTAGAGGTAGCAGGTATTAATCCAGCAAGTATAAATTTAGATGGTAAAAGTTTTAAGAATGTGCTTATGACTAATTCCAATGAAGTAGTGCATAATGAATTATTCTTTGAACTTGGTTTTTCAAGAGCGATTAGAACAAATGATTGGAAATATATAACAGTTCGGTATGATGACGCCACAAACACAAAAATAGCAAATGGAGGTACTTTTAATGGACCCAATGGAACTACAGTATCTTTACCCTACTACATATCAAATGTTGGTTTAGGTAGTTTATCTGCCGGTCAATATCCATTATACCATGTAAAGGATCAATTATTTGATTTGGTCAATGACCCTTATGAAACCACAAATTTGTTTAATTCAAACCCCACTAAAGCGAATGAAATGAAAGCGCTTTTAACACAAAAACTGGTACTTTTTCCAAATAGGCCTTATGGAGAATTCACGCAAAGCATGAATACTGCCAATTTTGAAAAAGAGATTTTTATATATCCAAATCCTATAAAAAATAGAATTTATATCCAAACAGACCAAATAATTAGTTCCTATAAAATATATAATGTGATGGGACAATTGGTACTCTCTAACATTTTTTCTGAAAGTATAGACATTAGCATGCTCGAAAAAGGAACCTACTTTTTAAACTTAGATAATCTGAAAAGCAAAGCTTTTATAAAACTGTAAATTAATTAATCATAACCCGTTGAGTGCAATTAATTAAAATCTTGTACTAATGACTTTTTGGATTTAAATTTATAGTCAATTAGAACAAAAATGTCAGTCTGAGCTTGTCGAAGACTTTTTAAAAGAAACATTTCGACAAGCTCAATGTGACAATTAGTATAAAATTAGAAATCAAAAACTATTTACGCCCAACAGGTTACTTTAATAAAAATACTTATTTAAAGTAGTATATTTCAAAAGAATCAAATTTGTGAAAAATTTAAAAAAAATTGCACTTATTTTTAGTATAACGGTATTAATTGTTAGTTGTAAAACAAAAAAGGAAGCAGTAACCAATACAATAAAGAAAAAACCAAATGTACTGTTGTTATTTTCAGATCAACACCACAAAAAAGCAATGGGGTATGAAAATCACCCCGATGTTATCACCCCTAATTTAGATAAGTTATCCAATGAATCTGTTGTTTTTGATCGCAGCTATTGTACCACAGGCATTTGTGCGCCATCTAGAACATCATTAATGACGGGTTTATACCCAAGGACTTTAGGATTGCTAAACAATAGTGTTGCCACGTCAGTTGTTGATGAATCTGTTTCTATGGCAACCATTTTCAAGTATAATAACTATAATACCTATACATTCGGCAAACGTCATTTATCTGGAGGAGCGGATAAAGGTTGGGATGTCAAGATGGATATACACCATGAGGAAGGTGATAATGGTAATTATGTTAGTTGGGTTACAGCACAAGGTTATGGGAGTGAATTTTCATATGATTGGGCAGCCGAATTCGGAAAAGGACCAAACGGTAGCAAGGAATCAAAAAGGCAAATTCCCACTGCTGATTTGGGAACAAGACTTTCTAAACTGCCTGAAGGATATACTATGGAAGCCTACACAGCTCTGCAAACCATAGACATGATACAAAAGCAAAAAAACAGTGATAAACCTTTCTTTTGTTGGGCTTCATTCTACAGACCTCATCAACCTTATACCCCACTAAAAAAATATATGGACTTGTATAATGTTTTGGAATGGGGTAAGGGGACAAGATTCAAAAGTGGTATTAAAATGCCGGAAAGTTTTTATCAGCCTACAAAAGATTTACCTCCTTTTTTGCAAATGCAAAGAAACGGTGGTAATAAAGTTTGGAATATGGATAAAGCCTTTGAAAATGAGCAATTATGGAGAAATTATATAGGGGCGTATTATGCTTTAATAACAGAAATTGATCATTATGTGGGTGAAATCTTAAAAGCTTTGGATGATGCCAACATGAAAGAAGAAACGATTATTATTTATACGTCAGACCACGGAGATTTTGCAGGAAATCACGGTATGGTAGAAAAAGCAGCTGAAGGCCATAATGTCTATGAGGATATTTTAAATATCCCTTTAATGATTCGAATTCCAGGAAAAACAACTAATGGCAAACACACTGCAGAGCTTGTCACTTTGGGTGATATTTTGCCAACTTTGATTGCTGTTTTGGATTTAAAAACGCCTAAAATGAAGTATGGTTTGCAAGGGATGTCATTAGCCAATTTATTATTGAAAAATAAGCCATTAAATAGGAACTATGTAGTTTCAGAAAGTTGGTTTCAGGCAGCAGTTATTGGGAAGGATGCAAAATTGGGAATTATGCTAGGCCCAAATCCCATAAATCCAAAAGCGGATTATAGAAAATTTGGAGACATGTATTTTGATAGGAATAGTGACCCCTTAGAAATAAATAATGGTATAGAAAATGTTAAGTATAATAATTCTATAAAGCAGCTTCGAAATTATTATAGTAAATTTGAAAAAGCAGTTCCAGATACTGGAAAACAAGAATTAATTAAAAAAAAATTAAATAAAAATGACTAAACATAAATTAATACTATTGCTAATTTTAGTTGTAGTTAGCAATAGTAACCCGATTTTGGCCCAAAATAGTAAAAGGCCAAATATCATCTTTATTATGACTGATGATCAAAGCGCTATAGTTCCAAAAGATTCGGATAAAGAAGTACAATCCCATCCTTTTGGTTTTAATGGTGATGGCTCCGTACATACTCCAATTATTGATGGTTTAGCAAAAAATGGCTTAGTATTCAATAGGGCTTATGTGTCGAGTTCGGTTTGCTCCCCTAGCCGATATTCAATATTAACGGGGCGTTATGCTGGTAGATCTGAAGGTACTAATTTTATGAAACAATATCCATACGGCCAACAGTCAAGAGTTGAAAATAATATCGAATTAGAAATAAATACCGATAATTTACCAAAATTGCTTCAAAAGGCAGGTTATAAAACAGGTTTTGTAGGGAAAAGCCATGTTATAGAACATGAGTTATTAGAGAAAAAGAAAAATTGGAAAAATAACGGACTTATAGACTACGATAAAAAATCAGATCCGAATGACAGTTCGGTTTCGAAAGCCATGGCTCACAATCATAAGGAATGGTCCAGAATGATAAAAGAATATGGGTTTGACTATGCGGAAGGGATTTATGCGGCTAATTTAAAGGAATTATATAATGATTCGTTGAATGTTCACAATGTAGAATGGAAGAATAAAGCGGCTCTAAATTTTATAGATCAAAATAAAAAGGAACCATTCTTCTTGTATTATAGTGAAACTGTTCCTCATGGTCCCGCACCCTGGATTAATAAAAACGGAAAATTTGTTCATGGATTAGACGCTAACACGAAATTTACAGGTGAAGGATATTTGGATGCAGATTACAGTTATTTGCCCACAAGAGAAGAAATAAAAAAAGAAGTGAAATCTTTAGGTATAAAAGAAGCGCAAGCCTGGCTGAGATGGTTTGACTATGCTGTTGGTGCAGTTGTGGATAAATTAAAAGCAGCGGGAATTTATGAAAACACATTAATTGTTATTACTTCAGATCATGGTGATTATAATAGAGGAAAAACTACTCTATATGAAGGAGGAATAAAAGTACCCTTGATGATGCATTGGCCAGCCGGCATAAAACCAAATTCTCACTATGATGAGTTGGTTCAAAACATAGATTACACCCCCACTTTTTTAGAATTGGCACGAGTAAATTTAAAAGGAGTAAAAACAAAATTAGATGGTGTCAGTTTAAAAAATGTACTTGAAGGCAATAGTAAATCGGTGCATGATTATTTGTATTTCGAATTGGGTTTTGCAAGAGGTGTAGCAACAAAAGACTGGAAATACATTACGGTTAGATACGATGAAAAAACACAGAACAAGATAGATAATGGAGTTCTATTTAAAGGATGGAATAACACAGAAATTAAATTGCCTTATTATTTAAGGAATAGCCACCTAGGCCACCAGGCTGCGTTGCATAACCCTTTTTATTTTGAAAAAAATCAATTATTTGACATGAAAACAGATTCTTTAGAAACAAAAAATGTCTTTGAGAATAATAAAACACAAGCTAATGAAATGAAAAAACTTCTAGCTAAAATCTTGAAATCCTTTCCACAAAGACCTTATAACGAATTTACAAACTAATAGTATGAAAGCAATAAAACCAATACTTACAATCATAGCCTGCTGTTTTGTTATAAATAGCACTGCTCAAAAAACAATAGACACTATAGCTACAAAAGGGGGTAGTTATGACATACCAATAAAAATTCAATTACCAAAAAAAAGCATAGAGAAAAGCCCTATTTTCTTTTTTGTTCACGGTGGAGGCTGGAATGGAGGTACACAAAATGAAGTACCTCCAGCAACGATCTCTGGAGATGCAAACTTCTTGGTTAATGAACTGGGAATTATTTATGTTGGCTTAGCCTATCGCTGCAAAGGAAATAATGCCACTTTTGCCGATGCAATAAATGATTTGGAATCTAGTGTTAAGTGGTTTTTAGACAACGCAGATAGATTTAATGCCGACACTACCCGAATTGGTTTTGGTGGTGCTTCGGCGGGATCTACTTTATCTGCAGTAATGGCTCAAAAATATCCAAATTGCTTGGTTTATATAGGTTCAGAGGGAATGTATAATTTAGTGGACCATGATGAAAAAGAATCTCCATTTCCCAGTGCTGAAGCAAGAAAAATTTATGGCTTGGATACCACGGAAAAAAGTAAAATGGCATCTGCATTTTATAATCTAAAAGAAAATCCACCTGCTTCACTTTTGTTGCATGGGAAAGAAGACCGCTTGTGTCATTACACGCAAAGTATAAAATTTGCCGAAAAGATTAAAAAATCCGGTGGTAAAGCCAAGGTTATGCTCTATGATGAAATTAATCACACCTGCTTAAGTGCTGCTTATCCGGATGTTTTCAAAAAGAGTGTACTAGAAATTGCAACTCTTTTTATTAGTGAATTCAAGATTAAAAACAAAAGTATTGAAACAATCCAAACCGCATTAGATAAACAATTAGAAAATCAGTATCCATCAAAAAATGTCACCGAAAGTAAAATTCTTGGTTCATGGAAGTTTAATAATGAAAATATAGTTTTTAAACCCAATGGCAAAGGAGAACAAAAAAACAATAATAATGTGCAAGAATTTAATTACACCATCGAAAATGATTCCATAAAAATAATAACAGAAAACCAAAAAGAACGATTGTTTTTTTTAAGGAAAAATAATAGCAACATGTATGAGTTAATTATTGATAATAAAGAAAATAAATACCGAAGGTTAAATTATATAAAACAATAAATTCAAACATGAAATTTAGTTTAAAATTAGCATTGAAGTGATTTAAACTTATTTTGACATTTTATAAAGCATGAAAGTGATGTGATATACACACGTTTTTGAATTCACAGAAAATTAATACTTTAAATTCTTAAACTTTTTAAAAATTACGGATATAAAGTTAAGATTTTATAATTTTTTTAAGTATTTAAAAAATAATTGGATGAAAAGTTTAAACCACTTCACTTAATACTAATCTAAACAAATGAAAATTATAACTAAAATAATTGGAATCGTATTAATTTCCTTTACAAACTTACTACATGCTGTTACACCGAATGCCACAATCACCTTTTCGAAGACCATAGTTTCGAATAAATTGACACACGTCATAGTGACCGACCCAAATAACGAACCTTATACTATTCAAACCACAAAAGGAGGTCTAGATTGTCGACAAATTCCAAGTGGGAAGTATGGTTACTTTCGGGCAGATGATGCTACCTTTCCTTCAACTGAAAATAATCTAATTTTTACTATTACTTTTTTCGATGAAGGGACAGGAGTTTTCTACTTACAATACAATTCGATTGGTACTGATCTTAATAGTAAATATTTCACAAGTCCCATCACAAGAACAGGGACCAATGTTTGGATAACCGTAACAGTAGCAGTAACCAATGCCTCTTTCAAAAATGCACAAAATCAAACAAGTGATTTTAGAATTAATGGTATTGACGGAGTTTATATCAGAGAGGTAACTATCGCCAAAGGAACATTAGATCCAAAAAACGAGCCTGTGCCTATTGTGAGTGCCAGTACTTATTCTGAATTTACAGGGAAGTCTGTAGCGGGCTATCAAGCTTGGTTTAAAACAGGGACTACTGCTACGGGATGGGTTCATTGGAGTGGCAATACTCCTCCAGCCCAATACAAAACTAATTTCGAAATTTATCCTGATGTTTCAGAATACCTTGATGCAGATCTGGCTCCCACTGCCTTAGCCAATTTGGGAAATAACCAACCCTCAAAATTATTTAATTCGCCTAACCAAGGGGTGATAGACACCCATTTTAAATGGATGAAAGAGTATGGAATTGATGGAGCAGCTGTTCAGCGATTTATTACTAATATTGGTAATGCAATTATAAAGTCACCAGCTAGTGTTGCCAATAAAATTAAAGAAAGTGCCGAGGCGAATCAACGTATTTTTTATATCTGCTACGATATTTCGGGCGGAAATGTGAATACTTGGGATGATACGATTATATTTGATTGGGTGTATAATGTAGAGCAAAATGATTTAACCAAGTCCGATGCCTACGCCAAAGTGGGCAATAAACCTATAGTACAACTATGGGGCCCTGGATTTGCAGGGGGAAATCATCCAGGTAACGCTGCCGAAACTATTGCTTTGATTCAGTTTCTAAAATCAAGGGGGTGTTACGTCATTGGGGGTACACCAACCAGATGGCGTACTGGAACCAGAGACTCTAAAGGTACTGCACAAACCTCAACTATTCCAGCTGATAAGGAAAATTACCTACCTGTGTACGAAAGCTACGATATGATTTCTCCTTGGATGCCGGGAAGGGTCAGAACCAACGCCGAATCGGATGCCATACTTAATAGCGTAATGGTTCCTGATAAGACCTTTTGCGATGCTAAAAACATAGGGTATATGCCAGTTTTATTTCCCGGCTTTGCTTGGTCACAATGGAAAGATGGAGAGGTAAACTCAGCGCCTCGAAATGCAGGTAGTTTTATGTGGAGACAAGCTACAAACATCAAAAGTTTAGGTGTAACTTCTATGTATTTTGCTATGTTCGACGAATATGACGAAGGAACTGCTATTATGAAAAATGCAACCGATTGGAGTACGATTCCAACCGACCAATATTTTCTGACCTCGAGCGCTGATGGTATCTGGCTATCGTCTGATTTTAAACTTCGTGTGGCGGGTGCTTCGATCGAAGTATTAAAAGGTACAAGAACGGTAACTACACAAGTTCCAGTTCCACATTCTTTGGGGCCGGTCTATTTCCGAAATAGTTTCGAAAAACGAACAACTCCTTATAATTATATTGGTGGGGTAGCTCAAGCTACCGGAACTTTTAATCTAGACCCTTGCTTTTATAAACCTATATCAATAGAAAATAAGAATACTATCAGTCCGACAACAGCAATACAACAAACCAATGTTAAAAGCGGTTTGTATTCCGTAAAAGTTGCAGGTTCGGTTACAGTAAATAACCCAGCGGTATATCGATATTTGACCTCGGAAGTTCAAATTCTTATTACTAAGGATATGAAACTCTCCTTTTGGAAAAAAACCGAAAATGAATTAGGAAAATATGTTTTTGTTGATTTAACTACAAAAAGTGGTAAAAAAGTCAGTACACAAGGATACAAAGATCAAAACGGGAATAGTATGAGCGCTACTACTTCTCATGGAACCGTTGGTGCTGGATGGGAAAAATTTACTTGTGACCTAGGTAATGGTGCTCTTTTAGGAGATACTATTGTTGGGATTACGTTAAATTATGAAGCTACAGGAATAGGAAATTTTGAGGCGTATTTTGATGATTTTTTGATTGAAGAACCGCAGTCATTAGATGTCAATACTGCTACGGAATCTATTGTTTCTAAAATCGCTGTTTATCCTAATCCTTCGACTGGTCAATTTAATTTTGAAAATTTATCTAACAAGGAAGTTGAAATTTCCGTTTATTCACTTAGTGGTATTTTAATTCAAAAATCAAAAAGCGAAGCAACCAATGTATCCATAGATTTGTCTAACAAACCTAATGGAGTATACCTTTTAAATATAAAATATGGTAATACTAATTATATTCAAAAACTGATAAAAAATGGATTCTAATAGATTCTTCTATACCCTCTTCAAATGAAATCTAAAAATCAAAATAAATCCTATTTATTCCTTGCTATCCTATTCCTTATTGGATTGTCCGTTTTTTCACAAACCAATAAAAAACCAAATTTATTGTTCATCATTACGGATCAACAACGGTATGATGCTTTAAGTATTGCTGGAAATACCGTCTTAGAAACTCCTAATCTCGACCGATTGGCAAAACAAGGCGCCTATTTTAAAAATGCGTACACCCCAGTTGCGGTTTGTGGGCCAACAAGGTCATGCATTTTAACAGGAACTACCATTGGTACGAACGGAGTAACCACTAATGATAAAACCTATTACTATAAAGACGAACCCGTAATGGCAATGAAAACATTCGATGAAATTCTTACAGAAAATGGATATCATTGTGAATATTATGGAAAATGGCATGTACTCACATCTCATGCAGCGGTTTATAAAAATCCAAATAAGTATTCGAAAAATGGAAAATACATGTTTGGGCCTGAGGGTCAGAGTCATTTGTATAAAGATTATTTAAATGAAGTCTATCCAAAAAGGGAGCCTCAAGGCGATGAATTATTAGATAATTTCACTCAAAGACCTTATACTCCAGACCCTTTAGACGTGAATTTTGGCAAATCGTATGAACAGGTAAAAAAAGAAGATAAAAAGTTTTCACAACCTAATTTTCATGGTAAATCTTCCATTCCTCAAGAACAAACGATTACTGCTTTTTATGCAAAAAAGACGATAGATGCTATTGAGCGTCTTAAAAACAAACCTTTTAGTATTACGGCATCATTCCATTTTCCACACGCACCCATGATTCCCTCCCCGCCTTATTACGGTATGTATCCCACACAGGATATGAAGGCACCAGTTAGTATTCATGACGACATGACGAATTCTCCTTATTCAAATGCTAATGGAAGAAAAAACTTGCCAGAGTTTGCAGACGCGGAAAAAATTAAATACATGATTTCAAATTATTATGGTTTAATAAAAGAGATAGATGTTTGGATGGGTAAAATCATGGACAAGTTAGATGAAACGGGACTTACAGATGATACTTTAATCATTTTCACTAGTGATCATGGCGAAATGCTTGGAGCTCATGGCATGCGAGAGAAAAATGTGTTTTATGAAGAATCATCTCATGTGCCATTAATTCTAAAAATGCCTAATGAGATTAAACAAAACACAACCGTTAATGGTTATGTTTCTAACATCGATTTGTTTGCCACTATTATGGATTATCTAAAAGTGGGCAAATATAAATCGGAAGGCGAAAGCTTACGAGATTTAATTGAGGGTAAAGCTACAAAACATGGGGAATATGTTGTTACAGAATGGGATTATAATGGGCCTACATCTCCAAATTATATGATTGTTAAAGAGGGTTGGAAACTAATGGTACCTTATACAGAAGACTCTAAGGTCTTAAATGCTTTATATGATTTGAATAAAGATCCGTATGAAATGAATAACTTATTAGGGATAAACCCCAATAAAAAACAATACGAACAAAAAGCAGAAGAATTAAGAAGTTGCTTATTAGAGTGGTTGCAAAAAAATAACTCTAAGCATTATAATGGCGTATTAAAACGAAAATTTATGTAACAAAAAAAATGGAATTATATCCCTTAATATTACACCTCGTTTTAAATACGGAATTTGGGTCGAAGTAACTAAACCACTATGGACTGGAAGTCCATAGATTTGGTTTGGCAGACTAAAAACCTGCTAGGTTAGATACAAATTCATCAGTGAAATTTTGCCACGGATTCACGGATTTTTTAAATAGTTTCTAATCTGTGAATCTGTGGCAAAAAAAAATTTTAGAAGTTTAAGCGAGATGCACTGAAAGTGCATACCTGTCTGCCGACAGGCAGAGTTTTAAACTCTATTTGAGACCAATAAAACATCCTATAATTGTTATCTAAAAAGCACAATAATATAATGAAAAGACGCAAGTTCATAAAATCAACTTTAATGTTTTCTGCTGCTGCATTTATAACTCCAAGAGTTATTGCATCAACTAATTTTAACAATGCTAAAAAAGATTCTTTTAAAGGATTTATTGTTTCAGATTCTCATTTTGGTTGGGTAAATAAAATGCAACC
>CAMBZB010000031.1 GCA_945872245.1 Flavobacterium psychrophilum
GTAAATGCAGCTGTCAAAAATGTTCCGAACAATAAAGGGCTTGGAGTAATATACTGGGAGCCACAGGGAGAAAAAAGTTGGAGCGGTTATCAATTAAATGCTTGGCAATCTAACGGAAAACCCTCTGGAGCTTTGAATGCCTTTAGTGAAACTCTAGGCGCACCTGTTATTGAAGAAACGGAACAAGTTAAAATAGACGGATTTGTAAATAACCCTGTTTCACAAGGAGGTAATGTTATCGTTAATTTAACTTATACAGCTAAAAGTGACACCCATTTTTTTTATGTAGGATTGGCTAAAAGAAGCTCAAGTGGCGCATGGCTAGAAACAATTGCACAAAGTACTAATAATCAATTTTTAGTGCCGTCAGTTGCAACAAATGAATCTAGTCAAGTTACTCTTACGATTCCATTAAATACAATACCTTCTGAAATTTTATCGAACGGGGAATATTATGATATTCAGGTAGAGCTTTGGACAGCCAATTGGGGAACAAAACTAGGAACCAGTACTTCTAATAAACTAAATATTATTTATCAATAAAAAATCATTTTTAATATTTGACTTGTAAAAAAAATAAGGTCAAAAAAATTAATACAAGATTAAATAAACATTTAAATTAAAAAACATGAAAGAAACTGCAAAAAAAATTCGAATAGTTGTCCTGTTTATAGTTGCATCGCTATTCACTATTTCTATTCAAGCACAAAACAATTGTCAGTGCATAATACCCAATTCTTTACCCTCCGCTTTTGCTTTTTCCAAAGGAGCCGATGTAAGTTGGTTGCCCCAAATGGAAGCTACAGACTATCATTTTTATGATGTTGATGGTTCACAAAAAGATTGTTTACAATTACTTAAGGATAGGGGTATAAATACTATAAGACTTCGTGTTTTTGTAAATCCTTCCAATCATCTAATTAATGGTCATTGTAGTACCGCAGAAACCGTTGTTATGGCTGTTCGAGCCAAAAATATGGGAATGCGAATTATGATTGATTTTCATTACAGCGATACTTGGGCTGATCCTAATAACCAAACAAAACCAGCTGCCTGGGCAAATCATTCGTTTACTCAATTAAAAGACGATGTATACAACCACACCTATAGTGTTTTATCATCACTTCAAGCGTCTGGAGTAACCCCTGAATGGGTTCAAATTGGTAACGAAATTCCATCTGGTCTTCTTTGGCCCGAGGGTAAAATAGTGAATAATCAAAATTGGAATCAATTGGCACAGTTGTTAAACAAGGGCTACGAAGCCACAAAAGCTATAAATCAAGGAATCAAAGTAGTAGTTCACATTGACAGAGGAAATGACAATGCAAGATTCAGATGGTTTTTCGATAATTTGACAACAAACAATGTTAATTATGATGTCATTGGAATGTCATACTACCCATACTGGTTGGGGAGTAATTACACAACTACAATTACAAATTTGCAAAACAACCTAAATGATATGGTATCTAGATATAACAAAGAAGTGATGGTAGTTGAACTCGGTGGCGATCATCTTCAAGCTCAAAACACTAAAGATATGATTACTGCAGTAGTCAATGCAGTAAAAACCGTTCCAAATAATAAAGGACTTGGTGTTATTTATTGGGAACCAGAAGGCGAAAAAAGTTGGAGTAATTATCAATTGAATGCTTGGCAATCCGATGGAAAACCTTCACCAGCTCTTGACGCTTTTAAAAATTAATTACAACGATAATGAAATTCATTTTAAGAAATATACTTTTTTTACTGCTAATTTTTTCTATAGGAAGAACAATGGCGCAATCGAGAACTAAAGTAAATTTTGGTTCTGATTGGGAATTTAAACGAGAAGAAATTACATCTTCCAATTGGGAAAAAATTACAATTCCGCATACGGCAAAAATTGAGCCTTTGGTAGTAAACAACCAATTTCAAGGAAACTGTTGGTATCAAAAAAAATTTACTGTTCCCAAATCCAACAACAAGAAAGTCTTTTTGTATTTTGAAGGGGTAATGCAGGAAGCAGATGTTTGGATTAACGAAAAAAAAGTATGCAATCACAAAGGGGGCTACTTGCCTTTTACAGTGGGTGTTACTTCCTTATTGAAATCTAAAAACAACAGCATTAAAGTCAAAGTCAATAATGAAGATAATCCAGAATTTCTTCCAGGCAAACCTTTAAAAGATTTGGATTTTAATTATTATGGGGGTATTTACAGAAATGTGTATCTCATAACAACCGATAAATTATACATCACTAATCCAGTAGCCGCCAACAAAAAAGCAAGTGGTGGTATTTATGTAAATTTTGAGAACGTAAATAAAAACAGGGCTTCTGGAACAGTTCAGGTGCATTTAAAAAATGAATATGCAGTTGAAAAGAAAGCAAACTTGAAGTTTATTTTAACGGATAATAAAGGCAAAAAATTCGAATTCAAGTCGGAAGTATTTACCTTAAGTGCCAATTCAGACAAAGCGATCACTCAAAATATTGTGGTTAATAACCCAAAATTATGGTCGATTTCAACACCTAATTTATACCATTTAGAAGTGCAAGTGATTGCAAACAATAAAGTTATTGATAGCTACTCTGAAAAAATTGGAATTCGAAAATCAGAAATAAAAGAAGATGGGTATTACCTCAACGACGAAAAATTGTACATTACAGGCACCAATCAACATCAAGAATATCCGTATTTAGGCTATGCCATTTCGGATGAAGCTCAATATCGCGATGCAGTAAAAATTAAAAATGCAGGCTTTGATTTTGTGCGGATGTCCCATTATCCTCATGCCGAAGCCTTTTTGGATGCTTGTGACGAATTGGGAATTTTAGTAATGAATAGCCTTACGGGTTGGCAATTTTTCGGTAACGAAACCTTTCAGAAAAATGCCCTTCAAGATATTCGAGACATGGCAAGACGGGACCGCAATCATCCAAGTGTTATTTTTTGGGAAGCCTCATTAAACGAAACCCAAATGAGTGAAAGCTTTATGCAAAAAGCGACTACAGCTTTGAAAGAAGAATTGCCATTTCCTACTACCTATAGTGCGTGTTGGATAGATAATGACAATTACGATGTTTTTATTCCAGCAAGACAACACGGACAAGTTCCTGATTATTGGACCAAATACAACAAAGGAAACCGAAAGATTTTCATCGCAGAATATGGGGATTGGGAATATTATGCCCAAAATGCTGGATTTAATCAAACTCAATTTGCTAATCTGAAAGAAGACGAAAGAACCTCAAGACAACTTCGAGCTCATGGCGAAAAGCGATTGTTGCAACAAGCCTATAATTTTCAGGAAGCGGCTAATTCGAATAGAAAAGGAACGCAAACCATCGGCGAAGCGAATTGGGTGATGTTTGATTACAATAGAGGATATAGTAATGATTTAGAAAGTTCCGGTATTAGCGATATTTTTAGAATCCCAAAATTTTCTTATTCTTTTTACCAAAGTCAGCGTGATGCCAATGTATTTTTGGATACTAAACTGACTTCGGGTCCCATGTTGAAAATTGGTAATAATTGGACAGAAACTTCTCCTTTGAACGTAACCGTTTACAGCAATTGTGAGGAAGTTGCTTTGTATTTGAACGAAGTTTTGGTTGCCAAACAAAAACCATCAATCAATTCAAACAGTGACCAGTTAAAACACCCTCCGTTCCTTTTTATATTGGATACATTTATTCCAGGAACTTTACGAGCTGAAGGATTTATCAATGGTAAAAAAGTGGTTTCTAACGTTGTCAAAACCCCTGAAAGCGCATCCAAAATAGAATTAAATTATGACATTTCTTCAGTGCCAATTAATCCTGATTCACCAGATATGATTTTTGTTTATGCTAAAATTACGGACGTAAACGGTACCGTTATACCAACTGCAACCAATGAAGTCACTTTCACTTTATTGGAAGGAAATGCCGAATTAATAGGGGAAAACCCAGTGAAGGCAGAAGCTGGAATTGCGACTATTATTCTTAAAACTAAAAATTTAAAAAGTTTAATAAAAGTTATTGCTAAATCTGATAATTTGCAACTCAAAAATGGTTCTGATTTGGTTTTAAATCTAGACAGTCTAAAATAAACAGATGAAATATATTTTAGCAATAATTGCACTATGTTTAATTGGCATTTCGATTTTTTCTTGTACTTCACAAATACAAATCCCTAACCAAGATAAAATGGAAAGTAAATCGACCAATAAAATCGACCAACTTCTAAAACAATTGAACAATTCCAATGGATCAGACGTTTTAGTGATATCTCACAGAGGTGATTGGCGAAATTTTCCTGAAAACTCTTTAGAAGCTTTCTCTAGTGCTATTGATATGGGTGTTGATATGGCAGAAATGGATGTGGCAAAAACCAAAGACAATCAATTGGTTATCCTACACGACAAAACATTGGACAGGACAACAAATGGAAAAGGGTTGGTCTCCGACTGGACTTTAGATTCGTTGAGAAAACTATATTTAAAAGATGGTCTAGGAATAGAAACAAAATATAAAATTCCAACATTGGAGGAAGCTCTAATGGTTTGCAAAGGAAATACACTAGTCAATTTGGATAAATCATACGAATTTTTTAATCAGGCTTATGATGTTGCTAAAAAAACAGGCACAACAAAACAAATAGTTATGAAAGGTTATAATAAAACTGTTGACCAGGTTATGGTCGATTTTGGAACAAAATTAGACACTATCACATTTATGCCCATAATTAATTTGGATAATCAACTCAATGCACTGCAAATAATTGATGATTATCAAACAAAGTTAAAAGTAAAAGCTTTTGAAATAGTATTTTCAAAAGACAGCTCGAAAGTATTGACTAGTTTTCCTCAAATAAAGAAAAAAGGCAGCCGGATTTGGGTCAATTCATTATGGGCTTCCCTAAATGCTGGTCATGAAGATAACGAAGCCGTTAAAAATATAGACAGTATTTATGGTTGGTACTTAAAAAAAGGAGTGAACATGATTCAAACCGATAGACCCCAAATACTTATAAATTATTTAAGAAATAAAAAGGTCCATAAATAAAATCCATTTTTTTTTATTAGCTTCTAGGCCAAATATTTAGAAGTTTTAGAATTTATTTCAAAATAAAAAAATTAAAAAAATTTGTAACTAATATAGCATCATCTATAAAATTTTAAAATAGCGAAATGAAAAAATTAATTTTAGTATTAGCATTTTCTTTTTTGAGTCTGACCTCATGCTCATCTCAAGTTAAGACATCTTCAAGCACAAAAGAAGACACAAGTAATCTGTACCCCTCGCCAAATACTGTAATTCCACATCACAACGACTGGACAAAAGGGCACTATAAAGACAGAATAGCCAAATTTAAAGCCAATCCACTCGAATTTGGTGATATTGTATTTATTGGAAACAGTATTACAGAACAAGGAGGGAATTGGGCAGAAAGATTTGATAATGCAAAAATAAAAAACAGAGGAATTGGAGGTGATGTAACCGCTGGAGTAATCGCTAGATTAAAAGAAATCTATTATTACAAACCCGAAAAAGTATTCTTAAAGATTGGAATTAACGATTTGTTTCACAGAGATTTAAATCCCGAATATGTAGCAAACAACATTAAGTTAATTGTTGTATTGATTCATCAGGAATCGCCAAAAACAAAAATTTTTGTTCAAACTATCCTACCTTCAAGAGATAATAACCCGTCTAAAGAGAGAATTGCTGCTACTAATTCGATTCTGAAAGCAATGGCTTCAACGGATTATCTTCAAGTTATTGACTTGCACTCGGTTTTTGCAAATGAGAAAGATTTATTGAAAAGTGAATATACTAATGATGGATTGCACCTAACCGAAGCTGGTTATGTGGTTTGGCAAAACTACATTAGGAATCTTGTCAATGAAGGTAAAACTACCAGCTATGTAAAGAAATCAACTGAACAAGGTTCTGTTGGAATTACAGAGAAACCATCAGTTGTTTTTACCTCGGCAATCCCCGAAATTATTGAAGCTGGAACTGTTTTAAAAGTTAATTTTAAATATACCTCAGCCAAAGAAATAAACATTTATTCAGGCATCAATTTAATGAACGATTGGACTTGGGTATCTTCTGTGGGGGGGGAAGGAAGAAAATTTCCTGCTGGAAAAGATGTTGAAAGCTCATTTGAAATTGCTATTCCAAAAGGAACAAAACCAACTGCTAATTTGAAAGATAAAATGAATTACAAAATCAATATCGAAATGAAATCTGTTTCAGACTATACTTGGTTAGCGGGTGATTATTCGGCTGCACCACTGAATATTGTTCGCAAATAAAGGCTAATATGATGATTGGGCAACTTTCAAAAAGTTGTAATCCTCTTTGAAACATAGGAGTATGTAAAATATAAAAATGAAAACTCTATTTATTGTAGTAATAGCTTTCTTGTGTTTGTATTCCTGTTCGCCAGATGGTACTCCCTCTGATACTAAACCTGAACCCACACCTATACCAGAACCCACACCTATACCAGAACCCACACCTGAACCAGGACCTATATTTGATACAAGCACTCTCTATCCATCAGCGGATTTGGTAAATCCTTATCACAATGATTGGTCAAGAGGACACTACAAAGAAAGAATAGCCGTATTCAAAGCCAACCCCCTTCAGTTTGGCGATATTGTATTTATTGGGAACAGTATTACAGAATTGGTTAATGGAAATGGAAATGAAGGCGACTGGAGTAGTCGGCTTGGGAATTCAAAGATTAAAAACAGAGGAATCTCGGGCGATGTAAGTTTAGGTGTCCTAAATAGAGTAAAAGAAATTTCATATTACAAAGCCTCTAAAGTGTTCTTAAAAATCGGAATTAATGATTTGTTTCGTAATGATTTGACACCAGAAATTGTTGCTAACAATATTAAATTAATTGTAGAAGAGATTCATAAAGACTCCCCAAAAACTATAATTTATGTTCAAACTATTTTGCCAACAAGAGATAATAGTCCGCCAAAAGAAAAAATCATCGCTACAAATGCTATTCTGAAAGCGATGACACCATCGAATAATCTAAAAATAATTGATTTATTTTCCGTTTTTTCAAATAGTAATAATTTGATGAAGTCAGGGCTTACATGGGATAATTTACATTTGAATGAAACAGGATATGATTTATGGGAAGATTCCATTAGAGAATTAGTCAATAATTAATTGACAGTTACAAAACCAAGACTATGAATAGACTAATTGTTATTATCTTTTTTACGCTCTATTCTAAGGGCTTCACTCAATCACAGTGTTTTACCATTGGTGCTGATATGTCTTATACCAATTCTATTCTTTCTAAAGGTGGAATATATAGAGATTCCAACAGAAACATAACCGATCCTTATGCCTTGTTTGCTCAAAAGGGAGCTAATATGGCACGAATTAGGCTATGGCATACCCCGGAAAATAATATTGATAAATGCGGAAACCCAATTTCGACTAATAATTTGGACGATGTTGTTTTGGCTTTCAAAAAAGCTAAAACAAACGGGATGAAATTGAATTTATCTATTCATTATGGCGATTATTTTAACGACCCAGGCAATCAAAAAATGCCGAAAGCATGGATGGGACTTTCTCAATCTGTACTTCTCGATTCTATTTACAACTATACTTATACTGTTTTGAAAAGGCTTAATAAAGAAGGAGTTACTCCTGACATTGTAGCGATTGGAAATGAAACCACTTGGGGTTTTATTAATGAGACCACTCCAACAAATGGCTGGATTTGGCCTAATGATGCTGATAAATTTAATATTGCATTTACTTCAGTGCATATTCCGGTGATATTGACCACCCAATTCCAATTTAAAGTGACCACCTGATTCCAATTCAAACTGACCACCTAATTCCGGAGTAAAATGACCACCCCAATTTTTCATAAAAAACTACTTTTTTTCATCTGTTAATTATTCAAATATACCTAAAAATATTAAACTTTATTAGTACCTCTTTTCTTTCTCATTGATTCCCCTTTTAATTCAAGACGATGCGATTGATGTATTAATCTATCCAAAATAGCATCAGCTATGGTTTTTTCTCCAATTATATCATACCACCCTTGAACTGGGATTTGTGAGGTTACAATTATAGAACCATTATTATGCCTGTCTTCAATGATTTCTAAAAGGGTAATTCGATTATGGCTATCCAAGGCTTGGAGTCCAAAATCATCAAGAATAATAACATCTTGCCGTTCTATTTTGGCCAGTTCTCGCAAGTAAGAACCATCTGCTTTGGCCATTTTTAATTTGGCAAACAACTTCGAAGTATTAAAATAACTTACTTTAAAACCCTGTATGCATGCCTGGTAACCTAATGCGGTACCTAAATAACTTTTACCTACACCAGTACTTCCAGTGATTAAAATGTTTTCATTTTTTTCTACAAATTCGCATTCCGCTAGACGAAGTACCATGTTGCGGTCAAGATTACGGGCTTGGTCAAAATTGATACTTTCAATATTGGATTTGTAATGGAATCGGGCATTCTTGATACTTCGTTCAATACGACGATTGTGCCTTTCATCCCATTCTGCATCAATAATCATAGACACAAATTGGTCGAGTGTGTAATGGTCTGTTTTTCCGCTTTCAATAGCTGTTTTAAAAGCATTATGCATTCCATAAAGCTTCATTTGTTTCATTTTTGTTACTGTTGATTCATTCATAATTATTTGATTTTAATTTAGTTATAATACTGTTTACCTCTAATGTTACTGTGATTTGGGAGTTCTTGCTCGGATTCTTGTTCAAAATCAACATGGTCTAAGTTGTTTTCTAAAATATTCTGGATAGTCTTAAAATTGTATATCTTAAAATCAAGAGCCCGTTTACAAGCATTTATTAACCGCTGTTTTCCAACCTTTTTCTCGAAGTTTAGTATTCCCAAACAACTTTTATAGGCTTGTTCAGGATGGTTTCTGCTTACGATTATCTGCAGGATATAATCTCCTACGGACTCATCAATACTATTAGCCCAATCAATGAAGCGAGAAGCACTCCATTGGGCTACAAATTGATGTGTGCTTGCTAAATGTTCAGGTGTTGTGGTATAGACATAAGGTTTGTAATTTCTTGTATGGACTGCTATTCGATTGTATTTATAATAAATCTCTACGGTTGATTTAGTGTACAATAGCTTGGCTTTTTTCTTCACATATTGATAGGGAACACTGTAATAGTTTTTATCCTGACTTAATTGAACATGTCCATTTTGCATTACTGTTGCAAAGCATTGGTATTTGATTTCAAAACGTTCTTGTGGCAGTGGACGTAGTTTTTGCTGCTCATCTTCCAAAAATAATTCCAAACGAGAATAAGGACGTGCAGTGAGTTTTCTATCATTATGAGAATCAAGTAAATCCCATATCTGCAGATTTTAAATTATCTGGAACAATTGCAGCAGGAATACCTTCAAAAAAACGCATGGCATTTTCTACGGAAGTAACAAAATCTTCTTTTTGTTGGCTCATGGAAGCTTCGGCATACGTGTATTGACTCGCTCCTAATATGGCTACAAAAAACTGTACTTCTTTGATTTCTCCTGTGTCTTTATCAACAATAGAGAGTGTTTTTCCAGCATAATCCACATACATTTTATCACCCGCTTTGTGATTCATGTGCATTACTGGATTGACTCGTTTACCCCATATTTTGTAATGATAACAAAATTGTGAACTTCTATAACCGTCAGGGTTTAGTGAAATATATTGTTCCCACATGTGTTGAACGGTAACGCCAACTTTTTTTAGTTCCCGTTCCATTTTAGGGAAAAAATCATAAAGAATTTGCAGTTTGGGACTAATTGATTCCACAGTTGTATGTGAAAACAAAAGTTCTAGTTCAGCATCTGTCTTTTCATTAATTGCTTCAAAACTTAGTCCTAGTGTTTCAAATAAAGAAATATACTTCTTTACGGTATTTCTGGAAAGCGATAAGTACTTACTTATAAACAACTTACTTTTTCCGTTACAATAGAATTTAATTGCTTTTCTAATTTTACTCATGTCTGTTATTTTGTTTGCCATAATCCGTTTTTTTTAACGAATTTATGGCTGTAACAACATGAAAAAAGTGAGTAGTTTTTTATTGCCAATTTACCCCCAAAATTAGGGGGTCAATTTAAACTGGAAAGTGGTGGTCAGTTTGCTCCAGAAATGGTGGTCAATTTAAACTGGAAAGTGGTGGTCAATTTGACCGGATTTTCCATGCATCTTCTGAATCTTTTTATTTAAAAAAATAATCTTAAATATTGACTTTTCAGTTATTCACTATATATATTATAGTAAAGATTATTGAGCCTATTGACAATGGCTGTCAAACCCCACCACGAAAAGCAATAATATGAAGTGGGGCTACTGGGTCTTCTGTCTATTTTTTTCAAACCCTCCTCAAATACTATATTGATAATGGGGGGGGGGCTGGGGGGCAACCATAACGAACCACTAAAATTAGAAATTCAATTTTAAACCAATAAATAATTTAATTGTTGAATATCAATACAAACAGCAAGTAGCACAGTACAAAGAGAAAAATGAGAATCTAAATCCTTGAATGAGGCTCATTAGATGAAATCTCTTTCAATTAATCTTTCTTAAATTTAAATTAATTAATTTTTTATAATAAGAATTTGACTTTTCAAATCGATTTGTTTATTGTTTTAAAAATAACAAATACTTATTGAAATATAGTCAAATGAAGTGGTTAAATAATTTCCTTTCAATTATTCCATTTTCAATGCTACACTATCAAAAAGTAATATTTGTTAATCATAAACTTAAGATTAATAAGATAGATTTACTATGCAAACAAATGAATGGTACAACAAGAAAGAGATATTAAACATATATCCAATATCAACAGCAACCTACAAAAAGAGAATAAAAAACATTGACCCCACCAAGACAAAATTCATTCCATCAAAAGTTGGTTCAACAACAAGATTAATTCATCATTCCATTTTGGACGAACTATTCAGAAAAAGAAGAAGATTAAGTTCAAAAGAATTTGAACAAACTATTAGATGGGTAAGGAATCATTATTGGACTTTCATTGGCAACATTGTTCCCGTAAGTTCATCCATTGAGGATTTGAAAAACAAGATGAGATTCTTGTTTGACGAACTCAAAACATTGCAAATGGAGAATAATCAAATAACTCTTTATTTTACAATTGAAAAGAACTCAAATGACAAATACTACCACGCACACTTTTTGATTGATTGTGCACGAGATATGCTCAATCTGGGGGATGTTAAAGATAAACTTGCAATCATCTGTGAACCGAATACAATAAATGAGTCCAGAATTCATCTTGAACAATATGATATGAAATATGATAAGGATGGGGCAATATATTCATCAAAAGAGGAGCGGTATTTTTATGAGGTATTGGGATAACTAAATTATATATGTAATGAAGTTAATCTCATTTAACCTCACTTTACAAAAACAAAATTCACTATCTAGAATGAGCTTAAATTGCATAAAATTAGCACTTTAGATAGTGCGCAACTAAAATATCCGCTCTAGATTTGTCTTCGAATTCAGGTGGCCACCCATTCAAAAATTAAATAAATAAATTAAAAAAAATTATAACTATGTACAATTGGTGTTTAAACAAATTAAAAATTACAGGTAAAGAAGAAAACTTAAAAAAAATAAGTCAAATTATTAATGAAATACTTTATGAAAATGATGAATTAGAAATGATGGAAAGTTTAATTGGGAAAGATTCAATTAATGCCGAAGATTATTATAATGATGTCAGATGGCATGATGTAGAAATAAAGTATTGGGGAGTAAAATGGAATATAAAATATGGAGATTGTATTTCAATAGATAACAATGAATATATTCTTTTAGAATTTCAAACAGTATGGCATCCTGTAGAATTTCGCAAAATGCTTTCAAAAAAATACGATGTAAGTGTAACTATAAATTATTTAGAACATGAAATGGGATTAAGTAGACTAATTGAAGTTGATAATAATGGGATTATACTAAGAGATAAAACTTATCGATATTTAGCGGAGAGTTTATATAAATATGATAAATCAATTTTCTGGAAAAAAATTAATAGTCTCGTAGAAGATTATTTTTCAAATAGGAAACAACCAAGAGAAGATTGTTTTAAAGTTGGAGATAAAAAGTATGGCACAATCAATCGCATTAAAAATTTAATAAGTTTCGTGACTTTTGATGATCTAACAAAATTCGGAAAAATAATATCTATAAAAGATAAAATAATTAATAAAAAAACCGCATGAAAGAAGTAAAACAAAATAAGTACTTGCATATTGATAAAATAACTCCATCCTACAAATATGGTTTTAGAGCAGAATGTGCATATGATATAATTGAATTTCAAAATAATTTAATGTCAAACAAATTATACAAATACAATGGGTGGAATTTAAATTATTCACGTCACAACATCTTTCCTGATATAGATTGTGAGTTAGAAATAGATTTGGAAATAGACAAAGTTCGAGAGATAATGAGATTACAAATAGATTCACATGTAATGACACAATCAATTGATGATTATGACAATTACACAGGGGATAGAGATTTTTCAATCCCCTATTAATGGTAGGTTAAAAATAAAAATTAATTAAATGAAAAATATACTCAAAGAAACAAAATATACAGAAGAACAATTCATTGAATTAATTCTTGATGAATTAATTAACTCAGAAATAATTAATGATGAAGAATATGAATTGGCTATTATCAACACAAACTTTGATTTAATTCAAAGTCATTGCAAAAACAACATTAAACAAGTTTTCGACAACTTATCAAATATTGACGATATGGAATTAGATGAGATTATTGATTTATTTGGGTTTGATGTAAAAGGATTTATAAACGAAATAAAAAATTAAAACAATTAAAAAACAAAATTATGAAAACAATTTATGAGTTATGGGATGAGATAAAAAAACATCCTGATTATGTTACCGGAAGTTTCTACACAGTTGAAGATGTAGCTTCAAATATTGAATCTGTAGTTGAAGATTATATGGATGAAAAATATAATCCTGAAGAAATAGATGAATCAGATATTGTAAAATATTCAATTGAAATTGTAAAACAAAACAAAGAATTTTTTAAAGAAACTATTGATTCATTTCAATCATATTCATATGAATTTGGTACTTGGGAAATTACTATTGATGAAGTGAATTTACCAGAATTTGAAGTAGCTGAAATAGTATAAAAATTGGGAATCTATTCCGGTCCAGATTTGTCTACGAATTCAGGTGGACATCTATTCAAAATTATATAAATAAATTATTAAAAATTAAATGAAAATGAAAAAACTAAAACGTTACAATGAAGAAATGGAAAAAATACTCTTCAATGCATTTGATATGTTGTCTAATGCAGGATTTGATGTAGATGTTAATGAAGAGCAAGGATATATGAGTATTATTTCACGTGATTATTCCATCCATTTTGATTTAGCTGAAGGGATTGTATTAATTCCATATGATAAGAAAGAACTAAGTCTATTTAATAAGAGGCAGGAGGAACTAAATAATTTAGATTTAGGATTTATTCCAATGCACATATAGATGTCAAAAAAAGAATAAAAGGGACTCCGATTATAGAGTCCCTTTTTTATTTAAGAACAGGTTAGAAGTTTTAGAATTTTTCATAAGATATCTTTAATAATAAATATCTCAGATAATCAAAAAACTACAGCTTAAATAGTTAACACATCCGTATTAAATAAGGAAAAATTAACTAGAATTAACTATCACTAACCCTAATTGGGGGAATAATAGGGGAATATTAAAAATAAAAAACCCTTAAAACCTTATTAATTAAGGGATTAAGGGTTATTCTTTGTGCGGATAATAGGACTCGAACCTACACGCCTTGCGGCACCAGATCCTAAGTCTGGCATGTCTACCAATTTCACCATATCCGCTCAATTAACTCACTATACTCTTATTTTAAAGAGGAATTCGTTGAACTAGTGTTTGTGGTGCAAATATAAACATAACTTCTTACTTTCAAAGAAAATTATCCAAAAATGTTCCCTCTCTTTTTTGTACTTTTGAAAGGATACAAATGAAATAAAAATATGGAAACCATAAAAGCCTACGTTCATCAGCACAAGGAACGTTTTATTGCCGAATTAATCGAATTGTTGAAAATCCCTTCCGTAAGTGCCGATTCCGCGTATCACCAAGACATTGTCAAAACGGCAAATGTTGTTAAAACAAGTCTGGAAAAAGCAGGCTGCGATTTCGTCGAAATTTGTGATACTCCCGGAAACCCAATAGTGTATGGCGAAAAAACCACTGATTCAGCTTTGCCAACCATACTGGTTTACGGACATTACGACGTGCAACCCGCAGACCCAATTAATTTATGGAGTTCTCCCCCATTTGAACCCGTTATCAAAACAACCGAAATTCATCCCGAAGGCTCCATTTTCGCCCGTGGTTCTTGCGACGACAAAGGCCAAATGTATATGCACGTGAAAGCTTTGGAATATATGGTTCAATCGAATACTTTGCCTTGCAACGTCAAATTTATGATTGAGGGCGAAGAGGAAATTGGTTCCAAAAGTTTAAGTTGGTTTGTGGAGCGCAACCAAGAAAAACTAAAGTGCGATGTGATTTTGATTTCGGATACAGGAATGATTTCCAACGAGCAGCCTTCCATTACAACCGGATTGCGGGGTTTGAGTTACGTAGAAGTCGAAGTGACGGGACCTAATCGCGACTTGCATTCTGGATTGTATGGCGGCGCGGTCGCCAATCCCATTACTGTTTTGGCAAAAATGATTGCTTCGCTTCACGATGAAAACAATCATATTACCATCCCCGGTTTTTATGACAAAGTGCAAGAATTGTCTGCTGTAGAAAGAGCTGAAATGGCCAAGGCTCCTTTCAATTTGGGAGAGTATAAAAAAGCGTTGGATTTAAATGACGTATATGGCGAAAAAGGCTATGTGACCAATGAAAGAAATTCCATCAGACCCACTTTGGACGTAAACGGAATTTGGGGAGGATATACAGGCGAGGGAGCCAAAACGGTCATTGCAAGTAAGGCTTTCGCCAAAATTTCGATGCGATTAGTCCCGAATCAAGATTGGGAGGAAATCACGGAATTGTTTACCAAACATTTCATCAGCATTGCTCCTGCCGGAGTAAAAGTGAAAGTAAAACCACATCACGGCGGACAAGCCTATGTAACACCAACGGACAGCATTGGCTACCAAGCCGCCAATAAAGCCTATACAGAAACTTTTGGTGTTCCCGCAATTCCAGTGCGTTCAGGCGGAAGTATTCCTATTGTGGCTTTATTCGAAAAAGAATTGAAAAGTAAAACCATCTTGATGGGATTTGGTCTCGACAGCGATGCGATTCATTCCCCAAACGAACATTTCGGAATATTTAATTACCTGAAAGGAATTGAGACGATTCCATTGTTTTACAAGTATTTTGTGGAGTTGTCGAAATAAATTGGGTTTGAATTTTATTCCGGATTATAACCCAAATAAGGCACCGATTGTTCCTTGAAAATAATACCATTTTCTTCGAGTTCTTTCAAAATGGGCAAATACACTTCCTTACGGATAGGAAGCTGAACTCCTGGCGTTTTAATCTTTCCGTTTAAGATCAGCAATGTTGCCATTGCAACGGGTAAACCAACTGTTTTCGCCATGGCGGTATAGGTTTGGTCTTCGCCAATACAAACCATTTTGGAATCGATTTGCTGTTTTTTGCCGTTCAATTCATAACCAAATTTATGGTACATCACAATCATATCCTTCTCTTTGGGCTGCAGGGTCCAGCTGTCGGTCAAAATTTTTTCGAGAATTTGAGCAGGAGTGGCATTTTTTAGACCTATTTTTTTGTTGGGATTGAACAAATCCAACTCCAAAAGTTTATCCCACATGATATCGTCTTGGTCGATTTTTAAAATCAAACGCATCTTGATTTCAACAGAATCCGTTGGGTGATAGGGTAGGAAGGAATTCACAAATTGGCGGTAACTCATGGCTTCAGAGCCTTCCATAACATAGCTGTCATCGGTCATTCCCAGTTGCACAAACATATTCCAAGCCTTGGAAAAACCTACCCTGCGAATGGTTCCTCTATATAAAGTAAGGATATTCTTCAGCCCATAAATATCCAAATATTTCAACGAATCCCGATTCGAATAGGCTTCAAATCTACCGTAGCCTTCGACTTCCAGAAATTCAGTTCTTCGGAATAAATTCCAATACGGAATGTATTTATATGTCCCTTCTTGGATGAATTTTGCCGCTCCGCCCTGTCCGGCAAGAACCACATTTCGTGGTGCCCAGGTAAATTTATAATTCCAAAGATTCGTATCTGATTCCGGCGCAACTAGACCTCCACAAAACGATTCAAACAAAAGCATTTTTCCGCCTTTTTCGATAATTTCATTGATTGTTTTCATGGCACTCATGTGGTCAATTCCGGGATCAAGACCAATTTCATTCATGAAAATTAGATTGTTCTCTTTTGCCAGAGTATCTAATTTCTGCATCGCATCGCTGACATAAGAAGCGGTAACCAAATGTTTTTTGTAAACAATACAATCCTTGGCAACTTCAATATGTAACTGGGCCGGCAACATTGAGACAACAATATCCGCTCTTTGAATGGCCGAATGTCTTTGGGTTGCGACAGAAATATCTAAAGCAATTGGAGTTGCATTGGGGTGATTGTTGGTTTTACTTTGCGCCAATGCCAATGATAAATCAGCAATGATAAGATGCAGATTCTCTACGTCTGACTTATTCAGAAGATATTGAATTAGCGACGAAGCCGATCTTCCTGCTCCAATGATTAGAATAGTTCTCATGGACGAGTAGTTATAACACAAATATACGTAATCGTTGTATTTATAACAAGCGGAACAGTAGTAAACAAAAATGTTTTTCCCAGATTCGGTGGATTAGATTTTATTTTACACCAACAGAATGATGTGGAGAGAAACTATCTTTAAAACTGCTTTTTCATTAACGAAATATGAGATACTTTTGTATCCAAATAAATCACAAAATGGACAGAAAAATAATTTCTACTGGGGCTGTTTTAGGAATGATAGCTATCATTTTAGGGGCATTTGGCGCTCATGCTTTAAAAAAAGTGCTGTCCATTGAAGAACTTTCCACATTCGAAACAGGTGTTCGATACCAAATGTACCACGCATTCTTTTTGCTTTTCATTGGAATGATTAACGATTTGTCCCAAAAAGCAAAAAAAACAATTTATAACTTGGTTCTTTTTGGAGTTCTTTTGTTTTCTGGCTCTATTTATTTATTAGCTACAAATAGTCTTACCTCGTTTGATTTTAAAATTATTGGATTCATAACTCCCATTGGGGGATTGCTATTAATACTGGCTTGGGGCGTTTTATTGTTTCATACTTTAATGAAAAAAGCATAACTAAACGGGCATCAGTTACACCTTTATTGTAAACATGCTAGGTCAAATTAACCAAAAACAAATCACTGGCCATTCCGTCGGTTAAAAACTTCCCTTTTTTGGTCGCTTTTAGAACATTTTCTTCAATAGAAAGCAAATTGTCATCAAGGAATTTTTGTGCTTGATTAGTAAGATATTCCAAATAAGTTGTGCCAAATTCTTTCTCGATTCTATCCAAAGAAACACCCCAAATGGTTCGTAAACCCGTCATTATATATTCGTTATAGCGGTCTGTCTTAGACAAAATTTCAATTTCATTGGGCAATTTATTTTCCTCCAATGAATTCAAATAAATGGTATTATTCGAAATATTCCAGCTTCTCGAAATTCCGTCATAACTGTGAGCCGAAGGACCAATTCCAAGGTACTTTTTCCCCAACCAATAGGCCGAATTATTCTTCGAGAAGTAATTCTCTTTCCCAAAATTCGACAACTCATAATGGATAAATCCCTTTTTTTCGAGCATTTCGACTAAAATCTGGAAATGCGCTTCGGCCACCTCGTCTTTGGGTTTGGCTATTTTTCCGGTTTGGATGTGCTTGTTCAAAGCCGTTTTAGGTTCCACCGTCAAAGCATAACTCGAAATGTGAGGAATGCCAAAACTCAAAGCGGTTTCAATGTTTTGTTTCCATTTTTCGTTACTCATTTGCTGCGCCTGTTCTCCATTCTGGCTCGAGTCCGGAATTCCGTAAATCAAATCTAGGGAAATATTGTCAAAATATTTTGTTGCTTCTTCGAGACATTTTTTGGCATCCACCGAATTATGCGCACGATTCATCATCGTCAATTCATCATCAAAAAAAGATTGAATCCCTATGCTTAATCGGTTGATTCCAATCGATTTGTAATCCTCGAAAATGGTTCTCGACTGCACTCGAACTGACAAACTAATCAAATCATCCGGATTGGCTTCAAGAGTAATTTCCGGATTTTCCGAAACAGTATAATTTTTATGCACTTCATCAATCAAAAATCTCAAATCTGAAATCTGCAATATTGAAGGCGTTCCGCCACCAAAATATATTGTCTTAATAACTTCATTTTCAAATTCCTTTTTCCGCATTCGAATTTCCTTGGCCAAAGCCAAGACCATCTCATCCTTTTTCTTCATTGAGGTCGAAAAATGAAAGTCGCAATAGTGACACGCCTGTTTGCAAAAAGGAATATGGATATAAATTCCGCTCATTTTTTAACTCGTTCTTCATTCTGCTTCACAAAAGCGTCCCAACCAGTATAGCTTTTTGCGCCAACGACTTTTCCGGAATTGAAAAAATGACAAACCGCAGCAGCCAATCCATCGGTGGAATCAAGATTTTTGGGTAATTCCTTCAATCCTAATAATTGTTGAAGCATCTTGGCCACTTGTTCTTTGCTGGCATTTCCGTTGCCGGTGATTGCCATTTTTATTTTTTTGGGTTCGTATTCCGTAATAGGAATATCTCTCGAAAGTCCCGCCGCCATTGCCACGCCTTGTGCTCTTCCTAACTTCAGCATCGATTGTACATTCTTGCCAAAGAAGGGTGCTTCAATCGCAATTTCATCGGGATTGTGGGTATCGATTAACTCGATGGTACGTTCGAAAATGATTTTTAGTTTTTGATAATGGTTGTCATATTTAGACAATTGCAATTCGTTGAGCTGAATAAAATGCATATTTTTTCCAACCACTTTTATCAATCCAAAACCCATGATTGTGGTTCCGGGGTCAATTCCTAATATGATGCGTTCGTTTGTCATTTTATAGTATCAAAGACTCAATGTTTATTATTTTTAATGGAAAACAGGATTATTCTGTTTTAGTGATGTATCCATTGGAGATCAACCATTTCTCGCAGGCATTTGGCCAATTGATGTTTGTTTCTTGAACACCTAAACCAAAGCCGTGGCCTCCATTTTCATAAATATGCATTTCTGCCGGAATATGGTGTTGTTTTAATGCGAGATAATAATTGATGCTGTTTTCAACAGAAACAGACTTATCGTCCGTTGCGTGTACCAAAAATGTTTTTGGGGTAAGACTATCGACCCTTTTTTCATTAGAATACTTTTCAACCCTATCAATACTTGGAGTTGTCCCCAACAGATTCCTTTTTGAACCTTGATGCACAATTCTATTTTGCATTGAAATTACGGGATAAATTAAAATGGAAAAATCGGGCCGAGCACTTATATTGTCTATTGGAATGTATACATTTTCATTAAATTGCGTGGACAAGGTCGCGGCCAAATGTCCTCCTGCCGAAAATCCCATAATCCCAATTTTGTTTGAATCCAAATGCCATTTCACTGCGTTGCGTCGAATTATTCTTATCGCTTCTTGTGCGTCTTGTAGTGGACCAATAGATTTTTCAGCCATAATCAAATCACTCGGCAATCGGTATTTTATTACAAATGCGGAAATTCCCAGGCCATTGAACCACTTCGCTATTTTATACCCTTCCTTATTGATTGCCAAATGATCATAACCGCCTCCGGGAAAAATAACAACTGAGGTTCCATTTGCTAATTTGGAATCTGCCAAAAAAAGTGTCAATGTTGGTTGAGAAACTTTACTGATTCCTTTTACAACTCCTTGTTCGTCAAACGAAACTTCTTCTTTATAGTTAACGGATTGAATAGCTCCCGGTATTTTATTCCATAAAGGAATGGTCTGGTTTTGTGAAAAAACGGAAGTATTAATGCCCAAAAACAAAACAATCAAAACTAATTTGGCACGCCTATTTTCACCCCTATTTTTTTTCATAAAATTCGACATCTACTTTTATACAAATCTAATTCTTTTGTGGCATCTACTTCAAAAAATTTATTTTATAAATTTCAGAAATGATAAGCATAAAAAATCTGTAACTGTAATTTTCAAAATTCAGTATTTTATTATTTCGGATTCGTTTGCCACTTTTTAATTTGTTACTTTGCAAGTATGATTTCAACATCCCTCAAGGCGAAGCAATTTCTGACTATCTTAATTAAAATTTCGATTGTCGGAGGTGCTTTTTATTTTATTTATAATGAGTTAGCAAACAATGACCAACTCGATTGGGAGAAATTCACCGTATTGTTCCAAAAAAACCAATCTTTTGCGGGAATCAGTTTTATTTTGTTGTTGAGTTTTTTGAATCGGTTTTTCGAAATTTTGAAATGGCAGAATTTGGTTTCCTATCTCCATAAAATCAATTTTCCGGAAGCCACCCAACATGTTCTTGGCGCACTGACAGTAGGATTATTTACGCCAAACGGCGTGGGCGAATATGCCGGAAAAGCATTGTTTTTTGAAAAATCGAAAGCTAAAAAAATCGTCTTTCTGAATTTGATTTGCAACGGAATCCAAATGATTTTGTCGATTGTATTTGGAACAATTGGGTTTTGGGTTTTGGGTTATAGGTTTTGGGGTTTAGTGATTTTTTTTTCAAGTTTTGCCTTTTGCCTTTTAGGTTTTGGATTAAAAAAAATAAAAATTAAAGGCTATTCCATCGAAAAACTGATTCATAAAATCAATGAAATTCCAAAATCAATTCATCAAAAAAATATTTTCTTAGCCATTTGTCGCTATTTGATTTTTTCGCATCAATATTATTTTCTATTCTTGGCTTTTGATGTTGATTTGCCTTATTTAACTCTGATGGCGACCATTGCTAGCGTTTACTTTTTGGCTTCTTCATTACCCACATTCCAATTCTTGGACTTTGCCGTGAAGGGAAGTGTTGCCGTTTATTTTTTCGGAATTCTTGGCGTCAACGAATGGATAGTGGTTTTTATAAGCACGTTAATGTGGTTTTTGAACGTGGTTTTGCCGGTGATTATTGGCAGTTATTACGTGATGAATTTCAAAACTAAAATAGCGCAATGATTATTGTTTTATATATAATCACAACAATATATTGTCTGGCAATAGTTGCTCTTATTTATGGATTTACAAAAGTCAATTCCTTTTATTATGTTGGATTAAAGCCGAAAACCAAGTTTTCGATTGTCGTTCCTTTTCGGAATGAAACTGAAATTCTGCCAAAACTTTTAGATAGTTTTTTGAAATTAACTTATCCTGAGGACTTGTTCGAAGTCATTCTGGTGGATGATTTTTCTAGTGAAGAGTATAGAGTTCAAACTTTCAAGCTTAAAGTTTCGGTCATAAAGAACGTTCGGGTTTCGAATTCGCCCAAAAAAGATGCAATTTCAACGGCAATACAAAGCGCAGAAAACGATTGGATTATTTCCACTGATGCGGATTGTGTGGTCAATGAAAACTGGTTATTGTCTTTGGATAATTATATTCAGCTTCACGATGTTTCGATGATTGCCGGCGCCGTTTCTTATGAAGCTAAAAATTCGTTTTTGCATCATTTTCAGCAATTGGATTTGGCTAGTTTGCAGGGCGCAACGATGGGAAGTTTTGGTATTGGAAAAGGGTTCATCTGCAATGGCGCCAACTTTGCCTACTCCAAATCGTTTTTTCAAGAACTAAATGGCTTTGGAGGAAATGACGGAATTGCCAGCGGAGACGATGTTTTTTTGTTGCAAAAAGCCATTGCAAGATTTCCCGAGAAAGTACAGTATTTAAAATCCGAAAATAACATTGTTGTCACAAAACCTTTGGACGACTGGAAATCCTTGTTTTATCAAAGAGTGCGCTGGGCTTCCAAAACGGGCTCGTATCAAAGCCGTTTTGGGAAAGGTTTGGGCTTGGTGGTTTTTGTTGGGAATTTTGCTTGGGTATTCGGTGTTGGTTGTTGGTTGTTGGGTTTAATTTTGTTTCAAGATATGGTTTTGTTGTTCCTTTTAAAATTTATGGTTGATACTATTTTGATTTACAAGGCAAATTCTTTTTTGACTAAAAATAGAATGCGCTATTTGATTTTGGGTAGTTTACTCTATCCTTTTTTCAGCGTGAGTGTGGCTTTGTATTCCTTGTTTGGAAAATACGAATGGAAAGGAAGGCGTTTTTAGTTCTGCGATTAATTTTTAAAGCTTCCAATCTTCAAAAAAACTAGAAGTTTTAATCACTCTACTTTGAGAATAACAGGAAGGATAAACTGTGTTTTTACGGGTATTCCTCTTTTTATGGCAGGATTTATTTTGGGAAAGCCCACCAAACGAGCCTTAAGTATGCTATCGATTTTTACGGTATCATAGGCCACGGAATCTTTAGGGAATAGAGGCTCGAAAATAATTCTTGAATTGGGAAAAACCGTAACTTTAACTTCGATCGTATCCAATTCTGGATAGAGAACGGACAGGGTGTCAACACTTAGTTTATGTTGGATGAGCTGTGTCATATATTCAAAAAAACATTGTTGACGCTCTATTTTATTTTCTATAGTATCAGAACCATAAACGGATGGAAATTCGTCTACTTCTTTCCAATTAATGGATTTCAATTCCTTTTGCAACAAATCCTTTTCTGAAGGCACTTGCTTTTCAAAGTATTGACAGGAACTAAAAAGAAGTATTGATAAAAATACTGTAAGAATTATTTTTTTCATATTCGCTTATCAAATACCCGTTGCTTTGGGTTTTCAAAAATACAAAAAATAAATTTATGGAAGTAATGAGTTCTGTTTATTGGTTTTAGTTTAACTATTTTGCAAATTAACAAGTTTTTGTAATGATTCAGTATCAACCTTAAATCAAAAAAGCCATCCCTAAAAAGGGAAAGCTTTCCATTGGTCTAACTACTAAACCTGCCCATTTCTGGGAAAACAACACAACAATCTTAAATGCTTTTAGGGCAAAAAAGGCTTTCATTTCTGAAAACCTTTATCCCAATTTAGCGGTCTGGACGGGACTCGAACCCGCGACCCCATGCGTGACAGGCATGTATTCTAACCAACTGAACTACCAAACCTCTGCTTTATTGCGGTTGCAAATATACTATAGAATTTTGTATCTACAAGTGTTTCTGCGAAAAAACATTCAATTAAATTTTTAGGGCTTACCCAAACTTTTGTTTTTCAACTAAATATGCCGTCAATACCTTCTCAAAACTGTCGGAAACCCCAACGGGAACATACTTAATTTTGTTTTGAGAGCAAGTCATTGCTAGGTTTTTGAAGTAATTATTCACCCCTTTTTCATATGCGGACTTTACATTATCGGCAAAAACGGTTACCTCATCTCCGCTTTCCATGTCAATAAATTTTCTCGGGGCATTATCAAAGTCGAAATTCAGTTCTGTTTTGTTGTCAATTACGTGAAACAAAACCACTTTGTGCTTGTTGTGTTTCAGATGTTGTAAAGCATTAAACAATGCTTCCTCGTCACCGGATTGAAACATGTCCGTAAAAAGAATTATCATCGAACGACGGTGCATTTTTTCGGCTATTTGGTGCAGGAAGGTTATCGTATTCGTGTTTTTTTGAGTTTTCGGTTGTGCCAAGAGATTTTCTAGCGCATTCAACACCATTCTGTGGTGGCGATCGCTCCCTTTTTCAGGGGCATAATATTCATAGGTGTCCGAAAACACGCTTAATCCAACGGCATCTCGCTGTTTCTTGAGAAGATTCATCAAAACGGCCGAAGCCAACACAGAAAATCCAATCTTGTTTTGGTAAAAATCCTCAGTGTCTTTGAGTTTTGGATAGTGCATCGACGACGAATTGTCAATGATGATGTGGCAGCGCAAATTAGTTTCTTCCTCGAACCGTTTGGTGAATAACCTATCGGTTTTGGCAAACAATTTCCAGTCAATGTGCTTGGTACTTTCGCCAACATTGTAGACTTTGTGCTCAGCAAATTCGGCAGAAAAACCGTGAAAGGGACTTTTATGCATTCCGGAAATAAAGCCTTCCACAATTTGGTTGGCCAACAATTCAAGATGCTGAAAACTAGATATTTTTTCTATTTGCGATTCGATCTTCATTCTTCAAATGTAATAAAAGATTGCACAAAAACCAATACCCATATACTAAAGACTGATAGGTTTTTAAAAACCTATCGGGTCTAAAAAAAAAGGTTTGACTTTCGCCAAACCTTTCTATATAATATTGTGAGATTACTTCGAGAGTCGCAATGAATTTGATTACAACAAAGCGTCCAAACTATCAGCATAAGTTTGTTTAGGAGCAACTCCCACTTGTTTCCCCACTACTTCTCCGTTATGAAAAACCAACACTGTTGGAATATTTCTCACTCCGTATTTTGCAGCAAATTCTTGGTTTGCGTCAACGTCTACTTTTCCTACGACTACTTTTCCTGCGTATTCTTCGCTGATTTGGTCAATGATTGGCCCCACCATTCTACACGGTCCACACCAAGCTGCCCAAAAATCTACCATTACGGGTTTGTCTGATTTTAAAACTACTTCTTCAAAAGTAGCGTCTGTTATTGCTAATGCCATACTATTTTTTGTTTAAGGTTTAAGGTTTGAACGGTTTAAAATTCAAACTTGAGTACAAAGATAAAGAAACGTTTGGTTTAAGAAGTGTAACTTGTATTACATTTAGCTATTTTTAAATTGGAATAACTTATTAATTCAGTTTAAAGTTAATCTGCATCCTCTCCAATTCGACTAACAATTCATTCGAAATCTTGATTTTTAATTTTCGACTAGGCATAGCTATTCGTGTGATTATTTTTGTTTCTTCAATTTCTGAAATTGTTTCCACTAGGATTGGTTCCTCTTCTTCTGAAATTTCTTCATTGAAAATGGCCGGTTCATATGATATTTCATCGTCAAACAAGACCGACTCTGTTTTTTCTATCACAGGACTAATTTCAGGAAGAATTTCTCTTGAGACTTCGATATTTTTTTTTATTTTTTCCAATTCCATAATTTCAAAAGCAACGGTATTTTTTCCTTTGTGGGTTTGGAAAACCGCATTTAATTTCGAAATAAAATCGGCGTTCAAATCTTTTATATCCAATAAAATGCTTAGTTTTTTAGCAAAATTTTCAAACACATCCTGCAACATTTTAAATTCTGAAAATTGTAATCTTGGCTCTCCTTTTTTTCCTGTATCTCGATCTACCCAACCCTCTTTCACCATTATTTTTATATAGGTAAAGC
>CAMBZB010000032.1 GCA_945872245.1 Flavobacterium psychrophilum
CATATCCTGTAAATTCTGGAGCATTAACCATTTATTCCTCCAATTTTTATGGCACTGGCGGACCAGTTCCAAACTATGGAATTCCAAACATTGACTTAGTTTTTCAATAAAATAAAAATAATTCATAATTAGGGGTAACAAATTTTAAATCCAATTGATATAACTGTTAAACATTAAAGGGAAGTTCTATAAATTAAAACACTGAATTTCAAATAATTATATGTATATTGATGCCTTAAACTAGTATTTAACAACATGAATAAACAATTATACAAGTCCACAGGTAAAAAATCATTATTTATTTTCGAGAATTTTTTTTATAAGTTTGGGTTGTATAAACAAAAAAAGTCCAACATTTCTGCTGGACTTTTGCTCCCTCTCTTGGAGAAAGTTACAATTTTGCTTCAATGATTAATTATTTTAAAATCAAATACATAGATTTTGATTTATATATTCTGTGTCAAAAATTAAAGGTATTATAAATAATAAAAAAAATAACCTCTTCAAATATAGTATCAGGTCACCCCAACAATTCATGATAATATCTCTTCAGCTTTTTGACATAATTCTGTTAATTTAGGCTGTTATTTTCTATCTTAGTTTAGTTGAATATTTTGTTTAAAAAAGGGGAGCATCATAACATTGTAAAAGTTGGAGATTTAGATAATTTTGTTGAAATACCTCAAGTGGCAAATTAAATTAATTATTTAAAAATTGACTTAGTTAATCATAATTCATCAAAATTTTTGATAAATGATTTCTAGTAATTTTACTTTCAATCCATGCTAAAAAATTGAAATGTTTAATGGTTTGTTGTTCATAAACATCTTGATGTATTATTTCAAAGTCATTCTTTATTTTCTTCAAAAAACGCTCTCGTTTCAAAACAGAAATTGGAAGGTTATGGTTATTTACAAAACTTGTTATTTTCCTTTCGCTTTTATATTCCATTCCTAATATTTGCGACTCTCTATTTATAGAGCGAGATTCGCGTGCTATTAGTTCAAAATCTTTTAATTCATATAAAACTAATAGATTTAACAAACGTATGGTTCTATACAGCGGCAAGTAGGAATAGTCTTTGCTAGCAAAAACAATCTTGGTCAATATTTTTTGTGCTTTACGAAAATCCTTCAATCCAAAATGAATAATTGCTAAATTCAAACTTAACTCAGCATTTCTTGCAAGGCTTAATGTATGAATTTTTTTCAATAATGTGTCATCATATTTTTTCATCAGAACTTCACTTGACAAAAAAGCTCCTTTATCCAGCATTGGAAATAATTCATAAAGAAATATTAGACAAATAACATTAGTATTAAAACTCAAAGAAGATGTTTTTAAATTTTTTAATTGGCTAATAAAATAAGTCATCCCTTCATAATTACGAAGTCCTCTTAAACTATCTAAAATACCTTCTAATGTGGATAGGTAATAAAAAGGCGGGTCGTCCCATAAATGTTTGTTTTCTTCAAGTAAATTATTTAATTCAAAAAAGGATCGATAGGCTGATTTGTAATCTCCCACGCTTATGAGATAGTTTGCCTGAAACATTTGGTGGAGTTTATTGATTTCAAAACTCTCGAGATTAGAAGAGGCCATAATGCTTACCTCGCTTACTACAAGATCGTTTAATTCTGTTTTTTCTTTTTCAGATCGAGCATTACCTTTATAGATCATCCGATTTTTCAATAGTTCATATAAGGCAGATTGTTGATGGATTTTTTGGGTCATTTTCAATGTTTCATTCAACTTAAATTGCTTATGAAATAAAGTTTTTTCATTTATTCCGGGATAATTTAGCGTAAGGAGGTAATCTAACTCTAGTCGAGAAGCAATGAGCAACGCATAATTATTCTCATAAGCAATAGCAATTGTCTTTACTTTGTCAAGCATATTAAAACATTCTTTATACAAAGACTTTTCAAAGAGAATTCTTGCTTTTGATATTTTATCAAATAATTGATAATAAACATCTTGTTCTTTTCGTAATTCAAGCATCGTATTTAACAAAAGTTCATATAGGTAATTTACCGAAGTTTCAAACGAAGCTCCTTTATTTAAACTTAAATAATTGGCACGAAGAGACTCGGCATTTATGTTTTTATCCCTAATAATCAGGGTGTAAAGCACACTGTAATTTGCAGTTGAAGAGGCTTTGGCTATTTTAAAAACCTTTTTCTCTGGCGTCGTCATAGAATTCACGAGATATATTAGAGCTTCTGATTTTATCATGGAAAGTTATAAGTTTAAATATAGTTTTGAAATTATAAATAAATCATTATTATCAATTGCTTAATTATATATTAATCAGCATTTTATAATGTAACTATAGCATTTTAGTTTACAATTATACGACATTAATTGAACAACTCCTGTCTTTTATTTTACTATGTTTGACTAAAATTAATTACCATTAGAATTATACTTCAAAAAAACCATTAAGAACTTGTGAACTATATAAAATTTAATTTGTTTAACTTGCTTTTTTATATTTAACAAAATGATTGCAACCGCTGGGAATAAGGGCATTAATGACAGATCTGATTGTTTTGTTTCTTTAGAACAAACTAAATTAGGAGGGATTAAAATTGAATTACAAAGTAAGGTAATATCACTCTATGGTGAGAGTATTATTGAATTATGTAAAGAAATTTTAAAATTCTTTAACTTTGATCATGTTTTATTAAAAATTGATGATAAAGGAGCTTTAGATTTTGTTATTGCTGCAAGACTAGAAGCTGCAATTAAACAACTAATAAAAACTGACAAAGAATTTCTATTAGAAACACTCCCAGAAAATAAATATGCATCTAGATTTGACCAATATCGTATTACTAGATTATACCTTCCAGGAAATACCCCTAGTTTAATGATTAATGCAGGAATTCATAAACCTGATGGAATTATACTTGACCTTGAAGACGCTGTAGCAATAGATAAAAAAAATGAAGCACGCTTTTTGGTTCGCAATGCCTTGCGAAATCTTAGTTTTATGGGAGTGGAACGAATGGTTCGTATTAACCAAATTCCCGCTGGCCTCGAAGATCTTGAATATATTATTCCTCATAATGTGAACCTTATTTTGGTTCCTAAATGCGAAAGTGCAGAACAACTTCAAAAAGTAAATGAACATATTGCAGCAATTCAGAAAAAAACTAAATCAGTCAATCCAGTTTGGTTGATGCCCATTATTGAAAGTGCTTTGGGCGTAGTAAAGGCTTTTGAAATTGCTCAAGCAGCCGATAATGTTGTTGCTATCGCCATTGGATTAGAAGACTATACGGCTGATCTTGGGGTAAACCGCACCAACGAAGGCACGGAATCTCTTTTTGCAAGATGTCAGATTATAAACGCCTGCAAAGCTTTGGGTATTCAAGCTATAGATTCGGTTTTTAGTTCTATAGATGACATTGAAGCGTTGAAAGAAAATGTTTGTAAATCAAAAGCATTAGGTTTTGACGGTATGGGATGCATCCATCCTCGCCAAATAAAAGTCATTCTTGATAATTTTGCTCCAAATGAAATAGAAATTGATAACGCCAAGAAAATTGTTATTGCTTTCAATAAAGCAACATCAGAAGGATTAGGAGTCGTTTCTCTTGGTTCAAAAATGATTGATGCACCAGTTGTAAAAAGAGCACTCAGAACGATAGATATGGCTATATCGATGGGTAAATTAGATTTTAATTGGAAAGATAAAACATATGAATAAGCCTGATAAATTAGTTACAAATGCGATTGGTAGAATTGTCCCAATAGAAGTAAATGGAAAGCCAGTTGTGCCTTTTAAAGGCGTTGGTAAACATCGACCTGATGGAAATAAATTCGGACCGCGAATATCAACCTGTATCGATTTTCCAGATGATGGTAACAAACTAATTCCTTCATTAAAAGAATCATTGATTAAAGCCGGGCTAAAAGACGGTATGACTATTTCTACTCATCATCATTTCAGAAACGGAGACTTAATTGCCAATCGAATTTTTGATATCGCTGCAGAATTAGGTGTTAAAAACTTAATATGGTTCCCTTCAGCCTCTTTTGAATGTCATTCTCCTTTAATTAAATATTTAGAAGACGGCACTATTCATCATATTGAAGGAAGCATGAATGGTCAACTAGGTAAATTTGTATCTGAAGGCAAAATGAAAGGAGTCGGTGTCCTTCGATCACATGGAGGACGATATCAAGCTATTCAAGATGGCGAAGTGAAAATTGATATTGCTGTTATTGCAGCACCAACCTCTGATTTTTTTGGTAATGCCAACGGTGTTGATGGTTCAGCCGCTTGCGGTCTATTAGGATTTGCATTAGCAGATTCACAATACGCAGATAAAGTGATTGTTGTAACAGACAACTTAGTTTCATTTCCATGTTTGCCTTGGCAAATACAAGGCAATTATGTTGATTATGTTGTAAAAATTGATAAAATTGGTATTTCTGAAAAAATTGTTTCAGGCACAACTGAAATAACAAAAAGCCCCGATAGACTTATGCTTGCCGAAATGACTGCAACATTTTGTGAAGAAGCAGGAATCATAAAAGATGGTTTTTCTTTTCAAGCAGGTGCAGGAGGAACTGCCTTATCGATTGGGATTTATTTCAGTGAGATATTAAAAAAGAAAGGTATGAAAGCTCGTTTCGCAAGAGGTGGAAGCAATAAATACCTTGTTGAAATGCTAAACGAGGGATTGGTAGAATATATTTTGGACGGACAAACATTCGATTTAGATGGAGTAAAATCTATGAGAGACAATCCAAGACACGTAAACACAAGTCCGTTTACGAGTTATAATTATCATGGTAAGGGGAATTTTGCTCAACTTGTAGATGTTGTTATTTTAGGTGCAACTGAAATTGATGTCAATTTTAATGCAAATGTTGTTACTCATTCTGACGGTTTGCTTTTACATGGTATTGGGGGATGGCAAAATTGTTTGTTTGCTAAATGTACAATTATGGTAGTCCCTCTTTTTAGAGATAGAATTCCCGTAATTCGTGACGAAGTAACTAGTATTTGTGGGCCAGGCGAACTTATTGATGTAATTGTTACTGAAAGAGGAATCGCAATTAACCCTTTGCGAAAGGATTTAATAGAAAAATTAAAAAATACTAACTTGCCTATTAAAACTATTCACGAATTAAAAATCGAAGCAGAAAGAATATGTGACATACCTGCCAAACAAAATTTTGAGGATGAGATTGTGGCAGTAATCAAATGGGTAGATGGAACAATAATTGATTCTGTGCGAAAATTAAAAAGGGATTAATCCCAATTCGATTTGTAAATCCACACAATTGAGCGTATCCTATAAATGAATACTAATTGCACCTGATAAAATTGCTGCTAGAAGCATTACTAATACCGTACCAATAGACCATTTTAAGGTGAAACGTAAGTGACTACTAATGCTAACTCCAGCTAATTGAACCAAAAGATAGGTAGAAGCTACTAGTGGACTTAACAAGTGTACCGATTGCCCTAGTAACGAGGCTCGACCAATTTCTGCTGCAGAAACACCGAAATGAGCTGCTGAAACTGCTGTTAAAGGAACTATCCCAAAATAATACGCATCATTACTCATGAAAAAGGTAAAAGGCATTGATGTTAGAGCAGTTATAACTCCCATATTAGGTCCTAATGAATCGGGAATAATATGAATGTAACTTTGTGCCATGGCATCAAGCATATTTGTTCCTGTAAGAATTCCAGTTAATATACCTGCTGCAAAAACTACAAAACCTACTGATAATGTGCTCCCTGCATGTGAAGCTAATCGCTTACGTTGCTCCTCAAGACTCGGAAAATTGACAATTAAAGCTATTGCTAATGCGACCATAAATAAGACTACCACAGGCAATAAATCGGCAACCAATGCCACCATTAATAAAACTGTCAAAATAAAATTGAACACTCCTTTTTTTGGTTTTTTGTTCTCAATACTTTCAGAAATTTCAATGTGAGTTATCCCTAAACGTTTCCTCTCTCTTTTTCCAAAAATATATGATACAAACAAGACCCATACTATTGCTGCTGCGACGCTCGGCAAAAGGGGAATAAAAAGCTGAGTTGAATCGAGTTTCAACACGCTTATTACACGCGCATTAGGCCCAGTCCAAGGCAAGATATGCATAATTCCAACACATAACATAATAATACAGGTAAGAATTAATGGGTTAATATTTAAACGTTTATATATAGGAAGCATAGCGCCGACAACGATTAAATAGGTGGCCGCACCATCTCCGTCTAATGCAACAATTAAGGTAAGAATACATGTTCCCATGATTACCCTTAAAGGATCTCCTTTAGCTAATATCAGAACTTTGTTAATTAAAGGATTAAACAATCCAACATCAAACATAATTCCAAAATACATAATACCAAACATAATCAAAATTGCTGTTGGAGCTATCTCTCTCAATCCATTAGTTATCATTTCACCCAATTCTGACGCATTAGCTCCAGCTAATAATCCAAAAATTATCGGAATCAGAGTCAATGCGCTCTGGGGAGAAAGTCGTTTTGTTTGGATTAATGTAATAAAGGTGACAATCATTCCAAAACCAAGTAAGGCTAACATATTTTCGGTCATAGTTTTTATTTCAAAATTTAAGATTTAATAGGGAAATCTGATATTGCTTTAAAAAAAAAAAATTAATCATAATATATAAACTGGCATACATTTCTAAAATAAACCACTATAAAATTAAGACCTATAGATTAAGATGAAAGTGAAAGTCAACAAAGTTGAAAAACATTAAATTGAACCGCAGTTTCCTAGATTATTGAAAACCATTTAAAATCTGCTAATCTGCGGTAATTTTTTTTAGAAGCCAAAGGCACTAAAGTGTATATTTTTAACTCTTTTTGTGTATTGACTTATTTAGAAAGAATTATCAATGCTAATCCTGCTATATATAATAATAGCATTATGTGCAACAACGATTTTGTTCCTTTTGGAGCATTATCGAATTCTTTCCATATATAAATTCCCCAAATTGCGGCAACTACTGTCGCACCTTGACCTAATCCGTAAGATATTGCTGGACCAGCCTTACCGGATGCTATAATGCTTAAAGACATTCCTATACACCAAATAGCACCACCCAAAATTCCAATTAAATGGTCTTTTGTTTTGCCTTTGAAATAATCAGAAAAAGAAACTGGCACTCCAATAAATGGTTTTTTCATTTGAATTGTATTGAAAACAAAACTACTGACAACAACTCCAACTGCAAAAATTACCAATGCCGTGTAAGGAGTCAATTTTCCTACTTCGGGGATGCTGAAATCAGTAACCATTGAACCAGCAACATATTTGTAAAACAATCCCATTAAACATCCACTCACTATCGATATAATCAAACCTTTTTTGGAAACTTTTTCTGCCAAATTAGATTGCAGTTTTTGATAGGCTCTTGCATTCAAAATAATTGCCAAAGTTATCAAAGCAACTCCCCCAAAAATCAAAGTTGGATCTCCTTGGGAGGAGTCATAATTTACCAATACGCCAAGAACCAATGCAATCCCAATCGCAACTGGAAAAGCAACTGACATTCCCGCAATGGCAATGGCTACAACTAGTAAAATATTAGCGGCATTAAATATAACACCTCCTATAAAGGCTGATGTAACACTATCAGAATTTGCCTGAGAGATATCGTCTATAAATGACCTACCTTCAATCCCTGTACTTCCTAATGTAAAAGCTAAAAGCAAAGTGGCAAGTAAAATTCCAAATCCATAATCCCAATAGAAGAGTTCAAAACGCCATTCTTTGGTCGTTAATTTAGTTGTATTTGCCCAAGAACCCCAGCAAAACATGGTAATAACACATAGCATAATTGCTAGACTATAATTTTCAACAATAAACATAAGTGATAGTTTTAAGTTAGTATTTAGTATAATTTCCTTACGTACTATTTCTAAAACGAAACTTTTACAGCATCGTTAATTTAAAAAGAATAAAAACATATAAAAAACCCTACTAAGAAGCCATTCTTTATAGGGTTTTTATCTTTTTATTTAATCTTCATAATAGGTGTAAGTCCAAGACTCTGAAAAAGGACCTCCACTTCCAGTCCCATTTTTTGTTTGCGTAGCAACTCTATTCTTTGCATCAAATGTATATACATAAGTTGCTCCATAAGTAGATGTAGGATCGGCAGTAATCCTACGGACATAAGATGCCACGAGTTTTTTGTTTTGCTTACCAAATGTTCCTCCTATATTTTTCCATTCGGAATCAACAGCGTAAATCTGAGGAATAGCACTCAGGTTATCTCCAGAAGTATAACTGTATACACGATCTTCTCTTTTAGTTACTCCGTCGTCTTCATAACGAATTCTATTAGTTATGTTTGAACTTAAAATTGTCAAGTCGTATTTCAAATGGTCTGCACCACCATAATGCTCAATCACTTTTTTCATGACACCATCTGCATCGTACTCATAACCTTCCCATTCAGTTCCGGCTACATCCCACAACTCCTTGATTATTCGCCCAGCAGCATCAAGCACATAAACTGTTCTATTTCCAGCTTTATCAATAGTAAGTTTATTTGCCACAGAATAATCATAGGCAATAATTTCTGGAGTGCCTCCATCATATACGTTTGAAATTCCTAAAACGCGTTTACTTGCATCATAGGTAAAATCCCAAGATTCTATTGCAGAGCCATCATTGAGTGATATTTTTTTGATTTTCGAAGATACTACCACAGGTGGCGTATCGGATCCATTATCCTTGCTACAAGAGCTAATAAAAACTGTACTAGCGATTAGTACAACTGCACTTAAAATGATTTTTGATTTTTTCATAATTATTTGTTTTATTTATTGGTTAAAAATTTTAAAGATTCCGCATTCATTTTTTTTCTCTCATATTGTTTTGGTTTTAGTTAAATATTAATTTTTATAATTTGAAAATATTAAGGATGTATAATTCTCCTTTATTAAACTGTTAAGTTTTGCGTTTTTTATATTCGTTTATAATTTATTTTTTATTTGTGAAATTTTAATTGTGTAAAATTTAAAGCTTCAGTAAGATTATTTAAAAACCAGTTATTTCCTCCTGTACCTTCTTGAATACGGTATTCATGATAGATCTTATGTTCCCGTAAATAAATATGAGTACGACCATTGGTATTGTACGTCCTACTTTTATCAGTTGTAGAGATAAACAGCCATGTGCGCTCTAATACTTTTTTTCTTTCGGAAATAGCTTGTTCTATAAACTCAAAATGAATCGGTGCATCAAAAACAGCACACGATGTAAATGCTTCGGGAGTGAGTGAATATTCGATAGCGGTCTTCCCTCCATTTTCAAAACCTACCAGTGCGCGAAATCGGTACCCTTTTCTGGCGCGATACTTTTTTTCAAAAGAGGGAATTATAGAGTCAACAAGATCTTTTTCCTTTTCTTTTATAAAAATTGCAATTAATTGAGTCAAGGAATCAGCCTGAATGCCTTTTTGGATCTTCTTTGCAATAGCTTCCTTCATTTGCGTATCAAAATTTCCTATAAAATAAATTACAGGATAGAGACGAAGTGTGATATCGTACTCATCTGGCAATAAAACATCATATTGGTCATTATAAATAATCTTATTCTTAAAGTTGTTGGGTTCATTAAGATTTGTGTTTAACGTTATATTATCCCCTCGATATATTTTTCCTTGAAAGGCATCACTGATAAAGTGAAGACCGTTAGGTAATGCTTCTCTCCAATAAGAAAATTCGTGACCACCATTTTTTACCCTGAATTCGTGTGGAAAAGAACGGTTGCGAAGTAAGATATGCAGCTCTTCATTGCTTCGACATAAAGTGTGTTCATCATCGCCGTTATCGATGTAAAGTTTTAGGTTTTTATATTTTGATAAATCTGCTTCTGCAAAAATATGAAAGGGAGAATGTAGCTTGTAATAGTCTGTAATTCGTTCTTGTCCTATAGTCCCTTCGCCGCCAAACAAACGACCCCATTGTTCATTCCATTCTGAAGCATCTTCTGTTGTATATTGTTCGTCTGTTCGAACTGAAATGCTCAAAGGAACACTTATCGTAAATACATCTGGGTTTTTTAAAGGAAGGACAAGCGCTCCAAATCCTCCCATCGAATAACCCATTGTAGCCCGATGTTCTTTGTTTGATATTGTTCGATAATTCTTGTCAATAAAAGGCACGAGTTCTTTTATAAACATATTCTCATACAGAAATTTGCCCGCATAATCATTTACATAATAATTCCTAAAACCTTGGGGCATAATATATATCATTGGCACAATTTCGCCTCGTTTTACTGCAGTATCAGCAATCTGACTTACTCGTCCATATTCAATCCAAGAGGATTCATTATCACCTAAACCGTGTAAGAGGTAAACAACTGGGTATGCTTTATTTGATGAATAATAATCTTCGGGAAGAATGATGGAATATTTAACGTCTTGTCCTAAAATTTTACTATTGATTGACAAGCCTTCTATAATGCGCAAGTTGTTCTGTGCAAAACCTATCGCAAGATGAAACAACAAAAGAAGCACTATTATATTTTTTTTCATAAACATTAATTTCCGAGTTTTTGATTTAAAGACGAGAAAGAATCATTCAATCCATTTAAAAAGGATTGATAGCTTGCTTCGCCTTGTCTGACTCTGTATTCATATCCAATTCCTGCATTCTTTATTTTTTTATAGAAGTTAAAATAACCTCTGTAATTAGTCCCGCCATCTGTATTATCTAGATAATAAAAAACATCTGAACTTGGATTAATCCCTTCATTATTTAATTTTGCACCAAACAAGAAACAGGAACCAAAAAGGGATGAATTTTCTGAAATAATTGTGGCAGCTTGCAAACCTCCTAATGAATTCCCAATAATAACTCTATTCGCTTTAAGGGCTTTTGTACGATAGCTTGCGTCAATTATTTGAACTATAGTAGACATTACGTTATTGTTTATATTTTCTGAATATGGGATTTCCACCACAATCGATTTGGCTAATTTTCGAGATGTAATATTATTTTTATAAAGAGAAAAAACATAGGTAACATTTTTAACCCTTTGGTCATTTTCGAAATCGTGAATTAAATATACAACGGGATAATTTGATGTGCTTTCCAAATAATCCGATGGTTTTAAAACACTTATAGAAACTCCAGAAACTATAATTGTCTCATATTCGTCAGTTTCAACGAGTGTGCCAATGGTCACGGGCGTTGGTTCCGATGGATGAGGAATTCCCTGTACAGCATTGCTGATAAACACTAATGCTTCCCGATATGATTTTTTCCAATAATCAAAAGAATGTCCCCCATTTCTTGTTCTATATTCGTGTGAAATTTGTCTATCACGAAGGAGAGAATGTAAATCTTCATTAGTAATAGATAGCGTTTCTTCATCATCGCCACAGTCTATAAAAAGCTTCAGACCACTAAAAGCAATTGGATTTGAGGTGTCAAAAAAATGAAATGGACTATATTGTTTAAAATAATCTGTAATACGAGCTTGGCCAATTGTTCCTCTTCCACCAAAAATTGGACCCCATTGATAATCAAATACGCTTTGTGGTTCGGCCAAGTATTGTTCGTCATTGCGAAATGACATACTTAATGGCACACCAATAGAGAATATATTAGGGTTTAATGCCGGCAAAATCAATGCGCCATACCCACCCATCGAATAGCCCATAACGGCTCTTGCAGACTTATCACGCTTTGTTCTAAATTGAGCATCAATAAACGGGACTAACTCATTGGTAATCATATCCATATAAGGATAGTTGCCGGTATATTTGTTTGCCCAATAAGTATTATAACCAATAGGCATAACATATATCATAGGAACTATTTCGCTCTTGTACAAATCAATAAAATATTTAATATTCCCATCAGTATACCAAGATTTTTCATCAGTTCCAAAACCGTGTAAAAGATAGACTACTGGATAATCTGTTTTGGATTCATTATAATCTTCAGGAAGAAGCACAGCATAATTAATATCTACCTTAAAGATAGCGCTTGGCATTTTCTGGTTTTCTAATAATCGTTCAAAAGGTTTTTTATCACTTGGAGATAGAGTCTCATCTTGGCAACTAATAAGACCCAATGGCAATATTAGCATCCAAAAAGAAAGCGTTAAAAACATACTATATCGTTTCCCTCTATTCATTTTACCCTATTTTTTATTTCTAGCGGTTTGTTGAGTGTTTCACTATAAATAACTATTGACTTCATATATATACTATAATCTTTATCTTTATTTGCCCATATTATCTCCAGATGATGTTCACCTTCTTTCAATAAATATTTATGGTAGATATCGTACTTTCTCACAATATAATCAAATGGCATTTTCACTTGCTCTACTTTTTCTCCATCTATAAATACATCGAGCAAGGCTACATAATCGCTTTTGGTAGTACTACAAATGCTATTTACATTTCCTAAAACAACAATTCCATTTCCAGAGAAATCAATGGCTATATTTGTATCGGTAAAGGTTTGTCTAAGGTATCTTTCCTCCTTAGGATGTATTCCTTCAAAAGATTGTTCAAATCGAACAGTCTCGGGTTTTTGGACTTTTATTTGCACTTTGTCTGCTTCAATTTTGCCTCCATTTTGTTCTATTAATTGTAGCGCATGTTTATAAGTCAAATCATATACTTGATTCAAAGTGATGTCCATATACGGAAATTTTAAATCTTCTACTTCTTCTAAAGCAGGTTTCCAAAAGTCAGGGATGCCTTTGTATCCAACCATAACGCCCAAGATACCTGCTGCGGTAGCCGGATTACAATCAGAATCCTGGCCACATCGCGTAGCAATATCCATTGTTTTGTGAAAGTCTTTCTGTCCGTACAATAAACCAATCAAAACATAAGCAGAATTTAATCGAGCATCAATATTAAAAGAGTTATAAACGCCTTCTGGACATCCCTTTTCTGAGGAATGATTTTTTTCAACTTCAAACCAAGTTTGCTTCCAATCGTTAGGATATTGTTTGTGCCATTTGATTACATCTGCAATAGTTTTATAAAACATACTTTGGTTAGGAATGGTTTTTAAAGCTCCATTAATAACAAAATCAAGATTGTCAGATGTATATGCCAAAGTGTACATTGCCGACATAAATACACCACCATACCAGCCATCTCCATAGTTCATTATATGTCCCACTTTATCGCAATAATTAGAAGCGGTATTTGTCATACCTGGCGACATCAAACCCGCGAAGTCCGCTTCAATTTGAAAATCTATATCGTCTGCGTGGGGATTATTCATCCAATGTCCTGATGCAGGTGGCATAATCCCATTCAAAATATTATAACGAGCAGCTTGATTTGCGTGCCAAAGCTTATAATCTTCATTTGCAAACTCCAAAGCATAAGCATCAGCGGAAGCATTGAGACCAATTTTTTCAATAATATTAACAAAGGTAAGATCAAGGTAAACGTCATCATAAAGTCCTGGATCTGATTTGTAAGTGTCTTTAATATAATGGTTATACCATATTATTTTCTGATAATCCTGAATCATTGTGCCTTTAAATCTAAATTCTGTTGGGCCACCATAGGAAACACCAATAGTTTGTCCTGCCCATCCACCACGAATCTTGTCTTTTAGGTCTGCCTTGGACATAGAAATTAGCTCAGGCAATTTAGTATTTGTCTTTTTCTGCGCTTTACAACTGCTTCCTACAATGAGAAAAATTATAAAGACACTGATTATAATTATATTTTTATTCATCTTTAAGAGAATTATTTTGGCAAATTACTTTTTGGTTCATTTTCTGAAAACACAATAAGATCGTTTATTCTATACTCATACGCTGGATTATTATTAATCCACTTTAATTTCAAAGTGTGTTTCCCTTCTTTCAGTTGGTATTTCCAGGATGGCTCCAATCTGCGTGATGTATTCATCATCGGGAGTTTTACAGTTTCGTCTAAAATACCATCCACATAAACTTCCATAAGCGCAACATAAGTATCGTCAGGTTCAGCTAAACCAAAAGGTTCTGAACCATATGTTCTTTTTGAAATTCGGTCTACATATTTAACATCAACTTTGGATCTTTTGACCATATTCCCATAAAGTAAATAACCGTTTCCTGTAAATTCAAAATTAATTTCATGGGTAAATGATTCATCAATTTTGTTTCGTTCAATTGGAAAAGTCTTTTCAAAATTTTGTTCAAAGGCAACAGGGATTGGCTTTGTCAATGGAATAGTAACTGCTTCACCATTCGTTTTCCCTCCTGCTTGTTCAATGATTACTAAAGCGTGTTTGAAACTCAAACTATATGCTTTAGCAAGTGAAACATCAGTGTTTTCAAAATTATCATTCTCTATTTCCTGAAGAGGTTTGAGCCAGAATTCAGGAATACTATCGTAACCAAGCATTACGCCTAACACACCTCCAACGGTTGCTGGATTACAATCGGCATCTTGCCCACAACGGGTTGCAATATCAATCGATTTTGTGAAATCTCCTTTTCCATAAAGCAAACCGATTGCTACATAGGCCGAATTTATTTTTGCATCAATGTTAAAACCTAGAAAAACTCCTTTTGGACAACCTACATCATTATTCCATTTTTTTTGAATTTCGAACCAAGTGTGCTTCCAGTCATTTGGATATTGCTTATGAAATTTGATTACATCAACAATACAATTATAAAATTTTGTCCCTTCAGGTATAGTCTTTATTGCTTGTTCTACAATATAATCTGAATCATTAGAAACAAAAGCTAAAGAATACAAAGCTGAAACGAACACGCCTCCATAAAAGCCATCTCCACTGTTCATAACATGTCCTACACGGTTAGCAATTCCAGTTGCTTTGTTTACCATACCTGGAGCCATTAATCCTATAAAGTCAGCTTCGATTTGAAAGTCGAGGTCATCAGCATGAGGGTTATTTTTCCAATATCCCGTAGCTGGAGCTTTGAGCCCATTTAGGATATTATACCTTGAAGCCTGATTGGCATGCGCAAGATGGTATGCAGTGTTAGCCCAATGTGCTGCTATATCATCGGAACTAGCGTTTAATCCATATTTTTCAAACGCAGCTACAAAATTCAAGTCGGTATAAATATCGTCAAACAACCCTGGTTTTTTATCCCACCAATATTTTACATAATGTTCGTTCCAGGGAATGAAGTGAGATTCATCGACCATAGAGCCATTGTATTTGAATTCAACAGGTGCGCCATAAACTACTCCAATTGTTTGTCCAGCCCAACCTCCTTTGATTTTATTCTGCAGAGTTGACTTTGACATTTCTACTGAACTTTTTGAAAGCACATCTTTAGTTTTCGAATTCTGGGCGACACATTCGAAAACCAATGACACCATTAAAACTAAAGAAGTCCAAAATATTTTATTAAAATTTAATTTCATCCTCTTTATTTTTTATTTGAATTATAGACGCTCAACTCAGTAATAGATGTGAAACCTGATACATTTTTTGTGTATTTGTTCCAATGATCTTGAATCATAGCATCACCAATAATACGAATGGCTGTTGTTTTTATAGGTTCGAAACTTATCACGTGTTCAGCAAAATGTGGCTGAAAAAAAACGATGTTTGTTTTAGGTAGAGGTGGATTAAACGTGCTCTTTTGAACAGAAACCCATTTTCCTTCTTCATTTTTATATTGAACATTTAGTGATGTAAACCAGCCACCAAATTCTTCCATTCCTCCGGTATTAAATACCAACATATCGATATCACGTTCCTCTTTCCATTCATAGCCATAATAGTCAACTTTAGGAATTTTTGCTTTGGCGGCCAAACTGTAGAAAACAGAACCCGCACCACTAATATTACCGTCGCGGATTACTTCTACATTTTTAGCATAGATTGATTTACCAAAAGTGGTCCAACAAGAATCGAGTACAGCTTCATTCAATGAATAAACATTAGCTAATACTTTGTTAGCTTCTCCAGATATGTTTCCACTTCGAACTAACAGTTCAAAATCTTTTTTCAGGAATTTTTTTCCATTATCCAATTGCACAGTTATATTATACTTGCCTGATTTAGTTGGCATTCCATTTAACTTACCATTTTCAAATAAAATGCCATATGGAAGATTACCACCAATTAATTTCCAGTTGTAATCTTTATTGGCAACACTATAAAAAGCAAAATCAACAGCTTTATTTACTTCCATTCTTGCTGTTGGACCAATATAAAACTCAAGCGGAGCATTAAACACAGCATTTGTATTTATGGTAATTATTTCCTCGCCTGGTTTTCCTGTAACTTTTCCTCCTTTATCCTTTACAAGTTGAACTGTCATTTGGACCATTCTGTCAATCTGATTTTGAATGCTTGCATCAGGTAATTCATGTCGGGTTATGTTTATGTAGTTGTCGTTAAAAGGTTTTGTCCATCCTTCAACAGGTAAATACAAATTTTTAGGCAATGCCTTAAAGCCATTAATAATACCTAACAGTCCAGCAACAGTAGCAGCTTGATTGTCAGCATCAAATCCCATTGCGCAAGAGAGGTCAAGGGTTCGTTGAAAATCGCCATTACCATATAACATAGCCAATATTCCGCAAGCACCATTCAAATTTGCATTCCAAATTGTTTTAGTTAGATTTGGCTCATTTATATAATATTTTTCTGCCATTTCTTGCCGTGCATCTTGCCATTTATTAGGATATTTTTTATGCAACGCAATCATGTCATGAACTGTTTGTGCATATCGACCATTAACAGGCAATTCTTTTAACCCAATGTTTATTAATTTAGTAATGTCTTTTTCAAAAAAGGCAGCTGCATACATAGCGCCATAAAGGATTGTAGGTTCTGTTCCCCAATCATCGCTAGTAATTCTTGCAGCCCAATCTGATTTTTGTGCTGCATATTGTACCATTCCAGGAGCCGTATATGCCCATATTTCATTAATCAATTGGGGATCAATTTGAAACCAATGTGGATTGATATTTTTATCACCTGAAAAAGGAGGAGTAAATCCATAATGCATTAAACCCAATGTGGCTCGGTTAGCCAACCACACTCTGTCACGAATGTGATACATCCAAGCTTCACGAATTTGCTCGTATGTGGGTTCATAACCGTATTTTTCCATTGCAAGCAAATACATATACTCCACATCAGTGTCGTCATCTGAAAAAGCCCCATTATATTTTTTAAGCTTATCCAAATTTTTGGTATAACCGTAAGGCCAATTCTCAAGTCCTGGTGAATTTATATATTTATTCTCATGAGGAAGTCCATACATATTACCAATCATTTGACCAATCCAAGCGCCAGCAATTTTATCGTGCATTTCATTTAACGAAATCGATTTCTTTTTATCAGTTTGCTTTATCGGTTTCATCGAAGAAAAAAGAAATAAAGCAATCACTGTTAACACGACGATTAAATAGGATGATATGGAATTTTTATATTTCATTAGTCTGGATTTTGAACTAGATTTGGGTTTGTATTTAGAGCGCTTTGAGGGATTGGGAATAATTTTTTATTAGGTCCTGAAGCTGGTTTTGACCACCAAGTATTTCCCCAAACACCAAAGCGAATCTGATCTTGTCTCCTGCGACCTTCCCAAGCAAACTCTCTTCCGAACTCGTCTAATAATTCCGTATTAGTGATATCTCCCGTTGTATATGCTGGGAGACCTGCTCTTGTTCTTATTTTTTGTAAATCAGGGTCGTTTATGAAACTAGCTACTGATCCACCGCCGCGATGTAGAGCTTCTAGTTTTGTATAGATCACATCAGCATAGCGAAAAAGAACAAAGTCATTTTCCATATCGACTACATCGTAGCTAAGATTTTTTTGATATTCATATTTTGCAATTCTGGCTCCTTCCCATTCTCCTCTAGATTCATAATTTGCAATAGTAGTGGTATAAATAAATGGGTTCCCGTTTATAACAATAGGGTTACCATTACTATCGTATTGTTGTCCAAAAAGGAAGGATTTTCTTCTGATATCATTGGCTGCATATTTGCCAAAGAAGTCAGGTTGTAATACAAAACCGTCCCAAGGCATACCGGCTAAATTAAACGTTGGTTGACTTGCTGAATTTAATGTGAGAAGTTCCCAATAAAAATGTTCATCCGTAAGTTGTGCATGGTAAGGAATAACAAAGATGTTTTCCTTAGACCCTTCGTTATGAACTTTAAAATTAGCAAAATAGTCGTTCTCAATTTGGTACTTATTTAATGCAATAACCTTATCGCAAGCAGCGACTGCTTCTATAAATTGACTTATACCTGTCCATTCTTGTGAGTTTATGAACATCTTTGCTAAAAGAGTATAGGCCATACCTTTTGTAACTCTTCCATAATATTCGGGTGTAGGAGATTCTTGCAAAAGATTAACATTATCAAGTACTTCTTTTACAATAAAGTTATATACAAACTGTCTATTCTTTCTTAGAGGTGGGTTTCTATCGCTAAAGTCAACAGAGAAGGGGATGTTTCCCCAGTTATCTAAAGCCCAATAGTAATAGAAGGCTCGAAGGATTTTGATTTCTGCAAGAACTCGATCTTTGTTTCTAACATCTAAAGGAGATATTACAGACAAGATTTCATTACAAGCCGATATTCCTTCAAAAACCATATCCCAAGATTTTGTTAGGATTTTATTGTTAGCCGTAGAGCTATTGAGAGTGTGTTTCTGAATGACTTCCCATCGCCCTTGCTCGTACCATTCTCCATTGTGTTTGGCAGGGATAACAAGCTCGTCAGAAGCGTTTTCATTCAACGACCAAAGCCGTTGCTCTTCTGGGTAAGGCTGAAGTTTTACATAAGCTCGACCTGCATATGCAATTACATTTTGTTCATTATTTAAGAAATTACCCGCTGGAATTTCAGAATATACCTCTTCTTTAAGGTCTGTACAAGAAAATAGAGCAGAGATCAATAAGACTAGTGAAAGAGTTGAGATTAAATATTTTTTCATAATTTCTAGTTTAATTATTTAAATATTGCTTTTAAACCAATAGACAAAGATGTGGTCCTAGGATAATATGACAAACGATCAATACCAGGTTCTAAACCGCCTTGATTTACTTCAGGATCTATTCCTTTATATTTGGTAATCCAAAAAACATTTTGAGCAGAACCAAATATATTTAATCCTGAAATGTATTTCGATTCAATATTAAAATTATAGTTAAGCGTAATGTTGTCTAATTTCAAAAAAGAAGCGTCTTCTAGGTATTTTGAAGAGTAGGTAATATTTCCTGTAAATTCAGGGTTTTCTAACTGAGTATGAACAATATTCCGAAGCCCAATATTATTCCAAGACTCGTAATACAAGCGATATGTATTTAACACCTTGCCTCCAATTCCTGCACGAAGTGCGAAGCCTAAATTCCATTTTTTATAAGTAAGATCATTACTCCAGCCCACAATAGCATCAGGATTAGCACTTCCTAAATTTTCCCATTTACTTTTATCAACTTCTCCCACAGGGTTTTGGTTTTTAAACACGTCATAACCATCTTTAACACCTAGCCAAACTGGGCCATAAAAAGTACCAAGTTCTTCTCCCTCTTGAATTCGTTGTGTCCAAACCCCAACTGTACCACCAACAAAAGCTGTTTCATAAGATGTTTGAGTAAATTCGCTATTAGATATTTTATCTAAATAATTTTTATTATGACTAGCGGTTAGAGTAGAATTCCATTGAAAATTATCATTTTTAATCAGTATGCCGTTAACGGTTAACTCTATACCTCTATTGCTTATTGTGCCTACGTTTGTAAATAATGTAGGATAAAGGTATGGGGGAACAGATACTTGAAATTCCCAAAGTAAATCTTTGGTTTTGCGAACATAATATTCTATACTTCCACTTAATCTTTTATTTAAAACGGAAAAATCAAGACCAAGATTTAACTCATTTTTCGTTTCCCATTTTAAATCTGGATTAGGATTTTGTCCTGGGCCATATGAATTAATCCACTGTTGATTATAATATAAACTACCTACTCTTTCTAACAAAAGTTGAGATCTATAAGGACTAAAATCTTGGTTTCCAGTTACTCCGTAACCAACTCGCAATTTCAAGCTATTAATCCAATCCACCTTTTTAAGAAATTTTTCTTCACTCAATCTCCAACCTAAACTCAATGAGGGAAATAATCCCCATTTATTATCATTGCCAAATTTAGATGAGCCTTCTTTCCTTATTGATGCTGAAGCAAGATACTTACCATCATAATTATACATTACCCTATTAAAAAAGGCAATGAGTGTACTGGATTCTTTATAAGAACCCAATTCACCTTTTCCTTCACTAAAATAAGAACCCGCAGCAATATTGTTATATAGAAATAAGTCCGTGTCAAAATTTGAGTTTCCCATATAAGAACTATTCATTTCATATTCTTGGAAAGAGTATCCCGCAATTGCTTGTAAACTATGTTTGCCTTTTAACAAGCTATAATTCAAAACACTTTCGAACTGTGAGTTGCTGTTACGTCCATTGGCAATTTCAGCTTCTCCATTAATTCCTATAATACTAGGATAATATTTTGTTTTATAAGAGCTATCTTCCCAATCTGATTTTTGTGTAGAGATGAAATTGTCCCAGAGAAGGTTATTAGTAATTTTTAGTTTTGCCCTAAGGCTTAACAAAATATCCGTTGTTTTTCCATTACGTGTTCTTTCGTTTAACATTGCCACTGGGTTATAATATTCTAACCCTTGTTTATAGGAGTATCCGCCTGTTGCTGGATTCGAATCGTCATATACGGGTTGCGTTGGATTTTGAATAAAGGCTTGTCTAAAAATCTCGTAGTTTGCAGGACTATAAGTTCTTATATTATTTGTAACATTAAAGTCAAGACTAAGTTTATCATCGAAGAGTTTTTGGATTAAATTAGCTTTAATAATAAGATTTTCCGCTTCATTTTTTTGCAATAATCCTTGATTATTCGTGTGAGTAAGTGATAGGCGTTGAGAAAAGGTTTCTGACCCTCCCGAAAAAGTAAGATGATTTTCATAACTAATAGGATTTTCATTTGTCACCTCTTTAAACCAATCTGTATTGCTACCAAAAAGACTACCCGTTTTTGAAGGTTGATAAGTTTCAATGGCATATTTAAACTCATCTGCTGTTAAGTTTTTAACACCTCTTGGAGCTACTTGAGTGGAAATCTGAGAAGAATATTCAAAAGTTCCCTTACCTCGCTTTGCGGCTTTGGAGGTAATGATAATAACTCCATTAGAGCCTCGTGTTCCATAAATAGCAGCTGCCGATCCATCTTTGAGCACGTCAAATGATTCAACATCTTGAAAATTGACGTTCTTTAGATCTGCGCCAATTACTCCATCTATAATGATTAAAGGGCCTTGGCCTGATGTAAGAGTATTTGTTCCACGCAAAAGTATCTGATAACCAGCCATTGGATCAGCTCCATTTGGTTTTGTTATGGATAATCCCGCTACTTTTCCTTGAATTAATCCCATTGGATTGTTGAAAACTCCCTTATTAAAAGCATCTGATTTTACAGTTGTTACAGCTCCTGTGAGTTCTTTTTTGGTGGTTGTACCATATCCTATAATAACAATTTCATCTAAAGATTTGGTAAATTCGATTAGTTGCACATTAATATTCTTCCTGTTAATCACAGAAACCTCTTTAGTTTCGAAGCCAACAAATGAAAAAATCAAAATTCCATCCGGAACAACTTTGATTACATATTGTCCTTCTGAGTCAGTTGTGACTCCATTTTGTGTGCCTTTCACAAATACATTAACTCCAGTCAAGGATTGATTAGTAGCATTAGTTACCTTTCCACTAACAACAAAATTTGGGTTAGATTGTGCTGATAACTCAATCATTGGGCCACCTAAAATTATCACAAGAAATAGGTAGTATAAATTATTCGAATTATTAATTAAATAGTTTTTCATAATATTTCTTTTTTAATAATTTTATTATTGATCCAACCCTTTTTTAAACAATAACAATTCATCACGGTATGGTATAGATGACTGGGCTCCCATTTTAGTTACGCTTAAAGCCGAAGCTATAGAAGCAATTTTAGATGCCTCTAAAATTGATTTTCCTTCCGCTAGACCAACACAAAGTATTCCGCTAAAACAATCACCGGCAGCAGTGGTATCTATGGCAGTTACTTTAGTTGCTGGTAATGAATAATATTGATCTTTATCCTTTATAAATACACCCATAGCTCCCATCGTAATAATCACATTTTCAACACCCTTTGCACTTATTATATCTGCAGCTTGTTTGGCTTGTTCAAAATTAGTTACTTTTATACCTGAAAGTATTCCTGCTTCAGTTTCATTTGGTGTTACCAAAAAAATATTTTTGAGTAATTTGTCTGATAAAGTTCGGGCAGGTGCTGGATTAAGGATTACGGGAATTCCGTTTTTTGAAGCCAATTCTGCAGCAAATTCAACGGTTTCAATAGGAATTTCTAATTGCATTAAAACAAAGGAGGCGGTTTTTATTTTCTCTTCTGTCTTCTCAATATCTGATGGCCATAAATTTCCGTTAGCACCCGAAGCTACTGTAATACAATTCTCTCCGTGAGAATCAACCATTATTAAAGCTATTCCCGAAGGAGCCTTTGAATCAGAAAAAATAAAATCTGTATTGATGCCTTCAGAATTGAACAACTCAATGGATTGCTTGCCAAAAACATCGTTTCCTATTTTAGAAATAAACGTAACATTACCTCCATATCGAGCAGCTGCAACGGCTTGATTAGCCCCTTTTCCACCAGGATTCATAAAGAAAGTACCGCCAATTATTGTTTCTCCTGGAATTGGGAGCCTCCCAGCTTTTATAACCATATCGGTATTACAGCTTCCAATCACAATGATTTTATTGTTCATAATTAAGATTTATAATTTTGATAAATGTATTTCTTAATTAATAGTTAAAAAATCAATAATAAGCAATGATTGATATTGTTAAATTAATTATTTTTTTTGTATAATATTGTAAATCAGTGATATAAATACTTAAAATTATATGTTACCAATAATTATAAGTATAAATTATTAATAATCCAATTATTCATAGTTGCATTTTAAAATCCAAATAGGTTCTAGGGAAGGTTTATAATGAATTACTCCAAAGTAGAGATCAGAGGAGCTCAGTATAAAAAGCTATTTTTTATATATAAAAACCTTAGGGGGAAATTACCCTTCTGAAATCGACCATTTTATAGGCGTTCTTAGCTTTTGAATGGTATTGTTAATTGCGATTTGATCTTGTTTCTTCCTGGTCTTTAAGTAGTAGTTAAAATCATCTAGAAACTGTAAGTTTAATTATTCTAAAGGATATTCTTCTTTTTTAAATTTTTATTTCAGGAATGCTTTCAAATGGTTTACAGCGTAAACGAATTTGTCATAAGTATTGCTCTTAATTTTTAATCCTATTAGTTTTTTGCTAAATACTGTTTGTAGTAAGAAAGTATGTGTTCTTTCTTTTTGATTTCTATGTCAATGTATATATTGTAGATATTATCAATAGTGCAAATTTTACCTTGAAGATGGAAAACCTAAGCAATATTATTTATCTTGGTTTGAATCTGTTTAATTTGCGCATTGATAAATTAGTATTTGTCATCATTAGAGTTAACTTTTTGTAATTTATTTTCCCAATAGGTTGGGTTTACAAAAAGTCCTGTACTAAGTTGTTTACGATCTTTGTTGGGTGTGATTCTACAATTAAGAGGACATAATCCTTTTTGATTTATTTTGGTCGGACTGATCACAAATAAAATTGTGATTTTTTCTTGGTGCATTTTCCAATTGTTTTGAGTTAGACAATTGCCATAAGAATTCGGAACTATAAAGTGGGAACCTCTATGGAAACCTTTTTTTCATCAAAAAACCTGTCAAAGTTGTCAAATAACAAAACACTTGTTTTCAATAAAACATTGTGAAGTGCTAAATTCATTGACTTATAGAAAAAACCCTTACATTTCTGTAAAGGATTTTTCTTACTTGCTCCGGTTATTGAAGAAAGTTGCAAATTTGAAGCTATGAATTTAATTATAAACGGTGCTAAAACTAAAAACAGCATCAAAAACATTTCCGATGCTGTTTAATTTGTCTGTTTTTATCTAATAATCTGTATCGATTAATCAGCTCCAACCATTTTTTTTTGGAAAACAGAAAGAATAGACTAATTTTATAAAAGTTTTACCTATTTAATTTATCCGTCAATTGTCTAAAAATATTCTTTTCTTTTTTCTTTTTTTCAATGGGATCTTATCTGTTTTTAGCCAAGTTAAAAAGGATACCATTGCACTACCTGAAATCATTTTGGATGCTTCCCCCATAAAAACTTCCCTTCAAAATGCGGCTTCTTCAGTTTCAGTAATTAGTTCAGCTGCTATTAATAAAACAGATGGAATTATTCTAACTCCGATGTTGAATACAATTCCAGGGGTTTATATGCAACAAGGGGGTTTAAACACAAATAGAATTACAATTCGAGGAATTGGTGCGCGATCACAGTTTGGAACGAATAGAGTGAAGGCCTATTTTGATGGGATTCCATTGAGTTCAGCAGAAGGAGAAACAGTTATCGAAGATATCGATGTAGGGTCAATAGAAAAAATCGAAATCATAAAAGGCCCAAACTCGACTAGTTTTGGTTCTGGTTTGGGCGGGGTAATTCATTTATTTTCAAGAGAAACTCCTGTATTGGAATCTTTTGGAAAATCCACAACCACTTTTGGAAGTTATGGTTTGCT
>CAMBZB010000033.1 GCA_945872245.1 Flavobacterium psychrophilum
AGTTTGGATAGAAGCTAGAAAACTAGTCAATTTATTGTACGATTCATCTAAATTATTCCCAAAAGAGGAACTATTTGGTTTGACAAATCAAATGCGAAGAGCTGTTATTTCAATACCTTCTAACATTGCGGAAGGCTGTGGTCGTCAAACGTCTAAAGATACATTGCATTTTTTGCATATTTCAAGAGGCTCTTTATATGAATTAGAAACTCAATATTATTTGGCTTTGGATCAAAAATATATTGATGTTAATAGTTTTAATGTTGCTTTTGAACAGATTCAAATTTGCAAAAAATTAATAAATGGGTTTATAAACTATTATAAAAATAAAATTTAGTTAGTGGCAAATAGTTGTTGGTTATAGAATTAGAACCATCAACGATCAACCATCAACCGTCAACTCTAATAAAATGAAAGTAACACAACATATAGAAGACGCCAAAGGAAAACCCTTATTTTCTTTTGAAATTGTTCCGCCTCAGAAAGGGAGTAATATTAAAGATTTGTATGCGAATATTGATCCTTTGATGGAATTCAAACCCCCATTTATCGATGTAACTACTTCAAGAGAAGAATATGTTTATATTGAAAAAGATGGACTTTTTGATCGTCGCATTACGCGTATGCGTCCAGGAACTGTTGGAATTTGTGCCTCTATCCAACACAAATATGGTGTAGATGCCATTCCTCATGTTTTGTGTGGGGGATTTACCAAAGAAGAAACGGAATATGTATTAGTAGACTGTCATTATTTAGGAATAGACAATTTGGTGGCCCTTCGTGGCGACCCCATGAAAGGGGAGAAATATTTCGAACCTACCAAAGGCGGTCATGCTTATGCTGTAGATTTGGTCAAACAAATCAAAGCCATAAATGCAGGACAGTTTTTGCACGATACTTTGCCGATGCAAAATGCACCCGATTTTTGTGTAGGTGTGGCTGGCTATCCCGAAAAACACATTGAAGCGCCAAGCTTGGAAGCCGATTTAAAAAGACTAAAAGAAAAAGTAGATGCCGGAGCCGATTATATTGTGACCCAAATGTTTTTTGATAACCAACGTTATTTCAAATTTGTTGAAGCTGCTCGTGCAATAGGAATTAGGGTGCCAATTATACCCGGAATAAAACCCGTAGCCGTAAAACGTCATTTGCAATTATTACCACAAGTTTTTTGGTTGGATATGCCAGAATCCTTAATTAAATCTATCGAACAAGCCAAAGACAATGCGGCTGTTCGTCAAATAGGAGTTGAGTTTGCAGTACAACAATCCAAAGAATTAATCGAATTTGGTGTGCCTTGTGTGCATTATTACTCCATGGGAAAATCAGATAATATTCACCAAATAGCGAGTCAAGTTTTTTAAGGATCTAAAATAGTTCTGTTTTAATTAAGCCTCACAGATTTTTAAAATTTGTGAGGCTTTTATTTATTCCTCCTTCTTACAATTTTTTTCTTTACGTATTGTCAAATGTAAATTTTCACCCCGATTAAGGGACTTTATCTTTTTTTTTGGTGTATCTTTATGTGAATCAAATGGTTATTTTTCAGGGAGTCATCCATCTTAAAATTAAAATAAATGAAAAATAAAGCAAAATGGACTCGCATTATCTATATTGTTGGAGTTATTGCATTGATAATTGGCGCCATCGATCCCTTGGAAGGATCAGTTGTAATAATAGCCGGAAGTGCGCTTCTTGCCTTATCCGCTTACGCAACGAGTGACAGACATACCAAAATTTTCACGACATCACTGATAATGATAGTGATTGGAGTGGCTTTTCTGTTCTATTTCTCATCACTTGGTGGATTTGGCGGAACGTCAACATTATCTTGGTGGTGGGGTTTATTGATACTTCCATTTCCGATCGGATGGCTAACAATCATCATAGTGTTAATTAGGAGAGTTATTGAAAATAAAAAACTCAAAAAAGCAAACAAACAAATCGTTTAACCATAGAAATTTACGTAGATAATTTTTTTTAATCTGCTCCTAAAACTTTCGGGACTGTATACTATTTTTTAGTAATCTCCCGAAAAACCGCTTCCAAGTTTTTATTCTTCTGGTTGAGTTGTAGCGTTTTTAGACCATTGGCATTGGCAAAATCAAAAACTGCGGGACGCATATCTTTATCCGCGTTGAAAGTCAATTCCCATATCATGTCGTGGGTGTTCTTGAAGGAAGTCAGATTTTCTATTTTGGCAATCAATTGCTCTTCGACTTTATAGTCAAATTCCACTTCGATAACTTGCTCCTTTTCAGTAGAAATTAAGTTGTCCAGTTTTTTGTCGGCAACAATTTTTCCGTTATTGATGATAATGACACGGTCGCAAATCGCTTCCACTTCCTGCATAATATGTGTCGAAAGGAAAACGGTTTTGTCTTTCCCCACGTTTTTGATCACGTTTCTAATTTCAACCAATTGGTTGGGGTCTAAACCTGTTGTTGGTTCGTCCAGAATCAAAACATCGGGATTGTGCAATAGAGCATTTGCAAGTCCTACGCGCTGGCGAAAACCTTTGGACAATTGCCCTATTTTCTTATGACTTTCAGCGGATAAGCCAGTCAATTGAACCACTTCCTCGATTCGGGATTTGGGAACTTTATAAACATCGGCATTGAAAGCCAAATATTCCTTTACGTACAAATCCAAGTATAACGGATTGTGTTCTGGCAAATAGCCAATAGATTGTTGCACGGCTCTGGCTTGCGAGTTGACATCAAATCCATTTACGGATGCTGAACCTTCATCTGCAGCAATATAGGTGGTCAATATTTTCATCAAAGTGGATTTTCCGGCGCCATTTGGGCCTAGAAAACCAACGATTTCCCCTTTTTTGATAGAAAACGAAATGTTTTCTAGTGCTTTTTGAGCACCATAACTTTTCGATATGTTGTTTACTTCTATTGACATCGCTTTTTATTTGTTGCAAAAGTAAACAGAAAATGGCTCGATTTATTGTTTTGTGGATTTTAGGCCACTATTTATCTTTCAAAGAATAAATCAAATACCATTTTTATCCTATTTATTAGCTCAAAAAAACCATATTTGGCAAGGAATCCTTTTTTTGTTTGATAAATAGGTCGTTTTTTTTTGGTTAACTGAAAATTATTTATACATTCGCAAAGAATTTATGAAACACAATATTAAAATGTCCAATAACCGTTTTTATTTTAGCAACACTTATTATTTCTTTTTTAGGAAGTAAGGATTGTCTATGGTTATTTGAAATGAAAGAAACAAATAAAACTAATATACAATCCTGATGAAAATCAGGATTTTTTTTTGAGTAGATGAGAACAAAAATTGCAATACAAGGCATTAAAGGCTCTTTCCATCATCAGGTGGTGCAGGAATACTTCGGTCAGGATGTTGCCTTAGATGAATGCTTGTCGTTTGAGGAATTGGTAGACAGCTTGTTGTCCGGAAAATCGGATCAAGCAGTTATGGCCATCGAGAATTCTATTGCAGGACCCATTATCCCGAATTATGCCTTGATTGACAAGAATAATTTACACATTGTAGGCGAACATTATTTGGACATTCATCAAAATTTAATGGCTTTGAAAGGCCAAAAAATCGAGGATATTCTTGAAGTGCATTCCCATCCGATGGCGTTGTTGCAATGTATGGAATTCTTGAAAAAATATCCAAATATTAAAATAGTTGAAGATAAAGATACCGCCGAAACAGCTAGGCGAATTCATGAAAATCAATTGAAAGGGATCGCTGCCATTGCCAGTAAAACGGCAGCCAATATGTATGATTTGGAAATTTTGGCTCCGGAAATTCAGACGATAAATAATAATATGACGCGTTTTGTCATTATCAATAAAAAAGAAAATTTTGTTGATCAAAACGAAATTAACCGTGCTTCCATCAAATTCGAATTGGATCACAAACGGGGAAGTTTAGCGGCAGTTCTCAATGTGATGAGCGATTGCAAGTTGAATTTAACGAAGATTCAATCCTTGCCGAAAATTGAAACGCCTTGGAAATATTCGTTTTTTGTGGACGTTACTTTCGAAAAATATGAAGATTATGCGAAAGCAAAAGCGTTAATGACTATTATGGCGGAATACTTTAAAGTATTAGGCGAATATAAAAATACAAAACCATGATTAATACGGCGAAACGTCTGGATATAATTGAAGAATACTATTTCTCCTCAAAACTGAGAGAAGTAAGGCAACTGGCTTCTGAAGGGAAACCCATTATCAATATGGGAATTGGAAGTCCGGATTTGAAGCCTTCACAAGCAGTTATTGACGCAGTGGTTTTGGCAATGCAGGATGAAAATGCGCACCAATATCAGAGTTACCAAGGATTACCAGAATTGAGAAAAGGAATGGCCGATTTCTATCAAAATAATTTCGGAGTTGCCTTAAATTCGAATACGGAAATTTTGCCTTTGATGGGTTCCAAAGAAGGAATTATGCATATTTCACTGGCTTTTTTGAATGAAGGCGATGAAGTTTTGATTCCGAATCCAGGGTATCCAACGTATACTTCGGTGACAAATTTAGTAGGAGCCATTCCGGTTTATTACGATTTAAAAGAATCGAATAACTGGGAACCCGATTTTGAAGCTTTGGAAAAATTGGATTTATCAAAAGTCAAGATCATGTGGATTGGTTATCCACACATGCCCACAGGGGCGAGAGGAAGTTTGGAATTGTTCGAAAAGTTAGTTGCTTTTGCCCAAAAAAATAACATATTGCTGGTCAATGACAATCCGTATAGTTTTGTCTTGAACGACAATCCGATGAGCTTGTTGCAGGTTGAAGGCGCAAAAGAAGTAGCATTGGAATTGAATTCCTTATCCAAAACCTTCAATATGGCGGGTTGGCGAGTAGGAATGGTTTTAGGAAATGCGGCTTGTATCGATGCAGTTTTGAAAGTAAAAAGTAATATGGACAGTGGAATGTTTTTTGGAATCCAAAAAGGAGCGATTGAAGCCTTGAAAAGCGACAATGCTTGGTTCGATTCGATGAATGCTGTTTATGAGAAAAGAAGAGTATTGACAGAACAACTGGCCGAGAAACTAGGTTGTAAAGTATACAAAGAAGGGGTTGGATTGTTTGTTTGGGCTAAATTGCCAGACGGAATCACATCGGCGGAAAAGTTTATCGATTCTATATTATACGAAAAATCGATTTTCATAACGCCAGGAACAATTTTTGGTTCCAATGGAGAAGGGTATATTCGGTTTGCATTGTGCGTAAAAGAGGAAAAAGTGCAAGAAGCAATTGATAGATTTTAACAAATGAAAGTACACGTAGTAGGAATAGGATTAATAGGTGGTTCGATGGTATTGGACATCAAATCACAGCATCCAGAAGCGACTATTTATGGAATCGACAATAACGAAAGTCATTTGGCGGAAGCCATTGCTTTGGGTGTGGTTGATTCTGGGGCTACTTTTGAAGATTTAATTGATGCTGACTTTGTGATTGTCTCGGTTCCTGTTGATGTTGCGCTTTCTGTTTTGCCTAAAGTTTTGGATGCCATTGGAGAGAATACCATTGTTTTTGAAGTAGGTTCTACAAAAACGCCTATTTGCGAAGCAGTTGCGAATCACCCACGAAGAAGAAATTATATTGCCACGCATCCAATAGCCGGAACCGAGTTTTCAGGGCCTTCAGCAGCTATAAAAGGATTGTTTCAAGGCAAAACCAACATCATTTGCGAAGTGGAAAAAACGACTTTCAAATTACAGGAAAAAGCATTGGAATTGTTCAAAAGTATGGGTATGAGAATCCGATACATGGATCCCAAATCGCACGATAAGCATATTGCTTATGTGTCACATTTATCGCACATTAGTGCGTTTATGCTAGGAAAAACAGTAATTGATAAGGAAAAAGACGAACAAGACATCTTTGATATGGCAGGTTCAGGATTTGAAAGTACGGTTCGTTTGGCCAAAAGTTCTCCCGCAATGTGGACGCCTATTTTCAAACAGAATAAAAAACAAGTCGTGAAAACTTTAGAAGAATATATTTCGAATTTATCCAACTTCAAAGAGTTGTTGGAGAATGAAGATTATGATGCGATTTACAAGGAAATGCAAAGTGTGAATAAAATAAAAGAAATATTAAACGGAATGAAGAAGTAAGCGGTGGTCAGTATTTAGTGATCAGTCGCGGTTTACAGTTAAAAAAAGAACAACACATTAAAAAAACAATAAAAAAGTAAATTTAGAAAAGATGGAAAACAAGAAAGAAATGAGAAACTGGTTGAACGAATTCAATTTGACTCATCCATTTGTAATTGCAGGGCCTTGTAGTGCTGAAACAGAAGAACAAGTGTTAAAAATTGCTCACGCTCTTAAAGATTCAGATGTAAGTGTTTTTAGAGCTGGAATTTGGAAACCAAGAACGCGTCCGGGAGGATTTGAAGGTGTTGGTGAAATAGGTTTGAAATGGCTAAAAAAAGCAAAAGCTGAAACAGGATTGCTAATGGGAACGGAAGTGGCGACTGCCGCACACTGTAAATTGGCTTTAGAAAATGATATTGATGTTTTATGGGTTGGTGCTCGTACGACTGCAAATCCTTTTGCGGTTCAAGAAATTGCCGACACCTTAAAAGGAACCGACAAAATCGTATTGATTAAAAACCCCGTAAATCCAGATATGGCTTTGTGGTTGGGTGGTGTAGAGCGGTTGTATGCTGCCGGAATCAAAAATCTAGGAGTGATTCACAGAGGTTTTTCTACTTACGAAAAAACTAAATACAGAAACATTCCGGAATGGCAAATTGCTATCGAATTGCAAAATAAATTCCCTGATTTGCCTTTGATTATTGATCCATCTCATATTACGGGAAACCGTGACATGATTCTGGAAGTGACTCAAGAAGCCTTGGATTTGAATTATGACGGTATGATTATAGAAACCCATAACGATCCAGACAATGCTTGGAGTGACGCTGCTCAACAAGTAACTCCGGATACTTTGAAACAAATTTTCAAAGATTTGAAAGTTAGAAAAGTGAGTGGTGACACCGATGAGTTTACCAATAAAATGACGAAATTAAGAGCTAACATTGATGTTTTGGATGCCAATTTATTGGAGTTGTTAGGAAAACGTATGAAAGTGGCAGCCGAAATTGGTCAAGTAAAAAAAGAGGCTAATGTTGCCGTACTTCAGAGTAATCGTTGGAATGAAATCCAAGAAAAAATGGTTTTAGAAGGGGGTAAAAAAGGATTGACGGAAGAGTTTATCATTAAATTGTTCAAAGGAATACATCAAGAAAGCATTGGACACCAAGAGAAAGTGCTGAATTCATAAGCTGACAAAAGTTAACTTATTATTGTTCATAAAAACCTATGCTGTTTGTGTAGGTTTTTTTGTAATATTGAAAAATAATATTACTTTAAATTAAAATATAAATTTATGAAAAACAGTTTTAAAATAGTTCTTTTGTTATCATTTCTATTGTTATCAATCGAAGGATTTTCTCAAGATAAACAAATATTTGAAAGTCCAAAAATGGAAGAATTTATTTTCTCACACAAAAAAGTTGCTATTTTACCTTTTAATGCAACAATTGGTTACAGAAAACTTCCTAAAGACTTTGATGCATCAGCTAATAAAGAAGCAGAATTTAAATTAGGATATGATATGCAATCAGGGATGTACACATATCTTCTAAGAAAAACTTCTGATTATACAGTAGAAGTTCAAGATATTGAAAGAACAAATGCTATCCTAAGAAAAAATAATTTAATAGATAAGTTGGCTGAAACTTCAACAGAAGAGTTGGCTAAAGTTTTAGAAGTAGATGCAGTGATAAAATGCTCTTATGCTTATCAAAAAACAAAGAGTGAAGGAGGAGCAATAGCGCTAACTTTATTAGTTGGCTTTGGCACTGGTAGTGTTGCAACAGGCGCTTTAACTATGCAAATAAATGATGGTAAAGAAGGAGAGTTGGTTTGGCGTTTTTACAAACAAATGGCTGAAGATGTTATGAGCTCTCCAGCTGCAATGATGGAAAGAATGATGAGGAAAGTTGGTAGAAATTTTCCATATCAAAAATAGTATTCTTTAAAATATAACTTGATAAAAATTAATTTAAATAGGTTGCTTTAAAATCGCAACCTTTTTTGTGGACTAAAGAGTCAAAGGTTTTACCTTTGCCAAAATCATAAATCTAAAATCGTTAATCTACATTCAAAAATCCTTTATGACAGGACTCGTTTATAAATCTACAGGAAGTTGGTATACCGTAAAATCGGAACAAGGCGATTTTATAGAATGTCGAATGAAAGGAAAATTCCGAATCAAAGGCATCAAAAGCACCAATCCTATTGCGGTGGGTGATGTTGTAGATTATGAACTTGAAGAGACCTCAGATACTGTAACGGGAACCATTCATAAAATCCACGAAAGAAAAAATTATATTGTCCGGAAATCGGTTAATTTGTCGCATCAAATGCATATTATTGCTTCAAATATTGACAGGGTTTTCCTTTTGGTCACCATAAACAACCCCCCGACGACATTTAATTTTATTGACCGTTTTCTAGTAACTGCCGAAGCATACGGAATAGAAACCATATTGGTTTTTAATAAAATAGATACTTTTGACGAAGAAACTTTGGAAGAACAATTATACATGCAGCACGTATACGAGAAAATTGGGTACAAATGTTTGCGCTCTTCATCTACTGAAATGAAAGGAATTGAGGAACTAAAAGAAATGATGATTGGCAAAGTAAGTATGTTTTCTGGACATTCTGGGGTAGGAAAATCGACCCTGGTAAATGCTATGGAACCTTCTTTAGACTTGAAGACAAAAACAATATCCGAAGCCAGTAAACAAGGACAACACACCACGACTTTTGCCGAAATGTATGATTTGAGCTTTGATGCCCGGATAATTGACACTCCTGGAATCAAAGGTTTCGGTATTGTCGATATGGAAAAGGAAGAAATTAGCGGCTATTTCCCGGAGTTTTTCAAGTTGAAAGACCAATGTAAATTCAATAATTGTTTGCACAAGGACGAGCCTCATTGTGCCATTAAAGCGGCTTTGGAAAAAGACGAAATCGCCTGGTCGCGGTATAATAGTTACCTCAAAATTCTCGAAGGGGACGATGAAAATTATCGCATTGATTCCTACGAGGAAGACCGAAAAGCCAGCGATGAAACGAGAAAATAGTGGTCAGTGTTTAGTAATTTAGTGCTCAGTTTCAAAATCGTAAATCAAAAATGAAAGTAGTAATCCAAAGAGTTTCCTCCGCCTCCGTAACTATTGATTCTAAAATTGTGGCCGAAATCCAAAAGGGATTGTTAGTTTTTGTTGGAATTGAGGATGCTGATACACAGGAAGACACTAATTGGCTTTGCCAAAAAATTGCCAATCTTCGTATTTTTGGGGATGAAAATGAAGTAATGAATCTTTCGGTTCGGGATATTGATGGTGAAATAATCGTTGTTTCTCAATTCACTCTTCAGGCTTCAACCAAAAAAGGAAACCGACCATCCTATATAAAAGCATCAAAACCGGATGTTGCTATTCCGATATATGAGGGTTTTGTGCAACAATTAGAAAAAGAACTAGGCAAAAAAGTGCAAACCGGAGTTTTTGGAGCCGATATGAAAGTGTCGTTGCTCAACGATGGACCAGTAACAATAATAATTGATTCTAAAAACAAAAATGATGAACTTAGAAAACTCACAACTCGCCGTTCACACTTGGATTAAGGAACACGGTGTTCGCTACTTCAACGAATTGACCAATATGGCGCAACTTACTGAAGAAGTGGGTGAAGTGGCCCGAATTATTGCCCGTCGGTACGGCGAACAATCCGAAAAAGAAAGCGATAAAAACAAAGATCTTGGCGAAGAACTAGCCGATGTGGTTTTTGTGGTCTTATGTTTGGCAAACCAAACAGGAATCGATTTGCAAGCCGCCTTCGACAAAAAAATGGATTTGAAATCGGTTCGGGATAAAGACCGTCACAAGAACAATGAAAAATTAAAATAATTAGATTACAAGGTAAAACTTTGGGGTATGCTTTTTTTAAAATAAATTTGCCTCAAAATTACCAATCAACCATTCCAAAATGAATTTACTCTTACAAACTTCCCAATCTGATTTACAAGCTCAAATTGCAATAACCGGCTCCAAAAGTGAAACCAATAGGCTACTGTTGTTGCAAGCTTTATTTCCGAATATTACTTTGGCCAACACTTCCAATTCTGATGACAGCGAAGTAATGATGAAAGCTCTTGTTCCTAACACCCAGAACCCAGAACCCAACACCCAAATTATAGACATTCATCACGCAGGAACGGCAATGCGTTTTCTCACGGCTTATTTTGCCGTAAATGAAGGTCGCGAAGTGGTTTTGACGGGTTCGCCAAGAATGAAAGAAAGGCCCATAAAAGTTTTGGTTGAGGCATTACAACAATTGGGTGCGCAAATTTCCTATGAAAATGAAGAAGGCTATCCGCCAATTCGAATTAAAGGAAAAAAAATTACGGCTAACAAAGTCAATATTCCGGCAAATGTAAGCAGTCAGTATATTTCCGCTTTGTTGTTAATTGCCCCAAAATTAGAAAATGGCATCGAAATTACCTTGGTGGGAGAAATTACCTCCATTCCTTATATCAAAATGACATTGGCTTTGCTGAATGATTTAAATATTCAAACTAGTTTTGAAGGAAATACAATAAAAGTATATCCAAAGCAAGAAGTAGAATCGAAAGTAATGACCGTTGAATCCGATTGGAGTTCGGCATCCTACTTTTTTAGTTTGGCCGCTTTATCCAATGAAGCGTCCATTTCATTGAGCAGTTACAAAGAAACCAGTTTGCAAGGGGATTCGGCTTTGGTCGATATTTATGCAAAAATGGGGGTGGAAACACATTTCGAAGAGAACAAAATGACTTTGGTCAAACAAGCCAACTTCGAACTTAAAACTTTAAATCTGGACTTGAATAACACGCCAGATATTGCCCAAACTATCGTTATAACTTGTCTTGGATTAGGAATCGGTTGTCATTTGACTGGACTTCATACTTTAAAAATTAAAGAAACCGATAGGCTGGAAGCGCTTCGAATCGAAATGACAAAACTCGGTGCTAATATTTCGGTAACGAACGATAGTTTAACGCTTATAGCCACAAAAGATATTAATCCGAACATAAAAATTGTCACTTACAACGACCATAGAATGGCAATGGCATTTGCGCCTTTGGCATTAAAAGTCCCTATAATCATTGAGAATGCCGAAGTTGTTTCAAAATCGTATCCTGATTTTTGGGAAGATTTAAAAATACTTGGTTTTCTAATTGAAAGTATTTAGATTGTAAAAAATAAAGTCGGGATGACTGGATTCGAACCAGCGACCCCTAGCACCCCATGCTAGTACGCTACCTGACTGCGCTACATCCCGAATTTATTTTTTGCAAATATAAAAAAGAAAAATAAACGCCCAAACACTTGACAACGCCTATCTCACAATCGTATATTTGCAAGCGTTTAAAAATTTAGTAAAACTAAATTTACAAAGCCATAAACTTCTAAACTCAAAAGATGAAATTATCACATTTTCAATTCAATTTACCAAAAGAACTTCTTGCGGAACACCCAGCCGAAAATAGGGATGAATCTCGTTTAATGGTTATTGACCGTAAAAAACAAACTATAGAACACAAAACATTTAAGGATGTTATTGATTATTTTGATGAAGGCGATGTCTTAGTTCTAAATAACACAAAAGTTTTCCCAGCTCGTTTGTACGGAAATAAAGAAAAAACAGGAGCGAGAATCGAAGTTTTTTTACTTAGAGAATTGAATGCAGAACAACGTCTTTGGGATGTATTAGTCGATCCAGCCCGTAAAATTAGAATTGGAAATAAATTATATTTTGGTGATGACGATTCATTAGTTGCTGAAGTAATTGACAATACAACTTCACGAGGCAGAACCTTACGTTTTTTATTTGACGGTTCTTACGAAGAATTCAGAAACAAATTGACTGAACTTGGCGAAACTCCAATTCCAAAATACATCAACAGAGAAGTAACTCCTGAAGATGCGGACCGTTACCAAACAATTTATGCCAAAGAAGAAGGAGCTGTTGCAGCGCCAACTGCTGGGCTGCATTTTTCTAAACATTTGTTGAAAAAACTGGAAATAAAGGGGGTTAAATTTGCCGAAGTGACCCTTCACGTTGGTTTGGGGACTTTTAATCCTGTTGAGGTTGAAGATTTGTCAAAACACAAAATGGATTCTGAAGAATTGAAAATTACTCAAGTAGCCTGTGATATTGTCAACAATGCAAAAGCAAGCAGAAGTCGCATTTGTGCCGTTGGAACTACTTCCATGCGTGCTATTGAAAGTTCTGTTTCTTCACAAAGAACGCTGAATCCTTTTGAAGGATGGACCAATAAATTTATTTTTCCTCCTCACGATTTTAGCTTGGCAACGTGTATGATTACGAATTTCCACACGCCAAAATCAACTTTATTAATGATGATTTCTGCTTTTTGTGGACACGATTTAATGAAAAGAGCTTACGACGAAGCGATTAAAGAACAATATAAATTCTATTCTTACGGGGATGCGATGTTAATCATCTAAAAACATATTTTCTCCTCCCTCTCCTCTGCCTGTCGGCAGACAGGTTTGGAGAGGACTGGGGTGAGGAATCTAAATCTCGTCAGCAATGACGAGATTTTTTATTTTGTGAAAAATGATTTTGAAGGAATATCTTTTCTGGCGTATTGAAAGCGATCCACCAACTTTGGCAAGCAATAGCCATCGAGTCCGTTCAAAGCAATAACATTGCCTTTGTCAATTTGCAGCCAGCCATCCTCGTGTTGCAGGTTTTTATCAAAAAACAAGTTTTCAATTGAAGCTATGATTTGAATAGTGTCGTTTTCCTTGATGTAATATTCATTCACATATTTGCAATACAACTGAACGGGACTTCCTTTTACAAATGGAATTTCAATATCATCCTTGTATTCTTCTTCGAGGTTTGTTTTGTCAAATTCTGAAATACCCAATTCGTAATTTGCCGATGTATGATGTGCGTCTGCAATCATATCAACCGTAATGTGATTCACGGTAAAAAAGCCGGTTTCCTTAATGTTTTTATAAGTATCTCTAGGAACCGTTGTTGGACGCATAATGAATCCAATTAATGCTGGTTCGCTGCCTAAATGGGTGATACTGCTAAAAATAGCCACGTTCGGTTTGCCGTCCACCGATTTTGTGGCAATTAGATTTGCTGATTTATATCCAGTGCAAGAATTGATTAAATTCAACCGTTCTATTTTTTCCATTTTGGAAATATTTTCCCTTGAGATATGCTTCATCTTTTTTATTTTTAGCAAAGATACTTTTGCCTAATCAAACATGCTTTAAATTCAATAAAAATATTTTAATTTTACAATAATAATTTCAAAATAGTTGAAAATAAGCGGCGTAAAGTAACTGATAGATTCAACAACTAAAACTCGAGAACAGTCAAAAGCAATTTCTTTTGTCTTTTACAATTGGTATGAAACAAACCGTTTTGCATATTAAAATTTAAATCAATTTTGTTGTTAACGCGTTCGTTTGATTAGATTATAATTTCAATTGAAAATCGATGCAAAATATTGATAAACTGAAAATAAATACTTTTTTTATATCAATGCTTCTTTAGGTATAAAAATCAATTTGTAAATCAAAAAAATGCTATTTATACAGGGCTAAAGACGATTTATAGTACATAAAACCTGCAGTTTTTAATAGAATAAAATGGCATCGAAAACATTTCTGATTTAATTAACAATTTAAAAATATAAAAAAGTTTTTTTATTTAAACTAAAAAATTAAATTTGCTCCCAATCAATAATATCACAATTAAAAAATAAATTATTTACAACTATTAAAATTAAAAAAAAATGACAAACGTTAAAAAAGAAGGTGGTTCAGGTTTAGGAGGAATGATTTCAGGAATAATCATTGTATCTTGTATTTTTGCAGGATGGTTAATTTGGACATTCATAATGGGTGATGGTGCAAATTTTGAAGGAGGGGTTAATACAGGCCATCCACTACCAGGAAATTATTTAGCAATGGTTTATAAAGGAGGTCCAATTGTACCAGTTTTGATGGGATTGCTTTTAATGGTGATTGTTTTTTCATTCGAACGTTTTTCTGTTATTTCTAAGGCAGCAGGTAAAGGGAATCTTGATCTTTTCATGAAAAATGTACAGTCAAGCATCACTTCTGGGGATATTGAAGGAGCGATTTCTTCTTGTGACAAACAACAGGGTTCTGTTGCAAATGCAATTAGATCCGCTTTAGTTAAATACCAAGATGTAAAAAAAGAAGGTTTAGATAGCGAAGCTGCATCTGAAACAATCCATAAAGAAATTGAAGAAGCTACTTCACTTGAAATGCCAATGTTAGAAAAACACATGACTATTCTTTCTACATTAGTTTCTTTAGGGACTCTTGCGGGATTATTAGGAACGGTAACGGGTATGATTAAAGCATTTGGTGCTTTGGCTAGCTCAGGAACTCCTGACCAAGCGATGTTGGCAAATGGTATTTCTGAAGCACTTATCAATACTGCAACAGGAATCTCTACATCTGCATTAGCAATTGTTGTTTACAACTTTTTCACTTCAAAAATTGACACGTTGACTTATTCTATCGATGAGGCTGGTTCTACAATCGTGAATACATACAGACACTACAGAGGTACAAAAAAATAATTAGTAATAATTTTTAAGATAATAGCTTTGTACATAGTGTAAAGTTGTTTTCTTAATAAATTTAAATATAAATTTAATGGCTGTAAAAACGTCCAAAAAAGCAGCGTCTATTGATATGACGGCTATGTGTGATGTGGCTTTTCTTCTGCTTACTTTTTTTATTTTGACCGCTACGGCTAAAATACCTGAAGCATTGCCTGTGGATACGCCGGCATCGACTGTACAAACTAAATTGCCCGAAACAGATTTGGCTACCTTAACTATTGGAAAAGGAAAAGTATTCTTTGATTTGAAAGGAAGAGAAATTCGCAAAAGAACTCTTGAATTGATGGCTCAAAAATACGGAGTTGAATTCACAGATGATGACAAAGATAAATTTGCATTAATGGAAGGTTTTGGAGTGCCTATAGAGAGCCTGAAAAGTATCATTGAAATGAAAAGCTCAGAGAGGAGCAAGGCCAATCAACCGGGTGTTCCAAAAGATTCACTTGACAACCAATTAGCACAATGGGTTCAAAATGCCCGTATTGCAAATATTGAGATCAATGACAAGGAATTACAAATTGCCATCAAAGGAGATGCTAGAGAAGAATATCCAGCTATTCGAAAAGTGATGGATATTTTACAAGATCAAAAAATCAATAGCTTTAGTTTGGTTACTGGTTTAAGAGGAAAAGATTTTTAATTAAAAAAACACATACACTAAAATGGCTGAATTAAATACAGGCGACGGTGGAGGAAAAAAAGATAAAAAAGTAAGAAGTAAGAAGCAAAATTCAAAAGTAGATTTAACTGCTATGGTGGATTTGGCCTTCTTGTTAATTACCTTTTTTATGCTTACCACTACTTTGTCTAAACCACAATCGATGAATTTGGGCTTGCCGGACAAACAAGATGACCCTACCGAAAAGCCAATCAAAGTGGACGAAAATCGAACGATGACAATCTTGTTGGGCGATAATGACAAGTTGGTTCGTTACGTTGGTCTATTAGCGACTCCCGTTGCTGGAGGAGCACCAAAAGACTTTACTTACGGAAAAGAAGGAATTCGTAAAGAATTATTGGCAAGAAAAGCATCCGTTTTGGCTTATTCAACTGCAAAAGGGAAACCAAAAAATGGTATGATTGTGATTATTAAACCAGGTAAGAAGTCAAATTACCGTAATTTGGTAGATATACTAGATGAAATGGCAATTGTTGATGTGCCAACGTATGCTATTGTAAATGATTTTTCACCGGAAGAAAAGAAATTGTTAGAAGGAAAATAAGATGTGTTCTTATGACCCAATAACTTATAATTAAGAAATATGAAATTAGATTTATTAAAAAATCAATGGCTTGAAATTGTTTTCGAGGGTCGTAACAAAAACTACGGTGCTTATGAATTAAGAAAATCAATTACCAAGAACACCATTAGGGCCTTTATCATCGGCACACTTGTTTTTGGGATAGCAGTCAGCATTCCAACAATTTTGAGAATGATTCCTGATTCTTCTGAAGAGACTACCTTAGATCAAAAAATCACTACTGTAAAGTTACCTCCAAAAGAGAAACCGAAAGAAAATCTTCCCCCGCCACCTCCCCCTCCGCCAAAAGTGGATCAGGTTAAATTTGTAAAGCCAGTAGTAGCAAAAGCGGAAGAAGTAGTTGAAGAGATTGTTGTAATCAAAGAAATCAAAGACAAAACTATCGGAAAAGAAACCATAAAAGGAGATCCAGATGCTGATTTAACTGTTGAGCCAGTGGGAACTGGGGTAGCTGCAGTGGTAGAAGAAGATAACACGGTATACAATACAGCAGGTATTGAAGTAAAACCTGAGTTTCCTGGAGGAATAGAAAAATTTTATTCTTTTGTCCAAAAAAATTACAATATGCCAGACGAAGAAGGACTTAAAGGTAAGGTGTATGTTACTTTTGTAGTAGAAAAAGATGGTTCGTTAACGGATATTAAAGTTCTTAGAGATATTGGTTACGGGACTGGGAAAGAAGCTATCCGAGTGCTTAAGGCTACTCCAAGATGGAATCCTGGTGAACAAAATGGTAAAAAGGTTAGATGTACTTTTAGCTTACCAATCAGTCTTCAATCTGCAGAATAATGTTAAAAAATACATTTAATAATTTTCAGAAGAAATCGCTCAAAGAGCGATTTCTTCTCGTTATAGGAATATCGATTTTTTTGGCATATCTTGTATTAGGTTTAATTATAATATTCTGGAAGAATTTCCCTTTAGTTATGCAGCCAATGTATAGAATGGCTTTTGGGGTTGTTCTAATTGTTTATTCGTTCTTAAGGTTTTATAGATTTTTTAATTCAAACAATGATTAATGATGTATAAAAAGAGTAAAATGTATAGTCTAATTTTCTTTAGTCTTTTATTTGTGATGTGTAATCAAAAAGAACAAAAGAAACCTGATAAAGAATCAATTTTAAAAGGTTCCACAACCATTTTTGTAGATGAAACCTTAACTCCGATTATGGAAGATCAGGTAGCCGTTTTTGAAAGTAATTATGAAGCCAAAGTTAAACTTGTTTCTAAATCAGAGTCAGAAACACTCATCTCCTTGTTCAAGCAAAAATCGGCTATTGCCGTCTTGACCCGAAATTTAACTAGTGAGGAAAATAAAATTTTTGAGCAAAAAAAAATAACCCCAAAAATTACTAAATTTGCAACAGATGCTATCGCCTTTATTTCGAATAAAAGCACTAAGGATACTTTAATTGATTTAAAGAACGTTGTTGAGTTTATGCAAGGCAAACCAAGCTCTGCTATCCGAGGCCTTGTATTTGATAATCCAAATTCGAGTACGGTTCGTTATATGAATTCATTAGCCAGAATACAGTCCATTCCTGAAAACGGAGTCTATTCGTTTAAAACAAATGATGAGGTTATTAAATTTGTAGCTCAAAACCAAGGAATGATTGGTGTGGTTGGTGTAAATTGGTTATTTCAACCCATGCCAGAAATGAAAAAATTTGTCGATAAGGTAAATGTATTAAGTGTAAAAGGTCTTACAGGTGAAAATTATTACGCACCAAGCCAAAACAATATTGCGGAAGGGAAATATCCTTTGGCACGTGATTTGTACATCATCAATGGTCAGGGATATTCTGGTCTTGGAATGGGTTTTGCCTCATTCGTTGCCGGTGACATTGGACAAAGAATAATTCTCAAATCGGGATTATTACCCGTAAGAATTCCTAGTCGAAGAATTAATGTTAGACATGGTGTCTACAATGAAAAAAAATAAATTAATATAATATAGATGAACAAATTTAAATTTTTTACGGTTGCTTTATTAACTTCAGTGACGTTTGGCTTCGGTCAAGATATGGATCAGGCAAAAAAGGCAATTGATGCGGAACAATTCGAAAAAGCAAAATCAATATTAAAATTGGTTATTCAAACCAAACCTTCAAACGGAAAGGCTGCATTTCTTTTAGGTAATGTTTATCTTACTCAAAGCGTTGTGGACTCTGCCAAAATTTATTTCCAAAATGGATTGGCTGGGACAGAGGGCGCCAAATTTAATTATATTGGATTAGGTCAAATAGAGTTGGATAATGGTAATGCAACCGCGGCACAGGCTCTTTTTTCCCTAGCCACGAAAGATATGAGAAAGAAAGATGTAGAAGAGAATATTTACATCGGGAGGGCGTACATGAACATTTCAAAACCAGATTATAAAACAGCGCTTACTTTTTTAAACAAGGCTAAATTGGTAAATCCGATGGACGCTCAAATTCAGCTGGGTTTGGGAGACGCCTATTATGGGGATAAAAATCAAAATGAAGCTTATGCGGCTTACAGAAATGCTTTTCAAACGGACAACACCTTAATTAGAGCAAAAATGCAATTGGGAGTCCTATTAAAAGGCGCAAAATCTTATGATGAAGCTTTTAAAGCCTTCAATGAAGTGATAGCTCTAAGCCCAAATTATGGACCTGTGTATAGAGAATTAGCCGAAACCTATTACAAATGGGGGATGAATAAACCGTCAAAACGCGCAGAGTATATGACAACCGCTATCGGTTATTATGAGAAATACATGAGCCTTACGGATTATTCTTTAAATTCCAGAATGCGTCATGCTGACTTTCTTATTCTTGTAAAGGATTATGCTGCGCTCGAAGTTGAGGCCAATAAAATGATTGAATTGGACAAAGTTAATCCGAGAATTTATCGTTATTTAGGCTATTCTGCTTATGAAAACGGTAATATTGATGTTGCTATTAAATCATTGGAATCTTTCACTTCTAATCCGTCCAATAAAATAATTGCAAAAGATTTTTTTTATTTGGGCTTGGCCAAAATTAAAAAAGGAACAAGTGCTGACGGATTGTCTTTAGATCCAACCGCATTCAATTCAGGTGTGACAGATATCAAAAAAGCAATTGAAATGGAGCCTTTGGCAGTGGAAGATTTGAATGAAATTGGTAAAAAGTTATTTACACAAAAATTATACAAAGAAGCTTCGTCAATATTTGAATTAGGAACAACAAATGCAGAGTCTAAGAATTATGTGGATGATAATATTTATTATGGTTTGTCAATTTATTATGCGAATCTAAAGAAGGATGTAGTTATTGATAAGCCAGCCTTACTAAAAGCAGATGGTGCTTTTGAAAAAGTAGCAAAAGCATCTCCAACCTATCAAGATGCATATTTGTATAGAGCAAGAACAAATGCATTGTTAGAAAATAATGAAGTAATGAAGAAAAATTACGAAGATTTTATAGCAAAAGCAACTGAAAAAGGCCCTGAAGAACTTGTTAAACCATTAGTAAAGAAAAAATTTATAGAGTCCTATAACAATATTGCGTCAACTTATTTGACTTCTGATAAAGCAAAAGCAAAAGAATACGTAAATAAATCATTAGAATTAGATCCAACCGATAAGCGTGCTTTAGATTTATTGGCCTTCTTAAAATAATACCTATTTTAAATATTTAAAACCGATAGTTTAAACCTATCGGTTTTTTTATGGGTATACCTCAATTTTTAAATTCACTATCTTCGCCCTTCAAAATTATGAAATGCTATCAAAAGAAATCCAATTAGAAGTTAATAAAGGCACTATGCTCCCTTTGATGGAAGAATTCTACACTATTCAAGGTGAAGGTTTTCATACCGGAACAGCGGCTTATTTCATAAGAATCGGTGGCTGCGATGTGGGTTGTCATTGGTGTGATGTTAAAGAAAGCTGGAATGCCGAATTACATCCTCCAACAAGTATTGATTTGATTGTTGCCAATGCTATAAAATATGCCGATACTATTGTGGTAACTGGAGGTGAACCTTTGATGTGGGATATGACCCTGCTCACTCAAAAGTTAAAAGAACATAACTTGAAAGTACATATCGAAACTTCTGGAGCATATGAACTTTCAGGAAAATGGGACTGGATTTGTCTTTCGCCGAAGAAAAACAAATTACCGACCCAAACCGTTTACGACAAAGCCCACGAATTGAAAGTCATTATTTACAACAAACACGATTTCATTTTCGCCGAAGAGCAAGCTGAAAAAGTAAACAAAAATGCCATATTATTCCTCCAACCTGAATGGAGTAAAAAGGAAGAAATAACGCCGCTTATCGTTGATTACGTAATGAACAATCCAAAATGGCGTGTATCTTTACAAACACATAAATATTTGAATATTCCTTAAATTATGAATAAAATATTTTTCTTAATAGTTTTTATTTGTTTTATCCAAATTTCTTTAGGGCAAGAAACAAAACAGAGTGATAGTTTATTAATTGCTAAAATCAAGGAGGATGTTGTTCCTGTTCCTAAAGAGACAAAATTGTATCAATATGTAGCGCAGAATTACAGACTTCCTGATGTGCCAGGTTTGAAGGGCAAAGTGCTTGTTAATTTTGTTGTTAATGAAGATGGGAGTATTGGCGATTTTAAGATAGTTGAAAATGTAGGTTATGGAACGGCTGAAGAATTAATTAGAGTTTTAAAGACAACAAATGGTAAATGGAAGGCGTCTATAAAGGATGGTAAACCGGTTAAAGTGAAATATTATTTTCCGTTAAGGATTGCAGTTCCTTAAATAAAATCAGAAAAGTCAAAAAAATAGCTAGTGTTTGATTTTTCTGATTTTTGTTTAGAAGCTAAGCATCGCCAAATAATCATAATGTCCTCCTTCCAAAACTAATTCGCAATGTAATCCATTGGCAAAAGCCGCATTTTGTAAAGTATTATAATCAAGATAAAGCCAAGGGAAGGTTTCTTCGATTTCACTTTTGTACGAAACTGTAAATGTCAATTCGCCATAATAACCATTTCCAGTAATCCATTTCCCACCGTCATCATCATCGTCAAACATATAGATAATGTCCGAGGAGTCAATGAGAATTTGACCGCTTGGGTTCAAAAGACTTTTTAATTTTTCTAAAAACAGGGGAGTTTCCTTTAGTGTTCCAAAAATCCCCGTTCCATTCATCAATAATAAAATGGTATCGAATTTTTCGTTTTCCACTGTCATTACATCTTGCACTTTGGCTTTTTTCAAACCACGAAGTTGGCAAGCTTCAATGGCATTTGGAGAAATATCAATGGATGTGACGTCAAGTTTTCTTTCGTTTTGCAACGTCAAACTATGACTTCCTGCGCCACAACCTACATCCAGAATTTTGCCTTTTGCCAATTGTAACGCTTTTTGCTCCAATTTTGGCATTTCCTCATAGCTTCTAAAAAGATAGGCAACGCTCATTTCATCCGCTTCAGAAATGGAAGTTTCGGTAATTAAATCCTCTGGAGAATTACTGGTTTGAAAGTCGAGTATGGCTTTTCCGAAAAGGTCTTTCATAAATTTTAGTTTCAGGTTTCAGTGTTTTAATTCCCCTCTTGAGAGGGGTTAGGGGTGTGTTTTTCAATATTAATTTTCTACTTTTGTGTCACCATTTTAAATATTAAACTTGAAAAAAATCCTAGACAATCTTCCTAAAGAGGCCAAAGATAAGCATATCGAAAACAAAAAGTATTTTGATAAGTTGAAAAAAAAGGTACCAAAAAACTTGGATTACGTGATGCAGGATTTACACGATTCCGAATTTAAAAAAACCGATTGTTTGAAATGTGCCAATTGTTGCAAAACTACCGGCCCTTTATTCACTTCGGCTGATGTGGAACGTATTTCAAAACACCTGCGACAAAAACCACAACAATTCATCGACCAATATTTGCGCATTGACGAAGACAAAGATTATGTGCTGCAAAGAGTTCCTTGTACTTTCTTGGACATTGACAATACTTGCTTTATTTATGACGTCCGTCCAAAAGCCTGTCGCGAATTTCCCCACACCGACAGGAAGAAGTTTCAGCAAATTTCTGATTTGACTTTGCAAAACGTGGCAATTTGCCCTGCAGCATTCAATATTGTCGAAGAAATGAAGAAGAAAATGCCAATGTAAAGGGTTGCTTATTTCAGAAATAGCCTAAATGAACTGTGTAAATTTAAAGTCAATTATTAAAGGTCATTCGTGTTTAAGCTGTACTTTTGGCATAAGAAAAGTAAATTCATATTAGAAACCGAATCAAATTGAATCTAGAATATTTCATAGCCAAACGACTCATAACTGCTAAACATTTTAAAAGTAGCATATCTGCACCCATAATAAAAATAGCCATTTCGGCAATTGCTATCGGAATGATTATGATGATTGTTTCGGTAGCCACCGGAATTGGGCTTCAGCAAAAAATTCGTGAAAAAGTTTCCGCCTTCAACGGACATATTATCATATCGAATTACGACAACAATCAGTCTGAAGTCACGCTGGTTCCCATCTCCAAGAAACAAGATTTTTATCCAAAATTCACATCAGTTCCAGAAGTAAGCCACGTTCAAGCCATTGCGAGTAAAGCGGGGATTATTAGAACCGAAACCGCTTTCGAGGGAATAATTCTCAAAGGTGTTGGTGCGGATTATCAATGGAATAATATCAAAGAATTTATTATTTCAGGAAGATTGCCAGATTATTCAAGAGGAATTAATCAAGAAGTGCTTATTTCTCAGTTTCTTGCCAATAGGTTAAATCTTAAGGTCGGCGACAACTTTAATACATTTTTCATCAAAGAAAATCAAAATCAACCCCCAAATATCCGAAGATTTAAAATCACTGGAATTTTCAATTCTGGGTTTCAGGAATTTGACGCCACTTATATAATTGGAGACATTCGACACATACAACGCATCAATAAATGGAGGCCAGATCAAGTCGGCGCTTTTGAGGTATTTGTGAATGATTTTGATAAAATCAAGACGGTGGGTGAAGAAGTATACCAGCAAACGGCATCTACACTAGACACCAAAACCATAATCGAAAAATACAGTTACATATTTGAGTGGCTAAAACTCTTTGATTTTAATATCATAATTATATTGGCGGTAATGATTTTGGTCGCCACTATCAATATGGTTGTGGCATTATTGGTCCTCATTCTCGAACGAACCCAGATGATAGGAATACTTAAGGCGTTAGGTACTAACAATTGGTCCGTAAGAAAAATATTTTTATACAACGCCTTCTATCTTATAATAAGAGGACTATTTTGGGGGAATCTAATCGGTATTTCATTGCTTCTTATGCAACGCTATTCTGGTGTAATACAACTTAATCCCGAGAATTATTATGTAAATCAGGCGCCAGTCTATCTTAACTGGGGATACATACTGCTGCTAAATCTACTCACGATTACAGTTTGTTTTATGGTATTATTGATTCCTTCTTACATTATAACCAAAATTTCTCCGGTAAAGGCCATCCGGTTCGATTAGGGATTTAAATAAATATTTTTTTCTTGGAGCTATTTCCCGCCATTCATTACAATCCACGCCAAAGAGCGTTGGATTTCCACTTCTACAGGGGCTAGGGCAGATGATTCAACCGCAAATTTTGATTGTATCATTGTGATTTTGAAAAACCTCTTCATCCAACCCACACGCTTTCAGTTCATTAAAAAATACTTTAAAAAAAGAATAGAAAAGGGGGTTGTAAAACTGAATAAACGCACTACTTTTGCACCCGCATTGCAGCAGACGTTCTTTTAAATCAAAGAGAAAAAAACGGATAATAGTTTGTTGGAGGAGTAAAGGATTTGTATCTTAGCCTTCCTGAAAAATCAAAAATTCGATAAAAGCATTTTAGAAAAAAATAAAATATTTTTTTCTTGCCAGATAAAAAAGAGTTAGTTACTTTTGCACCCGCTTTGAGAGATAAGCGAAAAAAAATAGAAAACGAAAGTTCTTAGACATATTGAATTGACAGCCGTTTTAGGAGAGATCTTAAAACACAAATAAAGAGAGTAAGAGAATCGAAAGATTTAAAAAACCACTAGAATTTGAGTCGCATAATAAGTAGCTTAAGAAATTAAGCAAATAATATACGATGAAGAGTTTGATCCTGGCTCAGGATGAACGCTAGCGGCAGGCTTAACACATGCAAGTCGAGGGGTATAGTAGCAATACTAGAGACCGGCGCACGGGTGCGTAACGCGTATGCAATCTACCTTTTGCAGAGGGATAGCCCAGAGAAATTTGGATTAATACCTCATAGTATA
>CAMBZB010000034.1 GCA_945872245.1 Flavobacterium psychrophilum
TACCCGTTCCGCCAGCAGCACCCGCCAAAGTACCCCCGAGTCCGTCTGGACTTGCTCCACCAGCTCCACCAGCGGATGCCGAACTAGCGCTACCACTTAAGCCTAGAGTAATTGTTTCTGCTCCTGAAGAATTAATGTTTGGATTGACCAAGGCCGTAAAAGTTTGACCAGCTCCAATTGAAACTGCCACCGAAGGGGCGGTTGTATATCCCGTTCCTTGATTAGTTGCTGCCATATAGACTATAGCGCCAGTGCTTACATTATAAGCAGTAGCTGTCCCTGAGCCACTACCACCTGTTAAACTAACAACGGAAAGTGTAGTGTAAGAGGTTGTTTTGGTTCCAGACACAGTAAATCCATAAACTCCTCCTAAAACTCCCCCTGGATTTGTATTAAGATTCGAGATTCCAGCTCCAGTTCCTCCAGTTCCTCCACTGGCAGTTAGCGCAGTGATAGATGGTCCCGAAAATTCCGATTTACCCCCTGGAAATCCATAATACCCTGATGCACCAGAAACTCCTCCCTTGGCTCCGCCCGCCCCAACAGTAACAGTGTACGTGGTTCCTGGAACGACCGTAATTGTTTTCTTAACATAAGAACCAGCGCCTCCTCCGCCTCCGGAACGATTCCCTGTACTTGATGCCTGTGAAGCACCACCCCCGCCACCTCCAGCGCCCCAACATTCCACCTGAACGGAGAAAACACCGGCAGGACATAGCCAAGTTGTTGAAGTAGTGTAAGGCGTAATAGTTTGCGCATTGGCATTGCTAGAAAATAGCAGCACGAACAGCCCAATCAAGGAATAAAAATTCCGAAGCCGTTTTGTTAATTGTAAATTTAATTTCATAATAATTTGTTTTAGGTTAGTATTAGTTTTTTATTCGAAATCGTAATAGTTGGCAAACATAATAAATATTTTTTTTTTAAAAAAATTTTTTTAGAGTAAAATTGCGCAATTTGTTTTTTAAGGGCTATATTTTTACACATATACTAAAATTCAATGAAGTAATTTAACGATACTGCTTTTTAAGTTCTTCAAAAACCGTTTTAATACTATTTAATTTTTTAGTGCTAGACACTGCTTTTTAGTTACTCTTCCTCCCATTTTCCAACAACAGAAGTGGCTAATGCATTTCCTAAAACATTAGTTCCACTGCGGAACATATCGCAAAAATGATCGATCGGGAGTATTAAAGCAATTCCTTCAATTGGGATTTTGAACATTCCACATGTAGCGGCAACCACCACTAAACTCGCTCTTGGAACTCCTGCAATCCCTTTGCTAGTAAGCATTAGAACAAAAAGCATGGTGAATTGTGTTGGTAAATCCAATGGAACACCATAAGCTTGAGCGATAAAAATACTCGCAAAAGTCATATACATCATGCTTCCGTCAAGGTTAAAGGAATAGCCCAGGGGCAACATAAAAGAAACGATTCTGTCTTTCACCCCAAAACGTTCTAATTCTTCAGTAAGTTTTGGAAATACCGCTTCAGAACTTGTGGTGCTAAAGGCAATTACGATTGGGCTGACAATTCTTTTTAGTAAAGCACTCATTTTCGATTTCAGAAAAATATATCCCACCAAAACCAAAATAAACCAAAGCGTAGCAATTCCAACCAAAAAGGACCCGAAAAATTTGGCGTAGGTTAATACTAATTCGTTGAAATCTCTAATGGCAAATACTCCTGCAATGGCGCCAAAAACTCCAATTGGGGCGAATTTCATGACATAATTCACCATTTTTAAAACGATGTGGGATAATTTATCTAAGGCATTGACAACAGGTTTTGAATTCTCGCCAATTGCGGCTGCAGCCAATCCAAAAAAGATAGAGAAAATAACGATTTGTAGGATTTCATTTGTTGCCATTGCTTCCACAATACTTTTAGGAATAATGTGTTCAATGAAATTTTGCGCCGAAAATCCTTGCGTCTTCTCGGTAACTTCGCTAGCCGTGGTTACATCAATATTTGACAAATTTAACCCTTCGCCTGGCTGCAAAACATTCACCCAAAACATTCCTATTAACAATGAGATAAAGGAAGCAGTAAAAAACCACCCCATTGCTTTTCCTCCAATTCTTCCAACGGCTTTGATGTCGCCAAGTTTAGCAATTCCGACCACTAAGGTTGAGAATACTAAGGGGGATATTATCATTTGAACCAATCGGATAAATATGGTGGCGAGCAATTTGATATAGCCGCTGAATTCTTTTGCACTATCTTCAGTAAGGTTGTTGTGAATTATAATTCCAAGTATTCCGCCTAATAGCATCGCGATTAGGATTTGAAAAGTTAAGTTCCCTTTTTGGGATTGTTTTTTTACTTCGGGATTGTTCATACTTAATTTGGATTTTGTGCCTTGCCCTTATTGCACTCGAATGCAGGATTGGCTGTTAATACTACTATTGTTAAATTTTGTTACTTAAATAAAAATCGGCGAGAACAATTGGTAAAATCGCTTTACCGTCATAATTGTATAGATTGTTGTCCTCAAAGTCTTTCATGCCTTTTATCAAATACGGGTTCGCCATAAGCCAACGGAACATTTTGCAAAACGCAGGTAATACAACTAGGATCCTATTTTTTCATTATCTTTTAAAAAACCCGTTTTTTTACTTTTATTATTAAAAATGCTTATCAATTCAAATAAATTGGGGATTTTAGTATGCAAACGACTTACTATGTCATCGGAAATGTTGCTTCTGCTAAAAGGAACTGTCTTGGTATATTCTTGAATTTCACCTTCTTTTCTCCCATATTTGTAATCGTATAAAAAGCTACCTTCTTTATTAATCTGGATATTTTTATTGTTTTTGTTTGGAACACTTATATAGAATTCGCTAGAGTTAATAGTGCCATTTGGATTAAAAAGCGACTTACTATTAAGATATTCAAATAATTCTTTGGCTGTATTTATGGAAGGATCGATTAATTGGATTTTTTCGGTCATACAGTCTCTATAAGTATAATTACCTAATTCATTTTTGTAGTTGTACAATTCTTGTAACACTGAATTTATCTCAGTAGTTAAATACGGATAATGTGTGCAGCCTAAAACGATGGCTTTTAATTTATTTTTAGTGTTGGATATTCTTATTTTTTCCAACAAAGAAACCAGGTGGAATCGAACATAATTTTCGGCATCATTGATTTGTAAAGTAGCACAATCATCCACGTTTTTTGAATCGCAAAGCATCTTGCTTTTTTCAAAATTAAAATTATAAACTTTCAGTAGTGCTTTGTCAATTTTAGTTTGCCCATTTAAACTAGGTCCCTTATACTCTTCTCTAGGCTGAGTAAGATTCTTATTAAAGTAGTTCCTATCTTCATCGACAGATTCCGCAATTCCAAGACCTCCTTGTGAGAAAACCTCAATTTTTCCCGTATACCCCAGCTGATCTTTAAATTTCAAAATAGTATTCGGATATCCCTTTGAAGAAACTGTCCCCACAGTGGCTAATACTCCGACAATACCATCTTCACTTTTTTGAAATGTCTCTAAAACGCCTCGGGCACCCGCATCAATCACACCAATGACCTTAATATCTAATTTGGCTTTTTCAATAAATTCTTCTATAAATTCTTTTCCGTATGCTGTTGCAGTATTGCAGGCAATTACAATCACTTTAACTGGTTTTTTATCGGTGTTTGCTTTTAAATCATTGGCAGTAGGATAATATTTATTGCTTAATAAAAATTGCGCATCTTTAATGATATGTTCTTTTAATAAATCGACTTTATTTACTTCTGAATAATTTCCATAGGGCATGTTTGCTTGGTCACCAAAATAAACGAAAGACTCTTTTTCAAAATCAGGTGCACCGTCAGAGCCATTGTTATGTGTTTTATTATTGTTTTTATCATAATTTGCAATGGCGTCCAAAACCGTTAATCCGCCAATACCGGAGTCAAAAACACCAATTGGCAAGCTTTTGTCTTTATAATTATAATCATTAAAATTAGTATAGTAGAAACTATCCTTTTTATTTAAAATGGCAGCAACAATATTCTCTTTTTGATCAGAAACTGATGCAGTGGGTTTATTTATATAATTGGATTTACATCCAAAAACAAAAACTATCGACAATGCCCCTAATATGTATTTTATTCTCCTATTAAATAAATAGTTAAACCATTGAAAATTTAGCATTTTGTTGTTCTTAATAATTAAAAAAAAATACAAAAATAATACTTGCGTCTTTTGGATTGGGTAAGGACTAATTAATCAGCAATTTTATTTTTTTGGTTTCCAAACCATCCAAACTGGATATGGAAACGAAATATACTCCTTTGGCTAGGTTATTTTTTATCTCTATTGCATTATCATTGCTTACATTCCCTCTAGCTATTTCTTGGCCGAGATTATTAATAATTCGGTAGTTTAAGTTATTCCCCTTTAATCCCTTTAAAAAAAGTTGACTGCCCGATTTTAAGGGATTGGGATAAATTATAAGTTCTGAATCAGTATGACTTTCAATTCCTAAAGTGGCACAACCGCCTATAACTACATTGGTATGGGTAGTAAGGAATTCTATTACTACCTTTGTAAATTGTTCAGCGAAATTAGTTCTGTTAGCAGTAGTACTTCTTACATTAGAATTCAATTCCATTTGAAATCCACTATTGGTAATAGCCGGATCAAAACAAGTATGGGTTTCAGTGGTGTACCCTCCACTAAAATAACTTTCTCCCAATAATGGGTAGGGGTCTTGCTGACTAGGAACCGCCGGGAATCCGGCAGTTGTAAGTAATGTACCTATAGATTTAGGACCACGCAACAATTGTGAATGCGTATAATTATTACTATTGTTCAAGGCTAGATTTTTTATTGAACTTTGATTAATATAGGTTGACGTATTTAGAGTCGCATCAGTGTACCTAAGTTCTGTACCACTCAATAAGTAGCCCAATTCTATTCGTTGAATAGCATGACCGTGACCATGTAAATCTACTAAAAGGGCTTTATTATTATACTGCGAATTAGCTGTATTTAAAGCCGTTGTGACAAAATTATGGTATTCGTTCCAAGCTTTTTCTGCCTGGAGATCCCCACAAGCGCCTTCAGCTAACGTTCTATTGCAATCTAATTTAGAGCGATCTAAATTGCAAATAATAATATGAGGATAACAGCCCGTAGCTGCAAAAAGTGCAGCAGAAATTTTTTCAGCAGTTTCAACAGTATAGGCATCCGTAACTGTTACAGCGTCATTACACGTTCTATCAGGAATTAAAGTTGGAATTCTAAAGCCTCCGTGTGGAACCGATATAACAATAGGTAAGGTTCCCACTTGATATTCAACGTACGATTTAGTGCCATAGAGTATTGTTTGCGAAAAACAATTTGTTTGCGAAATAAATAAATATAATAGTATTAAAAGTATTCTTTGCATTTCTAATATAGAGATAGAGTTTAAATTTATAATAATAAATTTAGCGAATAATTTATAAGAATTTTTATTGACTAAGGTTTACAACTTCCGAAAACTAAGCCGATATGAGTTTTAATATATTCTAATAGTACATCTTTAAATTTTTCACCGAAATTAGTTCTGTTCGTATTGCTGCTTCTTACATCATAATTCAATTCCATTTGGAACCCATTTGTTGTACTGTTTGCATTATAACAAGTATGATTTTCAGTGGTATACCCTCCACTGAAATAAGGTTCTGTCGCTAAAGGGTAGGGATCTTGCTGACTAGGTACTGCTGGATAATTTTCAAGTGCTAATAAAGTCCCCATAGATTTAGGCCCACGCAACAATTCTGTATGAGTGTAATTATAAATATTGTTTAAAGCTAAATTTTTGATTGAACTTTGATTAATATATGCTGTAGTATTTAGAGTTGCATCAGTGTATTTAAGTTCAGCACTACTCAATAAGTAGCCCAATTCTATTCGTTGAATATCATGACCGTGACCATGTAAATCTACTAAAAGGATTTTATTATTATACTGCAAATTAGCTGCATTTTGTGCCGTTGTGATAAAATTATGGTATTCGTTCCAAGCTGTTTCTGCTCGGGAATTACCACAAGCGCCCTCAGCTAAAGTTCTATTGCAATCTAATTTAGAGCGATTTAAATTACATATAATAATATGAGGATAAAAACCCGTAGCTGAAAAAAGTGCCGCAGAGATTTTTTCGGCAGTTTCAATAGTGTAGGCATCTGTAACTGTTACAGGATCATTACACGTTCTATCAGGGATTAATGATGGAGTTAAAAAGCCCCCGTGTGGAACCGTTATTACAATAGGTAGGGTTCCCACTCGATATTCAACGTATGAATTAGTGCCGTATAGCTTTGTTTGAGAAAAACAATTACTTTGTAAGGCCAATAAATATAACGATAATAATAGAATTTTTTTCATTGTTAAGATAGATTTAAGGTTTGAATTATAAGGTTTTGTTTGACTAATTATTTTTAGATTGAGCATGTTTTATAAAGCTAGATTTGACTTCGTTTTTTAAATCAATAACTACTGTTTTTTTAAAACTTTCCCCGGTCGGAATGAATTGTAAATGCCATTATCAACAACGGTTACTCCATTAATGATGCTGTATTTTAATCCTTCGGCATATTGAAACGCATCAATATAATCTGCTTTGTCTTTGAAAGTATTGGGGTCAAAAATGATAATATCTGCAAAATAACCCTCTTTTATTTTCCCTCGCTTTGGTATTTTAAATATCGCTGCTGTTTCAGAGGTACTCCCATTAATAAACTTTGCAACCGAAATTATATGGTCATTCGTAACATATTTATTATATTTCTTAGGAAACGAGCCGTATTTTCTTGGATGACCTTCATTGCCATCAGAGCCGGTTACTACCCAGGATTGCTTCATGAAATTTTGAATATCCTTTTCATTCATATTGAATGATGCGACTCTTGCAAATCCCTTTTCTAATATTTTAAAAACGGCTTCTTCAGCGGATACATTTAATATCGAAGCAATTTCTGCGACATTTTTACCATTAAAGGACTCTTCTTGTGCTTTTACAACAAGTAACTTGTCTGGACCACCTCTGCGAGTAATGTTTTCTTTAGTTTCACCAAGTATTTTAAACTTTAGTACTGGGTTTTTATACCTTAAAAATAGCGAATCATTTCCGCCACTTTCGGCCCATCTAGGAACAACTGCTGCTTTAAGCCCGGTGGCAGAAGCATCATAAGGATATTGATTAGCGGTAACATCTATTCCTTCTGCTCGACTTTTTTCTATCAGTTCAATAATAGCCGTACTCTCATTCCAAACATCAACACCTAAACATTTTATATGTGATATATGAATGGGTAATTTTGCTTTTCTACCAATTTCTATCGCCTCTTGAATGGAAGGAATTAAGCCAATGGAATAGGAACTTTCATCTCGTAAATGGGTGTCATAAATACCCCCTTTTTTGGCAACAACCTTGGCTAAATCTATTACTTCTTGTGTGTCTGCATAACTTCCTGGCGAATAAAATAAGCCTGTTGACAAACCAAAAACCCCTGAGTTTAGCTCTTTTTGAAGCAAATTCTTCATTGTTTTTATTTGCTCTGGAGTTGCTTTTATTTTGCTATCTCCGATTACTTCTTGCCTCAATGTTCCATGTCCTGCAAGTAAAACCACGTTTGTTCCCAAACCATTGTTTTCAAAAATTTCTTTATATTTTTGAGTAGGAAAATAACTTTCTCCATCATTTCCCACTACAACAGTAGTAATTCCCTGCATTAAAAAAGGCAAGTTTTGAGAGGTTTTGGCATTAACCAAGTCCTTGTCAGCGTGCGTATGTGGATCTATAAATCCGGGACAAACCAGCAGTCCATTGGCATCTATAATTTTGTCTGTTTTTAATCTAACCAACTTTTCATTTCCTATAAAAATAATTCTATCCCCTTTTATGGCTATCGTCACTTTTTTAGAAACCGTATCACAACCAGTATATACCATTCCGTTTTTAATGGTTAAATCTGCTACGACCTTTCTCTTTGAAGTACACGATAACAATACGAATAAAAGTATCACAAGAAATAACGTATGGTTTTTCATAATTATTTATTTTTCAATTTAAATAAAAAGGTGTCAAGATTTCTTAAACAACCTTTAATATCCATATGAAATTATTTTTTATTCATTTAATTCTGTTGGAGAATAAATGGTTAGTCCTCCTGGCATATTTGAATTGGCGTTAATTTCATCTTGCGAAATAACAAATCGTTCTGGATGTTGAGTAGCTGTCGCATTGTTCAAAGGATAATGAACGGCAATATCATACTCGGTTTTTCGCAGTCTTCTTGCATCATTCCAAGGCATGAAGGTGCCAAATCCAGTTACATAGCGCTCTTCAATGATTTCTCTTAATAAGGCTTTATTGCTATCAATGTTGTCCAAATTTTCCATTCCACCGCCAGCAAAATCAGCCGTAACATAAGCGTCATATTTTTTTACATCTGCAGAGGATCTTTTATCGAAAGAATCAGCAGATGCTAAGAAAACACGAACTTTGTTTAACTGAAGTAAGCCTTCTGCCAACGAAACCGTTCTAGCCCCTGTTTCCGCTAATATCAATAAATTTTCTTGGTAGGTCACTAAATCCATTGGTTTCAATTCTCCATTGATAATTTTAGTGCTACTTCCCCCAATTATTGCTCCAGCCTCAAGATGTTTCATTCTTGCCGCCTCATCTGTTTTGGTATTTCTTCTAGAAATAGAAGGGAAATTAGCTTGGGTATCTAATAAATTTCTACAAAAAGTATTAGTTACTGATAAATAGCCTTTTCTAGTTCCTGCCATAAAGCGATACAATAAATTTTCTGTTCCTGTTGCCGCAGTTACTAGGGGCGTAAATTTCATGGTACCTGCATAATCCGAAATTCCATTTAAAGCAGCAGCACGTGCTGCTACATAATCTCTAGTTTGCAAATAATAGCGCGCTTTTAAGGTGTAAGCGGTTTTTACCCATTTGTCTTTATTCCCTCCAAAAAATATGTCCTCAGCAAGTATATTTTTTGTAGTTGGGGCGCTAAGCAATACTATTGCTTCATCTAATTTGGTTTGCAAAACATTATAAATATCGGATTGTTTGTCAAATACTGGGTCGCTAATAGCGGGATTAGCCGCTTCAGAATAAGGAATGTCTCCCCATATAGAAGTAGCGGTGCCCACGGCGTTTGCCTCTAGCACTTTGCAAATCCCAACTATTAATTGTCCTTCGGTATCCAATCCATTTGTGGTGTAATATTTATTGATTTCACTAAATTGTTTTAACATCCCGTTATACAAATAGGTCCAATCGCTATTCGATTCTGATGATGAAATATCATAGTTATATAGTCCAAGATATAATGCAATTTCGCCTCTATACTGACCCGTCCACATCCCTGCAATTCTTTGCAGATGGCCATTATTTATAGCTATATCGGCCAACATAGTTCCTTTTATTAATAGTGAAGGAGGAATAACTTCATCCGTGTTTATACTATTGTAATTATAATTTAAGTCTTCAAATGAACTATCGCATGAAAGCACTAAAAATAGTATTACTATTCCAGAAATTAATTTAGTTTTCATAACTCTTAATATTTAATTTGTAAGGTGAATAAAAAAGTTTTAGATGCCGGATTTGTAAAATAATCGATTCCAAAACCATTACCAACACCCGTTTGATTGGTTTGCGGGTCTATTCCTAAAATGTCAGTCCAAATGGCTAAATTTCTACCTGTAAGCGTCCCTGTTATTGAGGCTAACTTCGTTTTCTTTTTAAATCCTTTTGAGTTTAAGGTATAACCAAAAGTTAACTCGCTTAATCGCGTCCATGAGGCATTGTTATTTACTGCAAATTCATTAATAACAGAAGCACCAAAACCACCACCGATAGTTGTATAGTAGGCTTCATTCAATAAAACAGGCCCTGCCCCAAAATCTTTAATATTTCCACGAACGGGAACACCCGCAGGATAAATTACACCATTCCTGTCTTTAATAGCTATAGATGGTGTCACTTCATTCCCGACTTCTGCGGAAGTACCAAAATTACCTAAAATAAAGCGGGTACGTTCCGCAAAATCTCCCCCTTGAGAGGTTTCAAACATTATATTTGCAAAAAAACCTTTATAATCCGCTTTAAAACCAAAACCACCTCGCCAATCTGGATTTGGATCCCCTATTACTCCTTGTTCAGTGTCTAATTGAGGAAATCCATTAGCATCTAAAGTAAAGGTTCCGTCAGCATTTCTTAATGCTCGGGTTCCCCATAGCGTTCCTAACTGGTAACCCACTACTGCCCTAGAACTAATGGCCTCAGTAGTTAATTCAAGTGAAGTTGCGCCTTTAACATCAGTCACTTCGTTTTTATTGTTATTGAAATTTCCATAAACTGAAGCATTAAGTCCTTTTTTTGATTTTAATAGTTGCAAATCAAAATCAAATTCTAGGCCTTTATTTTGCAAAGCCCCCCCGTTTCCATAGATGGAATTAGCCCCTGTACTTGGGGTTAATGGAATGTCTAGCAAAATATTCACTACAGTGTTGTAATAATACGTCCCACTTAAAGTCAAACGGTTATTAAAAAATTTTAAATCGGCACCTAATTCATATTCTGTTTTAATTTCAGGTTTTAAATTTCTATTCCCCAACTCACTGTCGTAACTAAATCCGCCACCAAAAAGGAATAAATTTAAAGGGTCATCGTAATCCTCATAAATAGGAGTTTGGTAATTTGTTTGGAATTTGTGCGGGTTAGGTTTTACTCCCACTTGACCAACACCCGTTCTTATTTTACCAGAAGTTAGAATTTTTTTATTTTCAAAAATTTTCAAATCAGAAAAAACCCAAGACGCATCAACTGATGGATATATAAAAGACCCCAACATACTTGATGCTTTTTCCAATGCAACTGAACTATTCAGAAAAAGTTGTTTTTTATAATCAAAGGATGAAGTAACGTAAGTTCTGTAGGAGGCAATTTTTCTAGTTAAATTAATCGTAGGATCTAACTGTGAAACATTAGCAAAAGTCTGAGTCATACTATTAATAAGAAAGGTTTGTCCTTCGTTATACACACTTTTTCTGTCTCGGTCATTAAAGTTATAGCCCAGAATAAAGTTTCCGTTTAAATTATTGGTTAAACTAAACGTTTTAGTTTGAGCAATTACATCAAAATTTAATATTTTATTATTAATGTTGTCCAATCGGAAGGAACCTGCGGTAAAACTAGCTGAATTTACAGGAGAAAAATAGCGTCTTTCGTCGTTATAAGTATCGTAGCTTCCTCTAAATTTCATAGACAACCAATGATTTGCCTTGTAATTCAAATCGGTAGAAAAAATAAATCGATCGACTTGATTAGGCGCTTTTTGCTTGTATAAAGTCCATAATGGGTTGTTATATCCAGGATTCGAACTCTCTCCAATCGAGTTTCTATAAGAACGTTGTCTTTTGGGAAACAACTTTCCTGTAGCGTCATAGTGATCCCCAACATATTGCGAAATATCAAAATCCGGTGCCCCTCTTAACAAGCCTAACAACAATCCTGCAATACTTGAATTCTGTTGAATTCTATTGGATTGCGTGTGCGCATAATCGAATTTGGTGGTGATGCTCAATTTTGGATTAAAAATATATTTGCCGTTAAAACCAATATTGGTCTTTTTATAATCGCTCTCGTTAATAAATCCTTTTTGATCAATACTACCAAAACTCACCCGATAGTTTCCATCTTCATTTGCATTTCCAAAACTCAAATTGTTTTTTATGGAAGTGGCATCTTGGAATACTTTGTCTTGGTTTTGATTAACATAAGTATTTTTAGAATTTTTGGTTTTAATCATTAAATATTCTAATCCATCTGTCCCAACAAAATATCCTTTTTCATCTTTGGGATAATACTCATCCGCTGCACCCGATCTTGAAGCAATTTTATCCCCCCAAGAAACCGCAGAAGTCAAGTCAAAAACTCCTCCTGAGCCCTGTCCATAATTGGATTGAAGTGGATGCATCTGTGCTATTTTATCAAAAGAGACTGTAGATTTAAATTCAATGTTAATTTTTCCTGTTTTTTTGCCCTTTTTTGTGGTAATTACCAAAACACCATTGGCTGCTTCAGACCCCCAAACAGCGGCTGCTGATGCTCCTTTTAAAACGGTGATAGACTCAATATCATCTTCATTAATATCGTTCAATCTTGATTGCTGGGATGTTCCAGCTACATTGCTACTATTGCCGTTTATGTTATCATTACTTATAGGCACACCATCCAAAATAATTAATGGTTGTGTGTTTCCATTAATGGTATTTGCCCCTCTAATTTGTATGTTAGAACCTGCACCAGGATCCCCATTAGCTCTTGCAATTCTAACCCCAGAAGCCTTTCCTTGCAAAGAATTAATGACACTCATTTCTCCTGAATTTGACAATTGATCGGCTGTAACTTTCGTATAAGTAGAACCTAAAGTCCTTTTATTCACTTCAAGTCCTAATGAATTGACCACTACTTCACTTAATGCTTCTGCATTTTCTTCCAAAACAATATTTAGTTTTATTTTGTCTTTAACAGCAATCTGCTGTACAGTAAATCCCAAAAAATTTACAGTAATAATTGCGTCTTCTCCAGAAACTGTTAAACTGAAATTACCATTTAAATCTGTGGTCGTTCCAGCTTTAGTTCCTTTCTCTATAATCGTAGCTCCAGGCAGTGGACCAACTTTGTCATTTACTGTTCCGGTTATTACTCTTTTTTGTGCAATAGCAATTCCACCAAAAAACAGTGTTAAGCACAATGTTAAAATCAAATTTTTATTCATTTTCTAAAAGTTTGGGATTACTAATTTATGGTTTAATTATATATACTAAGAGTTTCATCATTTCTTTGGCAGAAACCTGACCTTTGATTACAATGTCTTCTTTAGGAGTGGCATCGCCAATTTCATAAGTAATTCCTACGGCATCATGACCGTATAAAAACCATCCTTTAGAAACGGGTTGTTGGCTATTTACAGAAGATTCATTGACCTTATAATTTGGAATATTTCGTTCTAATCCAGCAAACCAATAATCTATGAAATTGGGCATGGACGTATTTGCTCTGTTTTTATTGGTGTAAAAAATATCTTTTTTGGTGGAATGAAAATCTAACCCTAGAATTACAGCACCTTCATCTTCTTCAGAAGCATTATTGATGAATTTTACAATTTGTTTTATTTCTGGTTGGTTGTAAACAGACCAATCCCTATTTAAATCAATTCCACCATGATTATGTCTCCAATGTCCAAGATCAACTCCGTCTGGATTGGCTATTGGAAAGGCAATAACCCGATATGTTTTTAAAAACACATCTGAGAGTTCTGAACCATCTAAAATAGTTGATAAAAAACTTTGAAAAGCATAATATCCAGTGGTTTCTGGTGGATGCTGACGCGTGAGTAAAACAATTATTTTTTTGTTTTTTTGATCTCCTTTGTAAATGTCTAATACTGGAATGTTTTTACCAAGCACTGATTTTCCGGCGCTTTTAATGGTAACATAATCTTCTTTGCCCGCCACAATACTTGTGTACCAATTTTTAACATCTGTGGACGATTGGACTTCTTGAGCAGCAACAAGAATAGGGTTTTTACTTAAATTCAGCTTAATGGTAACAATACTATCTTTCATATAAATTGATGAAGGATCAATAGCATTCCAATCATTGTTTATTTTCAACTTAGGAATATACCTATGGTTATAGCCTTTAGGGTATTGAAAAGTAAAATAAAAAGGCTTTGGCGAACTGGACCAAGTGTTGAAAGCATAGTAACCACTATTGTTAATAGGGGTGTTTTCTGGTTTAATCATTACAATAGCCGTGCTGTCGTTTTCCTGTATAAAGTCGCTTAATCTCGCGCCGTCGAATTCATTACTCGCAAAAACACCCGCTTTTTCTAATTCATATGTTTTTTTAATTTGTAATTCAATTGGCCTTGTTTTAGTGTTTACCGGGGAATTGAATGAAACCGATTGCTGCGCGTAAACACTTTTAGTTAATCCAAAAAAAAGTGTTAGTATAACAATACGAATTTGTAAATGGTATTTATTTTTCATATAAGTTTCATTTTATTGGTGAGATAGTAATAAAAAAAACATCCTTTCCCGTTAGAAAAAGGATGTTTAATTAGGGTGTGTTTATTTTATAACTAACTTTTCGGTAGTCGTTTTTTCATTTTGAGAAATTTTCAATAGATATATTCCTGATTTTAAACCCGAAACATCTAATCTATTATTCTGCAATTTTTGACTTGAAATTTGTTTTCCCAACACATCAAATACCGCAACATTAATATCTTCAAGGATAGCAGAACTAATGGTTACGAAATTATTAGTTACTGGATTTGGAAATATTTTTACATTTTCTAATTCAAAATTCGAAGTGCTTAAAGGAACTATTTGTCCTACTGCAAAGTCACCAAAACCTGTAATTCCAGATGCCGAAGCACTACTATCTGTTGGTGTTCCTAATGTTGATGGGGATGTCCAAGTAGTTCCTTCATATTTACGAATCACAAAATTAGCAGGTGTTGCAGCCGCATCGGTTTCAGTTGTTGAATAATTAAGATTAACCGTATAATTGGTAAATCCTGAAATACCATTGTTTAGTAAATTCCAAGATCTGTTTACCGTTTTATTGCTATCAAGACCTGAGGTTGCAAGTTGCGAATAATCCCCCGCAGTTGTTGATGCTTTTATACTACCAGTTAATGCTGCAGTATTATTTCCTGTAAAGGTCAACGATATTGGAGTATAATTTGTGGCATCTCCTATCGCATAAGTAAACGATGGACTAGCATTTTTTGCGGTTTGTTTGATTAAATTTCCAACAACCCATCCTGTTCCTGCTCCAGCTCCGGTAATACTTCCTGAGGTTCCTATAGTTAAGGTGTTAATTCCTGTAGTCATTTTACCCGCAGTAAAATTGAGTACGCCATTTACGGTTAAGTCAGCGGCTAGTGTTGAAGTACTAGTCCCTGTAATATCAAGTGTTAACGTACCGCTAACCGTTGTAACTCCAGTAAATGATTTGATATTATCCAAACCACTTACAATAAGATTTTTATAATCGGTTCTAGGAGTTATTGTTTGAGTTGACACACTAGTAGCTCTATTGAATTCTATCGTGCTATTGGCCCCAAGCGTTAGCGCTTCAGCTCCGATAAATTGTAAAGAACCAAAAGTTGAAGCAGCTGTTCCCACATTACTTGACACAAATCCAGCTACTTTGCCGGATTTAAGCGTTCCATATATATTGGCTGAAGCTCCCGAATTCAAAGTCATATAATAATAACTTATTTCAGAAAAATAAGCTTTAGATTCTGTCGCCACTTCAAAAAGGGTTTTAACAATATGATTGGTTGGATTTGTGGCTCCACTAAAAAATACCGTGCCAGTTCCATTTCCATCTATATATAATTTTCCATACGTAAAAGCCGTTTTAACCAAGGCATTATTTGCGGTGCTATTTTGATAATGAACCTCTGAAGTATCTCCCAAAGTACCAAAAGTTGGAAAATTCATAGTATAGGAAGTAGTAGATCCCTCGACTAGAACTACATCTTGAACATAAACTTTGTTTCCGTTGGTTACGTCCATTGGTGCTTTAATTCCAAAACCACTTGCTATGGTTAATGAAACGCCAGTATGAGTATCATCACCAACAACTATTTTTGATGAAGCCCCTGAAACGGTCCAAGGAGCAGTTGTAGTGGCATTAGAATTAATTTTGAATAGTTGGAAATCTGATGTGAAATCTACTGGAGCGTTATTGCTTCCATCTTTCCAATTGGAAACATTATGTAAATCTCCTGACCCAGTATATGTATACGTACTAATTGATGCGGAATAAGTAATTACAATTTTACCATTTCCACCTGCCCCACCAGCTGCTGATGCATTTGTTCCTACAGCTTCAAAAAAAGAAAAACCACCACCACCGCCAGCTCCAACATTTGTAGCACTCGTTCCAACATATCCGCCTATAGCAGTTCCCGTTCCGCCGGATCCACCAGCGAGTCCGTCTGGACTTATTCCACCAGCTCCGCCAGATGAGGCTGAACTACCACTACCATTCGAACCTAGAATAGTTGTAATTCCAGCTCCTGTAGAATTAATGTTCGGATTAGCATAGGCCAGAAAAGACTGACCAGCTCCAATAGAAACCGATACCGAAGGATTTGAGGTATAACCCGTTCCTTGATTGGTTGCTGCTACATAAGTAGTTGCTCCAGCTGATCTAGCTGAAACTGCTGTTGCTCCTGAACCTCCTCCTCCAGTCAAAGTGACCACTGATGAGGAAGTATAACCAGTTCCAGTTCCAGTCACATTAAACCCATAAACCCCACCTAAAACGCCTCCTGGATTAGCATTTAAATTTCCACTTCCAGCTCCTGACCCTCCAGTACCGCCACTGGCTACCAATGCAGCAATAGCTCCTCCCGAAAACTCAGATCTTCCACCTAGATTTCCATAATATCCATTGGCAGAAAGTGTACTTCCTTTATATCCTCCTTGCCCTACTATGACATTGTAAGTGGTTCCTGGAACGACTGTGATGGTTTTCTTAACATAAGAACCAGCACCTCCACCGCCTCCAGAACGATTTCCAGCTACAGTAGCTGTTGAAGCGGATCCACCAGCACCGCCAGCACCCCAACATTCCACCTGAATAGAGGTAACGCCAGTGGGGCAGGTCCAAGTGGAACTAAATGTTGCAACTAAACCCATATAGACATAGTTGGGTCCTGCCATAAGTGCTAAATCAGCAGCAAGTGTAGCTATAGGCATGGTAGTAGAAGTCCCCGCAATTAGAACTTTATAAAGACGATTTACAGATGGAACTGTCGTCATATCTACGGCGTATACATACTGATTAACTGGGTAATAAGTCCCTGCCGACCAAGCGACAGCATTTAAACTATTTGCTGTAGGATTAGTAAACGTTTCAACAATTTGGGCATTGGCATTGTTGTTAAACAGCAATAAAGCGAGACAAATAAAGGAATAAAAAGTGCCATTCCAATTTGAAAATTTTTGTTTTAATTGTAGAGTTAATTTCATAATACTTTTGTTTTTTGTTTGGTTTTTTTACACGAAAACGTAATAGTTGACAAAAATAAAAAAATTAGTTGATTATTGAATAAAATGAGGTGATATTTTATAAAAATTACAAATATCGTAATTAAGAACCCTTAAAATATCAATAACTCAAATTATTGTGTTAATTTTATTAAAAATAAATCATGAAAAATGCTGAATTTGTAATAATATATTAAAATAATTTGGAGCAGAGTCCTTGAGGCATTGACCACAAATTAATTCGTCTATTCGACCTTCGGTCTCGGGTCGTGGATTTTAATTTATAATTTGTGAATTTGCGGTAAAAATTCGAAGCAGAGCTTCGAGGAATTAAACCTAAAGAGATTAAATTATACCATATAGACATAAATATTCTAAATGGCGTAAGAAATTCACTAGAGTAACAAAAAAGGCTGCCCTTTCGGACAGCCTATCTTACAAAAAAACAATTATTATGAAAATTATTTCTTAATCACACGAACTGATTTGGTATTAGCCCCTTGGTTTACAATTACATTATAAGTACCAGATGACAATCTAGAACCTACTTTATCAGTGTTTGCTTTTTCAACCAAACGACCTTGCATATCATATACTTTCACGCTCATTGCTCCTTTTGCAGAAGTTTCGATAGTGAACTCAGATGATGAGGGGTTTGGATAAGCAATAACGCTGAAATCGTCAGCAACTGATGCTTCTGGAGCAAGTCTACATGCGGCAGTTGATTTTTTAATAATCAATGATTTTGGTGAACTTGGTCCTGTTCCGTTAGTCGCAACACATGTTATAGCATAACTTGCTGCCGTAGTCACACCTGTAAAATCAACTACAATAGAATTTGTTGTAGATGATCCCGTAGCTCCTCCTGGAAGGCCCCAAGTATATGTAGCTCCTGGGATAGCAGTAGCAGTATAAGTGGTCGTAGTGCCAGCACATGTGCTAAACGTTGATGCGCCAGCGGTAATTGTTGGAGCAGTTGGCACTGCACTAGTTACAGTTAATGTTCTAGTTGTTGCAGAAGTTCCAGCCCCATTCACGGCATACACATTCAATGGAATTGAAGTTACTCCAATGCCAATACCTGCAAAATTAATTGTCAATACGGCACCTGTGCTTGTCCAAGTTTTATTACCATTAATATCAGCAACAGGAGTTGTTAAACTAGTATGTCCAGCAGTAACATTTACTCCAGCAGGCAACACCCAATTGAATGAAGTTGATTCTGCACCTTGAGTGGTAAACGGAGTGGCCGTCAATGTCAAAGAAGTTGTTTTCGCTGTGTAAGCACCTACTTTAGTCACTGCGGTAGTAGTTGAAATAGCTTCATCTTTAAGAACTAAAGCAGTAGGAGCCGTTGGTAAGGCTCTGGCTAGAGTCAATGTTCTAGCAATAGAGTTTCCTGCACCGTTTACAGCATAAACACTTAAAGCTAAGTTTCCTGTACCTGTAACACCTGAGAATTTAACGGTTATCGTACTAGTAGTAGTGGTAATATAATCTGTAATTGTCCAAGTTGTTGGAACTGTTGCTATAACCGTTGAACCAGTCAAAGGAGTTACTCCTATGGTAAATGGTGAAGTACAAACTACTTCTGCCGGAAGAACCCATGCATACGAAGTTGCTGTTCCTCCTTGAGTCGTAAACGGAGTAGCAGTCAATGTAAACGCAATGTTAGTTCCAGTATAAGGCCCTACTTTAGTGATTTTTGTTAAATCCTCAAGAATTGTTTCGCTTGTGTTAGTAAGCACTAATGCAGTTGGAGCTGTTGGTAAGGCTCTGGCCAACGATAATGTTCTATTAGTAGAATTACCACAACCTCCTACGGATTGAACCACAATAGGCAATGCTGTAGTTCCCGGATCAACATCTGCAAAGTTTACCGTTATTTCGTTTGAAGTACCTCCACTCAATTGATTCACTCCGTCTGGCAATGTCCAAAGATAGCTTGCCGCTGTAACAGCTACTGGGGCTATCAAAGTGAATATAGTTTCAGTTCCCATGTATGGACCTACTTTAGTGATTTTAAGTAAAGAATCAAGTCCTACTGTAGTATAACTTACAGGGACAGTTGCAGGAATTACAGCTGCTCCTTTAAAATGAGGTGTACTGTCAGCACTTGTCATTGTCAAAGCGGTTGGAGCAGTAGGCAATTTTGCTGTTAATGCTAATAATTTTGAGGCTGCAGATTCACAACTCAAACTTACTGATTTAACAGAAATTGTTCCTATACCACCTGTAGCTACATTTAAAGTTGGTGCACCAAGGAAATTCACCGTGATTGAATTATCTGTAGCACTAGCATCTGATACTATATTTATTCCTGGCGTAACAGTCCAATTGTAAGTGGTATTATCCACTGCAGGTATAGTATAGGTTATTGTATTTTCTGTACCTATGTATTTACATAGATTAAGATCAGATGGTATCATAGTGCCTGGAGTAGCCGGTAAAGGGTTTACCGTAATCAATCTACCTACTTTTGAAGTCTCATTACTATTAACCACTTCTGTTACATACAAAGTTTTCCCAGTTGCTAAAGCAGTGGTACCTGCTAGTGGAGTCGTAGAAGTTGCAGAACTATAAAATTTCATAGTAGTTGTTCCTGTAGCCGTAGCAATTGTAGCTCCTTTACAAAATACAGGGAAAGTTGCTGGGATTTCAGATACTGCTGAGTTGATGGTCAAATTTAGAGTAGCGGTATTACAACCTACTACATGAGTATAAATTCCTGAAGTAGAATAAGTCGTTTCATTAGCAACCCATGTATATGTTCCTCCGGTTTGTACCTGAGTAACATTTCCGTTTGTAGTTGGAGCAGTAATCGTCAAGTTTAAAGTAGCTGTGTTACAATCAGATGTTACCACCACAGTTTCGCTAGCTGAATAGGTTACATTATTTACTTGCCAAGTATAAGTTCCTCCACATTGAGATATAGTTTCGCTTCCTGTTGTAGTTGGTGCAGTAATTGTCAAGTTTAATGTAGCTGTATTACAACCTGAGCTTACAACCACCGTTTCACTAGCTGAATAGGTTACATTATTCACTGGCCAAGTGTACGTTCCTCCACATTGAGATACTGTTTCACTTCCTATAGTTGTTGGTGCACATTCGCCAATAGCAAAATCTCCAAAAGCTGAAACACCTATACCTGTTGTAAACGTATCTGAAGGTGTTCCTGAGATAGTAGTATTTGACCAACTAGAACCGTCATAAAATCTAGCTACGTAATTAGCTGGAGTTGAACTTCCATCAATATCAGCGTTTGAATAAGTAAAAGAAGCACTATAAGTTCCAAAACCTGTTAAAGAATCGTTGGTTAATGTCCATGTTTTATTTACACTTTTTGTAACATCAATACCTGAACTAGCAATTTGGGCATGATCCCCTATATTCACTCTAGCCGATAATCCTCCTGTGACTGAAGTAGTTCCTGTAAAAGTCAAAGCCAATGGTGTATAATTATTAGAGTCTCCAATGGCATAGGTAAACGAAGGACTAGCGCTTGAAGTAGTTTGTTTTTTCAAATTACCTACAACCCAACCTGTAAATTGATCGGCTCCTGAAACAGTTCCCGAATCTCCAATGGTTAGCGAATTAACTCCTGTGGTAATTTTACCTGACACGAAAGTAAGAGTTCCATTGACCGTTACATCTCCAACTAAGTTAATTGCAGCGGATTGATTAATTGTTAATGTCCCTGATATGATAGTCGGACCATTAACCGTTTTTGGAGTAGTTCCTGTGAAGATTACATTTTTATAATCTGTTCTGGCGGTCACCGTTTGAGCTCCTGTGGCTGTACGCACATATTCTACTGTACTATTGGACCCTAAGGTAAGATTCTCTGAACCCAAGAATTGAATATTTGTGCCCAATGTAGTTGTATTTGCAGTTCCTAATAAACTAGATACAAAACCTGATAATCTTGGTATTTTTATAGTTCCATTTACAGTAAGTGAACCACCTGAAGGAATAACAATATAAGAAGATGAATTAGTTGGCGCTACAAGTGTTCCATTAATTATAGAATTAGTAACACTTGGCGTAGATGAAAAAGTAGTAGTTGTTCCACTAGCAATAGATAAATTATTTATAGAAATTGAACTGGAAAAAGTAACATTTGCTCCATTTATCATAGAAATAGTTCCAAAACTTTTGGTACTTGAAGACGACACCGTAACTCCATCATAAATTACTTCAAAATCAGTATCTAAAATACTACCTAAAGAAAGAGCAGTAGTGTTTTTATAAATTACCGTCTGGTGTCCAGAGGAGGAAGGCATAACATCAAAATTTCCCGTTCCACTTGGACCTATCGATGAACCAGAATTTAGAGTCAAGGTAATAGCCGGTTGATCCGTATTCCCTAAACGCACTTTTGTTCCGTTTGTTGGATCTGTACCAACTGTCCAAACTCCATCAAGTGCTACTGCTGTTGTATTTCTAATTTCGAAAACTTGCGATGCATCTGTAAAATTCAAAGGAGCTGTTCCTGTTCCATTAGTGTTTTGTCCCCAACTAGCAACATCAGTCAGTAATCCTGTTCCGTTATAATAATATGTCGTAGCCAAAGATTGTATAGGCGTACTTGTTACGCTTTCATCTGAATAGTTGAATGCTTTGTCTACAGTATACACTTTATAATAGTAATCAACTCCAGGACTCAAACCTGAATCTGTAAAAGAAGTTCCAGAACCTATGTAGCGTACTACACCTGCACCAACTGTATTGGCAAATTTGTAAATACCGTTTTGAACTACATCATCAGATGCGGATGGAGCAGATGTTGCATAACGAACCACTACATAACCACCGCCATCAACTCCACCACTAGCCGAAACCCAACTTACATTGGATCCACCATATGAGGCACCTGTAGCTGTAATAGCTCCTGGGGAATTAGGAGCAGTGTTATCCGTTGCATTGGCCTGGTAAATTACAAAATCATCGAAATCAGCAGAGTATCCTGCGGTTGGAGCGTCAATCGTTAAACCTGCAACACCATTAGTTGAGGAAGTTGTACCATTAGTGGTTATCGAAGTAGATATCTTTGTCCAAGTCGCAACATTCGGTAATAAAACAATTGGTGTACTTTGTTTTGTACCTGCTCCAGTTGTCGAATTGTTGTCAACATACAAATCAACTGTACTCGCATCAAGAGTTGTAGTTGAAGCCGATTTATACCAAAATTGAATTTGATAGGTAGTGTTTGGCGCAAATGCTGCCGGAATTTGAGGAGAAAAGAAATTTTTTGCAGTACCATTGGTTGAACCCAAAGAAACGTATCTCGGACCAGTACGCCCACTTGTAGCAACTGATGTCCTCACTACATTACCTGTAGTATTTGCTGTCCACGTAGAACCATTAAGAACAAGCACACCACCACTACCTCCTCCTAGAGTGCTTGATTGGTTTTCAAAACCTCCGTCAAGAATAGAGTACGAGATATTATTTACATTCGGTTGAAATAAAAATCTTAGAGCATCATTTGCCATCAACTGAGGATCATGCCCAACTCCTGTTACTTCCTCTCTTTGCCAATTAAAATTATTACTTAATGTTTGAGAAAAAGCTAAGCTTGTATTAAAAAAGTAGCGTCCTCTTGCTAATCGAAATAATCCTTGCTGATTATCCACGGTAGTATTGTGCCTTAACCCAAGAGAGTTTGGATCTGTGTCATTAAGGCCCAAATGAACTATTAATTTTTTCGATAAAGCGATGGTTAAATTACCGTTTGATAATTGACCATTGTTAATACCATAAGGGAAATCAATTGCACTTTCTGGCACTGTATACCAACCAGCATTAGAACAAATTGCTGTGTTCAACTTACTGTTCGGCAAATACATTCTAAATCTTTGTAAAAATTGAGCCCCACCAGAATGCCCCCAAGCATCATAGTTTTGTTGAGTTCCAGAAACATTGGTTTTAATATTTTCAAATAAAGGATCAATTGTTGAAAAAGTCCATTCATTTGTTGGATTTAAAGTTGACAAACTAGGATTATCCCCATCATCAAAGACATTACCTAATTGGTATCCATCACCTGCTGGATAATGAGTTTCCGAATATTCAGGTGCGAATACCATAAATCCATTGGCATTAGCCATCGAAATCCAATAATCCCTATAATCACTTGCATTTCTTTCATCTCCATGTAAAGAAAAAAGTATAGGCATTGTGCTAATATTTCCATTGGGAATATGATAATATACCGTAATTGGCTTTGAATTTAGTGGACTATTCGGGGTATATACAAATGACCCCGTTGTATTAGAGGTTAAAGTCTGTCCAAACAAAAAAGTAGTTTGAATTAATAGAATTAATAAAATCGAGTGTTTAATTATTTTTTTCATAATGAAAATGTATATCTAATCAATAATAATGTAATATAATTTATAAAAACAATGTAAACCTATATTAATATATAATTCAAGAACAGTTTTATCACAACTCTTGTTAGATAACAAAAATGTTATACATCTTGTTTGTTTAAACTTATACTAATAAAACTTTAAAATAAGAGAGGCTGTCCTTGTGACAGCCTTTCTTAAAAAAATTAATGAATGATTAAATTATCTCTTAATCACACGAACTGATTTGGTATTAGCTCCTTGGTTTACAATCACATTGTACACCCCTTTAGCATAGTTAGACCCTATTTGAGCATCAGATGACATTTGACGTTGTTCGATTGAACGACCTAACATGTCATACACCTGTACTCCAAATGATTTTCCGTTACTAGATTTAACTCTGAATCCTTCTGTAGATGGGTTTGGATACGCCACCGCGCTGAATTTTTCAGTAGTTGCTGCTTCTGGTGCAATTTTTACAGGAGCAGGACAAACCACTCTTTTCACAGTAAGTGATTTAGTAACACTAGATCCAGTACCATTAATAGCAGTACATGTTACGGCGGCTCCTGAGGCACCAACGGC
>CAMBZB010000035.1 GCA_945872245.1 Flavobacterium psychrophilum
GGTTGTAACTATCATCACAGAACAGGAGAATTTTTACGACTATTGGAACAGACAATTAGGGTATGTAATTTTGCCTAGTGGATTATGTTTAAATGAATTACTTTTACAAAATGGGTATGCTAAAGCAACCCAACACTATTATTGTGGCATGCTAGCAGAGTATCAAGCGATGAACCGCCAAGCACAGCTTAATAATATAGGGATCTATAGTCAAGTAAAAGTATTCTGATTTGTTGTACTTATGTTGTACTAAGAGAATTTAAAAAGTAAAGAACGTCAATAAATACTAATCCTTACAGGCGTAAAGAGTATATATACAAGTTAGCACCAATTTAGGTAAACCGAAAACAAACAGACAAATACAAAATAAAAATGGCATTATACAGCATTGACAATAAAGGACACCTCGACCAAGTAAGAGAGTTTGATTTTAAACTTGAAAAAGAAATTCAAAAATTGACCGAAGAAAATTTACAGACAATTTTTGGACTTGAATTTATTAAAAGCGAGTTTGCTTTAAACAAATTCCGTATTGACACTTTAGCATTTGACAAAGACGCAAATTCGTTTGTAATCATAGAGTACAAAAGAGATAAAAATTTTAGCGTTATAGACCAAGGATATGCTTATTTATCACTAATGCTTAACAATAAAGCTGACTTCATATTAGAGTTTAATGAAACTCAAAAAAACACTCTCAGACGTGACGATGTAGATTGGTCACAATCGAAAGTTATGTTTGTTTCGCCATCCTTTACTTCTTATCAACGCGAAGCAATAAATTTTAAAGACTTACCAATTGAACTTTGGGAGATAAAACGCTACAACAATAAGACAGTTAATTACTCTAAAATTCAAACTGCTGGCGCACAAGAAAGTGTCAAAACAATTTCACGACAAGACGAAATAATTCAAAAAGTAAGTAAAGAAATTAAAGTTTATACAGAAGAAGAACACCTTTCATCTGGAACAGATGCAACAAAAGAACTTTATGACAAATTTAAAAAGGCAATACTGAACCTTGATGAATTAGAAGTTCAACCTAAAAAGAAATATATTGCATTTGTTGGCGATACAAACGTTGTTGACATTGAAATTCAGAAAATCACTTTGAAAATTCATATCAATCTTAAAAAAGGTGAGCTTGACGACAGCAAAAATTTAACTCGTGACGTTTCAAAAATCGGACATTACGGAAACGGTGACTTTGAATTACAAATTAGTAATGACGAAAATCTTGAATATATAATGAGTTTAATTAAACAATCAATAAACAAAAACAAATCATAACTTAACACTAACAACATAAGTAAAAAATGGCGCTTACAGCCGTTTGGCAAGATTGCGTTTTTTGTGCTTATTTAAAGTTGGTTTCATACATACAAAATTAGAGTTTAACCGAAAGTTTAGGCAACCCTAATCCGCCACCTTCGCCAAGCGCCAAGACGTTAATCAAAATCATCATTTTTAAAAATCCTTTATACCTTGAAATAAAGATATCGTGCTATTTCTTTAGGTTTTCTTAAATATTATTCAAGATAGCCTAAGCATTCCCCGGATGAGAATTTAGCATAGACTTCGGAGGCTTTTTATTTGCATTACTACCCAAACGTTTAAACAATTATTACTTTTTTTTTACCGCAACATTTCCTTAACCTGTGAACAATCTAAAAATTATCATAAAAAATAATTAGACTCAAAAGGTTTGTTGTTAATTATTATATATTTGAAATCAAATTTAGAGGAAGACCAATTACTACAATGTTTAATGTATAAGTATCATGAAAAAAATAAGTTTTATTATTGTTTTGTTAACGGTTTCGTTAGTATCCTTCGGGCAAAGTAATTACGAAAAGATTTCTTCCTACGGAGAATATCAGGAAAACTGGGCCTTAGTTGAAAAAGGAGGGCTTTTAGGATTTATCGATCTTGAAGAAAAAGAAATTGTAAAGCCTCAGTATACTAAAATAGCACAGTTCGGAGACAATCAGGAAAAATGGGCCCTGGTTGAAAAAGGGGGACTTTTAGGATTTATAACTATTGAAGGGAAAGAAATTGTAAAACCACAATATAATAAAATAGAACTATTCGGAGACTTTCAGGAAAAATGGGCCTTGGTTGAAAAAGGAGGACTTTTGGGATTTATTGACCTTGACGGAAATGAAATTGTACCTCCGCAATATGAAAAAATAGCGCCATTTGGGGAATACCAAGAAAATTGGGCTTTGGTCGAAAAAGGAGGCTGTTTAGGATTTATGACCAACGAAGGGAAAGAGATCGTAAAACCTATTTATGACCAGATACAACCATTTGGAGACTTTCAGGAAAAATGGGCATTAGTGGAAATAGGAAAACTTTCAGGATTTATAAACCATGAAGGAAAGGAGACTGTAAGACCTATCTATGATAAAATAGCATCATGGGGAGACTACCAAGAAAAATGGGCCTTAGTTGAAACAGGCGGGCTTTTAGGATTTATTGACATAGACGGAAAAGAGATTGTAAAACCTAAATATACAAAGATAGCGCCATTTGGAGAAAACAAAGAAAACTTGGCAGTAGTTGAAACAGCTGGATTTTTAGGATTTATAGACCAAGCAGGTAATGAAATCGTAAAACCTCAGTATAAAAAGATAGCACAATTTGGAGACTATCAAGAAAATTGGGCTCTAGTTGAAATTGGTGGCCTTTTAGGTTTTATTGACTTTGTAGGTAAAGAAATCGTAAAACCCCAGTATAATAAAATAGCACTGTTCGGAGATTATAAAGAAAATTGGGCTTTAGTTGAAATAAATGGACTTATAGGTTTTATTGACCTGAGTGGAAAAGAGATTGTAAAACCTAAATATGAAACAATACAACCATTTGGAGCTTATAAAGAAGATTGGGCTTTAGTAAAAAGCAACGGCCTTTTAGGATTTATAGACCTCGAAGGAAAAGAGATTGTAAAACCTAAATACGAAAATATCGAAAACGAAGAAAATCTTGAAGGCATAATAAAAGGAAAACGAGAAAATCTAATCCCAAACTAAGTCAAGTATTTAGTTTAAATAGCCCTTAGGGTGTACTTATTTATTAAAGTCAATTTTTTACAAATTGTAACACTGAGCTTGTCGAAGTGCTTTTTAAAATGTCTTCGATTCACGAGGTTTCAAGACTGACTGACAAAAAACGAAGGAATTTTATTTGAATAACCTACCTTTGCGCAAAATAAGCGTTTCATGACCAGCTTCGAAAAATTCAATCTCCCAAAATCAGTTCAAAAAGCAATAGACGAATTGGGCTTTGTTACTCCAACACCTATTCAAGAAAAATCATTTTCGGTGATTATGTCAGGGCGAGATATGATGGGAATTGCACAAACAGGAACGGGTAAAACATTTGCTTACCTTCTGCCCTTATTGAAACTCTATAAATTTACGCCTGGCCATACACCTAAAATAGTAATTCTAGTTCCAACCCGTGAATTAGTGGTGCAGGTGGTTGAAGAAGTCGAAAAACTGACCAAATACATGTCCGTTCGTACCATTGGTATTTTTGGTGGTGTGAACATCAACACCCAAAAAACAACTGTTTATCAAGGTTGCGACATCCTAGTGGGGACTCCAGGACGTATCATGGACTTAACATTGGACAATGTGATTCGTTTTGAAGAAATGCAAAAATTGGTCATCGATGAATTTGACGAAATGCTGAATTTAGGTTTCCGCACCCAATTGACCGCTATTTTGGCCATGATGCCAAAAAAACGTCAAAACATCTTATTTTCCGCGACTATGACGGATGAAGTGGATGCTATTTTGAACGATTATTTCGACTATCCGGAAGAAGTTACGCTTTCAGCATCAGGAACTCCTTTAGAAAACATAACCCAAATTGCGTATAACGCACCCAATTTCAATACCAAAATCAATTTACTAAAACACTTGTTACAGACTAATGAAGCCATGAGTCGTGTTTTGGTTTTTGTAAATAACAAGAAAATTTCAGATATGGTTCACGAACGTATCGAGGAAGATTTCGAGGGACAATTTGGTGTAATCCATTCCAATAAATCCCAAAATTATCGTTTGAGCACCATGGCTTCGTTCCAAGAAGGAAATCTTCGAGGTTTGATTACCACCGATATTATGGCGAGAGGTTTGGATATTTCCAATATCACGCACGTCATTAATTTCGAAATGCCCGAACTTCCTGAGTTATACATGCACCGTATTGGAAGAACGGGTCGTGCAGATGCTACAGGAACAGCCATCAGTATGATTGCGCCTCGTGAAGAAGAATCAAAAGTGGCGATTGAAATATTAATGGATATGGAATTGCCTGTCGAAACGTTTCCAGAAGGGGTTGAAATATCCTTGAAACTAATCGAACCTGAAAAGGACAGACAGCCAGTTAAATTCCTAATGAAAAAAGTAAAGTTAGAGGGTGATGGCGCTTTTCACGAAAAAACTAAAAAGAATAAAAAAGTAAATCTCGGCGGACCTGGTGTAACCAAGAAAAAAACGCACGGTTCAGTGAACAGAAACATGCTTAAAAATCAAGCCAAGAAACGCAAGGATAAGAAATAGTGTTCAGTATTCAGTTTTTAGTATTCAGTTGAGTACTGACCACTAAAAACTGACCACCTTTCTGCCAAAAGGCAGGCTGATTACTTAAAATTAAATCTTCGTAAAAACCAAACAAACCGGAGAACACAATTCTATTTTTTTACCAGTATCGGTAAGCATTCCCGTTTTTTGATCTCTTTTGAAAATCACGATGGTATTAGTATATTGATGCCCCACCAAAAGGAAATTTCCTGTTGGGTCTATATTAAAATTTCGAGGCCCTTTCCCTAAAGTACTTGTTCTTTGAACGAATTCTAATTTTCCATTTTTCAAGATTTTGAAAACAGAAATGTCATTGGCAGTTCCTCGATTGGTGGCATACAGAAATTTACCGTCTGGTGAAATATGTATATCAGCAGCTCCAATATCTCCTTTGAAATCTGAGGCAACAACAGTAGTTTCGCTTACCCTTTTCAATAATCCTTTAGCATAACTAAATGAAGTTATAGTGCCGTCCAATTCTTGTAAAACGTAAACATACTTTCCGTCTTTACTGAATATTAAATGTCTTGGTCCACTTCCTGGTTTAACATCAAAACTGCTTTTGAGTTTTAAAACTTCTGTTGTTGAATTTGGATTGTATTGATAGATGTATACTTTGTCTGTTCCTAAATCATTAGCCAAAACATATTTCTTGTCTGGCGAAAAATAAACCATATGAGCATGAGGTGCATCTTGTCTTTTTTCATTAATACTCTTGCCTATATGCTGCACTACTTGTTTCACTCCAGCAATGCTACCATCACTTTTTTTACCAAAAACTGAAATACTGCCACTAGAATAATTAGCCGTAATTATGTTTTTTTCATCATTAATAATATAACATCCATTTTGTCCTTTTGAGAATTCTGAATTGATGAAATCAATTTTCCCGCTTTTAGAATCAAATTTAAATGCGCTAGCCGTACTTTTTTTATCGTTTTCGCTAACCGAATAAACAAATTTGTTATCACTTGAAACTGTCAAATAACTCGGATTTAGTATGTTTTCGGTATTGTTTTTAAAACTAAAATCCCCTGCATTAGCATCAAATTCATAAACATAAATCCCTTTGCTTTCACAGTTTTTAGTAAAGGTTCCCACAATTAAATTGAACTTGTTTTCTTGAGCGTGAATTGTTGCTAAAGTAAAAATTGAAAGGAGAATGGCGTATGTTTTTTTCATGATTTAATAGTATCGAAGATTTTAAATAAGTGATTAGTTTGGTTTTGTTACCCAATTCAATTGTCAGCAAACAAAAATACAGCAATATCAACTTACAATTATCCACAAATTTGTATTTTTGACGAAATCAATACCAATAATGCAATTCAAACACCCAGATATTCTCTATTTTTTATTTTTACTGGTCATACCAATTTTGGTTCATTTGTTTCAATTGCGCCGTTTCAAAAAAGAATATTTCACGAATGTGCGTTTCTTGAAGGAACTTTCCATACAAACCCGAAAGAGCTCTAGAATCAAAAAATGGTTGCTTTTAGCCACGCGCTTACTATTGTTATCTTTCATAATTATTGCTTTTGCACAACCTTTTTTTAAGGCCAAGGACACTAAAAACAATACTAACGAAATGTATATTGTTTTGGACAATTCCTTTTCGATGCAAGCCAAAGGTCAAAAGGGGGAGCTTCTGAAAAGAGCCATACAGGAATTGTTAGAAAACACACCCGAAAACCAAACGTTTTCCCTGATTACCAATTCCCAAACGTTTTGGAATACCGACATCAAATCCATTAGGACAGAATTACAAAATCTAAAATATAGTGCTTTGCCCTTTCAACTCGAGAGTGCGATGGCAAAAATAAAATCCAGAAAATCAGTTTTCAACAAGGATATTGTTGTGATTACTGACGCCGTTAGCTTAGAACCCAAACAACTGAAAAGTATTGACAATGATTTCAATACTTATTTCATCGTTCCAGAAGCGGAACAAAAAAACAACGCTTCGATTGACAGCGTTTTTATTCACCAAACTTTGGATGATTTCTATGAAATTGGCTTGAAATTATCGTCTTTTGGCGAAAACGAAAAAGAACTTCCAGTCGCCTTATACAATCAAAACAAACTGATTGCAAAAACACTGACTAAATTGGAAACCAAAGACAAAACAATCTATTTTACTATTCCAAAAAAAGATTTTCACGGTTATGCTTCCATTATTGACAAAGGATTGGAATATGACAACACTTTGTTTTTCAGTGTTTCGAAACCCAAAAAAATCAATATTATCAGCATTGGTCAGCCTGAAAAAAGTAACTTCTTATCCAGAATTTATACCAATAACGAATTCAATTTCAACAATTTTGCGATTGGAACTTTGGACTACAATTCACTCGAGAAGCAAGATGCCATCGTGCTGAACGAACTAGATGAAATTCCGCAAGCCTTGCAAACCACCTTGAAATCATTTGTGGAAAAGGGAGGGAATCTTATACTTATTCCATCGGCAAAAACCTCACTAGGCAATATAAATTCATTTTTAGGCAATTTTGGAAACATCCAATTCAAAGCTCTTGAAAACAAAGAAAAGTTAATCGCTAAAATCAACTTCAATCATCCTTTATTTAGTGGCGTTTTCGAGAATAAAATTAACAATTTCCAATATCCCAAAACAAAAACTTCCTATGGAATAGCAAGCTCCAATCCAGCGGCTTTGTATTATGAAGACCAAACTCCGTTTTTGACTTCCATCAGCAATCCAACTTCGTCGGTTTATGTTTTCACTGCGTCAATTAATCTGGAGAATTCCAATTTTCAACAATCGCCATTAATTGTTCCCACGTTTTACAAAATGGGAATAAACAATCTGAACAATGGCATTACCACCAGAACTATAGGAAAAAACAATCCGTTTTTGGTTGACGTGACATTATCAAAAGACGAAATTTTGAAAGTCAAAAACGATTTAGAAACCTTTATTCCGGTGCAACAAATTATGAATGACAAAGTAAAATTGACATTCAACGATTTTCCGGTCCAAGCTGGTAATTTCGGCATTTACAACCAAAAAGAACACTTGCAAGACATCAGTTTCAATTACAATAGAACTGAAAGTAATTTGGCTCTTACCAACGAAAATACACTTTCCGAATATAAAATAATCGATTCCATCTCGACAGTTTTCAATACCTTGCATATCGACAGAACCGACAATCAAATTTGGAAATGGTTTGTTATATTTGCATTGCTTTTTCTGGTAACAGAAATGGCAATTATACGATTCGTAAAATAAAACGAAATTCAAATAATTCAATATTATTATGAACACAATTATCCGAGACGCCAAAATTATAGATTCCGAAAGTCCTTTTCACAACCAAACCGTTGATATTTTGATTGTTGATGGTAGCATCAAAAAAATAGGAACTTCGCTTCCCAATACAGAAAATACTACCGAAGTTAAACTTGACAATTTACACGTGTCTCAAGGTTGGTTCGACAGCAGTGTTTCGCTTGGAGAACCCGGTTTTGAAGAGCGGGAAACCATTGCAAACGGTTTAGATGTTGCTGCACGAAGTGGCTTCACGGCGATTGCATTGCAACCCAACACCTACCCGATTATGGACAATCAATCCCAAATCAATTTTGTAAAAAGCAAGGCAAATGGTTTTGCGACCCAACTTTTCCCAATTGGCGCCTTGACAAAAGGAAGCGAAGGCAAAGATATGACCGAGTTATTCGACATGAAAAATGCGGGTGCGGTGGCTTTTGGAGATTACAACAAGAGTTTAGATAATGCCAATTTGCTAAAAATAGCCTTGCAATATGTGCAGGATTTTGATGGACTAGTCATTGCTTTCGCCGAAGATTCCAACATAAAAGGAAGCGGCGTTGCCAATGAAGGTATCGTTTCCACTAGATTGGGTTTGAAAGGAATTCCAAACTTGGCCGAAGAATTACAAATCGCCAGAAACTTTTTTTTACTTGAATATACTGGTGGAAAACTCCATATTCCAACTATTTCGACTGCAAAATCAGTTCAATTAATTAAGGACGCAAAAGCAAAAGGCTTGAACGTAACTTGCAGCGTCACCGTGCATCATTTAGCTTTAACCGATTCAACATTGGAAGGTTTTGATACTCGCTATAAAGTTTCACCACCGCTGAGAACTGAAATCGACAGAAAAGCATTGCTAGCGGGAATTCTGGATAATACGATTGATATGATTACCTCTGACCACAATCCAATTGACATTGAGCATAAAAAAATGGAATTTGATTTGGCCAAGAACGGAACAATAGGTTTGGAAAGTGCCTTTGGAGCTTTACTAACCGTACTGCCTTTAGAAAAAGTAATCGAAAAACTGACTGCTGGAAAAGCAACATTTGGAATCGAATCACAAACCATCGCTGAAGGAAGTAAAGCAAACATCACCTTATTCAATCCGAATGGAAAAAGCAAATTCACCAAAGAAAACATCTTGTCAAAATCGAAAAATTCTGCTTTTCTCGGAATCGAAATAAATGGAAAAGCATACGGAATTTACAATCAAGGAAAATTAGTTTTGAATTAAAAATCTATGAACCAAGACATCGAAAAAGGAAAAATAGCCGCCATAACAAGCTATATTTTAATCATTGGAGTTTTCATTGCCATGTCTATGAATAGTGGCGAGGAAAAAAATACATTTGCCTCCTTCCATATTCGACAAGCGCTGGGTTTGTCTCTCATATTTATATCATTGGGATTGATAATCAGTAATTTTGACAGCCTAATGATTTCCATTTCCATGTGGATTTTCCTTTCTGTTTTATGGACTTATGGTATTTTTAGCGCTATCAATGGCGAAACAAAACCAATTCCTCTATTAGGAAATTATTTCCAAAAATGGTTAGGAAACATTTCTTAAAAATCCAAGTTCCAATACTATATGTTACTTTTATCCTTGTCAAGGTTTAGACTTTGAAAAAGATTCTTAGGACAAAAACTTCAAAAAAATGAATCTATCGCTAGAATTTCTCATCAGAGAACCCAAAATAAAGCTCCACAAAAATCCACTTTTACTATTGCTTCACGGATACGGCAGCAACGAACAAGATTTATTTTCTTTTGCTGCGGAACTCCCTGAAGAATATTATATTGTTTCGGTTCGCGCCCCTTACAATTTGCAATACGGAAGTTATGCTTGGTATGCTATTAACTTTGATGCTGGCCAAAACAAATTTTCTGACAATGATCAGGCACGAATCTCTAGGGATTTAATAGCAAAATTCATTGACGAATTAATTGATAAATATCCCATTGACGCCACAAACGTGACTCTAATTGGTTTTAGTCAAGGTACAATTTTGAGTTATGCCGTAGCACTTTCACACCCTGAAAAAGTACAAAGAGTGGTGGCGATGAGTGGTTATATCAATCCCGAAATTCTAGAGGACAATTATTTAAAAAATTCATTTTCAAATCTGAAAGTATTCGCTTCACATGGCACTGCAGACCAAGTAATTCCAGTGGAATGGGGACGAAAAGCAAAACCCTTCTTGGAAAATTTGGGAATAAAAACAACCTATAAAGAATACCCTATCGGACATGGTGTTTCCCCTCAAAATTTTTATGATTTCAAAAATTGGCTACTTTAAAGAATTAGGCAGTAAACAGTTTTTAGTGGTCAGTTGAGCACTGATAACTAAAAAACTGAATACCTGTCTGCCGACAGGCATGCTAAACACTACTATTTCTGGTATAACAAAGACTGAATGGTCTCGAATGAAACCGTTTCATCTTCATTGACAAAATACTTCAACAACACTTCTCCCCAATATTCTCCGTCACTATAATCGGCGATAATCCATCGGTGATTCAATATTCTTACTTTATTGATGATGAATTTATTGGCTCCTATTTGATCTTGACCCACATAAGGGTTTCCTTTGGGATTAGTATTCAAATCCAATAATTTCTCAGTTACCAAAGGAATCAACTTCTCGACTTGAATTGTTTTCGTTGCGTTGTCAGGATTAAAATAATTTTGGGCATTTTCGTTTTTTGCCAAAGAAAAATAATTGGCATCAGCCAATTTATTTGTGATAGAATTTAAGCTGTCTTTCAGTTTTTTGTTTTGATTGGTAAATTTATTTTGTTCAAAAGTGAGTTCTTTACTGTAATACATATAAGTATAAACCGTAAAAAGAGCAGAAAGAATAAAAAGATAAAGCAATAATGATTTTTTCATTTTATGTTAATTTTAAAGGGTAATTTCTAAGTTATCATAAGCCAAATAAACGTTTTTTGGAAGTTTTTGTTGTACTTCTTCATGAAAACCCAAAATATGACTAATATGGGTAAGATAGGCTTTTTCAGGTTGAATTAAAGTTATAAAATCCAAAGCCTCCTGTAAATTGAAATGTTTCGCATGCGGTTCTTCCCTTAGGGCATTTATTACCAAAATCTTTACATTTTTTAATTTTCCAATTTCGATTTCATCTATAGTCTTCACATCCGTTAAATAGGCAAAATCATCAATTCGGTAACCAAAAACCTGAAGATCACCGTGCATAACATTAACGGGGATTGCTGTTTTGTTGCCAATAGGAAAAGGTTGATTATTGACTACCTCAATCGGTTTTACGGAGGGTGCTCCCGGGTATTTGTTCTTGGTTTCAAAAACATAGTCAAATCTTTTTTTTAGATTGTCGATTACCCGTTGATGGGCATATATAGGTATTTCTCCTTGCCTAAAATTAAATGGGCGAATGTCATCCAAGCCTGCGGTATGATCCGAATGCTCATGGGTATATAAAATCCCGTCTACTTTTTGGCAATTTGAAGCCAGCATTTGTTGCCTGAAATCAGGTCCGCAATCTATTACAAAAGAATATTTTTCCCAGGAAATCCAAACAGAAACGCGAAGTCTTTTGTCCCTGATATCTGTACTTTGGCAAACAGAATGATGGCTACCTATAATAGGTATTCCTTGTGATGTACCGGTTCCTAAAAAATATATATTCATCTAGCATCGTTTTTGCCAATTATTTTACAAAAATAGGTTTAATTCTCTTTCATTAGAAACCTAATTAATTAACTTTGTAACATATCAGCCCTATTAATATAAAAATGGAAACAGAAATAAAACTGAAAGGTGACAAAGTCATCGAACAAATTCCTTCCATAAAAGACAAAGCGCTTCGTATCAATCTGAACGAAAATATTTATGGGACTTTTGCAGAAATTGGAGCTGGACAAGAAACTGTTAGACATTTCTTCAGAGCTGGCGGCTCTTCAGGGACGATTGCAAAAGCCACTTCAGCTTATGATAAAGATTTCAGTGATGTCATTTATGGAGTCGAAAGTGATGGCCGCTATGTGACCGAAAGCAGACTTAAAAAGATGCTTTCACACGAAGTGGAACTAATAGAAAAAAGGCTAAGCAGAATAAAACACCCCGAAAAAATGTTTTTTAGCTACGCCAATACAGTGGCTACCATTGACTTTGCCAAACAATTCAAAGGACACGGATGGGTTGGTATTCGGTATCAAATTGACCCTACAGAAGGTTACAACGATATCATTCTTCATATCCGTTTTAAAGAAACAGATGTTCGATTACAGCAAGAAACTTTAGGAATATTGGGCGTTAACCTAATTTATGGTGCCTATTATAAATACAACGAACCCAAACGATTGTTGCGATATTTATACGATCACTTGGATAAAGACCAACTAGAAATAGACACTATCAACTTTTCCGGACCTCGTTTTGCTGATGTGGACAATCGTTTAATGAGTTTGCAATTGGTAAAAAACGGAATGACAGACGCCGTTATTTTCGATCCCAAAGGCAATAATATACTTCCCGCAGCCTTATTATACAAAAAAAATATTCTCGCCTTAAGGGGTAGTTTTCGTCCTGTTACCAAAGTAAACATGGACATGTACAAGGAGTCTTTAAAAATGTTCCTGGAAGAGAACAAAGTTGATGCAGAAAACACCTTGGTTCTCTTTGAAATTACACTGTCAAATTTACGTTCTGACGGCGAAATAGATGAACGAGATTTTATGGATCGAGCAGAATTGCTTTGTTCGCTAGGGCAAACAGTAATGATTTCGAATTTTCAGGAATATTATAGAGTGGTTGAATATTTTGCAAAATACACTAAAGCCAGAATGGGATTGGCGATGGGTGTAAACAATTTAGTCGATATCTTTGACGAAAAATACTACCGCCATTTGAGTGGTGGAATTCTAGAGGCTTTCGGAAAATTATTTTACCGCGATATGAAAGTATTCCTATATCCAATGCTGGATGAAAACGGAGTAATTGTTACCTCAGAGACTTTAAAAGTGCATCCAAGAATGAAAGAACTATATAAATTCTTCAAGTTCAATGGAAAAGTAGTCGACATTACAAACTATAATCCGAAAAACTTGGAAGTTTTCTCCCGAGAAGTATTAAAAATGATCAGTGAAAATAAACCGGGTTGGGAATCAATGTTACCAACCGGTGTTGCTGAAATCATCAAAGAACAGGAACTTTTCGGTTACAATCCTAGCAAATTATTAGAAAAAAGCAGCTAGTTCAAATTATAAAATTAGTGTTACATATAGAAGGCCAAGAGAGCAATGTTGTTTTCTTGGCCTTTATTCTTTATTCTGAACTTGAGAATTTATTTTAAGATTTGCGCAGCATGCTCTTTGGTTTTTACATCAGAGATTACTTCGTCTATTACACCATTCTCATCGATTACAAATGTAGTTCTGTGAATCCCGTCATATTCTTTCCCCATGAACTTTTTTGGCCCCCATACCCCAAATGCCTGAATAACCGATTTGTCCTCGTCTGCCAATAACGGAAACGGGAAATCATATTTTTCCTTGAACTTCGCTTGAGCCTTTGCAGCATCAGCACTTACCCCTAAAAGTTCATAATTATTGGCTTGAAAACGCTCGAAATTATCCCTTAAATCACAGGCTTCGGCTGTGCATCCTGGTGTATTTGCTTTTGGATAAAAGAAAACCACTAATTTCTTTCCTTTATAATCGGCTAATTTATGAGATTTTCCATCTTGATCTAATCCTGAAAAACTAGGTGCGAGATCCCCTTTTTTTAATGTTGTCATAATTTGAGTTTATAAGTTTAGGAGTTTATACGTTTAGTTGTTAAATTGTACCCAAAAATAAACTAAAATGACCAAATCAGAACGTGTAACGTTTGTTATAAATACGTTAAAAGAATTGTACCCCGAAATTCCAATTCCTTTAAATCACAAGGACCCCTATACCCTGTTGATTGCCGTATTACTTTCGGCACAATGTACAGATGTTCGTGTAAACCAAATTACCCCCCTACTTTTTGCCAAAGCAGACAATCCGTATGACATGATAAAAATGTCAGTCGAGGAGATCAGGGAAATCATTCGTCCTTGTGGCTTATCGCCAATGAAATCTAAAGGAATTCACGGTTTGTCACATATCTTAATTGACAAACATGGAGGCAAAGTTCCCCAAAGTTTTGAAAGCCTAGAAGAACTTCCAGCTGTGGGACATAAAACTGCTAGTGTGGTGATGTCACAAGCTTTTGGAGTACCTGCTTTTCCTGTTGATACGCACATTCATCGATTGATGTACCGATGGAATTTATCCAACGGAAAAAATGTTGTCCAGACTGAAAAAGACGCCAAGAGAATTTTTCCGGAAGAGACTTGGAACGATTTACACCTCCAAATGATTTGGTATGGTCGGGAATATTCGCCTGCACGAGGTTGGGATTTAGAGAAAGATCTTATTACTAAAACCGTTGGCAAAAAAAGTGTTTTATCAGCATACCATAAAAAAACGTCCCGATAATCTCGGGACGTTTTTCCTAATTAGCTATAATTTCGAAACTCATTTTATTACCTTTTATGATGCTTAACGCTTTAGAGTAATTCAACAAAAAAGAAACGACTTCTTTTTTAGGTTTCATTGTAGGGATAACTAATGTTTTTTTTGAGTAGATTTTTGCCATATTGTAATAAAATTTATGTCTTTTTATTACAACGTAGAATTTTTTGTTATAGTATTAATTCGTTAAAATAATTTGATGTTTGTCGATTACTTTTCTCATGTTCATCAGGGCATATCGCATTCTACCTAAGGCAGTGTTGATGCTTACCCCTGTTATTTCTGATATTTCCTTAAAACTCATGTCTTGATACATTCGCATAACCAAAACTTCTTTTTGATCGGCAGGAAGCTCCTCGATTAATTTTCTCAGGTCAGTATCAACTTGTTCTCGAATAATTTTATTTTCTATCGTTGGCGAATCATCAGACATAATCGAAAAAATAGAAAACTCCTCCGTTTCCCTGAACATCGGCATTTTTTTGTTTTTTCGAAAATGGTCAATAATCAAATTATGGGCAATTCGCATCACCCAAGGTAAGAATTTACCTTCTTCATTATAAGAATTAGATTTTAAAGTTTTAATGACTTTAATAAAAGTGTCTTGAAAAATATCATTCGAAATATCTCTATCCGAGATTTTTGAATATATAAAACCGAAAATTTTGGATTGATGTCTATTGATTAATATTGTCAAAGCGTTTTCATCGCCTTCAATATAATTGTGTACCAATAAAGAATCAGGAAGTTGAACATTAGCCATAGTAATACCTTTTAGTTTTTTAATAAAAATTTGGAGCGATTTCTCTAAAAAGTAGTTCTATAAAATAGGCTAATGTATTTAAGTTTATAATTAATTTCCAAATTTAACTATATTTTATCCAAACAACCAAATAAAATAGAATAAAATTAGCATTAATCATAGATAATCACAGGAAAACCGTTGTTTTTACAACAACAAAACCTCTATAATAAATACAAAATCATACCTTCTTAATGGTCTTCTAAAATTTAAAAAATCAATTCAATCCCTAAAAATTAGTGATTCGTACAATACCAATTCACATTTCAAAATTGATTACTTTTGTGGAAATTCAGTTTTTATATGCCAATTGACCTTTCTACACTCGATCCAAAGAAGAACATCATCATCAAAGGAGCACAAGTTCACAACTTAAAAAATGTGGATGTGGCGATTCCGAGGAATAAATTAGTGGTAATTACCGGACTTTCAGGTTCGGGGAAATCAAGCCTAGCTTTCGACACTTTGTATGCCGAAGGACAACGCCGTTATGTGGAAAGTTTATCCTCTTATGCGCGACAATTCCTTGGAAGACTTGACAAACCAAAAGTGGAATACATCAAAGGAATCGCGCCAGCAATAGCTATCGAGCAAAAAGTAAATACGACCAATGCACGATCCACCGTGGGAACTTCGACCGAAATTTACGATTACATTAAACTATTGTTTGCCCGAGTTGGCAGAACTTTTTCGCCAATTTCAGGACAAGAAGTCAAAAAAAATTCAGTTTCGGATGTTATTGCCGACGTGAAAAAAATTGGAATCGACAGCAAATGGTTGCTCCTCGCGCCTATTCATTTGGAACACGGGAGAGCTTTAGAAGACAAATTGAAAGCACTTCTCAATCAAGGATTCTCCAGAATATTGGTCAATAACGAAACCATTCGTTTAGATGAAATTGACGAACATACTATAGACAAGAAAGACATTCTTCTCATCATAGACAGAATCGTAGTCAAAGACGAAGAGGAGTTTTACAATCGCCTTGCCGATGCCGTTCAAACCGCTTTTTATGAAGGAAAAGGAATTTGCCATTTACAGGAATTAGACACGCAGAAACGTTTTTCGTACAGTAATAATTTCGAACTGGACGGTATTACTTTCTTGGAACCAAACGTTCATTTGTTTAGTTTCAACAATCCTTATGGGGCATGTCCCATTTGCGAAGGCTACGGAAATATCATCGGAATCGACGAAGAATTGGTAATTCCCAATACTTCTCTGTCCGTTTTTGAAAATGCCATTTACCCTTGGCGTGGCGAAAGTATGGGCTGGTTTCGGGACGAATTGGTCAATAACGCTTACAAGTTTGATTTCCCCATTCACAAACCGTATTTTGAACTTTCGGAAACGCAAAAGGAGTTGGTTTGGACAGGAAACAGCTATTTTCAAGGTTTGAATGCATTCTTTAAGGAATTGGAAGACAAGAATTATAAAATTCAAAATCGGGTGATGCTTTCGCGTTATCGCGGCAAAACCAAATGTCATTCCTGCAAAGGAAAACGCTTGCGAATTGAAGCTTCTTACGTGAAAATCAATTCGAAAACCGTTTCGGATTTGGTCGATTTACCAATCAAACATTTGGTTACTTTTTTTCAAAACATTGATTTGGATGTCTATGAAAAGCAAATTGCAAAACGATTATTATTGGAAATCAACAACCGCTTGTCGTTTTTGACCGAAGTGGGTTTGGATTATTTAACCCTAAACAGAAACTCGGCGACCCTTTCCGGCGGAGAATCGCAACGTATTAACTTGGCGACTTCTCTAGGAAGTAGTTTGGTGGGTTCGATGTATATTTTAGACGAGCCGAGCATTGGTTTACACCCAAAAGATACGGAACGCTTGATTAAAGTTTTGCAATCTTTACGTGATCTAGGCAACACCGTTATCGTGGTGGAACATGACGAGGATATTATGAAAGCTGCCGACATGATTATCGATATTGGTCCCGAAGCAGGAACTTTTGGTGGCGAATTGGTTGCTCAGGGAACTTTCGAAGAAATCTTGAAATCGACATCCTTGACGGCAAAATACCTCAACGGAGAACTGGAAATAAAAACACCTCGAATCCGCAGAAAATGGAACAATTACATTGAAATTCTGGGAGCAAGAGAGAACAATTTACAAAACATAGATGTCAAATTCCCCTTGGAATGTTTGACGGTAATCACTGGTGTTTCGGGAAGTGGAAAAAGCACCTTGGTCAAGAAAATCCTGTTTCCAGCAATGCAAAAAAAGCTGGATGGCGTTGGCGAAAAAGCGGGACAATTTTCCGAAATGCGTGGCTATTACCACAAGATTCAACACATAGAATACGTGGATCAAAATCCGATTGGGCGAAGTTCCCGTTCGAATCCCGTGACGTATATCAAGGCGTATGATGATATTCGGGAATTGTATGCCAAAGAAAAACTATCTAAAATTCGAGGGTATCAAGCTAAACATTTTTCATTTAACGTGGATGGTGGTCGTTGCGAAACCTGCAAAGGCGAAGGCACTATCAATGTCGAAATGGTTTTCATGGCCGATGTACAATTGCATTGCGAAACCTGCAATGGCAAGCGATTCAAGAAAGAAGTTTTGGAAGTCGCTTTCGAAGGCAAGAACATTCATGATATATTGACGATGACCATCGATGATGCGATTTCTTTTTTTGCTACCAACAATCAAACTAAAATCACGCAGAAACTACAACCCCTAAAAGACGTTGGTTTGGGCTATGTACAATTGGGACAATCCTCCTCTACCCTTTCCGGTGGTGAGGCACAACGCATCAAACTGGCTTCATTCTTGGTTAAAGGTGCTACCAAAGAAAAAGCCCTTTTTGTATTTGACGAACCTACAACGGGATTGCATTTTCACGACATCAAGAAACTATTGGCTTCGTTTGAGGCTTTAATTGACAAAGGACATTCGATACTAGTGATTGAACACAATCTCGACCTCATAAAATGTGCCGACTGGATAATTGATTTAGGTCCCGAAGGTGGCGAAAATGGAGGGCAATTACTCGCCGAAGGAACCCCCGAGGAAATCATAAAAAACAAAAAATCGCTTACTGGGAAGTATTTGAAAGAGAAATTGTAAAAGCAAAACCAGACGTAATTATACTTCCGACAATTCGGAGTTGACAAAAAATTTATGCTAGAAAACGATAACAACATTGAAGTATTGGGTGCGCGAGTACACAATCTGAAAAACATAGATGTCCGCATACCTCGAGAAAAACTGGTGGTGATCACTGGACTTTCGGGTTCCGGAAAATCGTCCTTGGCTTTTGACACCATTTATGCCGAAGGACAACGCCGTTACGTGGAAACTTTTTCGGCTTATGCCCGACAATTTTTGGGTGGATTGGAACGTCCCGATGTCGATAAAATTGATGGACTTTCGCCAGTTATTGCCATCGAACAAAAAACCACAAGTAAAAGTCCACGCTCCACCGTTGGAACCATTACCGAGATTTATGATTTCCTCCGTTTGCTTTATGCCCGCGCCGCCGATGCTTTCAGTTACAACACAGGCGAAAAAATGGTTTCCTATGACGACGAGCAAATTAAGCAGTTGATTACCCATGATTTTACAGGGAAACGCATTAATATTCTAGCACCCATAATTCGCGCCAGAAAAGGGCATTATGCAGAATTATTCCAGCAGATTGCCAAACAAGGCTTTTTGAAAGTTCGCATTAACGGCGATATCAAAGACATCACCACCGGAATGAAACTCGACCGTTACAAAACCCACGATATCGAAATCGTGATCGACAGAATGGCCATCGAGGACACGCCGGACAATGAAAAACGCCTGACCGAGAGCATCAAAACGGCGATGTACCACGGCGAAAATGTACTGATGATTTTAGACCAAGACACGAACGAAATACGGTTTTTTAGTCGGAATTTAATGTGTCCGACAACCGGGATTTCTTATCAAAATCCAGAACCGAATTTATTTTCATTCAACTCACCAAAAGGAGCTTGTGAGCATTGCAAAGGTTTGGGAACGGTGAATGAAATCAACATCAAAAAGATTATTCCCAATCCGAAATTGTCTATAAACAAAGGTGGTTTTGCGCCTTTGGGCGAATACAAAAGCAGTTGGATGTTCAAACAACTAGAAATCATTGGCGAAAAATTTGGCTTCAAATTAACAGATCCCATTTCTACCATTTCCGAAGAAGCCATGGAAATGATTTTGAATGGCGGAAAAGAAAAATTCTCGGTCGAATCGAAAGTTTTGGGTGTGACTAAAGAATACAAAATTGAGTTTGAAGGCATTGCCCATTTCATCAAAAACCAACACGACGAAAGTGGTTCCACAAGCATAAAACGATGGGCAAAGGAATTTATGGACGAAGTCAAATGCCCGGTTTGCGAAGGTTCTAGATTGAAAAAAGAAGCCTTATTTTTCAAAATCAACGAGAAGAATATCTCCGAATTGTGTGACATGGATATTTCGGACGTGACGGCTTGGTTTCTAGATTTGAATACCCATTTATCTGATAAACAAAAGACAATTGCCACGGAAGTAATCAAGGAAATTAAAGACAGATTGAACTTTTTGATGAACGTAGGCTTGGATTATCTGGCTTTAAGCCGAAGTTCTAAATCGCTTTCAGGTGGGGAAGCACAGCGCATTCGATTGGCGACACAAATTGGGTCTCAATTGGTTGGTGTTTTGTATATTCTGGATGAACCGAGCATTGGTTTACACCAAAGAGACAACGACAAATTGATTCATTCTTTGGAACAATTGCGTGATATTGGAAATTCTGTAATTGTGGTCGAACACGATAAAGACATGATTCTTCGTGCCGATTACGTGATTGATATTGGTCCTAAAGCGGGGAAACACGGTGGTGAAATAATCAGCAAAGGAACACCTTCCGAAATTTTGAAAGACCACACTTTGACAGCTTCGTATTTGAACGGTGAAATGGAAATCGAAGTTCCCAAAAAACGTCGCGAAGGCAACGGAAATTTTCTAAAACTGACTGGAGCGACTGGAAACAACCTTAAAAATGTATCGATAGAATTGCCTTTAGGCAAAATGATTTGCGTGACAGGAGTTTCGGGAAGTGGAAAATCGACATTGATTAACGAAACCCTCTACCCCATTCTGAACGCCTATTATTTTAATGGCGTCAAAAAACCAAAACCGTACAAAAAGGTTGAAGGATTGGAACATATCGACAAAGTGATTGATATTGACCAAAGTCCAATCGGGCGAACACCACGCTCAAATCCTGCGACCTATACAGAAGTATTTACTGAGATTAGAAATTTGTTTACGATGACTTCGGAGAGTATGATTCGGGGTTATAAAGCCGGCCGTTTTAGTTTCAATGTGAAAGGCGGGCGCTGCGAAACCTGTGAAGGATCTGGTGTGAGAACAATTGAAATGAACTTCTTGCCCGATGTTTACGTGGAATGTGAAACCTGTCAAGGAAAGCGTTTTAACAGGGAAACGTTGGAAATTCGGTACAAAGGAAAATCCATTTCGGATGTGTTGAATATGACGGTGGATGAAGCCGTTCCTTTCTTCGAAAATATTCCGAAAATTTACCGAAAAGTAAAAACGATTCAAGATGTTGGTTTGGGCTATATCACTCTTGGTCAACAAAGCACAACGCTTTCCGGTGGCGAAGCACAAAGAATCAAACTAGCTGGAGAATTAGCCAAAAAAGATACCGGAAACACGTTTTATATTCTGGATGAACCGACAACTGGACTTCATTTTGAGGACATTCGGGTGTTAATGGAGGTGATCAATAAACTAGTCGATAAAGGCAATACGATTTTGATTATCGAACACAATATGGACGTGATTAAACTAGCAGATTACATAATAGACATTGGTCCAGAAGGCGGAAAAGGGGGCGGAGAAGTCGTGGCTAAAGGTACTCCCGAAGAAGTAGCTAAAAATAAGAAAAGTTATACGGCGCAATTTTTGAAAAAAGAGTTATCTTAGAAAAAAATACACAAAATGAAATTACAAGATTTTGATAACGACGAAGAAAAAGTAATTCAGGATAAATTTAAAAGAAAAACCTGGAATGAGATTCGAGCCAACGATAGTTGGGCGATTTTCAAGATTATGTCAGAGTTTGTAAATGGCTATGAAAATATGGGGAGAATTGGACCTTGTGTTTCCATATTTGGTTCCGCGCGAACAAAACCAGAAGACAAATATTATTTATTAGCCGAAAAAATTGCATATAAAATAAGTAAAGCGGGTTATGGTGTCATAACTGGTGGAGGTGGTGGAATCATGGAAGCGAGTAATAAAGGCGCCCAACTTGGAGGTGGAACTTCTGTAGGATTGAATATTGCATTGCCTTTTGAACAGCATTTCAACCCATATATTGATGGCGATAAAAACCTAAGTTTCGATTATTTCTTTGTCAGAAAAGTAATGTTTGTCAAGTATTCGCAAGGATTTGTGGTCATGCCTGGGGGTTTTGGAACAATGGACGAAATGTTTGAGGCATTGACCTTAATCCAAACAAAAAAAATTGGAAAATTCCCAATTATATTAGTTGGAACTTCTTTTTGGTCGGGATTAATCGATTGGATACGAACCGTATTGGTAGAAAAAGAACAAACGGTACATTTAGAAGATTTGGATTTATTCAAAATTGTGGATACCGAAGATGAAGTGTTAGATGTATTGGATAAATTCTACAAAAAATACGACTTAACCCCTAATTTTTAGACTATTTTTCCCTATATTTATGTAGTTCGATTATACTATTAATCCATTCCCAAACTATTGAAATCATTCCAGAAAAATATCATTTACCTACTTGTTTTATTTGCTTCTTTGAAACAATATGGTCAAAACAATTCCCATCTTGTTGTAGAAGTAAATACAGCAAAAAAAACGCTGGTCGTCCAACAAGAAATAGTTTTTTTTAATCAGTCACAAGACACTTTAAGTTCTTTGGTTTTGAATGATTGGAACAATGCCTATTCCTCAAAAACGACCCCTCTAGCTAAAAGATTTTCTGACGAATTTTACAGAGGCTTTCATTTGGCCAAAGAAGAAGAACGAGGGAGTACTACCATTTTAGGAATAACGGATACCGGTAAATTACCTTTTGTCTGGAAAAGAACCGAAAAGAATCCTGATTTGATAGTTGTTGATTTGAAAGAAAAATTGGCTCCAAGTCAAAAAATCACGTTACACTTATCCTATATCATAAAGGTTCCAAGCAACAAATTTACCAAGTACGGTTATGGTGACAACGACAGAATGAACGTAAAAAACTGGTTTATTACTCCTTCTCGCTATGAAAACCATGCTTTTGTTACCAATAACAACAACAATTTGGATGATATCGCCAATAGTTTTTTTGATATTGTTATTAAACTGAAGATTGCAAAAAATCTAGAGGTTACTTCTGATTTAAATACCGTCAAAAAATCTCAGACGGAAAATTATTGTATTCATGAATTGTCCGGAAAAAACAGAACCGATTTCAGCCTTTTCCTAGAGTCTAAATCCAGTTTTTATAGTTACAAAAACAGTTCAATAGAAGTTGTCACCAATCTAAAAGACAGCAAATTAAATGATATTCAAAAAGCAATCATAGTAGATCGGGTTGTGAATTTTACCACCAATTTTATTGGCAAATATTCCCATGAAAAAATAACTGTTTCACAAGCCGATTATGAGCGAAATCCATTTTATGGCTTAAACCAATTGCCTGCATTCATCAGTCCATTTTCGGATGAATTTATTTTTGAAATTAAATTCCTGAAAACGTATTTGAACAATTATATTAAAAGCAGTTTGAAGCTGGATCCTCGAAAAGACAATTGGATTTATGACGGAATCCAAGTATATACGATGATGAAATATATTGAAGAAAACTACCCAGAAAGCAAGATGTTGGGCAGGATATCCAATATTCGATTATTGAAAAGTTATAACATATCCCGTTTGGGATTTAACGAGCAATACAGTTATTTTTATACGCTAATGGCCCGA
>CAMBZB010000036.1 GCA_945872245.1 Flavobacterium psychrophilum
ATAGCATAATTCTGCCCAATGGGTGGTTTTTGAACTACAATTTTATTTCTGGCTTCAGTATCAATATTCCAAGCTACACCATTGGTTAGCGTCCAACCATGACCTGTTCCATAGTCTCCTCTATTGTGCAACCCTAAAACAAAACCTGCTATGGTATTTCTCCAAGAAATATTATCAAAAAGCATTCCTTGCCCCCAACGTCTATGTGACTCAGAACTAGTATGGTCACCAGTAGAGGAACAATTGGTAAAAACAATTCCATTAACATCACTTGCTCCATTGGCAACAAATGAATGTCTGCCATCTGAGGCTGTACAATTATTGAAAAGAATATTATTACTATGATCTTCTACGTTAAAATTATATCTCCACCCACCAGAAATTGGACCATGCACCTCAAGAACTTTGGTGTCAATAACTGAACAACGAGTGGCTTCAGCGAATAAAACACCTGAAAAACTCATTCTTAAAGTTGTTACGCCTTTGATCCAAGAATTATCTACACCTACCATATTAATACATGTCTTGACATGGTTTCTACCCTCGACACCGGACGACTCTACAAAAATTCGTAAATTTTCAATACCACATTCTTTTATTTGGCTTGAACCACTATTCTTATAAAGGAATGATTGAGATAGGGATTTGTCTAACACATCGTAAATTGGTGTATCTACTTGAATTTTATTTCCATCAATTTTTGTAATATACCTGTTAAAAACCAAATCTATTTCACCTGGCAGCCAAGGAGTGTCAGTACCTACACCACCATTATCAACTGCTCTTAACCATGCAGTTGTGCTAGGATGTCTTATGATAATATTATCGCCAATGGCAAGACCCGATACATTTTCAACTTCAATAGTTCTGCTACCAGCAGGGATGTAAGGACTAATTATTTTTTTATTAGTTCCTGCAACTTCTGGTTTAAAACCGTTTTTGATATTTGTACCAATAGTAATTAAGGTTCTTTCGATGGGTGTGTTTCCAACACCAATAATAACTGTATTTAATGAAGAATCTTGACCATCGCCAGAACCACGAAGTACAACTCCGCCTTTTTTAATGGTTAATACACCACTAACACGATATTCTCCTGGTGATAATAACAAAGCCCCTCTATGTCCATTATCGTTAGGTGTACGTGCTTCAACTTCGTCAATTGCAGCTTGAATATGTGCTGTATTATCACCAACTATAGGGCTTATTTGTTTAACAACTGCTACATTTGGTAATGCCGCTTCCCCATTTTTATAACCTGCAAAACTAAAATCAGGAATATGATTACCCTCTTTGTCAGATACATAAGTTAACTGATTTAAATTATTATGGAACAATATAGATGAATCAATTTGCGCATAGGTCAAGTTTAATCCTAAGAGAAGGAAATAAATGGAAGAAAAAATTAGATAATTAGTATTTTTCACAGGTTGCAATTATAAATTTAGTTTAACAATTATGTTACAAATAAAAATCAAAACGATTAATTATTTATTAATTATACATTAATGAGTAACTTCACTTGCTATTAGGTCTGACTTTGTTTACTATCCAACGAATCCTAATAAAAAAAGCAAAAAGGATCTCTTTTTGCTTTTTTTTATTAAATTCTCAATATGCTTTTTATTGATTTTCTTTTTAGCTCTCGCATTTTGAATTACTTCAAATAATCATTTTTTAGTATTTTAGGATACTGCTTAATTTCCTAGTAGTACTATACCATCAATTCTAGTAGTTACACTTCCAGTTTTTAGCCCGTGTATTCTAAACCAATTTATGGCACCCAAATTTGGATTTCCAATTTTAGTTGCGGTTGAAGTATTTAATAGAACTAAATTCCAACCATTTACTAAGCCTGTCAGTGTCCAGTTGTACTCATTGGTATCAGGAACTCCAGAACTTCCTATTTCTACTTGATTTTTAGTTGTTAACTTGGTCACATCCGAAACATAGTACCAAAATTGTAATGTAGCTCCTGTAGTAGAGCCAACGGTATTGTATGCTGGAGAAAACACCCTTGAAAATTCTACAATTTCGGGACCCGTAAATTCAAGACTACTCAAACCCTGCTTTTTATCTACACTGTTAAGAACTGATGTGCAGTTGCATAAACTCCAATTTGTCTTTGAATCACAATTGTCTAAATAATTTTCGGCACCAATTGCTATTGTTCTATTCGGGGTTACATCTCCAAACCATTCAACACCTCCTTGCAATAATTTCCATTGAAAATTATTATTCCCTACAGTGCTGGGAGCCGTAATCGCAAATTGGAAAGTTTTTTCTTGACCAGGTAAAATAGCATCGGTATCAGACAATTCGACTCTATTAAAACCCCATACCATATTATCTTGCGTATTTTGGCTACCCAACTTATAACCGCTTGCCTTAGTCCAAGTAGTCGATCCTATATTTTTCATAGTAACATTTACAGTGGTGTTTTGGCTAAGTCCCAGTAAAGCAGGAACATTTTGCTGTGCTATAAACTCTGAACCATTACCTGCTGATGTAACTGGAACAGTGGGTGATAAAAGTTTGCCATTTCCAGCCCAACTTGCCAATTTGGTATAAATATTTCCAGTTCTTTGATCAGCTATTGTGATGTTTGAAACTGCTGCGCTTCCAAGCCTGTCTTCTAATTGTTTGAAATACAGACTTCGTGTATTCACATGGACACCAGCGGGCCCTGATTTTTCCCAATATCCACGAAAAACAAAACCGGGCTTAAGTGCGGGGCTAACACTATGTACTTTTTCTGCACCAATACTTCCAATTAAAAAATTTTGAGATCCCCTAGAGGCGTCATTTGTATAACGAGCGCATTCGAGATTCCAACCAACCGTTTGTGCTCCACAAAAACCATGACCATTAGATAAATCAAAAAGATTAATTGCCATAGTAGAATTAGTTGATTTTATATTATCGAACAATGTTCCCGTAGCCCAACGATGATGGGGGCCCAATGCACTCAGTCCGTTTGCGCTATAGCAATCAACAAACACATTGGGACCAGGTATTCTGGCGTGAGTCACAAAATCATGTCGACCGTAAGCGGAATAACAACGTTGAAAAAGAACGCGTGTAGAACCTGCATCCAAGCAAAAACTATAACGCCATCCACCATCTATAGGTCCTCTTGGATCAATATAGGCACATTCTTGAACGGTAACATTCATCACTCCCCAACTCATTACAGCTGCTTCGGATGTGCGAGTTACTGTAACACCATGAATCCAACAATTATCCACAAAACGGGGTCTTATCCCTACCCGCAATCTATTTCCATTACCTGATACCCCAGGACTACCTCCATCTTCAATACCCACGATACGCAACTCTTCAACACCGCATTTGTTTAATCGGCCGGTTGTAGTGTATTTTTTTATTTCTCCTCCACCATATCCGGTCTTCATAGGTTGCACTACTGAACAGTCGATGGTGATTGTATTACCGTTTTTCGCAATTATTTTACGTTTAAATCCAATATTGTAATTTCCTGTTGTCCAATAATCCGTCGGATCAGTAATATATCCATTTACGTCCACTTTGAGGTCCGAAAACCATGTGGCATTGGGAGTAAATCTTACCATTATATTATCTCCTACAGCATAACTACTTGCATCGGCCACTGTAAATGTTTTTGCACCAGTTCCAACATAAGCATCGGTAATTCGTGTCAAATTAGTCTCGGATGTTGATTGAGAAACTGGCTCGAGGATTATCATGGTATGATTCTTAGCAAAATCTGAGTAAAGAATTGTTCCATCAGCTCCCTGACCTTCGCCACGTAAAACTACTCCGCTGGCCCAAATTCTCAATGCATCACCCATTCCATCAGAAAGCACAGGAATAGTTCCATCATTCAATCTGTAAGTCCCTTTTTTAAGCAATACTGCTCCTCTAAATCCATTAGCATCAAGAGGCATATTACAAACCTGGTCAATAGCTGCCTGAATTCGAGTTCTGTCTTCGCCTGAAGGGGTTGGGTCCAATGTGATTTTTACTGGCACTTCTCCTACCGGTACTCCGACAGCTCCATCCATATAGCCAACATTCGAAAAATCGGGAAGGATATTATTTTCATTTGTCTCGAAATTATTTGCATAGTTCGCATAAACTAGTTTTCCGTTTGTGCCAGGATAAACTAAATCTGATTGTTGAGAATAACAAGTTAAAGCAGCTAAAAATTGAAATGCTAAAAAAAGTTGTTTGATTTTCGTCATGAGAATATGTATTAAGTTTAATGTATTATGTATTAATTTTTGTAAATATAAAAGCAATGAATTAATTTTTTATTAATTAAGGATTAATTTGAAAAGTTATTTAATTAAAAATGCCAATAATTAATAATAATCATTTTTGAGTATTTCAGGCTTATACTTAATTTCCTAGAAGTCCTATATCATCAATTCTAGTAGTTACGCTTCCATTCTTTAGCCCGTAAATTCTAAACCAATTTATGGCACCCAAATTTGGATTTCCAATTTTAGTTGCGGTTGAAGTATTTAATTGAACTAAATTCCAACCATTTACTAAGCCTGTCAGTGTCCAGTTGTACTCATTAGTGTCAGGAACCCCAGAACTCCCTATTTCTACTTTATTTTTAGTTGTTAACTTCGACACATCCGAAACATAGTACCAAAATTGTAATGTAGCTCCTGTGGTAGAGCCAAGGGTATTGTATGCAGGAGAAAACACCCTTGAAAATTCTATAATTTCGGGACCCGTAAATTCAAGACTACTCAAACCCTGCTTTTTATCTACACTGTTAAGAACTAACGTGCAGTTGCATAAACTCCAATTTGTCTTTGAATCACAATCGTCTATATAATTTTCGGCGCCAATTGCTATTGTTTTATTTGGGGTTAGCCCCCCAAACCATTCAACACCTTCTTTTATTAATTTCCATTGAAAATTATTATTTCCTACAATATTTGGAGCAGTAATTTCAAATTGGAAAGTTTTTTCTTGACCAGGCAATATAGCATCGGTATCAGACAACTCGACTCTACTAAAACCCCATACCGTATTATCTTGCGTATTTTGGCTACCCAACTTATAACCACTTGCCTTAGTCCATGTAGTTAATCCTATATTTTTCATAGTAACATTTACAGTGGCGTTTTGGTTAAGTCTAAGGAGAGCAGGAACATTTTGCTGTGCTATAAACTCAGCACCATTACCTGCTAATGTAACTGGAGGTGTAAGCGGAATATCACTAGTTAAAGGAATGGTTCCATCCAACATTTTCTGGGTTTGATCCGCTAATTTCAAATACCAGTCACTAGGTAAATTAAGGCCATCAATATCTAAAGATACAAGTATATCTTGAGCTTGAACAGGTAGTTTTGCTTTTGTCTCGGTTATTTTAAACATGGCAGTGCCCTCATCAACTTCATCAAACATGGCTACATAAATAAATTTTACACCCGCTTGCACAGCATTATACGCCTGACGCCAATAAAATTGACCCCCATTACGTTTTGTCGGGTTTAATGTTTCGTTTTTTAAATTAAGCCAAGAAAATCCTGGCCAAATAACGGGCATATAGTCTTTATTAATAGTGTTACACGCTGCTAAATCCGGCACTATATTATTGGTTTTGAAACTATCCGCACCACTATTAGTGGAATACCTTCCCACAGACCATGGACTAATCATATCTAAAGAGTTATAGACAGCTGTCCATCCCACACCCGTTTCTGAAGCACCACTTCGTGTTCTCCATCCTTCAGGTACCCCACCCATAACATAAGCACGGTATTTGGGAGCTGCATTGGTCTTGAAATAATCAATTATGGCTTGAGATGTCGCCGTTGTTAAACCACGGTCTTTAAAACCAATACCCCAAATAGCTACTACTGGTTTTCCATTCTGTTTTACATATTCCGGCTTGTTTAATATATCATACGTATCAACAAGATATTCCCAATCTGCTACAATTTTTGCATACATGGTAGCATCAGTTATATTTCCACCTATTGATACATCATACATAACTGCAAACTTTCGGTTGTATTCTGTGGCCGAAGTCATTACATTTTGCAATACTTTGTTTTTTGCTCCAAATGAACCTGAAGTTTGAAGGTCTACAGCACTTAAAAAACGTTGCAAATAAATACCATACACGTTGTAGTTGCTCATCCACTCAAAATGTTTGCGTGTTGTGCTTAAACTATAGGAAGAAAATAATTGTGCCGTTGAGCCATCAGCATTGGTCATATTAGTATTAAATTTATCTGTATATTCAGACATATCTGGCCACATATCTACAGTTAAATTTGCGGCGTCGGGAGTAGCGCCACTCTCAAACCAATGATTCCATGGATTGTTTGTATTAGAACCATCTCCAGGAGCTAAAAACCATCCTTGATACCCCATCATCACTTTGTAATCAAGTTGGTTTTGTGAAGAGATTGAATTTGAATAGGTTATTGTTAAAAACAATATAAAAAAGGATACAATTTTTTTTGAGTTCATAAATAATATAATTATAGTTGGAATATTTTAAATAAGGAAAAATACAATATAAATATCATCACTACGCTTGGAGAATATTTACAATAATAACACATAATGCTTAATAATACATTAATAAAGCATTAATGTCCGCGAAAGTTTATTGAAATTCGTTTCAATAAACTTTTTTTTATTTATGCAAAATTCGAAAAAAGCATTGTCTAACGTTTAGAAGTCTTCAAACTATTATATGGGATAAAATAAGCAAAGATTTAAATGTAAAGGCTATGGACAATTGTTTATAGCAAATAACAAATCTTTTTCGGATTCAAACAAAGAAATTTTGTTTAAGAATTGAGTCATTGGCAAAACACCAAATCAAGAAATTCTTTAAAATCCTTTTTTGGACTATCCTAAATTTAGAGCTTTTTCGAGTTCATTTTGAGCACATCAACAAAAGGATGTTTATATTTCTGACCGTAAAGAATTTCATATTCCTTTATGAATTTCTTATATGTACTTTCAGCATTACTATGCTTACCCATTAGATTTTGAGCTTTACATTTGAAAAACATAGCTTCTTCGTTTATTGAATCAAAATTAAATACAGAATCAGCCAAGTTAATCATAAAATCTGGTTCTTCTTCAATAGTGAAACTTTCTCCAAAATTTACCAAAGTATCAACTATTCTATCGGAAATATCAGATTTAAAACTATCCAACCATTCATAATTTAAATTAAGTAAAAAGGAGCCCTTTTTGGTTATTTTTATTAAATGCTTAATATGCTTTTTATTGATTTCCTTTTTTTTAGTTCCTACAATTTGCATTACTTCAAAATAATCATTTTTCAGTATTTTAGGGTCAAATTTAATTTTCCAGTAGCCAGTATCATTTGTTAATTTACAATTACTAACCTCACTCAACAGCCCTTTTAATTTAGCTATGTTAACAGATTTATTATTTTGAGCACTTTTAGGATCTTTATCATACCATAAGATTTCAATCAATTTATCAGGAGATATTCCTTTATTGTTTTTAAGGCTATTTAACCATATTAATAAAAATAGCTCTTTTAAAAGTGGTGAAAACTTACTCGTAATATCATTTTGTTTGTGATCTATAATTTGAAAACCTCCAAAAAATATTATTTGATAATCCACGTCACTGGATATTTGTTCGAAATCAATTTCTTCTACTTTTGAAATAGAATCATTAAATTGGATTGTATCATCTTCATTCACTTTAACATTAATTCTGGCTTTGTGTTTTTTTGAGTAAAAATACCAAACAACTCCTAATACAAATAGCAACAGAAAGGCTATGTAATAAAGGATATTTTTAACATTTGTTGTGTCAGATTGAGCTAGGATATCTTTTTTTACTATTGGAGGATATTCAATAGAATATATTTTAAATTGTGTTTGGATTGAATCCGTCAAAAAAGAGGTGTATGCCAAAAACTTTTTATTCTTTGGAAAATAATATAAAGTTGCAAAAGACTTCACATCTAAAAAATCATAAGGTATTTTGCTTCCTACTAATTCCGCTTTAGAATTATCAATATTTCCTTTCAATATTTGTAAATAACCTTTAGATTTTGTTTTATCCGAAATTAAGGCAAAAAAATCTCTATTTTTTTTATCAATCCATATATTGTTACCCACAATCATATGTTCTAATACGTGTGGTATTTCAAATTTTTTTATGAATTTTTTTTCCTTAATAGCATACCCCAATAAATCAAAATAGCTTTTTGGATTTACTAATTGACTTCCTGAGTCACTTCCATAGCCCCCCAACATATAAATAGTATCGTTAAGCTCCCCTATTCCAGCCAAATATCTAGGATGGAATAGGGAGGCGTTTGTTTTTAAAACTTCAGAAAAACCTTGTTTTAAATTAATACGCCTAACTTCATTGTTATAGGTATATTGGCCATAACCCCCAAAAGTATATATAGAATTATCAACCATACTATAAATACTATTATGATGTTGGTATCTTTGTTTATGTTTTTCTCTAGTAAAAACAGCTTCATTTTCCCAAACTCCTGTTTGAATGTTTAATTTAGAAACTACATTTCTATCAATTAAATAACAATATATTTGTTTGTCTTGATAGTTATAAACAGCCCTGTGATCTGAAGTTAAATAAATGGGAGGATTTTTATATTTAATTGTTATTGGTTCATTCTTTTCAATATTATATAACAATAATTCTTTATTTCTAAGTAAATAAAGAACGTCATTAACAGTATCAGCTGTTATTAATTGAGTCCCGTCCAACTTATTTTCAAAAACCTTTTCCCATTCTTGATGTCTATATAGTATCCAATTGGAATGGGTTACAATCGCTTTATTTTCACTAAAATTATCATGAGCAAAATTTCCGTTAATTTCATTTAAAGGATAGTGAGACTTAAGTTTTTTATTAACATATAATTTGATGTCTCGAATACTCATATCTGGCACATCTGTAGAGGCAAACTGCCCATAATTATTAGCCCCAAAAATAACTTTAAACGAGTCTGTATTTTTAAAACTTATATTTTTTTTAAGTACCGTAGCGTCTTGAATCGAAAACAACAACGTTTTTTGGATTAACGAAAACTTCAACCCTAACTTAATCCATTTATTCTTATTAAATTTAGTATTAACAATTGGAACTACAGTTTTAGTAGTACCAATTATAATATTTAAACTTCTAACCGTACTATTTGATGTAGCATTGTTGGAAATAATTAAATCAATATTTTGATTTTTATCATTAATTACTCTTAATACATACCCAAATAAACGTTTTTGCATCAAATCAATTTTAATATCGAATGTGATATTAAATTCATCTTTAAAAGTCTCAAATCCGTTTGGTGTTAAATTAAGACCTGTTCTTTCGTCAAGAGAGTAATTCTGTCCATTGAATACTAAACCATAGTCTTGAGATAAAGCCGTATAAGAGTTAAGGCTAAATAGTAAAACTAATAAACCTAACCTATAATAACGATTTGAATTTCTTAATATAATATACATAATGTTTTTTCCATATTAATTTTTGGATTTCTGCAAAACTCCTTTTTTAAATACAAAATCCAAGTAAAATAGTATAGTTTTTTTGTTAATCGGATAAAATTAGAATTAACTTTTGAAAAACTTTATAAAAAAGCAAATTTAATCTATTTTTTTTAAAAAAATCAATAATTGCTATTTTACTAAAATCTAAGATCAGTTATTTATTGATACCCAACTTCAATAGTGGATATGCTAACTTTACATAGAACAGGAGAAAATTCAGCACCACTATTATCATTTTTTCTAATTTGCCAGATTATTTTGCTCTCAGCTGAACGAATCCCATAATAATTACCACAAAGGCAAGTAAACCTATTTGTTTCATTTTATGTTACCCTATAAGTCTTTCTTATTGGAGTATAGAAAATCCAAAGAATCTAGTTTATACAATGCAAATGCATATGCTCCTATCGAAATAGCCTTTTCTGCACCTACTTTTGAAACAAGTACACCTGTTTTTCTTTCGGACTCATAAGGTATTTTTTTATCGGTTCCCGGAACAGTGATTTGAACCGTATTACCGATTACAAATTCTCTAAATTGATCCTCGTCGGTTAAATCATACGCTTTCACCTGTAAGCGTGGAAATGTATCACCTTTATTATTTTTAAGTGTACTATTTAATTCGGAAACCATAGCCGGAATAATGTATTTATAGGCACCGGATAATCCCCCGCCAACAACAATAAGTCCATCAATAGTTGTAATTGCATGACTAATAGCATCACCCGCCATTTCGCCTAATTCTGAAAATGCTTTTCTGGCAGCTTCTTGATTACCTGTAACCGTTCCTTCTGCAATTTCGAAAATAGTACTAGGCTCTAAATCTCTTTCATCGCCTGATAATTTTCTATAAACATTTTTAATGGCTGTGATGCTCACGCTAGTTTCAACAATATTATCCGGAAATTTTTTATTTCGAAAACACCAAATATCACCACCACAACCATTATCGCCAACCAACAATTCTTTATTAATTACTGCGCCACCTCCAAAACCGGTTCCTAATGTTACACCTAAAAGATTTTTGTATCGTTTGGAACTGCCACTTTGCTCCAATTTCTTGTTTATTTCAGGCAATGCACCAACAAGAGCTTCCCCATAAGCAAATAAGCTACCGTCATTGTTTATAAAAACCGGAATACCAAACTCATTTTCCAACATAGGACCCAAAGCTATACCGCCTCTAAAAGAGGGGAAATTAGGTAAGTCACCAATAATCCCCTTTTCATAATCAGCAGGACCCGGAAATGCAAAACTGATGGCAACCGGCGACGATTTCAATTTAGAAATTACTTCATGAAATCCTTTTTTAAGCGTTTTCACACATAACTCTAAATTATCGGCTTGTGAAGGATACCTAATAGGTTCGACCACTTCAATATTGCCTTGAATAGCAGAGAATACAAAATTAGTACCACCAGCATCTAGAGTTACCACTATCCTATTATCAAAATTATAATTCATTTTCTATATTATTTTTAGGTTTATTCATTAATCCAATCATTACTATTACGATACCACAGCCAAATAATTATGCTGAACCCCTTTTTTAAACAAATTATTCAACTAAACTAAGATAGTTTTTTTCGGTTTCTCGGCTAAAATTGGAAATAACTTCGACAGCAATTCCCTGTTGGCTCATAAGCTCTACCTTTGCCGAAACCTCTTCACTTGCGGACATCAGGAATTGATCGATTTTGCGCCAGTTTAAGTGCTGCATTTGCTACTTCTTCTCTTTATGATTCAGGTTTTCGAACATTGCAATGGCAGCATAAAGCACTCCGGCTTCGCCACGGAATGTACCTGAGCCACGGGGTTTGTTATCCACCGAATACCATTCATAAAATCCATTGTTGTCTTTCACACGTTTTAACATCGGTTGAACTTGTTCATAAGCTTCCTGAACAAATCCGTACCTGATCAACTGCTGAATCATCCGGCCACCAAACCAGGTCCAGTCGCCGCCGTTTTGGTAACTATACTCCTGAGTCATTATTTTGTTAACAAAAAGACCTTTGGCATAAGGAGGATAGAGTGTCAGTCCGATACTTGCCGCTCCGGCTAGTTTTACACGTTTAATCATTTCGTCGAGCGAAATCTTAATCTCTTTGTTACTAAGTAATCCGGCTTCGATGGCAATAGCCGTTCCGCCAAAATAATAGATTTCACTTTCATTGAAATCGGCAGGAAAGGGAGAGCCTTTTTCGAGATAGATATGGGGAATAAATTTTTGTTTTTCACTATCCCAAAGGTGTTTCCGGCAATTCTGAGCAATACTTTCCTTTATCGGATTCCATTTCTGTTTAGTCGAAGGAATCATCTCCGTAAGATTGTTCAAGGCGATTACCAACATGGCATTGTCGTAAATATCGATGGCCTTGTGGGTATTGTTATCCAGAACAACTCCCCAGCCGTGTTCGGGTTGCACATCACCCCAGTCGGCGGTAGTAGCACCAATTATGAGGCCATACTGCTTATTAAAACGGTGTTGCATCAGGAAATCTATGGCCCATTCGAGGCGTTCGGCAACGGTTTTTTCACCTACTTTTCCAGCCAGGATTGAATTGTCGCCGGTAAGTTGAATGTATTTGTAAACCGCCTGTACCAGAGAGCTTTCCTGGTCTGTTTCCACAGTGTTTTTGTGACCAGCATAGCGCGTTTCAAGTTTTGAATAAGAGAAATCGTAAGCAACTTTGCCCACTTTTTCTATTGGGGTAAATCCATCTATGATATTACCGTCCTCCCCCTGCATCCTGCAAAATACCAGCAGTTTTTCCTTCAAATCTTCTTTTGGAAAAACCTGGGCGGCCAGTTCAATAAACGTGTTGTAATCACGGATCCACACTTCGCGGTAACCATCGCCGGCATTAAACCCGGTTTTCATCACCTCCAGTGCTTTTGATTTTACAAACGGGATATACTCATTTTTTGCGATCTGATTAGCAAGCGCTCTTTTTGCTTTTTTAGAATTCTGGGCTACACACGAAAATGCCAGCAATAGCAATATAAGCGGATAGTAGTTTTTCATTTTTCTTAGTTGTTTTTCTTAAATAAGTTGGTTATCCGCCATTGTTAATTAGATTAATATTGTTATATATGTAGTGAATCCATAAGGATATTAAGCATTGCAAAAGCAAATCAACAAAAATGAAACTACATTCAATGAATGTTAGAACATCAAAAATACCCAGTCTAAACTTTTTTAATTATATAGTAATGTATCGCAATATTATTCTAGTAGAGTTAATAATGCATTAATAAACCATTAATACAAAAAAAATATTCAATAATAAATCATTGCCATCCGATAGTCAAAAATAAAAAGTTTATAAAAGCGGAAGCGATTTTGCCAAAGATATGAATCAACAGTCCTTTTGCAGACCTCACTTTACTGGCTTTTTGAATATCTGTTTTTTGAATTAGCCAATTAAATAATCCCTCAATAAGTTGTCTAACTCTTGTTACCGCTTTTGAAAACAAGTCATTTGTAGCTTTATTTGCTTCGCCTTTTCGAGCCTTGTTCTAGAGTCTTGACACTGCCCTTTGATACCTTTGACAGGTGTTATCATAATTAGGTTTTTTTCTTGCTCAAATTCAGAAAAAATAATAGATGATCAGATGTCTAACCTTTCGGAGAAAAGGAGACTTGCTTCGACGGAATTAAATGAGTTGAAAACAAGTTATGATAAAATGGAATATCGGTATGCAATTAATGAAATTTCTAAAGATATTTTTGAAAGAAAAAGCCAAAAAATTAATGATGCAATAATCCAAAAAAAAAAAGAATTGGATTATTTGCCAACAAAAATATCGAACCATGAAAAAGCAATTAATTTCTTCTTAAAAATAGCCCAAAACCCCAGTAAATTCTATGACTCACTGGATTATAACAAAAAAAGAAAGTTCCAAAATTTGTTGTTTCCTGAAGGGTTTCATTATTCAATCATAAATAAAAAATATCGAACCTCAAAAACCAATGCTTTGTTCGGGTTAACTAAAATTTTATCAGCGTATTACGATGTTAAAAAACAAAAAACCCATCCTCAAAAATGGGATGGGTCCTCTTTAGTAGCGGGAACAGGACTCGAACCTGTGACCTTCGGGTTATGAGCCCGACGAGCTGCCTACTGCTCTATCCCGCGTTGTTTCGGGTGCAAATATAAGGCGAATTTCGCCAAATACAAGTGATTTATCAAAAATTATCAAAATTTTATGTATTGAACTGATGGGGATGCTTTTATAAAAATAAAAAATATTTTTAATCCAACAACGATATCCCATTCTAATATTATTAACAACAATCCCATTTCAGTGCTAAAAAAAGAGATTTATAAAACCTTATTTAGGACTACTAGACTATTTCTTCGTTCAACAGTTTAAATGGTTATGCATAAAACAAAAAAACTGTGAAGCGGACTTCACAGTTTTAACCAAACAAATTATTGAAATTACTATTACAAACTTATTAAAAACAAAAAACAATATTTTTTTTCTCCGATAAATCTAATTAATCTTCCGAAGCAAAAGCTTTATCTTTATCCATAGCCACTTTCAAGGTTGTGGCCACCCCTTCATTATTTATCATCGTCATATTTAAAACATCTAATTTTGCTAAATCTTTAGAAACTAGACCGCTAAATCTATTGTATGAAATATTCATTTCTTTTAGTTTATTCAATTTTTCTAAATCAAAAGGAACTTGCCCCTGCATAGCATTATCAAACAAACTTAGTTGCTCAAGCTGGCTTAAATTTGAAATAGAACTACTAAGGGTTCCACTTAATTTATTACTATTTAAAAGTAATACTTTTAAATTTTTCAAATCATAAATTGAAGATGGTATTTTACCTTCAATTTCATTATTGTACAAAGACAAGGTTTCTAAATGACTTAATTTCCCCATTTCAAATGGAATTTCGCCCGTAAATCTGTTCATAAACAACTCCAATGTTTTCAATGAAGACACCTCGCCTATTGAAGCCGGAATAGTACCTGAAAATAAATTAAATGACAACTTGAGTGTTTCTAATGATTTCATTTCACCAATGGAGGATGGAATCGTTCCAGAGATAAAGTTTTTAAATAAATCTAAGGTTTTTAAATTTACTAAAGCTGAAATTTCAGCAGGCAAATTCCCTACTAAATTATTATTAGGCAATTGTATTGCAATCACTTTGTCGTCTTGTAAAACAATACCGAACCAATTAGAAACAGGTGCTTCTAAATCCCATTTTACAGTCCAATCACTACCATTTGTAGCATCATATAATTTTAAAAGTGCATTTTTTTCTGTAACTGAAACCTCAGCTTTCATTATAAGTGAAAATGCGAATACTAAAACTAAAGTATATAAATTCTTCATGTCAACAATTTTATTCAATTAATATTTAACGAAAGTAGCGGCTTTATTATTTTTGTACAAAAAAAATCGATTAAATACGCAATATTTCAATTAATGTAAGATTTAACTTTAACAAATGTTAGGCTAAAAAATATTGAATGATATATTTATAACGCAAGCGTTGGGTTAAATTAAATAAAACCTTATGGAAACTAACTCAATTTAAATATTGAAAGGGGTATTTATATTAATACTGAAATAATTGAAACTAATCCCTTTTTGAAAGAAGAAGTTTAAATTAAACTATGATGACAGAAGCTTTATCGATAATTTCTTTTATGATTATAAGTTATAGTACTTGTACTTGGAAATAATAAAAAGAAAACCAATGTAAAAGACTTGTACTTTTTATAAAAAAAAGACTGATTTTAAATAATTTCTTCTATCAGAGTTGCTAATTTAAAATCTTTATCGGTCAATCCTTTAGGGTCATGTGTTGTTAATCGAATATGTACTTTATTATAAACATTAAACAATTCCGGATGATGGTTCATTTTTTCGGCTAAAACACCAACTTTTACAATAAATCCTAAAGCTAGTGTGAAATTCTTAAATAAAAAATTCTTTTCAATTCCGCCCGCATTAAAATGCCAATTTTTTAAATTTACCAATAAAGGTTTTGCTGTAATTTCGTTGTAAATATCCATAAATTTCTGTTTTTATAAAATTAGCTAAAATATACCTAAATAGTTCTACTTTTAACTTATTGTATTAATTTAGACAACAACTAATTTTATATCCATTGAATACTAATTATTCCTTTCAAATTTATTTTTCTTCCGAAAATCTTCCATCTAATTGGGATGTTTTAGCCCTAAATAATATTTTTCTTTCTAAAGATTATCTAAAAATTTTAGAGAAATCCGCACCGGAAAACATGATTTGCCATTTTATTGGTTTTTTTAGAGATAAGGAATTAGTCGGAATTGCCCTTTCACAATTTTTGGATTTAAACAAATTAGAATCCTTTGGAGAACGTGACAAGTGTATTAAAACTTCGATTCGAAATAGTATTTTCAAAAACTTTTGTTCTCATGTTTTAATTCTTGGAAACAACATGTTGACAGGGCAAAATGCTTTTGCATTTTCAGATCGAATAGATAAAAATACAGCATTATTATGCCTAAAAACTGCTTCAAAAAAATTAGAAACGATTTTCAAAAACAAAGGTCAAAAAGTACATATAACTACTTTTAAAGATTTTCCAAAAGAAGAAACTACAGCATTTCAAAATGCTGGATTTCAAGATTATTTTCAATTTTCGACCCAGCCCAACATGATTTTTGATATTCCAACTCATTGGAAAACGGAGCAGGATTACATCAATGCTTTATCCAAAAAATACCGAGATCAATACAAGCGTGCCCGAAAAAAGGCGAATGGAGTCGTTAAAATAAAAATGCACTTGGAAGACATTATAAAACACGAAGAGACTATTTATGATTTGTATTTTCACGTGGCCAAAAACGCCCATTTCAACACTTTTTTCCTGGCCAAAAACCACTTTCGCACATTAAAAGAAATACTAAAAGACAAGTTTCTTTTTTACGGCTATTTTCTGGACGGAAAGTTGATAGGATTCAACACCATCATCAAAAACGGGGAAGTGATGGATACCTATTTTTTGGGATATGATGAAAGCATTCAACGCGAAAAAATGCTATATTTGAATATGCTTTACGACATCATTGCCTATTCCATCAACAAGGGTTTCCAAGAAATTGTATTTGCCAGAACCGCTCTCGAAATCAAAAGCGCTGTTGGGGCAAAACCTCAAGAAATGTTTGGATACATGAAACATAGCAATATAATTCTTGACACTGTTATCGAAAAATTATTTTGTTACCTTGAACCTGAAGTGGTCTGGCAAGAACGAAATCCTTTTAACTAATAATCAAAAATCAAGGAATTTCCACTTTAATTTTGAAATCAATCATTAACGAGTGCGACTAAAGCGCCTATACCTAAAAATTAAACTAACAAAAAGTAATTTATGAGCACACATTTGAAGAAAACACTTTCACCAATATTATTGTGGGGTTTAGGAGTAGGTTACGTAATCTCGGGGATGTATTTTGGTTGGAATTATGGTCTCGAAAAAGGAGGGACGTACGGCATGGGTATTGCAACTATAATAATTGCAATTATGTACGTTTGTTTTAGCTTTTCCTATTCTGAATTAGCTTGTGCCATACCTAAAGCTGGTGGTGGATTTGATTATGCCAATAGAGCTTTTGGCAAAGAGATTGGTTTTATAACCGGATTAGCACAAGTTATAGAGTTCGTTTTTGCCCCGCCGGCTATTGCATATGCAATAGGCGCCTATTTAAATTTATCATTCCCACAAATAGACGTAATCTACTTTGCCATTATTGCTTATTTCATTTTTACAACACTCAACATAATTGGTGTAAAACTTGCTGCAACATTCGAGTTATTAATTACTATAATTGCCGTAGGAGAATTACTGTTGTTTTTTGGCATTACAATCCCTCATTTTTCTGTTGAAAACTTTAGTCATAATCCCAGCATAAATGGCTGGGGTGGTATATTTGCAGCTATCCCTTTTGCAATTTGGTTTTTTCTTGGTATTGAAGGAGTTGCAAATGTCGCTGAAGAATCTATAAACCCACAAAAGGATATCACTAAAGGTTTTGGTAGTGCAATGTTAACTTTAATAATCTTGTGCGTTCTAGTCTATGTAGCAGCTATTGGTGTTGGTGGTTGGGAAAAAATTGTTTATAAAGCAGATGGCAGTTTGTCTGACTCTCCATTACCAATGGCAATGTCAATTGTGGTTTCGCAAAACAGTATGATGTATCGATTGCTTATTGGAGTTGGACTATTTGGACTTATCGCCTCCTTCCATGGACTTATTTTAGCCGGTGGTAGAGCAACTATGGAATTAGGAAAAGTACATTACGTACCTAAGTTTCTTGGTAAACTTGACAAAAAACACCAAACTCCAGCAAATGCACTTATTGTAAACATGCTTTTAGGAATTATCGCCCTTTTTACAAATAAAACAGGAGATATAATCACTGTAGCCGTTTTCGGGGCACTTACTTTATATGTGATCTCAATGATGTCACTAATAAAACTTCGAAAATCAGAACCAAATCTTAAACGTCCATTTGTAGTACCATTCTATCCTATTCTTCCAATAGTTGCTTTAGTTATTGGCTTAATTTCTCTTATTGCAATGAGTTACTACAACCAGAGTTTGGCATTTTGGTATTTTGGGACCATAGCATTGGGATATTTAGCATTCAAAGTGTTTTATAAATCTAAATAAATACTATATTACATTTTAAAAAATCGATAAAAAAATACAAATGTACAAACATACTATTGGCCAAAATGTTTTTGTTTTCCGCACACTCGCTGAATTAATGGCGAAAGCAACTCCTTTAAGATCTGGAGACCAATTAGCCGGAATTGCCGCTAATTCATATCAAGAAAGAGTAGCGGCACAAATGGCATTATCGGAACTACCCATCAGTGAATTTTTGAAAGTTCCACTAATACCCTATGAAGAGGATGAAGTAACACGTTTGATTTTCGATTCACATGATAAAGAAAAATTTGAAACAATTTCACATCTGACTGTTGGGGATTTCCGAAATTTTCTACTTGACAATAAAATACAAAAAAAAGAACTTACCGAACTACAAAAAGCTATTACACCAGAAATAGCGGCGGCTGTCTCTAAGATAATGAATATCCAAGATTTAATTCTAGTCAGTTCAAAATGCGAGGTGATTACCCGTTTTAGAAACACAATAGGCTTGAAAGGTCATTTATCGACCAGACTTCAGCCTAATCACCCCACTGACGATATCAAAGGGATTTTAGCATCAGTAATTGACGGTTTATATTACGGTAGTGGTGATGCATTAATAGGCATCAATCCAGCTTTTGACAATGTGACTAGTCAAGTAAATTTGTTGAAAATGTTAGATGAAGTTCGCCTTCAATTTAAGATTCCCACCCAGATGTGTGTTTTGAGTCATATTACTAACACTATATTAGCAATAGAACAAGGTGCCCCAGTAGATTTGGTATTTCAATCGATTGGTGGAACACAAAAAACAAACTCTAGTTTTGGAATAAATTTATCACTATTAAAAGAAAGTCATGAAGCAGCACAATCATTGTCAAGAGGTACAATAGGCAACAATGTAATGTACTTTGAAACAGGGCAAGGAAGTTCATTATCTTCCAATTCTAACTACGGCATAGATCAACAAACGCTAGAATCACGAGCGTATGCTGTAGCAAGAGCATTTGACCCTTTTTTGGTTAACTCAGTCGTAGGCTTTATCGGTCCTGAATATTTATTCAACGGAAAACAAATCATTAGAGCAGGGCTTGAAGATCACTTTTGCGGAAAATTATTGGGATTACCCATGGGCTGCGATGTTTGCTACACTAATCATGCGGAGGCTGATCAGGACGACATGGACACCCTATTGACCCTATTTGGGACAGCGGGATGTAATTTTATAATGGGAATACCCGGAGCAGATGACATCATGCTTAATTACCAAAGCACTTCATTTCATGATGCATTATACATTAGAAAACTTCTGGGTCTTAAACCAGCTCCAGAATTTGAAGAATGGCTAATAAATATTGGAATCATGAATGTTAACAATGAGATAACACATTCTCAAAAACAGAACAAGTTATTAGAGCTCATAAAAAGATAGTTACTACTTAAGTTTATGGAAAAAGACAATTGGGAAATACTCAAAAACTACACAAATGCACGGATAGCATTAGGACGAGCCGGAACTTCATTACCAACTAATGAAGTTTTACAATTCCGTTTGGCACATGCCATCGCTAAAGATGCAATAACTGCTAAATTAGATTTTTTGAACCTCAATGAAGATTCCAAAAAAATTGGAATGAAAACAACATTAGTAAAAAGCAACATCCAAAACGATACTGAATATCTTCTAAATCCCAATAAAGGAAGACTTTTAGACGAAGACAGTAAGGACATACTTAATAATCTAACCGATAAAAAAGGAGACATATGTATAATCGTTTCCGATGGTCTTTCAGCTGATGCGGTGAATATTCATGCTGTAAAATTAATTAAAGCGTTAATTCCTAAGCTAAAAATACAAATAATTGACACTATTATTTTCGTGAAGTATGGTAGAGTAGCTATTTCAGATGTAATTGGTGAAATGCTTAATGCTAGCATAGCATTAATTTTAATTGGTGAAAGACCTGGTTTGAGTTCACCAAACAGCATGAGCGCTTATGTAACTTACAATCCAAAAACAGGAAATACAGATGAAAAAAGAAATTGTGTTTCAAATATCCAAATTGAAGGTTTAAACTACGAATTTGCAGCAATGAAATTAGCCTATTTAGTAGATCAAATGATAACAAAAAAGATTTCTGGAGTACAAATAAAGGATAACTTGTCAGATTATTACTTACCATAATAAAATCAAATATTATCCATTATTTTTGACTTTAAATTGACCGAAAAACAACTGCTAAACACAATAATTGATTTTACACATAATTCGCTTTTATTACTAAAACAGATCAAAAAGAACACAACTTATTAAATCATTTCAAAAATATTAAGGAATTGCCACTTTAATTTTGCTGGATGAAATCTTAATGTCGAGTTCCGTTTCGGTACCACAATATTCGCCATCAATCTGAAAGCTTACCGGAAAATTAGTTTTAATGGTTGCTTTATCAGTAGACAAAATTTCAATATCTTCTTGATTAAGAGGTATATTACCCAAAATAATTTCCCCAAAAATCATCAAATCCAAGTTTTTTAAAATGACCAATTCAAATTTTCCGTCATTCATTACCCCATCGGGATTAATAACTATTCCTGTACCATATTTTTTAGAATTGGCAATGACTATCATTCTTGCCTCACATTCGATAGTTTGATTAGCCACAGTAATGGTTGCCGTGAAGGGTTGTCCTAAATCCATTAAGGTATTAATTGCTTGCAAAAAATAACCCCATTTACCCCGTATGGTACTTTTTTCATAGTTTTTGACAAGTTCTGCATTCAAACCCAAATCACTCAGGTGAAAACATTTTTGGTTATTGATAACAATCGTATCAAGTTCTATATAACTATTATAAAAGGCTATTTCAATATTTTCTTCGAGAGTTTTCATCAAACCCAAATCCACGGCTAAACCATTGGCAGATCCAGCAGGTAAAATTCCTAGAATCACATCCTGACTTTCTGTAGCTTCAGCAACCATTTTTATGGTTCCGTCACCACCAACAATAATAATTCGCTTTGGTTTATACCGTTTAAAAAGCGTTCTTACTTTTGAAATATCATCTTCGCCAGAAGTTTTAAAAAGAATAAGATTCCAATTTTCTTTTGCGGCAAAATGTGTCACCGCCTCAATAAATTCTGATTTATCGACACCTCCAGAAATTGGATTAACAACCAGCAATACATTATTTTTCAAGGTTTTACTTCTTTTATCTACTAAATTTAAGTAATTTTAAGTACACTTCAAAATTTCAAATTCATGAAGCCTATTTT
>CAMBZB010000037.1 GCA_945872245.1 Flavobacterium psychrophilum
TTTGACGAATTAAAACTTCATTTTTAAAAATAACACTTCCAAATATTTTTTCAATTTCTCTAAGAATTTCTGGAGATTGCATGATTTTCCTTGCCTCATCATCGGCGATGTAAACAGGAATACCTGCCCCTGTAAAATGATTTGCAACAGTGGTTTTCCCACTACCAATTCCGCCAGTTAAACCTATTATTTTCATCATATTATTTTTTGAAAAACAACTCCGGAAAAGCTTTTTGGGGATTTTGTTTGAAAAGTATAATTTTGAAAAAAGATTCCAAAAAACCTGTTCCGTAACCGTAAAATTGTTTCCAAACAGCTACCGCCGATAAATACCCAATTTTCAAGCTTTTGTTTTGGTAGGTTGAAATTAAAAAAACCAATAGAAAATAAATGAAATACAGTTGAAGTAATAAATCATAATTAAAAATCAACAATACTAATGCAGCAAGTAATCCAATTATAAAAACCGATGGGAAGAAAAAAGTAAGTTTGGTGTACTGAGGATACCAACTATTCAAAATAGGTCTTGCTTTACCAAATTTATTGACCTGAATTGAAAATTTATCCCAATCAATTCTTCTTTTGTGATAAACGTATGCTTTTGGAAAAAGTTTAGTCTCAAAACCCAAATTCCATAAACGGAATGACAAATCGGGATCCTCACCTGGGTGAATATTCCCAAAACCATTGGAGGCTTCAAAGGCTTTTCGCGACAATCCCATATTAAAACTTCGGGGTTGAAATTTATCAATTTTTTCGGAACCACCTCTAATTCCGCCAGTTGTAATAAAAGAAGTCATCGCAAAATTGATTGCTTTTTGAATATCCGAAAAACTGCTTAAAGCTTTGTCTGGACCTCCAAAACAATCAACATAACTTTTTTTCAAAGCACTGGAAACTTCGGTCAAATATTCTTTTGGAATAATACAATCCGAATCAAAAATGATAAAATAATCTCCATTAGCCATTTTCATTCCATAGTTTCTAGAATCTCCAGGCCCAGAGTTTTCCTTGTAATAATAAGAGACTGTTAGTTTATCTTCATACTTCTGTATCACCTCTTCACACTTTATCGAAGAACCATCCTCTACAATAACAATTTCAAACTTTTCATTATAGTCTAATTTTGACAAACTCTCTAAAAGTTCATCAACCTCATCTGGGCGATTGTAAACTGGAATGATTAAAGAAAATAACATAATCTCGGGTTAAGGTGTAACGTTTTTTACTCTATAATATTAAACAAAGATAAACTTTATCCATAAAAAAACCATCACGGTAAACATGATGGTTTTTTAAAATTTCTATGTTTTTTCAACCTATTTATTACCAAAAGTATTATTAGGCAATACTGGAAACGTTTATCATTTCGTTAGCGTCTGCCAAATAATCCACTCCTTCAAATCCAAAACCAAACAGGTTAAGAAAATCTTGTTTGTACCCTTGTAAATCTCCTATTTCAGGCAACGAATCGGTAGTGGCTTGCAACCATAATTTGGCTACTTTTTCTTGAACATCAGGTCTCATTTCCCAATCATCTATTCGAATTCTGCCTTTTTCATCTGTTGGAATTGGTTTACCTGTATACAATCTTTCTTGAAACAACCGTTGAATTTGTTCAATGCAACCTTCATGAATTCCTTCTTCCTTCATTATCTTGTACAACAACGAAATATATAAAGGAATAACCGGAATCGCAGAACTTGCTTGTGTTACCAATGCTTTATTCACGGAAACATACGCTTTTCCTTGAATTGATTCCAGACTTTCAGTGATTGCAAAAGCAGTTGCTTCAAGATGATCCTTGGCACGACCAATGGTTCCTTTTCTGTAAACAGCTTCGGTCAGTGATGGTCCAATATAAGAATAAGCTACCGTTGTAGCTCCCGGAGCAAGGAGGTTTTCCGTTTTCAAAGCATCAATCCACATAGCCCAATCCTCACCACCCATAACAGCAACAGTATTGGCAATATCATCACCTTGACAAGGTTCAATACTGATTTCAGACACAGTTCCAGAATGAAAATCAACGGTTTTGTTGGTAAAAGTACTTCCTATAGGTTTCAAAACCGAACGATGCAAAACACCCGTAACCGGATGTTGTCGAACAGGAGAAGCCAAACTATAAATCACTAAATCTATTTGACCTAAATCAGCTTTAATCAAATCTATAGTTTGTTGTTTAATTTCATTTGAAAATGCATCACCATTTATACTTTTTGCATACAATCCTGCTTTGTGGGCTTCATTTTCAAAAGCTGCCGAATTATACCAACCTGGGGATGCGGTTTTACCTTCAACTGGAGGTTTTTCAAAAAAAACGCCAATAGTAGCTGCTCCGGAACCAAAAGCACTTGTGATTCTGGAAGCCATACCAAATCCGGTTGAGGCACCAATTACCAAAACTTTTTTTGCACCTTCGATATGTCCTTTTGATTTTACGTATTCAATTTGATTTTTAACATTTTGCTCGCATCCTTTTGGGTGAGATGTCAAACAAATAAATCCTCTCATTCTTGGTTCTATGATCATATTTGGTTATTCTTTTTATTAGGTTTTTGTATTTTTTAAGTTGACAAATATAAAGTATTTCTTTAGTTCAACAAGGCTTTTGCATGGTTTAATGCCGAATCAGAAACTACGGTTCCAGATAACATTTCTGCGATTTCAATTACTCTTTCGGCATTGGATAACAATTTCAATTCAGATTGTGTATCCTCGCCAACAGTTGATTTCGAGACTTTAAAATGGGTCTTTCCTTTAGCTGCAATTTGAGGTAAATGAGTGATGGCAAAAATTTGCATTTTATGGCTCATTTCTTCCATAATTCCACCCATTTTAATGGCGATTTCACCAGAAACTCCTGAATCTATTTCATCGAAAATTAAAGTGGGTAGTTTTGAATATTGAGCTAAAATCGCCTTTACGGCGAGCATAATTCTTGACATTTCTCCGCCTGAAGCCACTTTTTTCAACAATCCAAAATCAGTTCCTTTATTCGCCGAAAACAAAAACTGAAGTTCATCCTTACCATTTTCGAAATAGTTTGAAGTGGAATTGACATTAATTTTAAAACGCACATTAGGCATACCCAAAGTTTCTAAAATGGCAATTAGTTTCTGCGATAAAACCGGAATGGAATCCAATCTGTTTTTATGAATAGTAGCAGATAAATCGTCTAATGCATTTATTTTTTGTTGGATTGAAATGGTCAAAGACGAAATTTCTTCTTCCAAATTTCCGATTTCTAACAGTGAGTTTTCTAACTTGGTTTGAATTTCCAATAATTCATCTACGGAAGCAACTTGGTGTTTCTTTTGCAAATTATAAATCAATTGCAACTTTTGGTTGATTGCATCCAATTGTTCGGGATCGTTGACCAATTTTTCGGAACACCGATTCAACTCATCCGAAATATCATCAAATTCAATCGTTAAACTTGTAATTCTTTCCAACAAAGAAAAATATTCAGGAGAAAAAGATGCGATTTTTTGTAAGGATACTTTAATTTCTTTCAAATTGTTCAACACACCTATTTGTTCTTCATTTGCTATAACCAAGGATTTATCAATAGATTCTTTTATAATTTCGACATTGTTCAATTTTTCAAAATCAGCTTCAAGATATTGTTGTTCACCGGACTTCAATTGGGCCAACAACAATTCATCCAATAAAAAGGTGTTGTATTCCTGTTCTTTGACAAATTCAGCTTGCTTTTTAAGAAAAGTATTTAATTTGGACTTGTCCGATTTATAGCTTTTTAAAAACAATTGGTACTGCAAAACAAACTCTTGATTGTTGGCAATTGCATCAATTATTTCGAATTGTACTTTCTCTTCCGATAGTTCTTGGGTTTGATGTTGCGAATGAATATCAATCAAAAAAAGACCCAATTCCTGTAATTCTTGGAGATTTACGGGACTATCATTGATAAAAGCCCTTGACTTACCAGAAGATAGAATTTCGCGACGAATTATAGTTTCGTCCTCGTAATCTAAATCATTGGCTTCAAAAAAAGGGAGTAGATTGTATTTCGAGATGTCAAAATGAGCTTCAATTATGCATTTCTCTTCCTTATTTTTCAGGGAAGTTAAGTCGGCCCTTTTTCCTAAAACCAAACCTAAAGCCCCTAAAATTATCGATTTTCCCGCACCGGTTTCACCCGTGATAATTGAAAAACCTTTAGAAAAATCGATAGCCAATTTTTCTATCAAAGCATAATTTTTTATCGAAAGAGAAGTTATCATTTATTAAATTTTCATGAGTAGGTGCTACTATGGCCTAGGAAATAGAAAATCAATTAATATTTAATCGACGACCATTTGCTAGAATTCAAAGGTGAAATTCTATTTAAATTATCCACTAAATCGGTAATGGAAATAGTGGGTCCACCTGAAAATATAGAAACTATTTCATCCGATTTGGCATCAAAAAACACGCGGGTCAAAAAAGCGTTTGGTCTAGTTGCATTAAGTTTCGAAAGATTAAGCAATGACTTTTTAATTTTTTCTTTGGATGCTTTCAAATCTTGATTCATCAAATCCAAACCATTATGGTAATCATACATAGTTTGTCTCACTTCGCGAAATGTTGGAGATAACAAATCGTTTATCAAAAAATATCGGCTTTGATTTCCATCAGCTTGGGTCCAGCCTTTATACCCCGACTGTTGAGCAACATTTGAGATGTTTTGGGCAGTTTCGAAATACGTATTTCCGGATTCAGCCACAAAACTATCCGCATCCATACCCAAAATTACATAGCTGTAAAAAGAAATTACGGAAACTAAATTTGATTCAAAAGCTGTAGGGTTATAGTTCAAACTTTCGAATTCGGCATATTTAAAGCTAAAATCCTTATCATTAAAGTTTAAAATTGGCGAAGCATAAGACGAGTTGTGTATTGGTCTAGAAGATTGCACTTGAATAGTGGCCGCAAACTGATCCGAATTATTTGATGAAAAAGTGATGTACATCGAACAATTAATTTTCTCATTTTGCTTGAAATTTTGGCTGGTCCACTGTGTTCTATTTACAAATTCGTTTAACGCTGTTTCCAATGTTTTAAAAACGGATTGGTTTGCATTAGGAAGTTTTTGTGCATTGACTGTTACTGTGCAATTCAACTCTTGTGCCTGGGAACAACTGAAAATCAGGACTAAAAATAAAATTAAAATATTACGCATAATGTGCTATTACTTTGTTTAATATATCATTGGCAACCGCTTCTTTCGATTTTAATTGCATGGATTCTACCTTGAAATTTTTATCAATAAAAGTTATTTTATTGGTTGACTTTCCAAAACCGGCTCCTTCATCCTGTAAAGAATTAAGAACTATCAAATCTAGGTTTTTTTTCTGAATTTTCAGCTTTGCATTTTCAATTCCATTTTCGGTTTCCAAAGCGAAACCTATTAAAAACTGATTCTTTTTAATTTCACCCAAGGAAGCCAGAATATCTTTCGTTTTTTCGAGTTCGATGGTGAAATCATCCGCGTCTTTTTTAATTTTTTGAAGCGATACATTCTTTGGCTTATAGTCCGCTACTGCAGCTGCAGCAATCATCACATCGACATTATCAAAATACTGATGACAGGCATCATACATTTCTTGGGCCGATACAACACGAATCACTTTCACTACGTTATTCTCTATTTTTAAATGAGAAGGTCCAGTAACTAAAATCACAGAAGCTCCAAGATTAGCGGCACTTTGCGCAATATCAAAACCCATTTTCCCTGAAGAATGATTTCCTATAAAACGCACAGGATCTAAAGCTTCGTATGTTGGACCGGCAGTAATTAGTATTTTTTTTCCTTTAAGGGGTAATCTACTTTCTAAATCTGCTTCTAGAAAAGATACAATATGTTCTGGCTCAGCCATTCGTCCTTCTCCTGACAAACCACTTGCCAATTCACCACTTTCAGCAGGAATAATGGTATTTCCGTAGTGTTCCAATTTTTTAAAACTTTCCAAAGTAGAAGGATGTGCATACATATCCAAGTCCATTGCCGGGGCAAAATATACTGGGCATTTTGCCGATAAATAAGTAGCTATTAAAAGATTATCACAAGTACCGTTTACCATTTTTGACAATGTATTTGCGGTTGCAGGCGCAACAACTATCAAATCTGCCCAAAGACCTAACTCAACATGGCTATTCCATTTTTCGTTCTCACTGTCTTGGTCATAAAAGCTAGAATAAACGGGATTTTTTGATAAGGTGGATAACGTCAGAGGCGTTATAAAATCCTTAGAAGCAGGTGTCATTATCACTTGGACATGCGCACCTGCTTTTATAAAAAGTCGAACTAATGTAGCTGTTTTATAAGCTGCAATTCCACCGGAAATACCCAGTAAAATTTTCTTTCCGCTTAAAACTGACATTATAAATATTATTTATTTCCTTCTCTATGGTAGATTTTACCTTCTAACCATTCTTGAACCGCCAAAGCATGTGGCTTAGGTAGTTTTTCGTAAAATTTAGAAACCTCAATTTGTTCCTTATTTTCAAAAACTTCTTCAAGACTGTCATTATAGGTAGCAAATTCTTCTAGTTTTTCAGTCAATTCCTTTTTAATTTCAGAATTGATTTGATTTGCTCTTTTAGCCATAATTGTTATAGCCTCATATACATTACCAGTTGGCTCTTCAATAACATTTTTATTGTATGTGATTGTGTTTACTGGAGCATTTGTCTTTCTTAAATCCATTGCTTAATTTATTTAGTGAAATTTTGTAATTTTTTTTCAATTTGAACCAACATTTGGTCGGCTTTATCTCTATATTGGGTGTCGGCTTTAAATTTTATCAAATTTGAGTAGGCAATTTTAGCCACATTTAATCGTTCTTCCATTTTTGAAGGAACACTATTTATTGCTAATTGGAAAGCTGAATCATATTTATAAAACAAGGCACTTTCCTTGAATGGAGTTCCAGGATAATCCGCTATAAAGTTGTCAAAAGCTACCAATGCCGCTTTGTAATCCATAACGGTATTGTATCCCTTTGCATTTTCATATACTTTCTTCTCAATTTTTTCATTTAATGCTTTCAGCGTTTTATTGGCTTCCGGCAAATTTGTTGAATTTGGATAGGAATCGATAAAGGCTTGTAACTTATCAATTGCTTTGAAAGTATCCGTTTGATCCAAGCTATATACTGGTGAAAGCATCGAGAAACTTTTCGCAGCTAAAAAAGCGGCTTCTTCAATTTTTTCGCTTTTTGGGTAACCCGAAACAAAACTCTCAAACTGGTATCCGGCCAAATAGTATTGTTTTGTTTTAAAATAAGACTGTGCATACATATAAAACAATTTTTCTGCTTGTGGTTTTCCTCTGTAAGACGGGGCCATTTGTTCAAAAAGTCGAATTGCTTTCGAATATTTTCCTGACTCATACAATTTAGTAGAAACATCAAATTTAACGGCAACATCTTCGGTTTTTAAAGCCTTCTGATATTCGTTACAAGAGTAAAAAAGAACTACAACAAGTAATAGAGTTACTATTTTTTTACTTACCATTACTATTGATTTTTTTGTATTTGTAACCCGAGCCTATAGAAGGAAACGGATGAAATAATCTTCGATTTCATTTTTTTTTGACTTTTTTAATGATTTATCAGTTATTGCCAACTTTCATAAATCATACCGAAGCTCCGGGTGCAAATTTAGGTATTTAATTAGCTACTACAAAATATATTTTTCACGTTATAAATTAACGTTGTTTTTAGGCTAATTTGTTCATTTTATTGACAAATTGATCAATTCTGCTTGCCAATGAATCATCAACTTTTACTAATGGTAAACGAACCGTATTTTCGGCTATTCCCAATGAATGGAATACATGCTTGATTCCTGCAGGATTGCCTTGCTCGAAAATCATGTCAATACTATCCGACAAAAGATAATGTGTTTTGAAGGCATCATCCACTTTTCGGTTCAATCCCAATCGTATCATTTCGGAAAATTCTTTTGGAAAACCTTGTCCAATTACAGATATAACGCCAGATCCCCCAGCTAAAACCATTGGCAAAGCAATCATATCATCACCCGAAAGAACGAGGAAATCTTTTGGTTTATTTTTCAACAACTGCATAGCCTGAACCATATCTCCTGCAGCTTCCTTTATAGCAATGATGTTTTTGAAATCATTTGCTAATCGCATAACTGTTGACGGCAACATGTTGCTCCCTGTTCTACTAGGAACATTATACAAAATAACTGGAATTGTGGAAGCCTCTGAAATGGCTTTAAAATGTTGGTATATACCTTCTTGAGTTGGCTTGTTGTAATAAGGACAAATTGAAAGAATTGCTTCAAATGGTGATAAATCTCTATTTTTCAGCTCCTCTACAACTTCCATGGTATTGTTCCCCCCTACCCCAAGCACTAAAGGCAACCTTCCATTGTTAGTATCAACTATGGTCTGAATCACAAATTCCTTTTCATCCTGGGACATCGTTGCGTTTTCGGCTGTCGTTCCCATCGTTACCAGATATTCAACTCCTCCATCAATAGAAAAATTTACTATTCTTATTAATGCTTCTGTATCAATTGAAAAATCTTTTCTAAAAGGAGTTGCAAGGGCAACACCTGTACCTATTAATGATTGCATAATCTGGTTTAAATTTTGTTTAATATTTTTAAATACCTGAATAATTCATGTACAAAAACTTTATAATTCTCGGCATTGGTATTTATCATCAAATGATTCAATCTCTTGTCTACGGATGAAAAACCAACTTTAAATTTCGCTTTCGAATTGTGTGTAATTTTAAGTAAAATTGCCTTTTCCACATCGTAATAGCTAATCAATAAATCAAATTTCTCATTGATAAAATCATTTGTTGCAGGGTAAGTGATTTCCGCTTTCCAATCAAGGTGTTTAATACTGAAAGTGGGTAGCGAATAAATCTCATTTTTTCTCAATTTGTCCTTGTAAACAATAAGTTTAACATCATCTTCTAAAATTCCATTGGCCTTAAGTTCTTTTACCAAAGCATCCTTTTCAAAAAAATAACTTTCATCAATCAGCAAACCAACAGTCTTTATGGATGAAGCAGAAGAAATCATCACATTATGTAAATTATTTTTTAGGATTCTTTTTAAAAAAAAATCTTTTATAAAATTCAAAAACATACGCTTATACTAGGTTACAAAATTAATTAATTAAGTTTCACTTGAGAGGGTAAATCTAAAAAAGTATAACGGTTTTTTGAAACTTTTTGTTATATTCTTAACATTTTTATCTATTGTTTGGGCGTTAATTAGACATAAAATGTTCGCTTTTTTTAGAGAATATTTTAATAATACCAAGAGAATATTACTAAAAACAAAAATACGAAAGCAAAATATATCATTTTAAGATTGTATTATTTAGGACGATTTACCAAAAAATAATAATCTAAATGACTAAACCAAAACGGACTGAAAACACATAGATTTGATTAGTCAGACTAAAAGTCTGAAGGTTAAAAAATGAAATAAAATCTACAGCGATTTTTTACAACCTGAAAAGGTAAATGAAATGCGCTAAAGTCTGCGTTTAATAAAACATATCATACCTATCACTCCACCTATCTTTGACATTAATTGAATTTAAGCGCACTAGCCAATAAAAATTGCTTCCATTCTTTTATTACTAAAATTCTTTTTCTCCAATTTCACTTGTCGGGAGTTTATTTTTACTGGCTAATTTATTGAAATTGTAGCTGAAATTAAGCAATATCACATTGGTTTCATAGATATAATTGGTAGTCGTATAAAAATCATTTCCAGAAGTGGTAATTCTTTGCTGGTTCGAATCCATAGTGCTAAAGTTAATATTTTGCCATTGCAGCCCTAAGCTGCCTTTTCCGTCTAAAATATTTGTCTTTACAGACATGTTAGGCGATAAAAATCTGGAATCTTCCCCTTGTGCGGTTGGTTTTGCCGAAGTGTAATTTACATTGGCGGTAACACTCCAACTCTTATCTAAATTAAAAGTACTGTTGGCATTCACAGAATAAACCCAATTAGAATTATTCACTGTTGATATTTCTTCCAAAACATTTAAATTGCCGCTAATTTTGTAATTGTAAACATTTCCACCAACAAACATTGAAATCCATTTTACAGGCTTGAGATTGGTTCCAAATTCCAAACCAAAAAGCCTTGCTTTTTCTGCATTCGTGAACAATCGATTCAGAATGGTATCAGCATAAACACTATTTACCCTTTGTATAGGATTTTTTATGTTTTGATAATACAAGGTGGTAAATAAAGTTCCTTTTTTGAAGGTATGATTCATTCCTAATTCTACCAAATCTACGAATTGAGGCAGTAAATCAGGATCTCCTTGCTCGAGTGTTTCTGAGTGTTCTCTTTCGGGTATTGGGTTTAATTCTGAATTATTATTGCGTTGCACTCTTTTGCTATAGCCGAATTTGGCATTCCAAGAGTTATTAAAGGTATATAATAAATTAGCCGACGGAAAAAGCTTACTTAAATTCAATAGATGGGGATTAGCATCTGTAGATAATACAACTTCTCGTGCAGAATATTCATAACGTAAACCAGCTACATATTGCATTTTATCTGCTTTACCCGAATATTGGGTATACACTGAATTAATATGATTGTTTGTTTTTGCAGTTCCTTTAAATTTTGAATTATTCACTGTTGGGTCTGAAACTGGAATAAGAATATAATCAAATGTGCCATCTTGTTGGTCATTTCGATATTGATACCCACTCTCCCATTTGCCCGTCCCTATTGGAATGGCATAATCCAATTTAAAGCGAAAACCAGTAATTGGGTTAGTGTATGGATTATTTACTTCCTGTAAAACGACAGCTTTTGTAAGTAAGTCAAGGTTTTTATTGATGGTATTACCAAATAAATTAGCACGTTCATAAAGCAGGGAACTTGTTACTGTTGACTGGTTTTTAAAAGTGTGGGTGTAATCAAAGTTACCCAACATAAAAGTACCTTCTTTGGTTTGCACATTCGAATTAAAATAGTTATTTTCAATTAAAATTTCATTAGAAGTTAAGTCAGAAGTAGTATTGTTATAAATGATGTCTGCACGTCTAGCTTGGAATTTTTTGCCCACAAAAAAACCGAAGTTAAAAACATCATTGGTGTTGGCAGTATAAATAACCGCTGCTTTGCCGGAATAATTGTGTTTATCAAAACTTCTTTCTCCGCTCGAAGGAAATCGGGTTATGGTATTTTTGTCGAAATCTTTGGTAAACACATTTCCATCCCTAAATCCATTAACATCATTCCTTTGATAGGTAGTACTAACTATGATGTCCAATTTATTTTTTTTATAGTTGACCGTAACATCCCCTCCAAAACGTATGGGTTGTTCCAGATTATTATAATCGCCTGTACTTGGCAATCCTCCCATACTATTAGTGGCTATGGCAATGCCATCGGTAGTTCCCTTGGTAGTGACAATATTTATAATACCTCCTTTTCCGTCGGGGTCATACTTGGCAGAAGGTGCCGTTATCAATTCAATGTTTTCTATGGTATTCGCGGGCATTTGACTTAAAACTGTGGCGGCATCGGTCAAAACAGGTTTGCCGTTGACCAAAACCATAAAGCCATTGGAGCCTCTAACGCTAATGTCCCCTTGTCCGTTAACCGTTACCGAAGGCAAATTCTTTACAACATCAATGGCTGAACCGCCCTTGGCGGTTTGAAATTGATTAGCTTTGTATTGCTGTTTATCTATTTTATTATAGGAATCTGATTTTTTACCTAGAACCACGACTTCTTCTAAAGATTGGGTAATTCGCTTCAATTTAATTGTGCCCAACTGAATTTGTGTATTGCCCTCAACAATCCTGTTTTCCAGTAAAAGTGTTTCGTATCCCAAAAAATAAAATTTGATGGTGTATTTCCCTGAATTGATTTTTGGAATGCTAAAAGAGCCATTTTTTTTAGACAAAACGCCAGTTATTACAGCGGAATCTGCCGGATTTAAAACACTTACGCTAACATATTCAATAGTTGCCTGATTTTGGGAATCTATCACAGTACCACTTATTGTTCCGTTTTGTGCCACTACAAAATTTGAAAAAAGAATACAAATTACTGGAATTAAAAAAATCTTGTTTTTAATCATTTTTCTACTTAATTATTATAATTTACTCTTTAAACGCATTAAAATTTCTGCCAACAATCAGAGGATATTCTCATTTTGAAATCCATTTACATAATTATTTGGTTGTGTAAGTATCAAATAAAAAATAAAAAAATGGCTGTTTTTTTGACTCCTAATTAGTTGGCAACGCATCTAAAACCCAAATGTTCCATAGACGAGTCGGGAGAGCTTTTCATTCTGGCAGAAACTCGATAGCCACTGCAATAGGATTCATTACATAAGAAAGATCCGCCTCGCATCACTTTTTTGGCCACCAATGGTTCATCAGGATCATAACTTTTTAAAGGCCCTTTGGGATTGTTTGTTATTTGTACTTTTTCAAATTCATCATAATAGTTATAATTATAGTTGTCAGCACACCACTCCCAAACATTGCCAGCCATGTCGTATAACCCATATCCATTAGGTGAAAAAGATTTTACTGGAGCTGATCCAAAAAAGCCATCGGTAACATCATTTTTGTAGGGAAAAATTCCCTGCCAATAATTACACTGTTTTTTTTCGTCCACAACACTATCATTACCCCAAACATAGGTGTTTTTTTCTAAGCCTCCTCGAGCGGCAAATTCCCATTCGGCCTCTGTTGGCAATCGTTTTCCTGCCCATTGACAATAAGCGTTTGCATCATCCCAACTAATGTGAACCACTGGTAGATTTTCTTTTCCAACAATATCACTTTCAATACCTTTTGGATGCTTCCAATTGGCTCCATGCGACCAACTCCACCACTGACTGTAATCCTGCAAACTCACTTCGCTCTCTGTCGGAACAAACACAAGAGATGCCGCTTTTAATATCTCATCTTCTGGTTTCGACGTGTCTGATGGTAATTGTTTTTTCAAATCTTCCCAATTTATATCTTTTTCCGCAGTTGTGATATAACCAGTTGCAGCAACAAATTTTGCGAATTGCGCATTGGTTACTTCTGTGACATCCATGAAAAAGCCGTCCAATTTTACAGTATGTTTTGGAAATTCATCTTGACGGGCTTGATTATTGTCACCTCCCATACTAAACATTCCACCAGGAATCCAAACCATCCCTTCGGGATTTTTCGCGGTTGGCATTTTACCGTCTTTAACCACGTTGAATTTTGAACTGGATTTTAAACCAAATCGATTAGGAATAGCTGTTGTACAGCATGATTTTGCAGTTGAGTCCTTTTTAGTGTCCGTTTTTTGACTAGATGGTTTTATTTGTCCATTAGCACCTATACTTAATGTCAAAAGAATGCCGAAAAAAGTATTTCTCATTATAAACTTCATTTTATCGATTATCATGACCCTATCCATTTAGTCAACCCTTAAAAAAAGCTATTTTCTTTTTCCGCAAAAATAAGGATATTTATTTTAAGCCGGAAATTGAACAAGTTATTAAGTCAAAAAAAAAAGCTATTTGATTCAGTTCAATCTAAGGAATCTTAAATTATTTCTGGCGACTACTTAGGGCCTACTGAAAAACTCTATATAAAATTACAAATCCGTAATTGGACTATATTTAGGCACTAATACTTTCATTACAGACCAAGCTATAAGATATGCCACAGCACAAAGAACAAACATGATAGTATAACCAGTTTGTATGTGACCCAAAGCATCATAGTAGTCAAATAAATATCCTCCTAATTTAGACACCAATACACCACCTAAACCGCCAGCCATTCCACCGATTCCAATTATGGAGCCAATCGCTTTTTTAGGAAACATATCAGATACAGTTGTGAAAATATTGGCAGACCACGCTTGGTGGGCTGATGCTCCAACTCCAATTAAAAGTACCGGAATCCAAAAAGTAAAATGACCTAATGGCTGCGCCAACAATACCACCAAAGGAAATAAAGCAATAACAAGCATGGCTTTCATTCTACCTTCATAAGGATTGTGTCCCTTATTGATGAAATACATTGGAAACCAACCACCACCAATACTTCCAAACATTGTCATACTATATAATACCGCTAATGGCAATACTATATCCGTTCCCTTCATATTAAATTGAGCTTCAAGGTATTTGGGTAACCAGAATAAAAAGAACCACCAAATACCATCAGTCATAAATTTCCCGAATACAAAAGCCCAGGTTTGTTTGTAGCCTAATAGTTTGAACCAAGACACTTTTTCAACATTTGTATTTGCATCTTCGGCAATTATTTCACAATCATGATGAATATAATCGAATTCGGCTTTGGACAAACGTTTTTGTTTGGATGGAATTTCATATAAAAAATACCAAAAAATGATCCATAAAAACCCAATAGCACCAACCAAAATAAAAGCAAATTCCCATCCATAATATTCGGCAATAACTGGCACGGTTAGAGGGGCTAAAATTGCTCCTACGTTTGAACCCGAATTAAAAATTCCGGTTGCCAATGAACGTTCTTTCTTTGGAAAATACTCGGCAACAGCTTTTATTGCTGCAGGGAAGTTTCCAGATTCCCCAAATCCCAAAACAGCACGAGACAACATAAACCCTGTAATAGAAATAGGAACTGCGCCAACTCCAATCCAAACCATAAAGGTAGAGAATGCAGTACCCACAGGTAAAGAATAAGCATGCATAATTGCCCCTAAAGACCAAACGACAATGGCAAGAACATACCCTTTTTTGGTACCTAATTTATCAATGATTCTTCCTGCAAAAAGCATAGAAATGGCATATATAAACTGAAATACTGCGGTGATATTAGCATAATCACTATTGGTCCATCCAAATTCTTCCGATAAACTCGGTGCCAAAAGACTAAGCACTTGTCTATCCAAATAATTTACGGTAGTTGCGAAAAAAAGTAAACCACAGATGGTCCAGCGGTAATTTCCAATTGATTGATTTGTTTTGTTCATGGGTTGGTTTTAAGGTTAGATCAATTTTGAATTTAAACGAATTATTGCTCCATTTAAATTCGGGTTAAATTTATAGTTTATTAATGTCAAAGTAGGCTTTTGCGTTTTTATAGCAAATGGCTTCTACCATGTTTCCAATAAGTTTCATATCATTTGGCAATTCTCCTTTTTGAATTTCTTCTCCTAGAACATTGCACAAAATACGTCTGAAATACTCGTGTCGTGGAAAAGAAAGGAAACTTCTGGAATCCGTAACCATTCCAACAAATCGGCTCAATAAACCAAAGTTAGAAAGTACGTCTAGTTGTTTTTCCATGCCATCTTTTTGGTCCAAAAACCACCAAGCCGCACCATATTGCATCTTTCCAGCAACGATACCATCGTTAAAATTAGCCGCCATCGAAGCAAACATTTCACTATCGCGAGGGTTCAAATTGTACACTATAGTATTGGTCAACCCATCGCATTGGCTTAATCTTCCGAAGAACTTGCTCATGTTATCAGCCATGTTCAAATCGCCAAGAGAATCAAATCCTTGATCGGGACCAATATCCTGAAGCATTTTTGCATTGTTATTTCGGATGGCGCCAACATGAAATTGCTGCGCCCAAGATTTTTTCTTGTTCATTAAAGCCAATTCAAACAATACCGCCGATTTGTATTTATTGATTTCCAGAACAGAAACTGTTTCCCCTTTTAATGCTTTTTCAAATATGGAGTTTACTTCTGTAGAAGTATATTCCTCTCCATAGAAATTAGCATGACCGTGATCGGAAATACGGCAACCCATTTCATGGAAAAAATCGTGTCGCTTTTGCAGGGATTGAATTAATGTGGAAAAATCAGTAATGTAATGTCCTACCGTTTTTTCTAATTTCTGAATCCAATCTACAAACGCTTGTCCTTTTTCCATTTCCGTAGCTTTGTCAGGACGAAAGGAAGGCAAAACTCTAATTTCAAATTTATCGTCTTGCAATTGTTTATGGTAGCGCAAATCATCCGTTGGATCATCTGTAGTTCCCACAACAGCAACATTCATCTTACGAAGTATGTTCTTAACGCTGTATTCCGGCTTTTTCAACAATTCGGAACATTGATTGTAAATGGATTCGGCAGAATCTGAATTCAATAAAGTTGTGATTCCAAAATAGTTTTTCAACTCCAAGTGAGTCCAATGGTAGAGGGGGTTCCTTAGTGTATAAGGAACCGTTTCTGCCCATTTAGCAAATTTTTCATAGTCGCTAGCGTCACCTGTAATGAATTTTTCATCCACCCCATTGGCGCGCATGGCTCTGTATTTATAATGATCTCCATCAATCCAAATCTGGGCCAAATTCTCAAACTGGCGGTCTTCGGCTATGTCTTTTGGAGACAAATGGCAGTGGTAATCAAAAATAGGTTGCGCTTTTGCAAAATCGTGATAGAGCGTTCTTGCCGCCTCACTGTGCAACAAAAAATTATCCGTAATGAATATATTTTCAATCATCTTTTATATTAGAATAAACTTTTTTCTATTCCCATCTCCAAACCTCTTAATTCTGCAAGGCCGCGTAAACGACCAATTCCTGAATATCCTGGATTTGTTTTTTTATTCAAATCATCCAACATTTGATGTCCATGATCTGGACGCATCGGAATGATTCTTTTCGTTTCTTTTTGTTTTTTCAGAATCGATTTTACCACTTCATACATATCTACATCGCCTTCTAAATGGTTGGCTTCATAGAAATTTCCTTCGGCATCACGTTGCGTACTTCTCAAGTGAATAAAATTCATTTTATCCCCATGACGATTTACAATTCCTGGCAAATCATTCTCGGCAATAACCCCGTAAGAACCTGTACACATGGTAAATCCGTTTGAAGGAGAATCAATTGCATTTAATAACTGTATCAAATCTGCTTCGGTACTTACCACTCTAGGCAAACCTAAAATTGGATAAGGAGGATCATCAGGGTGAATCGCCATTAAAACGCCTACACTTTCGGCAACAGGAATAATTTCACGCAAGAAATAATATAAATTTTCTTTCAATCTATTGGCATCAATGCCGTCATATCCTTGAAGTACTTTTAAGAAATCTTCCACAGTATACGATTCCTCAGCCCCCGGTAAACCTGCAATAATATTTTGTTGTAATTTTACTTTATCGGCATCGGTTAACTTTTCAAAAGTGGCTTTTGCTTTTGCTTTTTGCGCTTCTGAATAAGTAGTTTCTGCTCCAGGTCTTTTTAAAATAAACAATTCAAAAGCAGCGAATTCATTGATATCAAAACGCAGGGCTTTAGAACCGTCTGGCATTTCATAAGACAAGTCCGTTCTGGACCAGTCTAAAACAGGCATGAAATTATAACAAACAATAGTAATCCCACAAGTCGCCAAGTTTTTTATACTTTGCTTGTAGTTTTCTATATATTTCAAATAATCACCCGATTGTTTTTTGATGTCCTCGTGCACCGGAATACTTTCTACAACAGAAAAAGTTAATCCCGCCGCTTCCACTTCATTTTTTCTCTTCATGATTTCATCCACTTCCCACACTTGTCCATTTTTAATATGGTGTAAGGCAGTAACAATTCCGGTTGCACCGGCTTGTCTGGCGTCAGATAATTTTACTGGGTCATTTGGCCCGTACCATCTCCATGTTTGTTCCATAACTTTATGTATCTACTATTTTTAAGTACTATTTTTTTAAACTCCGCTAAACGCGCTAAAACCACCATCGATAGGAATAACTACACCCGTCACAAATGAGGATGCGTCATCACATAAATAAAGCGTGGTGCTGATTAAATCTTCAGGTTCTCCGAATCTACCCATAGGGGTTTGCCCAATGATGGTATTCCCTCTTGGTGTCAATTCACCATTTTCAGTGGTCAATAAAGTACGGTTTTGATCTGTCAAGAAAAATCCGGGAGCCAAGGCGTTGACACGAATCCCCACTTTTGAAAAATGTACTGCCAACCATTGCGTAAAGTTAGATACCGCAGCTTTTGCACCACTGTATGCTGGTATTTTTGTCAAAGGGGTAAAGGCATTCATCGAAGAAATATTCAAAATGCTACAGCCTTTTTTACCTATCATGTCTTTTGAAAAAACTTGCGTTGGCAATAAAGTTCCGATAAAGTTTAAATTGAAAACGAACTTAATCCCTTCGGCATCCAAATCAAAAAAAGTTTTGAAACCTTCGGTTGTATTTAGCAAATCCTCCTCCAACAAAAATGGATTGGATGTGGTTCCCAATGGATGGTTTCCTCCAGCGCCGTTTATCAAAATATCGCAACTTCCCAATTTTTCATTAACTTCTTTTTTGGCTGCTTCCAATGATTCTTTTTCTAATACATTTGCGGCAACACCAATTGCTTTACCTCCGGCTGCGTTAATTTCGTTAGCCATTTGATCTGCAGCTTCTTTTTTTAAGTCCAAAACCGCTATTTGGTAACCTTGTTTAGCCAATGCTTTTGCCAATGTACCACACAAAACTCCTCCTGCACCTGTTATTACTACTGTTTTCATATGTTAGTTTTTTATCGATTGAATTAAAGCCAAAACTGTTTTCGTTTCTGATTCGATGGTAGCGTAATCTTTATCGGCCATCAATTGTTTGCTAATCAATTTGCTTCCCATTCCTACTGCAGAAACACCTGCTTTGAACCAGCCACTGATGTTTTCTTTGGTGGTATCTACACCACCTGTTGGCATGAACAATAATTTCGGAAAAAGATCTTTGATACCACTCAAGAAATCGGGTCCTAGCATATTGCCAGGGAAAAGTTTGATGAAGTGAATCCCAGCATTTTCGGCTGCTATAATTTCTGTTGGCGTCATACAACCTGGGCTATATAAAACTCCTTTGCTTTTTAGAAACTCCCCAACTTCTGGAACAAAACCGGGACTGATGAAAAAATCAGCACCCACTTTATAAAAATCTTCGGCTTGTTGCAAGTTTTTTATGGTTCCAATACCCAATAATAAATCTGGCATTTCGGCATTTCTCACTTCCACCATTTTAGTGAAATTCGACAAGGCTGTTTCGCCACGACTAGTATATTCAACGGCTTTAATTCCAGCTCTGTAAATCGCTCTTAAAACTTCTATTGTAACATTTTCGTCAGCATTAAAGTACAAAGGAAGCATTCCTTGTTGTACGATAGCGTCTGATACTTTTTGAATCTTGCTCATTATTTAGATTTTAACTTTTATTACTACTTTTTTTATTTCGCCATCACCAATCATCGGTGCATGAACATCTTCTGGAAAAAATACCGCAAATTGCCCGTCCGTTAATTGAAAAGACATATCGGGTGCATCGCTAAAAAAACGTACGTCTTTATCAGGATTATATTCTCCGTTTGGTGTTAGACATTTTTCTCTTGGCTTCCACGCCATAGTTTCTAAACCTTTCACACAAAGTTGAATGTCGATATTTTTATCATGACACTCAAACTTCGCTAGACTTGATTCTGCAGTCTTTCCCATACCCGTGTTGACAATCACCTTTAAACCTTCTGGAGTTTCATAAATTCCATCGGCAAGAGTTGCTACATTATTTTGATTGATATAATCAAATGCTTTTGCAAAGGATGGATGCAAACTGAAATATTTTGACGCGTTAGCTAGTGTATCTATTATCATAATTCTTATTATTATCGTGCAACTCTACCAGAAGCATCGCCTCCCATAAGTTTAGACACTTCTTCTACAGTAACTAAATTAGCATCACCTTTGATAGTGTGTTTTAAGCAAGAGGCTGCAACAGCAAAATCCAATGCGTTTTGGTCGTCATTTGGATAAGTCAATAATCCGTAGATTAAACCTCCCATAAAGGAATCTCCACCACCTACTCTATCGACGATGTCTGTAATTTGATATTGACGCGTTTGTAACATTTCTTTCCCATCGTATAAAACTCCAGCCCAAGTGTTATGAGATGCAGAAATAGAACCTCTTAAAGTAGTAATTACTTTTTTAGCTCTTGGGAATTTTTCCATCATTTGTTGACAAACAGACAAGAACGCTTCTGCTTTTACATCATGTCCATGAGTTTGAACGGCTGCTCCTGCTGGTTTAATACCAAAGTGCATTTCGGCATCTTCTTCATTTCCTAAAATCACATCGCAATAAGAAGTTAATTCGGTCATGATAGCCTCACGGTCTCCACCGTATTTCCATAGTTTAGCGCGGTAATTCAAATCGGTTGAAATGGTAACGCCTAATTTGCTAGCTACTTTAACAGCCTCTAAACAAGCATCGGCAGAACTTTGTGAAATTGCTGGAGTAATACCGGTCCAGTGAAACCACTCAACTCCTTTAAATACTTCTTCCCAATTGATCATTCCTGGTTGGATATCCGACATGGAAGAATGTGATCTATCGTAAACTACTTTACTTCCTCTAGATACAGCTCCCGTTTCAAGAAAATAAATTCCTAAACGATCTCCACCCCAAACAATATTATCGATACCAACTCCTCTTTTACGCATTTCCATCATAGCACATTCTCCAATATCATTTTTTGGTAAACGCGTTACAAAATCAACTGAAATTCCATAGTTAGCAAGTGAAACTGCTACATTAGATTCTCCTCCTCCATATACAACATCAAAATTGTCTGCTTGTGAAAACCTTAAAAATCCTTGTGGTGCTAATCTTAACATGATCTCACCGAATGTTACTACTCTTTTTCCCATTTTTTTAATTGTTTATTAGTAT
>CAMBZB010000038.1 GCA_945872245.1 Flavobacterium psychrophilum
TGTAACCACAAAAATTAGTAGACGTTTTTCCTAAAAATTAACCACAAAAAAACCTCCAAATTGCTTTGAAGGTTTTAGAGGCATCGTCCGGATTCGAACCGGAGTAGGAGCTTTTGCAGAGCCCAGCCTAGCCGCTCGGCCACGACGCCATTGTTAAACGGAGGGCAAAAATAAGAAATAATTTTTAATTTTTAATTTTTAATTTTTTTTAATTTCTGGATTCTTCCATTTCGATGGTAACTGCTTCAACATCACCGCCAATAGGAGGATTCAATTTTGAAACTGCCAAATTTATGGCAGAAATAGTCGGTACTTCCTTTAAAATTCGGCTTATGATTCTATGCACCACGTGTTCTAACAAATGGGATCGAATGGCCATTTCCTCAACAACAATTTGGTTTAAAAGCACATAATCTACCGTATCTTTCAAATCATCCGAAACAGAAGACTTTTTCAGATTTGTTTTCACTTCTAAATCAACCGAATAATCGGAGCCAATTTTTCCTTCTTCCAATAAACAGCCGTGATAGGAGAAGGTTCTGATGTTTTTTAGTTTTATAATGCCCATTTCTATAATTTTAGTCTTGTGGTGTTAGGATCTTGGTAATTAGAGGTTACGGCTTGTATAAAGACTGTTTTTTCGTCTTCGTCAACTGTAAAATGGATTATATAAGGGAATTTTTTTAATGGCAAAGTGCGAACAATATTGTATTTTTCAACAAAAAAAGGCATTTTATAAAGTGTTTTTAAATGGTTTTCATAATCTAAAAGAAATTTTTTACCCAAACCCTTTTGTGTGTTTTCATAATAAAATACAGCTTCTTCAATTTCTAAATTGGCTCTTTTTAGTATTATAACTTTAAAAACCATATTTTTTTTTTAAATCTTTCAAAGCCACATCAGCATCAATATAATCCTCTGGTTTAGCTTTTTTCATACGTTCTAAAACCATTTCTTGTTGCCATAACGGAACCTCATTCACCATGTTGTCATTTATGGAAACGTCTGGAATGTGCTTGAAAAAACTAATAAAAGTTTCGTAAAAATCGTCGGGAATAGTAACGGTTAATTGTCTCATAACGTTTAACATTTATACAAAAATACTAATAAATTTAATTCAAACTCTATTATCTCCAAGTCTATTATCTATCATCTAAATTTTTATCTTTGCCATTCAAAATAAAAATTATGTCAACCGAAGAGAAATCACTTCATTTTATAGAACAAATCATTGAAGACAGTTTGGCAAGCGGTTTTCCCCAAGATAAATTACGCTTTCGTTTCCCCCCAGAACCTAATGGTTATTTACATATTGGCCATGCCAAATCCATTTGCTTAAATTTCGGTTTGGGCTTGCGATACAATGCGCCAGTTAATCTACGTTTTGACGACACCAATCCGGCCAAGGAAGAACAAGAATATGTTGATGCTATCAAAGAAGATTTGCATTGGTTGGGCTTCGAATGGGCACAAGAACATTATGCTTCGGATTATTTCCAACAGTTATACGATTGGGCGGTTTTGATGATAAAGAACGGAAAAGCCTATGTTGACAGTCAATCTTCCGAAGATATGGCGACCCAAAAAGGAACGCCAATACAACCAGGTATCGATGGTCCCTATAGAAATAGATCTGTTGAAGAAAATTTGACTTTGTTTCAAGCAATGAAAAATGGTGATTTTACGGAAGGAAGCCATGTTTTGCGTGCCAAAATTGATATGGCATCTACCAATATGTTGATGCGTGATCCATTGATGTATCGAATTTTGAACCGTCATCATCACAGAACTGGGAATGATTGGAAAATTTATCCCATGTATGATTTTGCCCATGGTGAAAGTGATTACATCGAGCAAATTTCACATTCTATTTGCACGTTGGAATTTGTAATGCACAGGGAATTATACAATTGGTTTTTAGACCAAATTTATGATGACACGAAAGTAAGGCCCAATCAATATGAGTTTGCGCGTTTGAACTTGAATTATACCGTAATGAGTAAGCGAAAACTCCTGCAATTGGTTCAAGAAAATATAGTTAATGGTTGGGACGATCCTAGAATGCCTACCATTTCAGGTTTGCGACGAAGAGGATATACGGCAAATTCCATTCGGAAATTTTGTGACATCATTGGCGTTGCCAAACGTGAAAACGTGATTGATATTTCGCTTTTGGAGTTTTGCTTACGCGAAGATCTAAACAAAACGGCACTGAGAGTTATGGCGGTTTTAGATCCAATAAAAGTGATAATTACCAATTATCCTGAAGGGAATGAGGAGTTCTTGGATGCTGAAAACAACCAGGAAGACGAAAGCGCAGGATATAGAAAAGTACCATTTTCCAAAGAATTATATATCGAAAGAGAGGACTTTTTGGAAGAAGCACCAGCCAAGTTTTTCCGTTTGTCCATCGGAAGAGAAGTGCGATTGAAAAACGCCTACATCATTAAAGGAGAAAGAGTTGTAAAAGATGCAGCAGGAAATATCATTGAAATTCATGTTACTTACGACGAAGATTCCAGAAGCGGAAGCGGGACGGAGGCGAGTCAAAGAAAAGTGGCTGGAACCCTGCATTGGGTTTCCATCAAACATGCTTTAGAAGCTGAAATTCGTTTGTATGATCGTTTGTTTATTGATGAGGCGCCAGACAGTCACAAAGAAAAAAACTTCTTAGATTTTATGAATCCTAATTCGTTGCAAGTTTCCAGAGGTTTTGTGGAACCAAGTTTGGCAACTGCGAAACCGGGTGATAAATTCCAATTTCAACGTTTGGGTTATTTCAATGTTGATAAGGATTCAACTTCTGAAAAATTATTATTTAACAGAACTGTTGGACTAAAAGACGCCTGGGAAGAAAAAGGGAAAAAAGAGGAAAATTTATTGATGAATACACAGAAAGAAATCAATAAATATGTAAAGGAAAAAGACGCAAACCATGCCGATTTGATTCTAAAAGCCATAATTGACAATATAAAAAGCATTGACAATTACAGTTTGATTACACAAACAATTATCAAAAACATTAAAAACGATAACAATTCATTATTGTTTTCAAATTTGATTTTACAGTATTCCGATAAAATTCAATTTAAAGATATTGAATCGGAATCATTGCTTAAATTATATTCTATGTCGTTAAAAAGTCAATTGGCCTCCGTTAGGTTTTTTGCTATTCAAAATTTAACCAAAGATTCGTATCATTTCAATAATTTCAAAATCCAACTTTCAGAATTGAGGAATACCGAAAAAAACGAAAAGGTTTTGGAGCTATTAAACACTCCTTAAATTCCATTTATTTCAAAATTTTATATTTTAATAACGAAAAGCGCTTTAACAAGGCGTTTTTTTGGCATTGAAAATACTTATAAAAATTTTATTTTTTATAAGTTTTGTCAATTGAAAACGACATCCATAAATCGATTTTAAGGCATTTTTTTGAGATTCACAACAATTTTGTTATTCCTAAATAAATATAAGAAAAAAACTCTTTATTTGATGTTTTATTGCGATTTAAATTCACTTTAACACCTTATTAACATTGAGTCGTTAACAAAGTTTGTAACTTTAAATAGTATTAATTTTAATTCTAGAAACGATGTCAAATAACACAGGTAATTCAGTATTGGCACTTTTATTAGGTGCGGCAATTGGGGCGGGAGTGGGAATTTTATTTGCTCCAGAAAAAGGTTCAAAAACCAGAGAAAAAATCAAAGACGGTTTTGATGATGCTAAAGATAATTTAAAACATAAGTTTGAAGATGTGACGCATCAATTGAGAAATAAGTTTACCGGATCCAAACAGAATTTAGAAGATAGATACGAAGATTTGATTTCTAATATGAGTCATAAGACAGAAGATGTAATTTCTTTTTTGGAAAAAAAATTAACTGAATTAAAAGAACAAAACGCAAAGCTTCAAAAAGAAAAAGTCGCTGCATCAAAAAATTAAATTAAAACAATTTTAATTATGGCTTTTGAAGAACTAAAAGAACACTCAGAAAACATTCAGGAACAAGCGCAAGCTTATATCGAAAATACAGTTGCCTACTACAAGTTAAAAAGTTTCAAAGTGGCAATGAAGTCTGTGACAATGATTGTAAAAATGGGTTTGTTTTTTTCGTGTTTTCTAATGATTTTGTTGTTTTGTTCGATTGCAGGTGCATTTGCAATTGGTCAATATTTTAATAATTACGCATTTGGATTTCTAATTGTTGGCGGAATATATTTAGTTCTAACAGGATTATTATTTTTAGCTAAAGATAAAATTGTTGAAGGCCCCCTTTTGGAGAAATTTTCAGAAATCTTTTTTAATGACTAAACCATGGAAATCAAAAAATATTCTTCTTTCGACGAAATAGAAATAGAACTAAAAATTTTAAAACTGGAGAAAGAAATCAGTTTTCAAAAGTTGATTTGGAATATTCAAAAAATCAAAGAGGATTTCTCTCCACATAATATTATTGGGGAAATTGTTGCTTCCTATAAATCGATACTTTCTAAAACGTATGAGGCAATCCTTAGTGCTATAATTCCAATTTTAATTAATTGGTTTTCAAAAAGAAAAAGAGGCGATTAAGCCTCTTTTTTACTGAAATCATCTAAAATTTATATTTCCGTTTCTGGCAATTGGGGTGCTTGAGAAACGGAAGAACTAGGGTCTGTTTTAGTTTTTATTCTTTTGTTTTTTTTCATCATTTCTCCCACTTGGTTTGAAGCTGAAAATGAAGCCACCATATTGTTTAACATATCACTTCCGGCTTGAGGAGAATTGGGTAATAATATTAAATTTGAATTAGCGTCTGCACCTATGGCTTGCAAGGTGTCATAATGTTGCGTCACTACAATCAACGCAGATGCTTCTTGCGAATTGATCCCTACTTTATTTAACACATCAACACTTTCTACTAGGCCACGAGCAATTTCACGTCTTTGGTCGGCGATTCCTTGACCTTGTAAACGCTTGCTTTCTGCTTCTGCCTTGGCTTTGGCTACAATTCTAATCCTTGATGCTTCTGCTTCAAATTCAGCTACGGTTTTTTCTCTATCGGCAGCGTTGATTCTGTTCATAGCGTTTTTTACTTGAATATCAGGATCAATATCAGTAACCAATGTATTGATAATGGTATAGCCGTAAGTGGTCATGGCTTCATTTAATTCCCGCTTTACCGCAACAGCAATATCGTCCTTTCTTTCAAAAACATCGTCTAGTTTTAGTTTTGGAACTTCAGCACGAACCACATCAAAAACATAGGACGTAATTTGATCGTGTGGATATTCTAATTTGTAGAAAGCATCATAAACGGTTTCTTTTACTACCATAAATTGAACAGATACTTTTAGTTTAACAAACACGTTGTCTTTAGTTTTGGTTTCGATAATCACGTCCAATTGCTGAATTTTAAGATTGACACGACCTGCAATTCGGTCAATTAATGGAATTTTGAGTTGCAATCCAGAATTTCTCACGCTCAAGAATTTGCCAAAACGTTCTATAACAACAGAAGATTGCTGTTTTACCGTAAAAAACGAGGAAAGAAAAATAAATAATCCAAATACAAGAAAAATAATCAATGAAATGTCCATGAGAAGTATAATTTAGGTTAAAAAGTACGGTTAAATTACAAAAAAACTTTAGGTTTGCCGTTGTTTACCCTAATTTTATGAAAAAGACACTTTTTACATTTGCTTTTGTTTTTATTTCAATGGTAGTTTTTGCTCAATACGAATACAGGGATTCTAATAGAATAGGAATAACCGTTGGTGTAAACCAATTCTCTTTGAACACTAAGGATTTTCAAACCAAACCTGGGACCGGATGGAACGCAGGGCTTTCAATGCGCGGAAATTTTTATAATAAATGGGATATGGTTTATGCGATGCAGTTTAGCGAAAACAATTTTTCCGTTGCTACAACGGTTGCTACAATGGATATTTATTTACCAGAAGACGTTAATTATAAATTGTCCTCTGCCCAAATAGCCTTGATGCTAAGTTATAAAATTGTCGAAAATAATTTGAGTTTTGAATTTGGACCTGTTGTTCAAGTCAACGGTAAACTTAAAACTGATTTTTCGAATGAAAACAATATTCTTTCCGGAACAACCTTATTAGCCAAAGATATTGTTGACATTTCTAGGTTTAATTTTTATCCTGCGATAGGTATAACGGCTGGCGTTAGACACTTTCGGTTGAATGTTTCCTATCAATATGGAATAAACAATATGCTTGGGAATTTGAACAGCAAAAATGAGGCGGTTAATTTTAAAGGAAATGCAAGTATTTTAAACGGCAACCTGATTATTTATTTATAAAACTAAAAAAGCTCCCAGCCTTTTGAGACTGGGAGCTTTAAATTAAAATAATTATTTTACAGAGAAGTAATCGCTTTTTCAATCCTTTTAATCGTTTCCTCTTTCCCAATTAATTCCACAATGTCAAACAAATGCGGGCCTTTTAAAGCTCCAACCAAACTCAAACGAAATGGTTGCATCACTTTTCCCATTCCAATTTCATTTTTAGTCATCCAATCTTTTACGACTGTTTCGATATTTGAGGAAGTAAAATTGGCTATTTCTCCAAGAACCGATATTAACTCTTGCATTAGAGCAGGGGTGTCTTCTTTCCAGTTTTTTGAAGCTTTCTCTTCATAAGAGGCTGGAGGCATAAAAAAGTAATCACTCAAACCCCAAAAATCTTCTACGAAATGAGCTCTTTCTTTTATTAATGATACTATTCTTGTAATTAGGGTTTTGTTTGTCACATCGAGCGCAGTCGAGATGTTTTTCTTTTCTAATTCGGATATAAAAAGTTCTGCCAAATCAGCATCATCCTTTTTTATCAAATATTGGTGGTTGAACCATTTGTTTTTTTCAGGATCAAATTTCGCGCCTGCTTTGTGAACTCTACTTAAATCGAATGCGTTTTCTAATTCTTCCAAAGAAAATAATTCTTTTTCGGTTCCGTCATTCCATCCCAACAAAGCTAAAAAGTTGATTACCGCTTCGGGAAAAAATCCTTTTTCTCTATAACCAGAAGATTTTTCTTCTGAAATCGGGTCAGTCCAATCTAGCGGAAATACCGGAAAGCCTAATTTATCGCCATCACGTTTGGATAATTTTCCGTTTCCAATGGGTTTTAAAATCAAAGGCAAATGCGCAAATTCAGGTGCTTCCCATCCGAATGCTCGGTATAGCAAAACGTGTAACGGCATTGACGGCAACCATTCTTCACCGCGAATCACATGCGAAGTTTCCATTAAATGGTCGTCGACAATATTCGCCAAATGATAGGTCGGCATTCCGTCACTTTTGAACAATACTTTGTCATCTAAAAGATTGGTTTCAAACCTCACTTCGCCACGAATAATGTCTTGCAAGTGTAAAGTTTCATCAACAGGTGTTTTAAAACGAATGACAAAATCTTCGCCAGCATCAATTCTTTTAGCCGTTTCCTCATTGGAAATCACCAATGAAGTATCTAATTTTTCCCGATTGTGATGGTTGTAAATAAATGTTTTTCCTTGTTCTTCGAGTTGTTTTCTATGAAAATCTAACGCTTCGGCAGTGTCAAAAGCATAATAGGCATTTCCTGAATTTATTAATTCATCGGCATATTGTTTGTATAAATGCTTTCTTTCGGATTGTTTGTAGGGACCAAATTTTTCATTTTTCCCAATGGTTTCATCCGGAGCAATTCCTAACCACTCTAGAGATTCCATAATATATGCTTCAGCGCCTGGAACAAAACGATTTTGATCAGTATCCTCAATTCGAAGAAAGAAAACACCGTTATTTTTTTTGGCAAACAAATAATTGAAAAGGGCAGTACGAACTCCCCCAATATGTAAAGGTCCTGTTGGACTTGGTGCAAAACGCACCCGAACTGGCTTAGGCATTTTTAATTGTATTTTTAATTCGGTTTAACACTGAGCTTGTCGAAGTGTGCTGCAAAGATAATTAGAAGTTAGAAGTCGGAAGTTAGAAGTCGGAAGTTTTTAGACAATTAATCATTAATTTTCCTTTAATCAATTTTTAACATGGATAGAATTTAAAAATGGTTACTTTTATCGGTTATTAAAACAAGTTATAATTTTGGAACAATCAAGTTTTATTTATCAAAAGCTGGAGCTTTTCATCAAGAAGTTTTATACCAACGAATTGATTCGTGGAATGATTTTTTTCATCGGTTTGGGGTTATTGTATTTCTTGTTCACACTTTTCTTAGAATATTTTCTTTGGCTTAAGCCAATGGGGAGAACAATCTTATTTTGGGCTTTTATTTTAGTTGAAATTTTCCTTTTGGTGCGTTTTATCGTGTTTCCAATATTCAAATTATTCAAATTTCAAAAAGGAATTGACTACAAAGTTGCTTCTGCTATCATTGGGAATCACTTCACGGAAGTAAGTGACAAACTGACGAATTTCCTCCAATTGTCGAATGACGAACATCAATCCGAATTGTTATTGGCTTCCATTGAACAAAAGGCAAATTCACTCCAATTGGTTCCTTTTGGAAATGCCATTAGCTTCAAAACCAATCGAAAATATTTGCCTTTGGCACTACTTCCAATCTTGTTTTTTGTCTTTTTTTATATCTCTGGAAATAGCAAAATACTATCTCAAAGTTTGAATAGGGTGGTGCATTTTCAAGATCAGTTTTTGCCTCCAGCCCCATTTCAATTTGTGGTTTTGAATTCTAATTTACAAACCGAACAAAATAAGGATTTCATTATTCGGATAAAAACTGAAGGAAAAATTGTTCCAGAAAATGCGATTATTTTCATTGACGATGAAAGTTATTTTATGGAAACCACTAAAACGGGAGAATTTCGATTTAAAATTGAAAAACCAATATCTAACGTTTTGTTTCAAGTGAAAGCCAATTCGGTTTCCTCACCAGAATACGAATTGAATGTAATTACGGTTCCTTCGATAGCTAATTTTGAAATGCTCTTGAATTTCCCCAAATACCTGAATAAAAAATCTGAAATTATAAAAGGCAACGGAAATGCTATTCTTCCCGAAGGAACCCGTGTCACTTGGAAAATTAATACTCAAGCGACTCAAAACATAAATTGGACTGATTTAACGTCTAATTTTTCTTTTTCAAAAAAAGAAAATGACTTTACGTTGTCTAAATATATCTCGCAAAACACAGCTTATCAAATTCTTACTTCGAATGATAAGGTAAAAAACTACGAGAAATTGAATTATCAGATTTCTGTTATTAAAGACCAGTTTCCTATCATCAATGTAAACAATACTCCAGATAGTTTAAAAGTCGACAAAAACTATGTTTTGGGTCAAATTTCGGATGATTATGGACTATCAAAACTGTATGTTGTTTATTATCCCAAAAACAAGCCAGAATCTGTTAGGCGTGGAACAATTGCCATAAAGTCAAATTTGTACGATCAGTTTATTTTTGCTTTTCCAAGTTCCCTTCCGGTGGAACAAGGTGTTTCGTACGACTATTATTTTGAGGTTTTTGACAACGATGCCATTCATAATTTCAAAAGTACTAAATCTTCCGTTTTTTCTAATCGTATTGCAACTGACGAAGAAAAAGAGGACCAAGATTTACAGCAGCAAAATAACAACATCAATAGTTTAGAAAAATCCTTGAAAAATCAAGACAAACAAATTTCGGAACTGGATAAATTGCAAAAATCAGGAAGGGAGAAAGAAAATCTTGAATTTAAAGACCAACAAAAAATCAATGATTTCATTAAGCGTCAAAATCAACAAGATAAAATGATGAAAGAATTTGCTGAGAAAATGAAAGATAATCTTGACAAATCTAAAACGGACAAAAAAGACGAATTCAAAGAAGAACTGCAAAAAAGATTGGAGAATATAGACAAGGATTTGGAAAAGAACAAAAAACTTTTGGATGAATTAAAAGAACTGAATGATAAAATTAAGCAAGAAGACTTGATGGAAAAGATGGAACAATTCAAGCAAAATGCAAAAAACCAGACTAAAAGTTTAGAACAGTTAGTGGAATTGACCAAGAAATATTACGTTCAGAAAAAAGCAGAACAATTAAAAGACAAATTGGATAAACTTTCTAAAAAGCAAGAAGATTTATCGAATAGGGAAAAGGAAAACAACTCCGAAAAGCAAGAAGAAATCAATAAGGAATTTGATAAGATTCAAGAAGATTTAAAAGATTTGGATAAAGAAAATAAGGAACTCAAAAAGCCTTTGGATATTTCCATAGACAAAGATCAGGAAAAAAGTATCGATGAGGACTTGAAAAAGGCTTCGGATGAATTGCAAAAAAGCAACAAAGAAAAAGCAAAACCAAAACAAAAAAGTGCAGCCAAGAAAATGAACCAAATGTCCCAGAAAATGGAACAGGGTATGGAACAAGGTGAAATGGAGCAATTAGAAGAAGATGTTGCTATGTTACGCCAAATTCTGGACAATTTACTCGCTTTTTCTTTTACGCAGGAAGACGTTATGGCTAAGTTTAAAAGAGTTAGCATTGGCTCTCCAACTTTTAATAAGAATTTGAAAATCCAACAAGATTTAAAACTCCAATTCAAGCATATTGACGACAGCTTATTTGCCATGTCTTTGCGAAACCCAAAAATAGGAGAAAATATAACCAAAGAAATTGGCAATGCACTTTATAATATGGATAAATCTTTAGAAACATTGGCTGATGCTCAAATTCCAAAAGGAGTTTCGCATCAACAATATACTATTTCTTCGGCAAACAAACTAGCGGATTTTTTAACCGAAATTCTCAATAATATGCAAATGTCAATGTCTAGTATGGGTGCCGGAAAACCAAAACCAGGTCAAGGAGAAGGAATGCAATTGCCTGACATTATAAAAAAACAGGATGGCCTGGGAGATAAGATGAAGGATGGCATTAAGAAAGGTCAAAAACCCAGCGGAGGGAAAGACAGTAAGAAAGGAAAAGAACCCGCAAAAACGGGAGCCGATGGTCCAAAAGGAGAGAATGGAGAAAATGGGGAAGATGGAGAAGGAGACGCCAAAGCTATTATGGAAATATACAAAGAGCAGAAGCAACTTCGCGAAGCCTTACAAAACGAATTAGATAAAAAAGGGTTAGGAGGCAATGGTCAGAATGCTTTGGAGCAAATGAAGCAAATAGAAAAGCAATTGTTAAACAAAGGATTTAAGAATGAAACGCTGCAAAAGATATTGAATGTGAAGCAAGAATTGTTAAAATTAAATACGGCATTACAGCTACAAGGGCAAGAAAACAAACGTCAATCACAAACTAACAAAAAGGAGTTTTCTAACCAGTCAAAACCCCTACCATCAGCGTTATTGGATTATTTGAATAGTATTGAAATATTAAATAGACAATCCTTACCTTTGCGCACCAATTTTAATCAAAAAGTTCAAGAGTATTTCAATAAAAAATGATCAACTTTAATTACGAAACAGAATTCCTCTTAGAGAATGAAAATGCAATTAGCAACTGGATTTCTTCTGTAATTACTTCAGAAAACAAGAAAGAAGGAGAAATTAATTATATCTTTTGCGACGATGACTATTTACACAAAATAAACTTAGAACATCTTGGTCACGACACTTTGACAGATATTATTAGTTTTGATTACAGTGTTGGAAACGAATTACACGGAGACATTTTTGTTTCTGTGGAAAGAGTTAAAGACAATGCAGTCGATTTTAATGCGTCCTTTGGGGATGAGCTAAAACGCGTTTTGATTCATGGGGTTTTGCATTATTGTGGGTATAAGGATAAGTCTGAAGGCGACGAGCTTTTGATGAGAAGTAAAGAAGACGAAAAACTAGCTATGTTTCACGTGGAACAATAGCAAGTCCTTTTTGATTTTTTAATAATAATTGTTTCGCGTGGAACAATAAAACAGATTTGTGATTCAACACAACAATCCCGAATCATAAATCCCAAATGCCGAATTAAAGATGTTTCTAGAAGAGTATGATGTAATTGTAGTTGGAGCAGGTCACGCTGGTTGTGAGGCCGCTGCTGCTGCCGCTAATTTGGGTTCTCAAGCCTTATTGGTGACAATGAGTTTGCAAAACATTGCCCAAATGTCTTGTAATCCTGCTATGGGCGGTATTGCAAAAGGACAAATCGTTCGTGAGATTGATGCGCTTGGAGGGTATTCCGGTATAGTTTCTGACAGGACGGCGATTCAATTTAAGATGTTGAACAAATCCAAAGGGCCTGCAATGTGGTCTCCAAGAGTTCAAAGCGACCGAATGCGATTTGCAGAAGAATGGAGATTGATGTTGGAAGGAACGCCTAATCTTGATTTTTATCAAGAAATGGTGAAAGGATTGATTATTGAAAACGGTAGAATTAGAGGCATAAGAACTTCGCTTGGAATCGAAATAAAAGCAAAATCGGTTGTGTTAACCAATGGAACTTTCCTGAATGGATTAATCCACATTGGCGAAAAGCAATTTGGAGGAGGTAGAGCAGGCGAAAGTGCTGCTTACGGAATTACCGAAGATTTAGTTAGCGCGGGTTTTCAATCGGGAAGAATGAAGACGGGAACCCCCCCTCGAGTGGACGGCCGTTCTTTGGATTATTCTAAAATGAATGAAGAAAAAGGAGATGCTAAGCCGGATAAATTCTCCTATTCGGATGTTACATCGCCCTTGGTTCATCAAAAATCGTGTCACATGACGTATACGTCTCTTGATGTCCATGATATTTTGAGGGAAGGTTTTGACCGTTCACCAATGTTTAACGGAAGAATTCAATCGCTTGGGCCTAGGTATTGTCCGTCTATAGAAGACAAGATTAATCGTTTTGCCGACAAAGAAAGACACCAGTTGTTTATAGAACCAGAAGGCTGGAACACCTGTGAGGTTTATGTAAATGGCTTTTCTACATCGCTTCCAGAAGACATTCAATTTAAAGCATTGCGTTCTGTTGTAGGTTTTGAAAATGTTAAGTTTTTCCGACCTGGATACGCTATTGAATATGATTATTTTCCGCCTACGCAATTAAAACACACCTTAGAAACAAAGTTGGTCGAAGGCCTGTATTTCGCCGGACAAATAAACGGAACCACGGGATATGAAGAAGCCGCTTCGCAAGGATTGATGGCTGGAATAAACGCAGCCTTAAAGGTTCAAGATAAAGCACCGCTTATTTTAAAAAGAGATGAAGCTTATATTGGTGTTTTAATTGACGATTTAATCACCAAAGGAACCGAAGAACCCTATCGAATGTTTACTTCTCGAGCGGAATTCAGAACTTTATTGCGTCAGGATAACGCCGATTTCAGATTAACGCCAATGTCTTATGAAATTGGACTCGCTTCCGAATCGCGTTTGCGTCGAATGGAAAAAAAGTTGAATGAATCCGAAAAAATGGTCGCTTTCTTCAAAGAAACGAGCGTCACTATGGCTGAAGCAAACCCAATTTTGGAATCAAAAGATACTGCTTTAATTACGCAAGGGGACAAAATGTTTAAAGTCTTTTCTCGACCGCAAATTGATTTGGAAGACATTCTTAAATTCGAGAAAGTGGCAACTTATGTTGCAGAAAACAAATTGGATCAAGAAATATTAGAACAAGCCGAAATCCAAGTGAAGTATTCAGGTTATATCGAAAAGGAAAGAAACAATGCTAATAAACTAACCCGTTTAGAAGACGTGAAAATCCCCGAAAATTTCGATTACAACAAGATAAAATCAATGTCGATTGAAGCCAAACAGAAATTAAGCAAGATTCGTCCTGTGACGATTTCTCAAGCTTCAAGAATTAGCGGCGTTTCTCCAAGCGATGTTTCGGTTTTGTTAATTTACATGGGAAGGTAATTTTAGATTTCTGAGTTTAGATTATAGATTGTACGAGGAATCTGAAATCTGAATTCTGAAATCTACAATCAATTTGTTCCACGTGAAACCATAATAAAAAATTTATAAATAATACTTTGATAACAGTTCTAAACTGAGTACTAAAAACTGACCACTGAAGACTAAAAATGGACATTTCAAATATAAAACATTTTCTCACCCTAAAAGATTATTCTGTTTCTAAAGAAACTTTCGATTTGTATCATGACGAAACTTTGGATATGTTAATCACGTTTCCACAACCCAGTTTGGATAATTTAGGTAAATATTACGAAAGCGAAGATTATATTTCCCATACCGATAACAAGCGTTCTTTGTTTGAAAAACTATATCATTTTATAAAAAACATTGCCTTAAAAAACAAACTCCATTTGATAAACTCGCATCAACCCAATAAGGGTAGAATTCTAGATATTGGTGCCGGAACAGGGGATTTCTTGTCGGTTGCAAAAAAGGATGGTTGGCAAACAATAGGAGTCGAGCCAAGCACTAAAGCAAAATCAATTGCAATAAACAAAGCAGTTTCGTTTGTAGAATTGACAACAGAATTAGAGAATAATTCTTTTGACGTGATTTCGATGTGGCACGTTTTAGAACACGTTTCAGATTTAAACAAACAAATTAAAGAATTGAAACGATTATTGAAACCAACAGGAACATTAATTATTGCCGTTCCCAATTTCAAATCCTTCGACGCAAAATATTACGGAAAATTTTGGGCGGCTTTTGATGTACCCATTCACTTTTGGCATTTTTCCAAAACGGCTATAAAATTGCTTTTTGAAAAAGAAAAAATGAAATTGGAAAAAGTCTTACCCATGAAATTTGATTCTTTTTACGTGAGCCTACTTTCAGAAAAATACAAATCCGGAAAAATGAATTTCATCAAAGCTTTTTACGTTGGATTGTTGTCCAATTGGAAGGCAAGGAATAGTTTTGAATATTCTTCTCACATTTATATTATAAGAAACGATCAAAATTGATTTTAAGCGCGTTTAAGCGTAGTTCCTGATACAATTCAACTCAAGGGCAGGTTTTTTAAAAAACGCTCCTCATTCAAAAGCTGTCGCATCCGGTTTCGATAACCATAATTGATGAAATAATTAATTGTAATAGCAAAAAGTAATACAAGAAATAGTTGCGCATTTTTCTTTCTTTAGATTAATGCAGTTTAAATTTTTATATTTTTGTTGCAAATTCTTAAAAATTATAAAAAATCCAAAATGAAAAAAATAGCAGTAATCATTGCAATGACAATTTCTCTTGTTGCCTGTAATAAATCAGCAGAAGTAAAGGAATTAAAAACGGCTTATGTTGACACGTCTATTTTGATGAAACAATATACGGAAGCAAATGACCTAGAGGCTAAATATAAAGCAAAAGCGGAAGAAAAGGGAAAACAACTGGAATCCGAGATAAATCGTTTCAAACAGGAAGCCGCCAGTTTTCAAAGTCAGGCACAAGCAAATGGTCAAGCTTGGGCTCAGCAAAAAGGGGCTGAATTACAAAGAAGAGAGCAACAACTGGGTCAGGCACAACAAGCACTTTCCCAAGAATTACAACAAGAAGGCGCGACCGAAATGGATAGCTTGGTCGTAAAAGTCAAAAAATTTATTAAAGCATATGGTAAAGAAAAAGGCTACGTTTATATTTATGGAACCGGTGATGCCGCAACGATTTTATACGCCGAAGAAAAATATGACATTACTAAGGACATTATCAAATTGTTAAACGACAAATACAAATCTTCGGTAAAAACGGAAGAAAAGTCGGAAATAAAAAAATAAAGACATTTAATAGAAACTTATTTTTAAATCCTCTATACAAGAAAGCCTTCTATCATTATTAGGATGGAAGGCTTTTTAATTGGATAATGCTCGGTTTTGAGTACAATTTGCCCATGAAGCCATTTAAAATAACGACTAATTTATCTTCAATCCTGAGGCTAATTTAAAATTAGGGTTGTTTTTATGTAAAAAAGTTTAAGATTTAATAATCTTAAGTTAACATTCCCTTTCTTTTTACATTATAATTTTGCTTACGGATAACTTTTACAGTTTATGAATTAATTATTATAATATGAAATTATTTTACACGCTTACTTTATTTATCGTTTCTCACTTTATTTTCGCCCAAACTTCCATTTTAAAAGGAACCATCATTGATGATGCATCGGGTAAAACCATGCCAGGGGTTGATGTTAGTGTTAGTAATACTAAATTTTATGCATCCTCTGATTTTGATGGAAATTTTATCATTAGTGATTTGCCAGTAGGCACCTATGAGGTTCAATTTTCTACCAGTTCTTACAGGACTAAAATAATTTCTGAAGTTATTGTAAAGGCAAATGATGTTACTAACTTGACAGTATCTTTAGTCGAAAGTAAAAACGAATTAAAAGAAGTGGTTATTACAAGAACCAAAGCAAAAGTAGAATCTATAAAATCATTATTGACTCAGCAAAAAAATAGTGTTAGTGTTTCCGATGGTATTTCTGCCGAATCAATCAAGAGGACTCCAGATAAATCCACTTCCGATGTGTTAAAAAGAATCAGTGGCGCCAGTATCCAAGACAACAAATTCGTGATTGTTCGAGGATTAAACGATCGGTATAATGCCAATTATTTAAACGGAGCCCCATTGCCAAGTTCAGAATCGGACAGAAAAGCGTTTTCTTTTGACATCTTCCCTTCTAATATGATTGATAATTTAGTGATTACTAAAACAGCAACACCCGATTTAACAGGAGAGTTTGCAGGGGGGGTGATACAAATTACAACAAAGAATATTCCAGATCAAAATTTTCAGTCATTTTCTTATGGAAATGGGTACAATTCATTGGCCACTGGCCAAACACAAAGATATTATGAGGGTGGAAAAACAGATTGGCTTGGTATTGATGATGGCACTCGGGCACTTCCTTCATCCATTCCTTCTACTAAGGATTTTCAAAAATTAAGTCTAAGAGATAGAATTCCTTTTGCCAAAGCAGTGAATAGTGATTGGGAACTGAAAAACAAAAATTTTAGTCCTAATGTATCTTTTCAATATTCTATCGGGAAGCGATATGAAATTGGTGAAAAAACATTAGGAATAATTGCTAGTGTCTCTTACAACAAATCTAACAGCTTTGATCAAACATTGAGAAACGGTTATGAAGGAGTTGGTGTTTTTTTAGAGAATAATGATGACAAAACGTATAGAGAACAAGTTTTACTGGGTGCTTTAGCCAACTTTACTTTGAAAATAAACCAAAATAACTCGGTAAGTTTCAAGAATATCTTTAGTTTAAATTCAGACGATAGAGTTGTTGAAAGAAATACTGTAAGAGATCTTACAAGCACAGAACCAACCACTGAATATTCCTCTGTAAGATGGTTTACGAGTAACAAAATTTATACTGGGCAATTATTAGGGGAACATTATTTCACTAAAAGTAAAATAAAAATTAATTGGTTGGGATCATTTAGTGATGTCGATAGATCGATACCTAGTTTAAGAAGAAATATTTACACACAAGATTTTAACACTAAAAATTATTTTGCCGTTATACCTGTAAACACAGGAGGTACAAATCAAGGTGGGGGTATTTTTTATTCTAAAAATACAGAATCTAACCAAAATGCAAAAATTGACATTTCCAAAAAACTAGGAAACAGTTCAAATCACGAAATAAAAACAGGTTTATTCTACCAAGCCAGAAATAGAGATTTTTCCTCTCGACAATTTCATTATACCCAATTTACTGAAAATAATAGAGACCCGGTGCCCGATATTATATTTGATAATGAAATTATAAAATTTTCAACATTAGATGGGGATAAAACCATTTTTGGACCGCAAAACATTGGTCAAATTAGCCCCACACTTGGTGGTTTTAGTTTGCTTGATGCTACTAGATTAAATGATAAATACACAGCTTCGTCCGAACTGAAAGCGGGTTACTTAATGTCAGACAATAAGTTTAATGATTTTAGATTGGTATGGGGGTTAAGATCAGAAGAATACAGACAATTATTGGATTCTGAAACGGACAGGGGACCTGTTAAATTAGATGCCAAGCAGATTGATTTTTTACCTTCTGCTAATTTAATTTATGCTTTAGACAGTAAAAGAAACTTACGATTCAGTTATTCAAAAACATTAAACAGACCCGAATTTAGAGAATTGGCTCCTTTTCTATTTTATGATTTTAGTACGCAGCTTTCAACCCAAGGGGATATAAGATTAAAAATAGCTTCAATACAAAATTATGATTTTAGGTTCGAAACCTACCCAGGTAAAAATCAATTATTTTCAGTTTCGGTTTTTTATAAAAATTTTAAAAATCCTATTGAAATTCAGGCTCTTTCTCTTAACAGGACAGTACTTTATCAGAATGCTGATTCAGCATTTAGTTATGGTGTCGAAATGGAATTTAGAACGCAACTTTCTTCTTTATTTCATTTTGAAGGGTCTAAATTATTGGATAACTTAACAGTCTTTTCCAATATATCCACTATTTCATCAGAGGTTGATGTAACTAGTATTGTGGCTGCTTCAAACTCTGAAAAAAAGCGACAATTGCAAGGACAGTCCCCTTATGTATTGAATGCGGGGATACAATATGCTGATACTGAAAATGGATTTAATGTAGCAGCAAATTTAAACAGAGTTGGAAATCGAATCGCAATAAGTGGAAATATTGAAACTCAACCTGCTTTGTGGGAAAAAAGCAGAACTTTTTTGGATTTTCAATTTGCAAAAACATTTTTGGACAAGAAAATGGAGGTTAAGTTGAATGTTCAAAATATATTGGCACAAGATCAAATTTTCTATAATAATAACGATGCGATTCCTTTTACTCCTGCTAAAAATACAGAGGATTTGCCCCCTACCTTTTTTACTCTTTTTGATAATGTTTCCAATGGGGTTAAAAACACAATAAATAGGTCATTTGGGAATCGTAAAAATTGGTACAATAGCGAAACAGATGATCTCGTTTGGAAGATCAAAACGGCTACAACATTTTCAGTTTCTATGAGTTATAATTTTTAGTCTCACGAAAAACAAGGGATTAATTTTCTACATTTTCATTTGTATAGCATAAAGGTTCTTTGGAACCTTTTTTCTATTTTAAATGCCCCCTACTTTTTAAGTGTTGAGTTTGGGAATGCTATTTATTTCTCTGCGGTACACAGTCGCTTAACGTAAACTTAATTTTTTGTTAATGTTGATGATACACTAACTTCATAAATCAAGTTTACATTTGTCCTGTTTAATAACTTTAAAAACAAACTAAACAATGAAAAAAAATTATTTGATTGCGTTATTTGCAATGATTTGCAGTTTCGCTTCGGCTCAAATTGAGCCAACCACCTACCGTGGTGCTTTTGCGCCTGCTCCTGCAGCGCAATGGACTGACTCTTGGACCAATTTTGATCCAAAGAACGCTACTTATCCTGCTTCTACTGTAACAGTAGCTGGAGGAAATATTACAGAAAACACTACATGGTCATCGGCTAACACCTACACCATTACTGGTCCTGTTTACGTTACAAACGGAGCTACTCTTACAATAGAGCCAGGTACTGTAATTTATGGAGATAATAATATTTCCTATTTAGTTATTACCAGAGGATCAAAAATCAATGCTGCTGGAACGGCTGCTAATCCTATTGTATTTACGTCTAACAAAACAACAAGAACAAAAGGAGATTGGGGAGGAATTATCGTATTAGGTAATGGACGTTTCAATTTTAACAGTGGAGTTCAACATATTGAAGGTGTTACTCAAGACTTGGTTAATTTAACTACACAATATGGTGGTGGTGCTAATCCTGTTAACGATGATAACTCAGGAGTTATGCAATATGTTAGAATTGAATTCGGTGGTGTTCCTTTGGCTGGAACTACTAATAATGAAATCAATGGATTGACTATGGGTGCAGTTGGAAGCGGAACAACAATCGATCACATCCAAGTTTCTTACTGTGGAGATGATGCTTTCGAATGGTTTGGTGGTTCAGTAAACTGTAAATATTTAGTTTCCTTTGCTACATATGATGATGATTTTGACACAGATGCTGGATTTAACGGTAACGTTCAATTCGGATTAGTAGTTAGAGATCCAGGATTAGCGGATCAATCTAAATCAAATGCTTTCGAATCAGATAACAATAATACAACTGGTTTTTTAGGTACATCATTTACAAGTGCTTCTTTTTATAACGTGACAGTAGTTGGACCTACATTTAGATCTACAACTCCAGATTCTAATTATCAATTTGCTTTGCATTTGAGAAGAAACACACAGTTGAAAATTTATAATTCAGTATTCATGGACTATACACAAGGTTTACGTGTTGATGGTCTTACAACAGAGGCAAATGCTCTAGCGGGTAATCTTATTTTCAACAACAACCTTATTGCTAAGATGACTTCAAATGCTGCAACAGCAACTTTGGCTGCTAGTGCTAATGGTGTTTCAGGTTTTGGTACTGCTACTGCATTTAACACATGGTATGATAATGGAGGAAACACTACACTTGCTTCAAGTGCAGGTTTATTGACACAACCATACGATACTAATAGTAGTCTTGTATACACTGGTTTAGATTACAGACCAGCAGCAGTAACTGCTCCAAG
>CAMBZB010000039.1 GCA_945872245.1 Flavobacterium psychrophilum
ATAATCCGCAAAGTCTCCCAACCAACCCTCTGCATTATTCATAAAATTAAAAGTAAATTCTTTGGGTTCAACGAAATTATCGTCTTTTTCACACCCCGCAAGAGTGAATAGTAAAACTGTAAGTACACTAGCAAATAGTTTGTTCATTTATTTATTCATTTAATATTGCCTACTCTAATCGGTTTTCGACATTCCCCGTTCCTACTATTTTGTTTTTTTGTCGATTTTCAGATAAGTTCGACTCTTTTTAATCAATTGAATTCTTCGAGGTTCTACCTTGGGGTTATAGAGGAAAGTTTGAAAACCTAAGGTTTTCATAAAACTAAAAAATTACTTTCTTCCGATTGATACCTCGATGGCTCTGCCTCGGGGTAATTCATTTAATTTATAATTGTACAAACCTCATTGACACATCCCACTTTGTTTGGTGGCATTACATACATACAATCCGAGACAACATTGTTTTGAACATTGTATAAGTTTTCTAAATCATTGTAAGCCGTTACCATTCCCTTTAAATGAGGTAAATCAACATTGTTTGAAAAAACTAAATACTCATTTGGACCACCACAAGCTTTGGAACCAAAGCCAATAAAACTACACCCCAAACTTTCTGAACAATTAAACAAGTTAATATAAGCAATGATTTCTTGCTTTTTAGCCTCCAACTCTGCTACCGTAACTTTTGCAGACTCTTTAATTAGTTCATAACTAATGGCATCCGCACCATTGCCTAAAATAGTAAGGGTAGTTCCGTCAGAACCTAAGGAACAATTAATTGTTATGGAATCCCCTCCAGAATGGCCATCTGTAACTAAAATAAAATTAGTTCCATTTTCTTGAATAGAAAAATCAAAGGTTCCTATACCAATTGGCGAATAAGTATCATTAATTGATGTTGCTTTTTTTACTGTCAAAGTTTTACTTGTTTTATTGAAATCAAATAAGATATGACCGGAATTGTATTTGTCATGAATCCCTGCAATGCCGCCAGAGGCTGTTTTCAAACTCCAAACTCCTTCAAGTGAGCTAGCGCCGACAACCGAAGCTTCTGTATTACAGCTAATTGAAATAAAAAAAACAGAGAAACTAAGGTAAAAAAATAATTTTTTCATAATAAATTAAAGTTAAAAAGTTAATATATTAATTAGGATACAAAAATTTGAAATGGTTGCGTATAAAAACTGATAAATTAAAAATATATTTTGAACCTACTAATTAGCGAATGTAAAGAAAATGGATTTGTTTAAAATAAAAATAGCCATCAAATGATGGCTGAATCTATTATTCTAATCACCTCAAGGAAACAAAAATGCACCCTTTTTTTTGTTGAAATCATGTTTTCGCACCACATAAGTATCCGAAAATAAATCGTGCAATCCCCTTATGTTAGTTCCTAAAAAAGTAAGGCATTCCAAAGGAATAAAACGGGAAAGTGTTCGAATGATAATCGCATGTGTTTTTGGTCTTGAACCGTCTTTTGCCACCACAATTGTTTTGGTGAAATACTTGGCAAAAGTTCTGTAAAAATAAGCTTCGGTCAAAAAATAATAGGAAAAAAGAATCGCAAACCAAAAAAACAATCTTTGAAAAGTTGTTGTCGATTCAACCCAACCTGATAAGTTGTAATTATTTGTGATATCCCCAATGATAACAATCGTTGTAGCAATGCTAACCAAGATAGTATGGACAATCAATAAATCGAGGATGCAATTCAGAAAACGTTGCCCTCGTGTTGCCAATACATCATCTGTAACGGTGAATTGATTATTTTTCATTTTGAAGATTTTTAATATCTATGAAAAACGTTTTTTATAGCGATAAGTCCCTCAAATATAGTGAATTATTTTTTAAAAATGAACTTTTAATGGCAGGAAACAGGTTCGATTAAAGTGAAAATCCATTTGTTTTTCTTTAAAAAAGCAAAAGATTGAAATAGAAAGCCTGAAACAACTCAAAAAAAAACAGCCATCATTAGGATGGCTGTTTATATAATTAATTTGGGATTTTTTAAGACCCACACATTTCGCAATCTTCAGGACCAGCATTTTTTGCCAATTCGATCATGGCTCGGTATTCTTCTAAAGACATTTCTGCGGGTTCGTCTAAAACCGCAATAGGCTGTAATACTTGTTCCGTAGCGGGTTGTTCTTTAACTTCTAATGGCTCTGCTTTTTTGTCGTTGTTCAGGGTAAATTTTATCGCATCTACAGCGGCTTTGGTTCTTAAGTAGTACATTCCTGTTTTTAATCCAGATTGCCAAGCGTAAAAGTGCATGGAGGTCAATTTAGAATAATTCGCATTTTGCATAAACAAGTTTAACGATTGCGATTGGTCCACAAAATAACCACGCTGACGGGACATATCGATAATGTCTTTCATTGACATTTCCCAAACCGTTTTATACAATTCCTTCAGGTCTTGCGGAATATCTAAGTCTTGGACAGAACCGTTGTTTCGCATCAATTCTTGCTTCAAAGTTTCGTTCCAAAGTCCACGTTCTACCAAGTCATTCAACAAATGCTTGTTTACCACAATAAACTCTCCCGAAAGCACACGTCTGGTATAGATATTAGAAGTATACGGTTCGAATGCTTCATTGTTGCCTAAAATCTGTGAGGTCGAGGCGGTTGGCATTGGTGCAACCAAAAGTGAGTTTCTAACACCGTGTTTCATCACTTCTTTTCTCAAGGATGACCAATCCCATCGTCCTGAAAGTTCTTCGTCTTTCATTCCCCAGAGGTTGTGTTGGAATTCCCCTTGCGAAATTGGTGACCCTTTGAAAGTAGAATACGGACCTTCTTCTTTAGCTAATTCCATTGAAGCGGTTACGGCTGCAAAGTATAAGGTTTCGAAAATTTCCTGGTTTAATTTCTTGGCTTCATCACCGGTGAAAGGCAAACGCATCATAATGAAAGCATCGGCAAGACCTTGCACTCCCAGACCAATCGGACGGTGACGCATATTCGAGTTTTCGGCTTCTTGTACGGGATAATAATTTCTGTCGATAACCTTATTCAAGTTTCTAGTCACCCGTTTGGTAACGGTAAATAGCAATTCGTGGTTGAATTGTTTGTTCTCCACAAACATGGGCAACGAAATGGAAGCCAAATTACAAACCGCAATTTCGTCACTTGATGTGTATTCCATAATCTCGGTACACAAATTCGATGAGCGAATAGTTCCAAGATTTTTTTGGTTTGATTTACGGTTTGCTGCATCTTTGTACAACATATATGGTGTTCCGGTTTCGATTTGCGATTCCAGAATTTTCTCCCATAATTCGTGGGCTTTGATGGTTTTTCTTCCTTTACCCGCTTTTTCGTAATCCGTGTACAATTTTTCGAATTCCTCTCCGTGAACGTCATACAAACCTGGACATTCATTCGGACACATTAGCGTCCAAGGGCCGTCATCTTGTACTCTTTTCATAAACAAATCCGAAGTCCACATCGCAAAGAATAAATCTCTGGCGCGCATTTCTTCTTTTCCGGTATTCTTTTTTAAATCCAAGAACTCAAAAATATCGGCGTGCCAAGTTTCGATATAAATTGCAAAACTTCCTTTACGCTTTCCACCACCTTGATCTACATAACGAGCCGTATCATTGAAAACTCTCAACATCGGTACAATTCCGTTCGAAGTCCCGTTGGTTCCACGAATATATGATCCCGTTGCACGAACGTTGTGAATAGAAAGTCCAACACCACCGGCAGATTGCGATATTTTTGCGGTATTTTTCAAAGTGTCATAAATGCCGTCGATACTGTCGTCTTTCATTGCCAAAAGGAAACAAGAGGACATTTGAGGCTTGGGAGTTCCCGCATTAAATAAGGTTGGTGTAGCGTGGGTAAAGAATTTTTTCGACATCAAGTCATACGTTTCTATAACCGATTTCAAATCCCCTAAGTGAATTCCAACCGAAACACGCATCAACATGTGTTGTGGTCTTTCCACTATTTTTCCGTTGATTTTAAGCAAGTACGAACGTTCCAAAGTTTTGAATCCAAAATAATCGTAATTGAAATCTCTGTTGTATATAATGTGCGAATCCAAAAATTCGGAATTTTCCATAATTACTTTATGTACCTCTTCAGACAACAAGGGAGCTTCCTGTCCATTTCTCGGATTGACATAATGATACATTTCGTTCATTGTTTCCGAGAATGATTTTTTGGTATTAGAATGCAAATTAGAAATGGCAATTCTGGCAGCCAATTGTGCATAATCTGGATGCGCAATGGTCATTGAAGCTGCGGTTTCGGCAGCAAGATTATCTAATTCTGACGTTGAAACTCCATCGTAAAGTCCTTCTATCACTCGCATTGCCACTTTAACGGCATCTACTAAATCATTTAAACCATAACATAGTTTTTTAATTCTATCCGTGATTTTGTCAAACATTACTGGCTCCTTGTGGCCGTCTCTTTTTACTACGTACATAATCTTGTCTGTTTTTTAAAATAGAAAATCCCTTTCCTATTTTGGTGAATTTGTATTACTGTTTTTGGGAAACTAATCCCGGGTATTAATTTGTGTTATTTGCAACGAAGACACAAAGACACAAAGTTCTTTTTGGCTTTGGTATTTATAGTAAGATTTTAGTCTTTTCTTTTATAATTTTCTTCGTGACTTGATGCCTTCACGGCAAAAAATATTAAAAATCGGCGTCGAAGCTAATTTTTTGGGCATCTGAATCAGTGTTCATTACACCTGCTTTTTGATATTCGGCTACTTTCTTTTCGAAGAAATTTGTTTTTCCTTGAAGCGAAATCATATCCATAAAATCAAAAGGGTTTGCTGTATTATATTCTCTTTTGCAACCTAATTCAACCAACAATCTGTCGGTTACAAACTCTAGGTATTGCGTCATCAAGGTGGCGTTCATTCCAATCAAGCTCACCGGGATCGACTCGGTGATGAATTCTCTTTCGATGTTCAACGCATCGACGATAATTTCCCTGATACGTGCTTTAGAAACTTTGTGTTTCAAATGATGGTTGTGTAAATGCACCGCGAAATCACAGTGAACGCCTTCATCACGAGAAATCAATTCATTGGAGAATGTCAAACCAGGCATCAATCCGCGTTTTTTCAACCAAAAAATAGAGCAAAAACTACCCGAGAAGAAAATTCCCTCCACGGCTGCAAAAGCGATTAATCTTTCGGCAAAAGAATCTGATTCTATCCATTTTAAAGCCCACTCCGCTTTTTTCTTGATGGCAGGAAAAACATCTATTGCAGTAAATAATTGTGTTTTTTCAGCTTCATCCTTTACATAAGTGTCAATCAAAAGAGAATAGGTTTCGCTGTGGATGTTTTCCATCATAATCTGGAAACCATAGAAGAATTTTGCTTCAGCATATTGAACTTCATTCACAAAATTTTCAGCAAGATTCTCGTTTACTATTCCGTCAGAAGCAGCAAAAAAAGCAAGGATATGTTTTACAAAATACCTTTCGTCATCACTTAATTTGTTGTTCCAATCGTTCAAATCCTGGGATAAATCTATTTCCTCAGCTGTCCAGAAACTAGCTTCCATTTTTTTGTAAAACTCCCAAATATCTTGGTGTTTGATAGGGAAAATTACGAAACGACTCTTATTTTCTTGTAGGATTGGTTCAACTTGTGACATTGCTATTTTTTGTTTTTTTGAGATTTTAACGAAATATTATGTTTTCGACGACTACAAAGATTGTGATTTCTTACGGTTTTAAAAAGTCAAACTTATTCACAATCGGGCATAGTTTTTAACAAATGTAAGAAATTAAAATAGCACACATATAAATATTAAATTATTATATGTCAGTGATTTAAAAACAACAACATATCACAAGGTACTGTAAAATATGGGGTTTAAAAAAATCAGGAATGATTAAAATATAATTTTAAAAAAATTATTTTTTCAAGTCTTGGTACACTTTTTCAAGTTCTAAATACCAATCTTCGCCAAATCTACGAATGAGTGCTTCTTTGACAAATTTATAAACTGGCACTTCGAGTTCCTTGCCCAAAGAACAGGCATCGTCGCAAATGTCCCACTTGTCATAATTAACAGCAGCAAATTCTGTAAAATCTTTGACACGAATGGGATACAAATGACAAGAAACCGGTTTTTTCCAGTCCACTACTCCTTGATTGTAAGCTTGTTCGATGCCGCAGAGTGCAGTTTTTCCGTCAAAGATGACGTAAGCGCAATCTTTATTATCAATTAATGGCGTTTCTAGATCTCCATCGGTGCCTTTGGCCCAAGTTCCTTGCGCTTCAATGGCAGCAATACCTTCTTTGCGAAGAAATGGTTTTACTTTTGGATAAATATCTTCCAAAATTTTGGTTTCAGCTTCACTCAAAGGTGCGCCAGCGTCGCCATCGACACAACATGCGCCTTTGCAAGCCGATAAATTACAGACAAATTCTTTTTCGAGAATATCTTCGGAGACAATGGTTTTTCCAAGTTGAAACATTTTGCAAAGATACTTTGCAATTCTGAATTTCGAACCTTAAATTTTGAGTATCTTGTACCTATTAAACAATGGACGAATCCCGTTTTTTCATTGGATTAAAAAAACAATACTATCACTATCAATGGTTTAATTGATTCATTTTGTCTAAAAACATACTTAATTTAATCTTTAAACTGCAAAATTGAATACTTTTACTACCTAAACAAAACCAAATTATGGAAATCAATTTTAAAGAGATAGTCACCGTGGGCATGGTTCTTTTTGCCGTAATTGATATTGTCGGAACGATTCCTGTCGTGGTAGATTTGAGGGCAAAACATGGTCATATCGAATCCGAAAAAGCTTCGTTAGTGGCTGGTATTATTATGATTGTCTTTCTTTTTATAGGGGAGAAATTCTTAAATCTTATAGGAATTGATGTCCATTCATTCGCGGTGGCAGGTTCATTTGTATTGTTCTTTTTGGCTTTGGAAATGATTTTAGGCATCCGTTTGTACCGTGACGAAGCCATAGGTTCCGCATCAGTTGTCCCTCTTGCCTTTCCTTTAATCGCAGGAGCCGGAACAATGACTACGCTTTTATCCCTAAAAGCGGAATTCCAGACCATAAATATCATTGCTGCTATAATTTTAAATATCATTTTGGTTTATGTCGTTCTGAAACTATCGGCCAAAATCGAAAAAATGTTGGGCGAGAATGGATTGGGGGTTATTCGCAAGACTTTCGGCGTGGTACTTTTGGCCATTGCTGTTAAATTATTCGCCGCTAATGTTAAAGGTTTGTTCGTGTAAAATAAATTTTTATAAATTTACCCCATAACGTTTATATAAGAACAATCTTTCTTTTTTAGAAAGGAATATTTGAAAGTAAAAGTTGTCCTGAAATCTTTCTTTTTTTATTTTAAAAAACTATACTATGAAAATCTTTACTAATGTTTTGGTGTCTTTGGCATTAGGGTTAATTCTTTTTAATATTAGCCTACTTGATTTCAAACATCCTCTTGAAGGAAACAGTATGGTAGCTTTCATCGGAATTGCTGCTTCACTTTGTGCCGTTTTGATTCTTTTAATTTTTAAAATGTCAAAGAAAATTGAAGAAAAAATGAATGATAAATTTTAATGGTGTTTGATGTTTTACTTATTGGTGGCGGCGTTTCAGGAATGTCATGCGCCCTTGTTTTGGGTTCTGCAAAAAATAAACCTTTTGTCATCGATAAAAAAATAGGAATCATTGTGCACCAAAAAACATCTTCACTTCAAGAAGCTATAATTAATAATGCCTACGGAATTGCTTCCAGTACATTAGGGACTGATTTGCTATCAGAAAGCACCCAACACCTATCCCATACCTATCCTCACATCACTCAAATTCCCGATGAGAAAGTTCTAGAAATCAGTGGCGAATTCCCAGAATTTATTGTCATCACAAATAAAAACAAGTATAAATCCAAAATTATTGTTGTGGGAATTGGCTCTGCCAATACCTTTGCGATTGAAGGATTAATGAATTTCGTAGAACCTCACAAAAAATCACTTCCCGAAAAGCGAAGATTACAGTTAAAAAACAATGATCATTTAGTTTCAGAAGGCATTTATGTAACTGGAACTTTGGCAGGCTGGAGAAGTCAAGTAGCAATTGCTGCAGGAAGCGGTGCCGCCGTGGCAACCGACATTCTTACTTTATGGAATGGTGGTATTCAAACACACGCTCACGATAGCATCAGAAAGTAGCATATCTGCCAATCGAATTAGGAAGACCCTGTTTAATTACGGCATCGAATGCCCAGACAAAACCTTCTTAATCATCCTATCGTCTTTCAATACAATCTCATAATATTTGCCTTCATCAAATAACTGCCGGGCAAATTCTGCTGCTATGTGCCTTTTTATCAATGACTTGTTTTTGTGAAGTTCCAAATCCAATCCATTCTTGAAAAGATATTTTTGGAACGAATTGAAATACAAATCAGTTTTATCTATTTTAGACATGCATTTTTCAAACGATATTCCTTTAAAAACGTTTCGTTCACGGTCCAATTGCTCAAATACAAATTGGCCCAAAACACCGGATTGCAATAAATAAGTCGTGTTTTCGTCACCCTGTTCCATTTCGAGCGGAACAAAAACATCAGGGACAATTCCGCCTCCACCGTATACAATTTTGCCTTTTGGGGTTTTAAATTTTGGGGTTTTTGGAGTTTTTATACTGTCTTTATGATACAATTCCCCATTTTGAAAGCGCGATTCTGACTCCTTAAAATAAGCCTCATTCCCTTTTAAATAGTGCTTTTGTATCGAGCGCCCCGTAGGAGTATAATATCTAGCAACCGTTAATCGCACGGCAGATCCATCATCAAAATCCATTTCGCGCTGAACCAGTCCTTTCCCGAAAGAGCGGCGGCCAACAATGGTTCCCCTATCGTTATCTTGAATAGCTCCCGCCAGAATCTCACTTGCCGAGGCACTATTTTCATTGATTAAAACAACTAATTTTCCGTTTTCGAAACTTCCGCTTTTAGTGGCAAAAGTTTTTTCTATGGTACCCTTTTTATTTTTTGTAAAAACAATGAGTTGCTTGTCTTTTAACAATTCGTCCGCAACGGCAATGGCTTGTTCCATATAACCGCCACCGTTGTCCCGAAGATCAATAACCAAGGAGTTTGCGCCTTGTTGCTTCAATTCGTCCAATCCAATTTTGAACTCGTCATAAGTGGTTTCGGCAAATCGATTTATTTTTATGTAGCCGGTAGTTGCGTCCAATAGCTGTGCAACGTCTACTGTTTTTAAGGGAATAACACCCCGCTTTATTTTGAATTTAATTTTCTTGTGTACTGATTTTCTGTATACCGTGACCTCAATTATAGAGCCTTCTTTACCCTTTAGTTTTGCAAACAAACTGTCATTCGGTAATTTGCGTCCAAATAACTTTGTTTTGTCGGCATACAGAATTCGGTCACCCGCTTGTAATCCCGCGCGTTCTGAAGGACCGTTTTCGACTGTTTTTATTATCGCCACGGAATCTTTATACATATAAAAATTAACCCCTATTCCCACGAAATCCCCTTTCATGCTTTCGGCAACTTCAGCCTGCTCGCTTGACGGAACATAAACCGAATGCGGGTCAAGTTGCGCCAAGATCTTGTCAAGGGTAAGATTTACGATAGAATCAGAGTTTACCTCATCTACATATTCGTTATCGATAAAATCGATGAGTTTATCCAATTTATTTTTGGCGTTGTTTCTAGCTAAAAAATGGGGTTGATTCGTGTAATTCAATTCTCCTCCAAGAACCACGCCAAGGGCAAGTGCACCAAAAATAAGTATAGGATAATACTTGGAATTGATTTTCATCTATTCTAAAACTTCAATCTGTTCAACGACTACACCTGCTTTTACAAGAAAATCCACGCCAGAAGTATCCTTGTAACCCGTTTGATAAACTACTCTTTTTATTCCGGATTGATGTATCAATTTACTGCATTCCTTGCATGGCGAAAGGGTTATGTATAGCGTAGCGCCTTCACAGGTTTGTGTCGATCGTGCCACTTTTAGAATTGCGTTTGCTTCGGCGTGGAGCACATACCAATTAGTCAAACCTTCATTGTCTTCACAACAATTTTCAAAACCGGAGGGCGTTCCATTATATCCGTCGGAGATAATCATTCTATCCCTAACGATTATAGCTCCCACTTGTTTGCGCTTGCAGTAAGACAAAAGGCTCCATTCTTTGGCAATTCGAAGATAGGCCTTGTCGTATTTATTTAATTTTTTCTTTTCCATTTTATTTTTTATCAACTACAAATTTCGTTTTCTATAATCATTGGCAAAACTACCCCAATTACAAAAGACGACATCACTAAAATCCAATCTCGTTTTGAAAATCGGAAGATTGTTTGAACACTATACGAAAGTAGTAATATAACAAAGACTACAATTACTTGAGAAGACACAATTCCCAATGCAAACTCTAAAATTGGTAGTACTTTAGATTGTGGGGAACCTCCAAGGATGGATTTGAAATAACCCGAAAAACCGAGTCCGTGTAGGATTCCAAAAAATAAAGTGACAAAGCCAACTAGGTTAACACTTGCGAGTTTCGACGATTTTCCAACATTAAAAATATTGAAAAAAGCCACCAAAAGAATGGTTGTCGGAATTAAAAATTCCAACAAATTGCCTTTTACGATAATCACTCCAAAAACTGACAGTAGTAAAGCCGTAGTATGACCAGCGGTGAAAATGGAAATCAAAAGCAGTAATCTTTTCCAATCTTTGAATGCGTATGGGGCTGTTAATGCAATTAGAAATAAGATGTGGATGCAAGCAAATAAGTTGAGAATATGCCGCAACCCTTTTTCAAAATAAATCCAAAATTCTGACATGGTGAATCGTTTTAAAGATTAGGGGAGTTCAAACTTACAATTTATTTTGAAAACAGGCAGAAATGATGTCAATAAATACACTTTTTGTGTCATTAATTTTATTAAAATAAATCAAAAAAAGTAAGATTCCATTTCATTAAAATTGAATTTAATAGTATCTTTATATGACAATTTAAAACTTAAAACCATGTCAATTTCAGATTTATTCGATAGCGAATTCAAACAAAGAAATAAAGGGCAGTTTTCTTCAATTGTTCGTGTGGCAGTTGCTGACGGAAAGGTTGCCCCTGAAGAAAAATCCTTTTTGGACAGACTAGCACGAAATCTTGATATTTCAGAACTGGAATATGAAGAAATTTTAGAAAATCCATTAAAATACCCCATCAACCCACCCTATTTGCGCACCGAAAGAGTAGAGCGCTTGTACGATTTGGCCAGAATGGTTCATATAGACCACCATTTAGGGGACAAGCAAGATTCTTTGTTGAGAAGGTTAGGATTGGCTCTCGGTTTTACTCCGGAAAACGTAAATTATATTGTTGACAAAGCACTTTCATTAGTAGATAAAAAAGTAGATATTGACACTTTTATTTACGAAATGGAGCACATGAATAAATAATAAAAAGAGCTTCCAATGGAAGCTCTTTTTAGTTCTAGTATTTGCTCAATTTAGCCAATCGCATAAAATCTTCCGCTTTTGCGACCATATTATGACTGCCGCAAAAGAAAGGAACTCTTTGGTGTAATTCGGTAGGCAAAATTTCCATGATTCTGGCGAAACCATCCGAAGCTTTCCCTCCGGCTTGTTCTACAATAAAAGCCATCGGATTGCATTCATATAGCAGTCGCAATTTCCCTTTTGGAGATTTTGTACTTGTTGGATAAAGATAAATTCCTCCTTTTATCATATTACGGTGAATATCCGAAACCAAACTGCCTATGTATCGCGAAGTATAAGGTCTTTCCTCCTCTTCAAGCTGACAATATTTAATGTAATCTTTAACCCCTTGCGGAAAATGAACATAATTTCCTTCGTTTACTGAGTAAATATTTCCGTCTAAAGGGAATTTCATATTGGGATGCGACAAATAAAATGTCCCAATAGCCGGGTTTAAGGTAAACCCGTTTACACCGTGTCCTGTAGTATAAACCAACATAGTTGAGGTGCCGTAAATCACATATCCAGCCGCAACTTGATTGATTCCGGGTTGCAAAAAATCTTCAAGAGTAACTGGAGTGCCAATGGGTGTTATCCTTCTGTAAACAGAAAAAATCGTTCCTAATGAAACATTCACATCTATATTAGAAGAACCATCCAGTGGATCCATTAAAACCACGTATTTATTGTTATGGCAATTATCAGAACCTTGTACGGTAATATACTCATCATTTTCTTCGGATGCAATTCCGCATACAATTTCACGGTTGATTAGGGTTTGAATGAAAATTTCATTGGCATAAACATCTAGTTTTTGCTGATCTTCGCCTTGAATGTTTTGTTCCCCGGCAGCCCCAATAATATCTACTAATCCCGCTTTATTCACTTTGTAGTTGACTACCTTGGCAGCCAATCGTATGGAGTTGATAATTCGAGATAATTCACCTGAAGAGTATTGAAAAGCGGTTTGGTTTTCGATGATAAATTCACCTAGTGTTTTGTTGCGTTCTTCCATTTCGAAATCGTTGTAGTTATTTTGAAGTCACAAATGTCGGGTTTTTTGTGAAAACAATTTGAATCCAATTTATTTAGTTTGGCAGTATTGTATATTTGCACTTTAAAGAGATATTTTTTTGTTTTAAATAGAAATTTAGAACGGTAAAAATATTAAAAACAAAATGATGATTATACGGAAGGGGAATCCTGAAGACATGAAAGCCGTCTTGGAACTTATTCAGGAATTGGCCCATTTCGAAAAAGAACCGGATGCCGTAGTGGTAAAGGTCGAAGATTTGATTTGTGATGGTTTTGGCACAACTCCGCTATTTCATGTTTTTGTGGCTGAAGTGGAAACAAACCTTACAGATGGCAAACAGGGAAAGCAAATCGTGGGAATCGCCCTTTATTATTATCGCTATTCTACCTGGAAAGGCAAAACAATTCACTTGGAAGATCTAGTGGTGAAAGATAAAATGCGCGGCACAGGAGTGGGTTATGCACTCTATTCTGAAATCATAAAACAAGGACAGAAAGATAAAGTTCGAAGAATCGAATGGAATGTTCTTGATTGGAATACGCCAGCGATAGCATTTTATGAAAAATCCGGCGCAAGAGTATTAGACGATTGGAGAGTAGCACAAATGGACGAAGCCGCGATCAATTATTTCGTCGAAAATAAATTGAATTAAAAATCTTCTTCGAAGGAGAGGGAGAAGAAAAATAACTATTTAGATTTTAAATCTAAAATTAAGCATAAAAATTCGGTTTTTGTTTCAAACTCAAAATCTGAAATCTGAAATCTAAAATCTAAAATAACATGAGAGTATTCAAATTTGGTGGCGCTTCCGTGAAAGATGCCGAAGGAATTAAAAACGTATATGACGTTTTACAAAAAGTGGGTTACGAAGACATATTGTTGGTGGTTTCTGCCATGGGAAAGACCACAAATGCCCTTGAATTGGTAATAAAAAACTATTTCGAAAAATCGCCAGCATTACAATCCTCCGTGCAGGAGGTAAAAAAATACCACAACCAGATCTTGTTGGACTTGTTCGAGGATGACAAAAACGAAGTGTTTGCAGCAGTAAACTCCCAGTTTTCAGATTTGGAATATTTTTTGGCGCACAATAAATCACCAAATTACAATTTTGTATACGATCAAATAGTGAGTTATGGCGAATTGATTTCGACTACAATTTTGAGTCATTTCATGAGCTTTATGGGTATCAAAACACAATGGCTGGATGTACGAAACTTCGTTAAAACCGATTCTAATTATAGAGATGCCGAAGTGGACTGGGAATTGACCCAAAAGAATATTGCCAAAAACGTAAAACGTAAAATATTGAACATCACCCAAGGATTCTTGGGTTCAGATGAAAACAATTTCACCACCACTTTAGGTCGTGAAGGTTCGGATTATACTGCGGCTATTTTTGCTTACTGCTTGAATGCCGAAAGCGTTACCATCTGGAAAGATGTTCCCGGAGTGATGAATGCCGATCCTCGCTATTTTGAAAACGCCAGTTTGCTGAACCAAATATCCTATCGCGAAGCCATTGAATTAGCCTTTTACGGAGCAACCGTTATTCACCCCAAAACTTTGCAACCTTTACAAAAAAAAGAAATTCCCTTATATGTAAAGTCGTTTATAAATCCAATGTTGTCAGGAACTAGTGTCGCCAAAGGCGCTGACTTGGAACCTTATTTGCCTTGCTTTATTGTCAAAAGAAACCAATTGTTGATTTCTCTTTCATCGATAGATTTTTCTTTTATTATGGAAGAAAATATCAGCGAAATTTTTGCATTGTTCCATCAATTTAAACTGAAAGTAAACTTAATTCAAAATTCGGCGATTAGTTTTTCGGTCTGTGTTGAGGATAAATTTGACAACTTCAAGGATTTGAATGCTATTCTGTCCAAAAAATTTAAGGTCGAATATACAGAAGATGTAACCTTGTACACCATTCGCCATTTTGATGAAAAGGCGGCTCAAACAGTGGAAGAAAACAAAACAGTGATTCTAAAACAGGTAAGCCGGGAAACCATGCAAATTGTGACAAGGGAAAGTTAAATCCCCAGCGCTCCCCGAAGGGAAGAAATCACAAATAAACACTTATGGATATTCGTTTACAGTCGATAAGCTGATTTAAAATCAAAATTTCGACATTACAATTTACCGATTATAAATACTACTTTTGATACTTTCGAGTTATAGTATTTATGTTGAAGAATCTCTTGTTTTTATTGATAATTAGCTGTTTTTCTGGGCTCCATGCTCAGGAAAACAATTTGTTGTACCAAACCAAAAAAATTCTTGCAACACAGGACACTATTTATCTTGAAAGTGAAAGTCTCAATTCGAGCTTTTTTAAATTGCTTGACGTCAATGAAAAACCGATTGATTCCTCATTCTACAAAATAAACTTCCAAAAAGGGACATTGTTATTAAAAGAAAAAAAAATATCAAATCCAGATTCCCTAACCGTTCAATACTTAAAATTTCCCGATTTTATCACCAAAGAATATCATATTTATGACCCCAATCGGGTGGTGAGTAATGAAGTTTCCTTAGAAAAACTATACAAAATCGAAGAGAGTCCCCAGAAAAAAAACATCCCTTTTGACGGACTGAATACTTCCGGAAGCATCACCCGTGGTGTTACCATTGGCAACAATCAAAATACGGTTTTAAACTCAAATCTCGATTTACAAATCACTGGAAAACTTTCTGAAAAGGTGAGTTTGCGCGCCTCGTTACAAGACAGTAATATTCCCTTGCAGGATGGTGGTTATTCCCAAAAACTAGATCAGTTTGACAACATTTTTATGGAAGTTTTTAGCAATAAATGGAATATTCGAGCGGGAGATGTTTTTCTTGAAAACAAGAAAACTCAGTTCCTCAATTTCAATAAAAAAGTACAGGGAATTGCGACCAATTTCGATTTTGGAACCGAAGACAACAAAACTAATGTTTTTGCCTCGGCTGCCTTGGTCAGAGGACAATATGCCAAAAGCAATTTTGTGGGACAAGAAGGCAATCAAGGGCCTTATAAATTAAAAGGACAAAATGGAGAGTTGTATGTGCTAGTCATTTCGGGTTCAGAGCGAGTTTACGTCAATGGAATTTTATTGAAACGTGGCGAAAACAATGATTATACAATAGATTATAATGCCGGCGAAATCGTATTTACGCCACTTTTTACCATCACATCCGAAATGAGAATCGCCATAGAATACCAATATTCCGATAGAAATTACACCCGATTTGTCACCTATGCGGGTGCTTCTCACGAAAATAAACAATGGAGTTTTGGCGGCTATTTATATTCCGAAAGTGATTTGAAAAACCAGCCGTTGCAACAAAATCTTACCCAAGAACAAGCACAAATCTTGGTCAATGCAGGTGATAAAACTAACTTGATGGTAGCGCCATCTGCTTATTTAGATTCGTATTCTGACAATAAAGTGTTGTATAAAAAAGTGTTGGCGGGCACCGAATATTTCGAATATTCCAACAATCCACAAGATGAATTATACACTGTTCGATTTACTTTGGTGGGCTCGAACAAAGGAAATTATGTTTTGAAAAATGCAGCCGGTATTGGGCGAATTTATGAATATATTGAACCCGTAAATGCTGTCCTACAGGGAAATTATGATCCGATTATTCAATTGGTTTCACCAACTAAAATTCAAGTGGCCACCTTTTTAGGAAAATACATGCTCACAGAAAAAACAGCAGTTGATTTTGAATTGGGCATCAGCAATAATGACAAAAACTTATTTTCTTCGCTTGACGACACCAACAATCAAGGTCTAGCAGGTAAAATAAACACCAAGCAAAGATTGTTTTCAAAAAAGTGGAAGGTAGATGCTATCGCTAATTATCAATTTGTTCAGAAAAATTTCAGTTCCATTGAACGGCTATACAGTATTGAATTTGACAGGGATTGGAATCTGGGAACCGTTTTATCCGGCAATCAAAGTTTTTTAGTTTCGGGATTGCAATTGGCTCTGCCCAAAAAAGGGAATTTGGTTTATCAATTTGAAAAACTGGATTTCTCCGATATATTTTCGGGCAATCGCCATGTTTTAAATGGAGCATTCCAATTGGAAAATTGGACTATTCAAAATCAAGGAAGCTTCTTAAAAAGTGAGGGCGATGTTTCTACCTCAAAATTCTTGAGGAACCAATCCCAAATTCGGTATCATTTCAAGAAAAACTGGATTGGCAGCAGCTTGAGATTAGAAGACAACCAAGAAAAAAGCAAATCTACTAATCAATTTTCGGCACTAAGCCAACGGTTTTCCGAGTATGGATTCTTAACCGGTCGTGGCGATAGCACTAAGGTTTTCGTGGAATTAGGCTATTTGAAAAGGACAAATGATAGTTTGCAGAACGGACTGATACAAAGGGTAAATAGCTCACAGACATTTTTCCTGAAATCGAAAATGATTCAAACCAAAAAAAATGATTTGTCTGTTTATATGAACTACCGGGTTCTAGATTTTGTTGACGCTTCAAAGAAAAAGGAGCCTTCGCTCAATTCCAGAATACTGTATAACGACAGTTTTTTTAATCAACTCATCCAAAGCACAACGGTATTCGAAACAAATTCCGGTTCCATCCCACAACAAGAATTTACCTATTTGGAAGTTCCTATCGGGCAAGGAGTTTACACTTGGAACGACTACAACAGCAACGGAATCCAGGAATTACAAGAGTTTGAAATAGCCCCATTTGTGGATCAGGCTAAATATATCAGGCTGTTTTTGCCCAACCGAATTTATATCAAAACCCATCAAAACAAGTTTTCCCAATCCGTAACACTGAACCCAAATCAATGGCAAAATGAGCGTGGTATCAAGAAAATGCTTTCCTATTTTTATAACCAAACTTCCTTTTTAATAGACCGAAAAATCAAAAATGAAGGAGACAATTTTGATTTAAATCCTTTTGGCAATTCCTTGGAAAATGTACTGGGCTTAAACTCCAGCTTCAGGAATAGCTTGTTCTTCAATCGAGGCAAACAAATCCATTCGATTACGTATACCTATTTGCAGAACCAGGCTAAAAACCTGCTTTCCATTGGTTCACAAGAAGCTAAAAACAGCTCTCATCAATTACAATACAATCATTTATATGAGAAGAGTTGGTTGTTTGGAATGTTTGCCAAAACCATTCAAACATCAATCCTATCCGAAAATTTTCCTGAAAAAAATTATGATATAAAAGGTTATCAATTGGCCCCAAAAATCAGTTATTTATTTTCTAAAAGTACCAGTTGGGATCTGTTTTACGAGTTGCAAAGCAAGGAAAATCAGATGGAGAATTTGGAAAATTTATTCCAAAACAGGTTTGGAACCTCCTTTTCATATTCGAGTAAAAAGAATTTGACCCTAAATGGAGAAATTTCTTTTTACCAAAATAAATTCAACGGAAATGAATTTTCCTCCGTTGGATTTCAGATGCTCGAAGGACTACAAACGGGACAAAACTTGACATGGCGATTTCTTTTACAAAAAAACCTGACTCAATTTCTGGACATAAATTTGAATTATCAAGGCCGGAGAAGTGAATCCAGCCAAACCATTCACACCGGAAATGTTCAACTAAGAGCTTATTTCTAAATTTTATAAACGAATAACTTAACAGTAAGGTAATACTTTTAAAACCCAAAACATTCTTGATTAGCATAACTTTGTACTATGGAATTCAACTCTTCTCCCAAAACTATTCTGATTGCGCCTTTAAATTGGGGTTTGGGTCACGCTACACGTTGTATTCCGATCATTAAAGCGTTACAGGAAAATAATTTCATTCCCATTATTGCTTCCGATGGTATTGCGCTAGAGTTATTGCAAAAGGAATTTCCATATCTGCAAACGCTAGAATTGCCTTCTTACCAAATAGAATATGCCAAGAACGGCAAAAATTTCAAATGGAAGTTATTACGGAACTGCCCGAAAATGGTTAAAGCCATTCTGGAAGAAAAAAAAATGGTGAAGCAATGGATTAAGAAATATGCTATCGATGGCATTATTTCAGATAATCGTCTAGGAGTTTTTAGTAAAAAAGTACCTTCAGTGTTCATCACTCATCAACTCAATGTGATGACAGGAAACACCACTTGGGTTACTAGCAAATTGCATCAACAAATTATCAAAAAATACACTGAATGTTGGGTTCCGGATTTTGAAGGAAAAAGGAATTTATCTAATAATTTAGGTCATTTAAAAAAATCTAAATTAAAATTAAAATACATTGGTCCTTTGAGTCGCATGCAAAAAAAGGAAACTCCAAAACAATATGATTTGATGATTCTACTTTCGGGGCCGGAACCTCAACGGGGGCTATTAGAAGAGAAACTAAAAAACGAAGTGGTCAACTATGCAGGGAAAGTGGTTTTTATAAAAGGCCTTGTCGAAAAAGACCAAAAAAAGGAACATATAAACCATGTTACCTATTATAACTTTATGAATACACGCCAACTCGAACAAACCTTCAACGAAAGCGATGTGGTGCTCTGTAGATCGGGTTACACCACAATAATGGACTTAGTTCAACTAGAAAAAAAAGCTTTTTTTATTCCTACTCCAGGACAATACGAACAAGAATATTTGGCAAGGATAAGTAAATCTAATGGTTGGATTCCCTATAAAAAGCAAGAAATATTCAAAATTGAAAACTTACATAGGATAGATCTATATAAAGGTTTCCCTAAATGGAAAAATAACCTAGAGTGGAAAAAATTATTTTTAATATTCGAAATGAATATAGACTAAGAATAATTTAAAGGTATAAAAACCGAATTACGCTTCTTGTCAAGAGTAATTCGGTTTTTAAATTATTCCGTATAAAATTTAAATTCAGCTTTTTTCTAGAATTTTTCGTGTTTGATAATTTTGGCATTAACCATAAAATGTACATGCTCTGCTATATTTGTACAATGCCCAGAGATGCGCTCCAAATGTTTGATTACAATAACAAGATTGGTTCCGGAAACAACCATTTTCGAATGGGATTTCATCTCTGAAATGATCCCCTCTATCGCTGCATCACTTTCCTTTTTAATGACATTGTTCAAAATAAAAATCTCCCCAATAGTGCCTTCATCACGTGCCAAGAAGCATTCATTGGCTTTTTTGGTAATTTCCTCAACTTGTTTAGACAAGTTCCCTATTTCAAACTTTGCAATCAAATCGTGCTTGTCCTTAATGTGTTTTGAGCTATTGATAATACTAATGGCCAAGTCGCCTATTCGTTCTATCTCGTTGCTTATTTGCATGGCTGCCATAATAAAGCGCAAGTCAGAGGCAACGGGTTGTTGCAAGGCTAAAATACTTTGACAAATTTCGTCGATTTTTACATCTAATTTGTCAATCTTGTTTTCGGTTTTCTTTACCTCTTTTCCTTCAATAGGCTCCGAAAGTAATGCTTTCACGGATTCTCCAACTTGACTTTCGGCCAAATTTCCAATTTTAAT
>CAMBZB010000040.1 GCA_945872245.1 Flavobacterium psychrophilum
TGACTAAAATTTATTAATCCTCATGAAAATATCGATAATGATGTTAAGTACGGCGCTTGTGCTAGGAGGAGTTGCTTCAGCCCAAAAAGTAGCTTTCGAAGAATATGATTTAGACAATGGGCTGCATGTCATTTTACATAACGACCCCTCGGCACCGGTGGTGGTAACATCTGTAATGTATCATGTGGGTTCTAAAGATGAAGCCCATGACAGAACTGGTTTTGCACACTTTTTTGAGCACTTGTTGTTCGAGGGAACCGAAAACATCAAACGGGGCGAATGGTTTAAAATTGTTTCTTCCAATGGTGGGGTTAATAATGCCAACACCTCGGATGACCGAACCTATTATTACGAAGTATTCCCTTCAAACAACCTCGAATTGGGACTTTGGATGGAATCCGAAAGAATGATGCATCCTGTAATCAATCAGATTGGTGTTGATACCCAAAACGGCGTTATAAAAGAAGAAAAAAGAACGGTTTACGAGAATAAACCCTATGGGAATTACCTTACCGTTGTAAAAGAAAATATGTTCAAGAATCACCCCTATCGTTGGCCAATTATTGGTTCGATGGAACATTTAGACGCTGCTACTTTAGAAGAATTTAAGGCATTCAACAAAAAATTTTACATTCCAAACAACTCTGTTTTAGTGGTTGCCGGTGATTTCGAAAAAAAACAAGCCAAGGAATCGATTCGCAATTACTTCGGCCCCATTAAAAAAGGGGAAGACCTAGTAAAACAAACTTTTGTCGAAGAACCAATTACAGAAACTATAAAAGCCACTTATCAAGATCCAAATATTCAAATCCCGATGATTTTGGCTTCATATAGAACCCCTTCCATGAAAACTAGGGATGCTCGAGTATTAGAATTGATTTCCTCTCTATTGAGTGACGGAAAAAGCTCTGTTTTGTATAAAAAAATTGTTGACGACAAGAATATGGCCCTGCAAATTGGTGCATTTACGTATAGCAATGAAGATTATGGCATGTATATTATTTACAGTCTTCCGCTTGGGGAAAACTCAACTGCGAGTATCTTAAAAGAAATTGACGAAGAAATTGTAAAGCTACAAACAGAATTGATTTCTGAAAAAGATTATCAAAAATTACAAAACATAATTGACAATCAATTCGTCAACAACAATGCAAATTTGGAGGGACTTGCCGAAAACTTGGCCAAATATTATTTGCTTTATGGGGATGTCAATTTAATAAATACCGAAATTGATCTTTTTCACTCTATTACTCGAGAAGAAATTAGAGAGGTGGCAAGAAGGTATTTAAATCCAAATCAGAGATTGCTTTTGGATTATGTTCCCACTACCGAAAAAGTTGAAAACTAAGACGGTCCCAATCATGAAAAAAACAACGCTACTTTTATTCATTTTGTTCGTAACAGGAATTATGCAAGCACAAGATCGCAAACAACCCCAACCTGGCAATGCGCCAATAGTAAAAATCAAAAAGCCCCAAAGCTTTGTTATGCCAAATGGATTGAAAGTAATGGTAGTTGAAAATCACAAACTACCAAGAGTAACTTTCAACCTTACCTTAGACAACGCCCCTTATGCAGAAGCAAATAAAAAAGGAGTGGATGACTTAAGTAGCGAATTAATTGGAAACGGAACAAAAAAAATTACAAAAGACGATTTTAACGAAGAACTCGATTTTTTGGGCGCTAGTATCGGCTTTAGTTCTCAAGGTGCCTACGCTAGTTCGCTTTCTAAATATGCCGGACGAATACTCGAATTGATGGCAGATGGCGCATTAAATCCCAATTTCACCCAAGAAGAATTCGATAAGGAAAAAGAAAAACTTTTGGATGGGCTTAAAACTCAAGAAAAAAGTGTTCCTGCAATTTCAAATAGAGTTGTTAATGCGTTGACTTTTGGAAGACAACATCCCTCTGGAGAATACATCTCCGAGGAAACATTGAAGAATGTGACACTTGCCGATATTGAAACAAATTATCGAAACTACTTTGTTCCCGAAAACGCCTATCTAATAATTGTTGGGGACATAAAATATACCAATGTAAAACCTGTTGTGGAAAAACTATTTGGCTCTTGGGAAAAACGAAGCACTCCAAAACTGACTTATGCCGCACCGGAAAACGTACCTTTTACCCAAATTAATTTTGTGGATGTTCCCAATGCGGTTCAGTCAGAAATTTCATTGGTAAACACGGTTCATTTAAAAATGAGTGATCCTGATTTTTTCCCTGCGGTAATAGCAACCTATATACTAGGCGGTGATTTTAATAGCTATTTAAACATGAATTTGAGGGAAAAACACGGTTGGACATATGGGGCAAATGCCATTATTGGCGCCGGAAAATATGTAACAAAATTAAAGTCCGCTTCAGCCGTAAGAAGTGCCGTAACAGATAGTGCCGTTGTGGAATTTATCAAGGAAATTAAAAAAATCAGAACAGAGAAAGTAGATGAAACGTCACTTAATAATGTGAAAGCAGGTTTTATTGGACGATTTGTAATGAAAGTTCAACAACCACAATCCGTGGCTCGATATGCATTGAACATTGAGACGGAGAATCTTCCTGAAGATTTTTACGAGAATTATATCAAAACGATAAATGCTGTAACACCTGAACAAGTGCAGCTTGCCGCCAATAAATACTTCCTTATTGACAACACTCGAATTGTGATTGCCGGAAAAGGAGAAGAAGTGATTCCGGGATTAGAAAAGCTAGAAATCCCCATGTTTTATTATGACAAATACGGTAATCCGGCAGAAAAACCAATTTACAAATAGCTAAGACCGAATTGCATATGGACTTGTTTGTCCGATAAACAAATCTAAAATGGATGGGATTGTTTTAAAATCTGCAATCTATTTCTTTGCCGACAAATACACTCCTCCTAAAATTATAAAAGCCCCAAGGAACTGAATTGGCGTTAGGATTTCGTTATCTAGAAGCCCCCAAGAAAAAGCCACAACTGGAATTAAATAGGTTACTGATGTGGCAAAAACAGGCGAAGACATTTGAACCAATTTGAAAAATATAATATTGGCGATTCCAGTTCCTACCACTCCCAAAATTAATATAAAGAAAACAGATTGCTTTACTTCATCGATTTGGACCACATCAAAAAATCCGGAGAAAAACAAGACGATGAGAGCCGGAAAAAGTAAAATCAAAAAATTTCCGGTACTGATGCTCAAGGGTGTCAAATCAGAAAGGTATTTCTTGATTAAATTGACATTGATGGCATAACAAACAGAAGCTATTAAAACCAAAAACGCATAATAGTAATTTTGCTCCGGATGATGCATGACACCATTCAAAATTAGTAGCATACTTCCAAGTAAGCCAATCAAAACTCCAAAAATCTGATTCCGTCGAAACTGTAATCCAAAGGCCATGGCTCCCAAAACCAAAGTGTTTAAAGGCGTTAAGGAATTCAGGATGGAACTTACAGAACTATCGATTTGGGTTTGTGCAATCGCAAAAAGGTAAGCCGGTATAAAGGTGCCAAACAAGGAGGTCAGCGCAATGAATTTCCATTGATGGTGTGGTATTTTCGCCAAACTTTTGAAGCCAATTAACAGCAAAAAAAAGGATGCAAACAGGATTCTCAAAGAACCTAATTGTATGGGTGACAAACCAATTAATCCTTTCTTTATCAAGATAAAAGAACTTCCCCAAATCAAGGAAAGCACAATCAAGTAAACCCATTTCAACTGTTTCACATCCATAAATATAATTTTGGGTCAAAATTGTAATTATTTTATGGATTACGGATGGTTTTTTCATTAATTTTGTCTTCGATGGCTCGAATAATTAACCCATTTAAATCCAATACTAATGAATTTAGGAAAATCAATATTGACATTTTTGTTCGCAATCCTATTGTTTACAGGATGTAAAGAAAAAACTACCGAAACCACTACCTCTTCCTCAACAGAAACCAGTGCGCCAAAAGCAAAGAAAGAAATTGCAGCTGCCAATTTACAAAAGGCGAGTTTCACCATAGAAGGAATGACATGCGCCATAGGTTGCGCCAAGACAATACAAGAAGAATTATCAGGACTTGAAGGCGTGCAAACAGCAACTGTAGATTTTGAGAAAAAACTGGCAACCGTATCCTTTGACAAAACTAAACAAACTCCCGAAAGTTTAACTAAAATAGTTCAAGCCACAGGTGACGGAAAAACATACATCGTTTCGAATATGAAGTCGTAAAAAATCTATTTGATTTTTATAAAAAAGCATCCATTTTGGATGCTTTTTTTATTTCCATTTTAAAGTTTCCATCATTCGCTGCATATCATTTCTAACATAACTGGCGGCCGGCATAATGGAATCAAAGTTGGGTTTAGCATAGAAATAAACAGAACCCGTCACAAAATGTTTGATGCTATCAGTAACATAAAACTGGGAATTGGTGGCAGCATTGCCATTAACTTGATAGAACATGCCGTATACTTTTTTGGTGGGATTTAAATAGGGCTGTTCCAATATATCGTCTGCTTTAATGACGTGTTCAAAAGTCAACTTTTGTGCGTCCTTTAGTAAATTAGCTATATTATTATTGACCGGTTTGTAGGTCAAATAAATAGTGGCTTTCATTTTTGGGTAGGAAATGGTATACCCGCAATCCTTTTCGCCTTTGATAATGACTTCCGAATTCATCTCGAATGTAAACGGGCATTGATTTTCAAAATTTACATATTTTGCCTCTGGATAATCCAGTCGCAAATAACTTGACGGCTTTGGCAAAACACTATCCTTGCAACTACAAAAAGTTAATAATACCATTAAAAATAAAAAAATCGCAACTTGTCTTTTCAGCATTTTGTATTTATTCAATAGTGACTTTTATTTGTTTTACCCTTTTTTTGTCCACGGCTTCAATGCTGAACGTGCAATTTTCGAATTCAATTTTCTGGTCTTTTTTAGGGAAATTTCCTAAAACTTCAAGAATAAATCCTGCTAATGTTTCGGCTTCGCCTTTTTTTATTTCGAACAAATCTTCATCAACATCAATAACCCTATAAAAATCCTTAAGGTTTATTTTTCCTTCAAAAAGATAATTTTTATCGTCAATTTTAGAATAATTCACGTTATTCCCATCGAATTCATCGCTGATATCGCCCACAATTTCTTCGATAATGTCTTCAAGGGAAACCAATCCCGAAGTCCCTCCATATTCATCGACTACAATAGCAAGATGGCTTTTCATACTTTGAAAATCCTTGAGTAGATTGTCAATTTTTTTATTTTCAGGAACAAAAAACGGCTCTCGTATTAATGTTTTCCAATCAAATTCTTCCTTGTCAATATGCTGGAGTAAATCTTTAACAAACAAAACGCCTTCTATATGGTCTATATTGTCCCGATATACCGGAATTCTAGAGTAGCCCTTTTCAACTATTTTCGAATAAATGGCTTTAAAAGATTCGTCTATTTCCAATGCGAAAATATCCATTCTCGGACTCATTACTTGCTTGGTATCCGTATTTCCAAAAGTCACGATTCCTTCCAATATTTTTTGTTCTTCGGTCGAAGTTTCATCCGTATCTGTAAGTTCAAGTGCCTGCGATAATTGATCTACCGAAAAATTTGTTTTCTGTTTTCCCAATTTATTATGCAGGTAAATAGTGACTTTTCGCATTGGCAAACTTATTGGTGAAAGCAATTTGTCAAGTCCAGCAACCGGATAGGCAATCAACTTGGCAAACTTGATGTTATTTCTGCTGGCGTACACTTTTGGCAAAACCTCTCCAAATAGCAATATTAGAAAAGTAACTAAAATTACTTCAATAATGAATTTTAAAACCGGTGAGGTAATCCCCGAAAAGATATCGTGACCCACGTATGAAAACAAAATCACTACTCCTATATTAATGAAATTGTTGGCGACAAGAAGTGTGGCTAGTAATTTTTTGGGTTTTTCTAAAAGTTCCGAAATTATTTTTCCCTTCGAAGGATGATGTTGCAAAGTGTCATCTATGTCTTTTTGAGACAAGGAAAATAAAGCGACTTCGGCACCAGAAACTAAGGCAGAACAAAAAAGCAACGTAAATATAGCAACAAATCCAAATACTAAATTAGTATCTAAAATGTATTGAAGAAACAAGCTGGGCTCCGGATCCAAATTAAAAGTGGTTAATTAAACAATCAAAACGGCAAATCATTTACTGGAAAGTCGTTGTTTTGTGTGTCAAAGTTAGCATTTTTTGTTGGTTCAACGGATTTATTCTCTTTACCGCCATCAATTTCCTTTTTAGTTGTAAGGAAAGTAAAATCAATTGCTTGAATTTCTGTAATGTATTTAATTGAGCCGTCTTCAGCTTGCCATTGGCGCGATTTTATGCGACCTTCAATATAAACTTTATCGCCCTTTGACAAATATTTTTCGCACAATTCTGCCGCTTTATTCTTCACAACAATATTATGCCACTCTGTAGAAGTAATTTTTTCGCCAGTTTCCTTATTAATATAAGTCTCGTTTGTTGCCAAAGGAAATTTTCCTATGCAAGAATCACTTTTGAAATAGTGCATCTTAACATCGTCGCCCAAATGGCCAATTAACATTACTTTGTTTAACGTCGAATTCATATTCTGTATTTTCTACATTCAAATATACTGAATTTTGAGTTAGCTCAAAAAATCCTTTTCAATAAAATTATGAATCACAATGGGGAAAGGAAATGTTTTCAAAGTGTCCGAATTTATGGCATTTTTGATTGTTCCATTAACTTTTACTTTCCAAAACTTTATATACAAATGTTGATGCGATAATTTATGAATAATTGTTTCCGGGTTGCTTTCTGAAATACCTACAATTTCATTTCCTTTGAAAAAATCAGATTGAATTAAGTTTGAAATACAATCAAAATCTTCCACCCTTTCAGTTTCAATGAGAGGGAATTCATAGAGATTGTGCCAAATCCCTTTTGCAATTCGCTTTTGAATTATCGTGTTTTCGTTATCATCCGAAACTACCAAATAATTAAAAAAGCGATTTCTGACCTTTAGCTTTTTTGACTTGACAGGTAGTTGATCTACTTTCTTTTTTTGCAAAGCGGCACAACTGGTGTTGAAAATACAAATCCCACAATTGGGACTTTTAGGAACACATTGCAAGGCTCCAAACTCCATAATGGCTTGATTGAAAACCCCAGGGTTGTGTTTTGGCATCAATTCAAAAGCTAAAGCGGCAAACTCTTTTTTGGCATAAGCCGAAGCAATATCCGTTTCCACATCAAAATAGCGGGATAAAACCCGGAAAACATTTCCGTCGACGACAGGAACAACTTCATTATAAGAAAAAGAAGCAATTGCCGCAGCTGTATATTCACCAACCCCTTTTAATTTTAACAAGTCATTGTAGTTATCCGGAAAAATACCCGATAATTCATTCGCCACATATTGAGCTGTTTTATGCAAATTACGAGCACGAGAATAATAGCCCAAACCTTGCCAAAGTTTCAAAACTTGCTCTTCATTGGCTGCAGCCAAGTCAAAAACTGTTGGAAAAGCCGTTGTAAAAGAAAGAAAATAGGGCGTTCCTTGTGCTACTCGAGTCTGTTGAAGCATAATTTCGGAGAGCCAAATTTTGTAGGGATTGACCGTTTTTCGCCACGGCAAATCTCGCTTATTTTGCAAATACCACTGCGTTAATGAGTTAGTAAAGTCCATATTTGAATTTTGTGCAGCAAAAGTAAAAGTTTATGTCATTAAATTTTAATGAATTAGCTTGAATAATTGTTTTTTTTATTCCTATATTTGCAATCTTAAAAAATTAGTATACCATTATAAATTACACAAGAAAATGACTAAAGCAGATATCGTAGCAAAAATCTCGGAAAAATTAGGTCTTGAAAAAGGAGATGTTCAAGCAACAGTAGAGACATTTATGACCGAAGTAAAAAATTCATTGGAAACCGGTGACAATGTTTATTTAAGAGGATTTGGAAGCTTCATTGTAAAAACAAGAGCTGAAAAAACTGGAAGAAACATTTCTAAAAACACCACAATTAAAATTCCTGCACACAACATTCCTGCATTTAAACCTGCAAAAGTGTTTGTTGAAGGAGTAAAGGTAAATAACGAAGCAAAATAAAAATATTTATTAATCACAAAATCACCAACTATGCCAAGTGGTAAAAAAAGAAAAAGACATAAGGTAGCGACGCACAAACGAAAAAAAAGAGCGAGAGCTAACCGTCACAAAAAGAAAAAGTAGTTTTAAACTACTTTTTTCTTTTTAAAAGTTCATTGAAATTTGGAAAAAAGAATGCAGAATTCAGATTACAGATTGCAGTTTTAACTGCTGCCTGAAAACTGCCAACTGCCATCTGGACTTCCATCCGGGTTCAATACCTGTTAAAATTATTGTTTAATCCATCCATACTGAAGTTGGAAGTTGGAAGTTGGAAGTTGGAAGTTTTTTGTAAATACAAAAATCTGAAATCTGAAATCTGAAATCTGAAATCTGAAAGTGCGGATAAAAATTTACAGAGTGAATAAAGAATTAATCATCAGATCAAGTTCTGAAGCCGTAGATTTTGCCTTATTAAAAGATGGAAAACTAATTGAATTACACAAAGAACAAGAAACAAGCAACTTCCAAGTTGGCGATATTTTTATTGCCAAAATAAGAAAACCAGTTGCTGGATTGAATGCTGCTTTTGTAAATGTTGGCTATGAAAAAGATGCCTTTTTACATTATCACGATTTAGGTCCTAATCTTGCTTCCCAACTTAAATTCATAAAACTTGTAAGCGCAGGTAAAATAAAAGATTTCTCCCTAAAAAACTTTCAGTTTGAAAAAGAGATAGACAAAGATGGGTCGATAACAGATATTATCAACTCCAATCAATCTATCTTAGTACAAGTCGTTAAAGAACCAATATCTACAAAAGGACCAAGAATTAGCGCTGAGCTATCACTTGCCGGAAGATTTATTGTTTTAGTTCCGTTTTCTGATCGTGTTTCTATTTCTCAAAAAATAGAAGACAAGAAAGAAAAAGAACGTTTGAAACGATTGGTGCAATCCATCAAGCCAAAAGGATTTGGCGTTATTGTTCGCACAGTAGCCGAAGGCAAAAGTACCGTAGAATTAGAAAAAGATTTGCAGAACCTCTTAGAGAGATGGACTGCAATGTGTAAAAAATTACCGACCGCTCATCATCCGTCAAAAGTATTAGGCGAGCTCAATAGAGCTTCATCAATATTAAGAGACGTCTTCAACGATACCTTTAGTGGTATCCAAATAGATGATGAAGAGTTGTACAACCAAACCAAGGACTATTTACAAGAAATAGCACCTTCAAAAACATCGATTGTTAAGTTTTATCAATCAAAAGACACTCCGATTTTTGAGAAATACAACATTGAGAGACAAATCAAAACCTCCTTTGGAAGAACGGTTTCCATGAGTAAAGGTGCTTATCTTATTATCGAACACACCGAAGCTTTACACGTTATAGACGTGAATAGCGGAAATCGTTCTAATAAAGCATCTAACCAAGAAGACACTGCCATGGAAGTTAATATGATTGCTGCCGCTGAAATCGCAAGACAACTGCGTCTTCGTGATATGGGCGGAATAATCGTAATTGATTTTATCGATATGGGCAATTCCGAAAACCGAAATGTCTTATTCAACTTCCTGAGGGAAGAAATGAACGATGATAAAGCCAAACACAAAATCTTACCCCCGAGTAAATTTGGATTAGTCCAAATTACCAGACAAAGGGTAAGACCGGAAGTCAATATTAAAACTAGAGAAGAAGATCCAAACAATATTGAAGGCGAAATTGAAGCGCCAATCCAAATCATTGACAAAATCGCTCTTGATCTAGAAAATATATTAAAAACACACCATAACGTTGTACTTAACGTACATCCGTTTGTGGCCGCATACCTTACAAAAGGTTTTCCATCAATACGTTCAAAATGGTTTTTTGAACATAAAAGATGGGTAAAAATCATACCGCGTGACGCTTACACGTATCTAGAATATCATTTCTACGACAAAAAGAAGAATGTTATTATAGAATAAAGATGCGATTCATCGCGTCTCTGAATAAATCAAAAACCGTCTCGTTTTTTTTAACGTGACGGTTTTTTTGTGTCTCATTGTATGATTTTTCGATGCAATCTTTTCTTTTTTTTTAGGAGCTATTTCCAGCTATCCGCTATATCCACGCCCAAAAGCGTGGGATGCCGCTTCTATCTGGGCTAGGGAATTCGTTTGTAAAGAATCACTTTCTTTTCTCAGCAAAAAACCGCTTCATCAATTCCGAAGCTTCATTCGACAGAACTCCACGAACAACTGTAGTTTTTGGATGCAATTGGGTTCCCATTGTCGTAAAACCGCGATTTTCATCGCTTGCTCCATAAACTATTTTCGAAATCTGACTCCAATACAAAGCACCGGCGCACATTTGGCAAGGTTCTAGCGTAACATACAAAGTGCATCCCGTTAAATATTTTCCGCCAAGGAAATTCGCAGCAGCCGTTATTGCTTGCATTTCGGCATGAGCGGTAACGTCATTGAGTATTTCGGTAAGATTATGACCTCGGGCAATGACCTTATTGTCAATTACAATTAAGGCGCCAACAGGAATTTCATCCTTCTCAAAAGCCATTTCTGCCTCATGCAAGGCTTTCTTCATAAAATATTCGTCGGTGAAAGGGTTTTCCATAATTACAAAAATAAGAATTCAATTCGTACATTTGCTTTATGACCGGGAATTTACTTTCAACCATCAACAATCCGACCGATTTACGCCAACTAGATGAAGTCCAACTTCCTCAAGTTGCCCAAGAATTGCGTGATTTTATTATTGATATTGTTTCGGTAAAAGAAGGACATTTGGGCGCCAGCCTTGGTGTTGTAGAACTCACGATTGCCCTACATTACGTATTCAACACACCCGAAGATTTATTGATTTGGGATGTCGGTCATCAAGCGTATGGACACAAAATATTGACCGGAAGAAGGGAAAATTTTCATACCAACCGTCAAATCAACGGGATTTCAGGCTTTCCAAAAAGAAACGAAAGTGTTTACGATGCTTTTGGCGTAGGTCACTCTTCCACTTCTATTTCAGCAGCTTTGGGAATGGCGATTGCTTCCAATTTAAAAGGAAATTTCGAAAAACATCACATAGCCGTTATCGGTGACGCTTCCATCGCATCCGGAATGGCATTCGAGGGATTAAATCACGCCGGCGTTACTGATGCCAATTTATTAGTTATTCTTAACGACAATGCCATTGGGATTGATCCGAGCGTTGGCGCCTTGAAAAACTACCTCACTGCCGTGAAGGAAGGGAAAAATCCGAAAAAGAATAACATGATTAAGTCCCTGAATTTTGATTATTCAGGCCCAATCGACGGACACGATATTTTTGCCGTCATCAAGGAATTGAAACGGCTTAAAAAAATGAAAGGTCCAAAATTCCTTCATATCATTACCACAAAAGGGAAAGGTTTACAGCAAGCCGAAGAGGATCAGGTAAAATATCACGCACCCGGAAAATTTGATAAAATCACCGGGGAAATTCCTTTGAAATCAGAAGAAAATCTGTACCCAAAATACCAAGATGTTTTTGGTTTGACTGTATTAGATTTGGCTAGAGCCAATGAAAAAATTATTGGAATCACACCTGCAATGCCTTCGGGAAGTTCCTTGAAATTTATGATGGACGCTTTCCCAAAACGCGCATTCGACGTTGGAATTGCAGAGCAGCACGCTGTCACATTATCGGCAGGAATGGCGACACAAGGAATGGTGGTTTTTTGCAATATTTATTCGACATTTTTGCAACGAGCTTACGACCAAGTTATTCACGATGTGGCTTTACAGGATTTACCCGTTATTTTTTGTTTGGACAGGGCGGGTTTGGTTGGCGAGGATGGCGCTACGCATCACGGTGTTTTCGATTTGGCTTATTTGCGCTGTATTCCTAATATGATAATTTACGCGCCGTTGAACGAAATAGCATTGCGAAACATTCTATATACTGCGCAATTGGGATTGAACCATCCTATTGCTATTCGCTACCCGAGAGGTCGCGGTCAAATTGCAGATTGGCAAAAACCGTATGAAAAAATCGAAATCGGCAAAGCGAATTGCCTCAAAAAAGGTTTAAAAGTGGCGGTTTTATCCAACGGAACAATAGGGAATAATGTGACTTTGGCTTTGGCCAAAATAAATCATCTGGAAACAATTGCTCATTATGATTTTGCTTTTGTAAAACCCTTAGACGAAAAATTATTACATACTATTTTTAATGAATTTGAAACAATAATGACCATTGAAGATGGCGTTATCAAAGGAGGTTTCGGAAGTGCCGTCCTTGAGTTTTCAGCACAAAATAATTACACTTCAAAAATACAAATACTGGGAATTCCCGATGAATTTATCGAACATGGAACTGTTGAAGAACTACAACGCTATTGCAAAATTGACGTCGACAGTTTGGTCACTATTTTTTCAAGCTATTGAGATGAATTCTTGTCGGAGTTACAACCTTAATTCGTTTTCCGGCCGTTGATGGTTTCAAACAATTCCAAGGCATTTCCATCAGTCAAAAGGGAAACATAATGACAAATATGCAACAGCCTTTTGTACAAATCCTCTTTTTCTTCCAAGAATTTTTCGGGCAGCATCTTTAATATTAATTTGTCGTAATTCGATGAAGTCCCATCAAATTTATTATTGAAAGCGGTGATAAATTTATCCAATAAGGTTTGAATAATTTGGTAACCCACAATTTCTTTCTCGACCACTTCCCGACTTTGATAGATTTTTTTAACGCTCAACTTAATGATGTCGTCCATTTGGACTTTATATTTACTTCTGTCCGTCAAAGCATACGGGTATTTGCCCTCTAAAATTGACTCTTCGTTTTCGATAAAAACTTTGACCGCATCGTTTATTAAACTTCCAATTGCCAGGGCTCTCAAGTAACTAATTCGATCTTCCTTAGTCGTTAAGGAATTGTATTTCGAAGAATCGATACTATCCTTAACCAATTTTATCAAATATTCCAAGGCAAAATCTTCGGAAACCAAACCTAGATTGATTCCATCTTCAAAGTCGATAATCGTATAACAAATATCATCTGCAGCCTCGACCAAATAAGCCAAAGGATGTCTTTCGAATCCGATGTCATTTTCGTCTTTGTTTGGAATCATCCCCAGTTCCAAAGCCACTTCTTCAAAGAATGCAGCGTCAGATTGAAAGAAACCGTATTTCTTGTCGGCTATATTTTGAGTTGGTTTTTTGGGCAAACTTTCTTTTGGGTATTTCATGTAAGCGCCTAGGGTGGCATACGAAATTCTCAAGCCTCCTTCAATTCCTGGACGACTTGCCGTAAGCACCGAAAATCCGTTGGCGTTCCCTTCAAAATCGATTAAATCCTGCCACTCTTTGGCCGAAAGTTGGTCTTTGTATTGTTGACCTTTTCCGATGGAAAAATATTCCCCAATGGCTTTTTCACCGGAATGTCCAAAAGGCGGATTTCCAATGTCGTGTGCCAAAGATGCAGCGGCAACAATTGCCCCAAAATCATTAGGCTGAAAACCGTGAACTTCTTTCAGGTGCGGATATTTTTCGATGATTTTTTTGCCAACTAATCTTCCTATGGAACGACCAACAACCGAAACTTCTAGACTATGTGTTAATCTGGTATGCACAAAATCAGTTTTGGACAATGGAATAACCTGCGTTTTATCTTGTAAACTCCTGAATGCCGACGAAAATATGATTCGGTCATAATCAACCTCAAATCCCAAACGGGTATCGTCTTGCTCTATTCTTAATCGTTTGCCCGTATCACCTTGGCGGCGTAGCGATAAAAGTTGTTCCCAATTCATGGTGTGTTTTTAGATTAAGCGAATATAATAAAAAGGAGTTGTTATAAAAAACAAGACCTTCAAAATTGACAGTCTTGTTTTAAACAATAATTTTAAAAAAAGCATATTTCGTTTTGCAGATTAGCGAATCGGCTGATTTAGAATCACTTATTTCCAATTAAGCAATAATTTTTATTAGAAATCCGAAGGTTCAATTTAGCAATGAACCCGCCATTTTGCCAAACTGCTGTTATGGGCTGGTTTTAATTCTTCATAACTTTAAATGTCTGCATTTTATTTTCTCCTATTGTAAAAAAATAAATTCCAAATGGAAGCTCATTTATGTTAATACTTGTGATTTCTGATTGCAATTTATCTGTCAACACGAATCTTCCGACCTGGTCTATGATTTTGTAATTTTGCCCTAATAAAAGAGGATTTATTTTTACAGTAATGATATCACTTGCAGGATTAGGATATACTATCATTCCTTTTGTCAGAATAAAATCATCTAATCCCAAAGTATTTGTAAATGTTAGAGTAATCTGATTATAGTAAAGCGTTGTTCTTCCTTCAAACCCAGAATCTGTTCCAATACACACCCATACTTCGCCATTTGCGTCAGTTGTAATAGTAAACAAATTAGCAGTGTTGTTTCTGTTTATTAGAGTGAATTCTGTAGTTGTGTCAGAAACACCAATGTGTCCAATTCTACCCATATCAACTCCAGGGACTGATTGGTTTCCCTTGTCGATATTCATTCTGTAGTCTGATCCAATGATTATTTTATTAGGTTCGGTTATTGTAGCTCCGGCTTTCATTGTAACTCCTTCTCCCGGAGGACCACCAACTCCGATCGCATTGGTTGGAGCATTTGATGCAAAATCAACTTGAACTTGAAGCTGATAAGTTGTATTGGGAATTAGTCCCGTTATTTTACGTTTTATAAACATAAACAAATCATCACTTCGGTTAGTGCCTGCTATCTTTAAAGCGTATTTACTTGTGTTAAGAGGGGCAGGTAAAGTTGTCCTTGTATATTCAAGTTCATAAATAATAGACTCCGCAGGAGGATAGTCCGCAAAATCGCCAATCCACCCGTCATAACCACCTATAAAGTCATAAGAGTATGTTTGAGCGTTTATATTTGTTGTAAATGCAATTGTGGCAATAATAAATAAAAGTTTGATTTTCTTCATTTTAAATTGTTTGTCTATCTTGACTACTGTAGTGCGTTAAACTTGCCCATAACTAGCTGATTCTTGTGTGGTGTTTGCAAATGGAAATATTTAGAACCACAATTAAAAAGAATAACCAATGCCGGAATATAATCCAAATAAATAGGGCTTGAAATTAGCTCCACGAGAACTAAAAGTATTAAATTGGTATTTAATAACGGGTTCAACTCTAAATTCAAGATTTTTCAAAATGCCGTATTTTAAACCCATACCAACATTGCCGCTAAAATGAACATCATTCAAATTATTGGCCTTGCCCACGTTAATTTTATCATTTAACAATCGCAAGGAAATGTCATTCTGATTTAAAAACAAAGTACTCATTCCTCCAATAAATTCAATACCAAATCTTTTGTTTAAAACTACGTACGACAGTTCTAGCGGCAACTCAATATACCCCATTTTTTGATTTAAGATCCCACTGTCATTTACATTAGACGTATTTGTAGATAAACTTGAAACTCCCAATTCAATTGAAGAACCTTGCAAAAGAAGTGTCGTTACTCCACCTAACGTTGAATTTAGTGGAACGTCAGTAGTATTATAATTCATTGAAACGGAATTTATACCCGATCTTAATATTAATTTTTTACTCAAAGTATAATTCACCCCCAAACCAATACTTAGGCTTGTGTTATATTCTTTTTTATTGGATTCTAAATACTGGTCTAGTGATGATCCATTAGCCAAAGAATTTAAATATACGGGGGCAATATTGGTGTTGATTTGCCATCGACTTAGCTTTTGTTTCTTGATGGTTTTCTTTTCTTTTTCTTTCAACAATTCTTCAAACTCATTAGACTCAACTTTAGTGGTTTTTGTTGATTCCGTTTTATTATTTTCTTCTAAAACCAATTTCGACTGTTTGGAATTATCTAGCAAATCTATTTTCATTTGATTTTTAGAAACCTCTTTTTCAGCATTTAATTTAACAATCTTATTTTCAACAACGACCAAATTGTTAGAATCAGTTTGATTTAAAAATTTGTCATTTTCTTTGGGTTTTTCTTTATTTAATGGCGCATTTCCTTTTCTTGAATAATTTTCATTATTTGCTAAAACGGATTTGGTAAAACTTTGCACTTCGTTTTGATTTTGGTTAATTGCTGCTGTTTTGATGTTTTTGGTCGATTTTTTATTTTTTAAATCACTCTTGCTTTTTTTGTTTTCATCTAATAAAACAATGACGTTAGTATCCTTTTTATTAGCTGTTTTCGATATGTTTGGTTGGTTTAATAAATTATCTTCCGTATTTATGGATTCTGAAGTTGCAATAGCATCAAGGTTCTTGATTGGTTTTTCAAAAGGGATGTTTTTGAGGTTTGATTTCCCTATAGATTTGGTTTTTTCCTGAATAACAACTCCATTATTAGTATTCTTATAAAACAAGGTGTTTGAAATCCAAAAACCTAATACCAAGGAAGCAGTAATACCCGAAAGTTTCCACCATAAAGGGATAGCACGTCTTTTTTTCTTTTCTTCCAAGTTGATTTTAATGTTTTCCCAAACCAAATCGGGAGGAATTTTCTCAAAATCTTTAAGCTTATCTTGAAAGAGTTGGTCTATTTTTTTTCTTTCACTCATTTTATACTAGACTTAATTATGTTCGAATCGCTTTCTATTTTTCCTTTCAAACTCATTCTTGCCCTAAACAAATTTGACTTTGATGTGCCGATATTTATATTTAACATTTCTGCAATTTCTTGATGTAAATAACCATCTATAACATACAAATTGAACACTAATCGATACCTATCAGGAAGTTCCTGAATGATTTTTATCAAATATTCCATCGAAATATCATCCGTTTTATCGAGATCAACATCGTCCTCGATATCTTCAATTCTATTTTCGTAAGCTAAATCAAAAAAGGTTTCTTTTCTATATTGTTGAATGATATAATTAATAAACACTCTTTTTATCCAACCATCAAAAGAACCCTTAAATGCAAATTGATGAATCTTTTCAAAAACCAGCAAAAACCCATCTTGCAAATTATCCTGGGCTTCGATAGGATTTCGAGAATACTTTAGGCAAACAGAGAACAACATAGAACTGTATTCTCTATATAATTGTTCCTGAGCCTTCCTGTCATTCTTCTTACATCCGTTTATGAGTTGTTCTATACTCAAAAGCTATGGGTTTTATTTTAAGTAAATTATTTATGATTATAATTCTATAAAGAAATTTGAATTATCTTGATTTTCAAGTTACGTTTAAAATCCGAGTAATTTAAACCTAGTTTGCTTCCTAACTTTAAAGTCTTTATTACAGATAATCATTCCTAATAAAGGTGTTTTTAAGAAGTGTCTTTTAATTAATTTATAATTGTACAAACCGATTTTACGGCTTGGCGATGTGGCGGATTTTTACCACAAAAGCTCATTAGAAATACTGCTATTGAATCTTGCACAAATGTTTCATAGAAGCACTTCAGCCGCCATATTGCCAAACCGATGTTGTGTGTGGTTTATTTTACATTTACAGTAATTCGGTTGTAATAAATTGTAGTTGTTGCTTCAAAACCAGAATCCGTTCCTATAATTACCCAAAGTTCTCCGTTTGAATTAGAAATAACATTAATGGGCATTGTTGTGCTTAAAGATTTTAGTTTGTACACCAACAAATCTGTGCCATTAGCAAAATTACCTATAAGTTTCATATTTGTACCGTCTTGACTTTGATTGCCTTTATCAATATTCATTCTGTAATTGTTGTCTGAATTGTCCAATACTTTCATTGGTTCATTGGTCGATGCACCAGCTTTAAT
>CAMBZB010000041.1 GCA_945872245.1 Flavobacterium psychrophilum
AAAAGCTAAAAGGCAGAAAAGGATATAGGATTCGTGTTGGAAATTACAGAATTATTTATGAAATTTTTGATGAAATTTTACTGATAGATGTTATTGATTTAGGCCACAGAAAAGAGATTTATGAATAGTTAAATAACCATCAAATTACAACCCCGAATATCACTATTATCAAAACGTCCCAATACCTCGAAAGAATTATTGGGATTTTTTTTTGCCCCGAAATTGCCCCGAATTTTATCTGTATTGGGCGGATTCCTGTAAATAGTCCATTTGTTTGCTTTGTTCGGGTCGTGACTGATTTTATTTTTTGAAACGTGTGCGTTTGCCCCAATTTTTAGACCCTCAACATCTTTTTTCGATGATTCATCCAGAGTAATAAAATTTCATCAAGCTTTCTTAAATGCCAATGGCAACAGTCTTTAATCGGCTATTTTTCAGTAGTATGCCATAAAAATTCTTCTTCATACTATTTTTTCACCTTCTTTTAAAAAAACGATTTCGTGCCCCTAAAAAAACGATTTCGTGCCCCTCTTGTTTGTCATACTAGCTATAATATTGTCCTTCTATTTTAATCTAAAAGCTAGATTGAAAAACAAATAATATTAACTAAAAAAACTAATTATGAAAAAACAACAAAATTTGAAATTATTAACAATCAAAATCAACCAATTATGAAAAAACAATTGCTCTTTTTATTTTTATGCGTATCTATGACCCTCACGGGATGGGCGCAATCGATTAGTTTTACTTCGGCACTTACAACTGCTCAAGTAGGTTCAACGGTTACCGTTAATTATCAATACACAATACCTGCAAATGGATTCATATATTGTTCAATTGAATTACTAAATGACTGGAGTTGGGTTAGCAATGTAGCTATTGCGCAATTAGATCCTGCACCAGCAGGAACTAATGTTACTGGCTCTTTTGATCTTACAATTCCAAATGGCACACTTCCGACTTCTAGTTTGTTGTCACCTCAGAATTATAAAATAAAGATTGAATTAAAGAATTTATCTTATGTTTGGGTAGCAGGTGCTTATCCTGGTACCCAAATAGATATAACTCCTATGCCTGGTGTTCCTACAGTTTCTCAATTAAGTGGTGATGGAACAAACACTATTACCCATGGCTGTGAAAGTTCGGCTATTTCTATTTTAGGAACTAATTTTACAGGTGCGACAGCAGTAACTGTAGGTGGCACTCCACTTGCTAGCTACACTGTGGTAAGTAGTACTAGAATTGATGGTATTCTACCAACTGGTTCTCATGTGGGACCTGTGGTTGTAACTACATCAGATGGATCAGGTACTTCTGCTGGCAATTTTACTGTGGCAGTTCCAGGTACAACAAACACTACTACAATTACTAGTTTTGAAACCTATACCTGGCCACACAATGGGATGACTTATACCACTAGTGGAATTAAAACTGGAAATACTGCAGATTGTGTTACTGAGTTGCTAGATTTAACTATTACAACTGCGGCACCAGCTATAACATTTACTTCAATACCGACTTCAACTCCTGCAGGAACTGATTTAACGGTTAATTATCAATACACAGTTCCTGCTGACGGATATATTTATTGCGGATTAGAATTACATGATAGTAATGGTTATGTTTCAGGTGTTGCTAGTGCACAATTAAATCCAGCTCCTTCTGGTACAAATGCTACTGGTTCTTTGAATCTTGCTATACCAAGTGGTACAACCCCAACTGCAAATTTGACAGGTACGTTTTTTTACAAGATAAAAATTGAATTGAAATCGCTCCCTGGATATGATTATTTAGCAGGTGACTTTCCTTCAACTCCAGTAAATATTTCTGCTCCTGCTCCTTCAATATCTTTTACATCAATACCTACAACTACGGTAGCTGGAACAGATTTAACGGTTAATTATCAATATACAATTCCCGCAAATGGTTATATTTATTGTGCTTTAGAATTGCAAAACACTGACACTTGGGCTTTGGCTTCAACGGTTGCTAGCGCACAATTAGATCCAGCTCCTGCTGGTACAAATGTTTCAGGCACTTTTAATCTTTCAATACCAAACGGTACGATTCCTTCTACTAGTTTGTCAGGTCAAACATATAGAATAAAAATTGAATTAAAAGATTCGTCCTACTCTTACTTAGCAGATGCTTTTCCTAGTACTCCTGTAATAATTACGACCCAATACACTTATTACGCAGATGGTGATGGTGATGGTTATGGTGCAGGTTCAGTTGTTTCATTAACATCTCCAACAGCTCCTTCAGGTTATTCAGTAAATGATGAAGATTGTGATGACACTAATGCTACTGTTTATCCAAATGCTACTGAAATTTATGACATTATTGACAATGACTGCGATGGCTCAGTAGATGAAGGTGCGGCACTTCCAAGTTCTTTAATTTTCTGTAAAGGGGCAACAGTTGCTTTTGCCAAAGGCACTACTGATTTGACGTTATACACTTCAACTTCAGTAACTGCGGTTGCTTTATCAGGGACTACCGCTTTATCATCAAAATTGTACTTTGCAACCCTAAACGGAAGCGCTAGAACTGCTGTATCGGTAACAGTAAACCCATTACCGGCTACTGTGGCATCTTTGACAACATCTGATGCTGTACTATGTAAACACATCGGTACTTCTAATGAGGTAACCTATACTGCTGCTCCGGGTGCTAGTTCTTACAATTGGACTGTTCCGGCTAATGTTACCATCGTTGGTAGTGCAGGAACAAACGCATTAACAGTAAATTTCTCTTCAAGTTTACTAGCTAATATTGTTGGGTCTTTAGGGTCAATAGGTGTTAAAGCGGTTGATGGAAACGGTTGTATTTCAGCTACAGCAAAAACCATTGCTTTGACCACTAAATTGCCAACGGCTCCAACGTCATTAACATTGACTAGTGGTGATACTACAGACCATTTTAGCATGAAAATTCCTTTGAGTGACCCTGTAGCTTACTTTACAAGTCTTTCAGATTTAACTTCTGGAATCAAAAAAGTAGGGCCGTATATGGGTACTGAAACGGTATTCACTTTGACAGCACCAGCAGCTGTTACAGCGGCTAGCTATGCTTGGATATTGCCAACAGGTGTAAACAAATTGTCTGGCGGTAATTCAAATGTAATTACAGTAAATTTTGCAGGTGTTCCATCCGGAATAGGTAGCTTACCAATAGTTGTTCAATCAGTGGGCGGTTGTGGTGATTCTACTAATAGAACATTGACATTAGCCAGAGCCTTACCAACCGCTCCAACTAAATTAGTGCTTACAGAAGGTAATTCTGAAACAGCAATTACTAAAGTAGGTGCTTACACAGATAAACCAACTCAATTGACATTGACTGCTACTCCATTTACGACTCAAGGAGGAACAGCTACTTCGTATGCTTGGATTCTTCCTGCTGGAGTAAATTGTGTAAGTGGCTATAATTCTACATTTGTTAAAGTTAAATCAACGGTAAACACTGGAACGACTGAAGTGCCTGTTTATTTGTTCGACGATGTTGCTGCTATTGCTACTGCATCAAGCACTATGACAATTGATTTCTCAGGTGTTGAATCAGGAGTAACTTCATTACCAATAAAAGTATTTGCAGTAAATGGAGCTGGAAATTCAATAGCCAGAACATTAACCCTATCAGCGGCTGTGCCAGCTACTCCAGCTATAGTTGGAAGTGGTGGAAATGGAACAAGCGCTCAATTCGGTAGTTGTCTTTCTAAAACCTATACTGCTACTTTAATCCCAGGAGCTACTTACAACTGGACAGTTCCTGCTGGTGCAACTTATACTGGGGGTACAGGAAATGTGATTGTTGTTAATTATTCAGCTACGAGTGTCGCATTAAATGCAAGTTCAGCTGTAACTTGTTCTGCAACTAACGGAACAGGCACTAGTGGTATAAAATCACTTACTGTGAAAAGAATAGCTTGTACAGGTACTAGACTTGCACCAGAAGCAACAATTACTGAAAAATTCAGCGCGGTGGCTTATCCAAACCCAGCTACGGAAGGATTCAGAGTTAAATCTAGTAACGGAAAATCATTTGGAGTACAGGTGTATGACATGTTGGGTCGTTCCATCGAACAACGTCAAATGTCATCTGATGCTCAAATAGGGTCTAACTATGCTAAAGGAATTTACAATGTAATTGTAAACCAAGGAGCAAATGTGAAAACACTTCGAGTGATTAAGAAATAAAAATTTCATAATAATTGTTTGTTTGAAAAAGGCTGTCCGAAAGGGCAGTCTTTTTAGTAATAAATAATCTGTCCGTCTTTAAGGAAGCATACTAATAAATTTGAATTGCATATATTTGTTATTTAGAATAGCTATTTCAAATAGTTTATTTGCGCTAAATTTTTTTTGAATAATTTAGTATAAAAATCCCTTCATTTAAATTTTTGGTTTTGAAAACAAAATTTATAAACTCCTTTTTTTTCTTATATTTAGCCATACTAAATAGTAGTATCACGTCTTGTTTTGGTCAATCACAAACTATATTTAAAAAGATAAACCAAACCAATGGCTTGTCTAATGATAGGGTAAGTAGTATTGTAAAAGGGAAAAATGGTTTTGTTTGGATTGGTACCGAAAACGGATTGAATCGGTATGATGGCAACAAAATAAAAATATACAATAAGCAAAATAGTGCCTTAAGCTCAAATGACGTAGCCGATTTATTAATAGATCATAAAGGTAGAATTTGGATAGCCACATTGGGTGGTGGATTGAACTTATACAATCCTTCAAATGATAAATTTGTAACCTACAAAAATAGTGCTAACGATGATAAATCCATTCCTTCTAATGAATTGAATACTCTTTTTGAAGATTCTAGAGACACAATTTGGTTGGGAACTAAAAATGGAATGTCTTTTTTTAATGAAAAAGAAAAAACTTTTAAAACGTATAAGTTTGATAGTAAAAACAGGTATTCCATCAGCCATAATGACGTTAGGAGTATTTTTGAAGACGAAAATAAAAACCTATGGATAGGCACTTTCGGAGGAGGTTTGAATAAATTCAATCCTAAAACAGGGAAGTTTGACCGAATTAATTCTTCAAGTACAATTTCGCCCGATTATATCCATTCTATATGCGGTATAAACAAGAACGAAATCTTGATAGGAACCAGTGGAAAAGGATTGCTGACATTTGACGTGAATAGTTTGAGTTTTCAGAAAAAGGCATTTGGAATAGATAAAACAATCAATATTGTTCGCTGCATAAAACGAGCTAGAAATGGGACAGTTTGGATAGGAACGGATGGCGTCGGACTTTTTAAAATAAAAAACATAAACAGCCCAAAACCAACAGTTAATAATTATACCAATGATTCTCAATCAGAATTTTCCATTTCCAGTAATGCTATTTATTCCCTTATGGAAGATGAGAATTCCAATATTTGGTTAGGAACGGCATGGAGTGGTGTTGATGTGTTGAGTTTAAATAAAGATTATACGCTATTACCTAGCACAAATAAAGGGGAATCTCCCGTTTCAGTATTATCGATTTATAAAAACAGGGATGCTTTTTTTATGGGATTAGACGGAAAAGGACTGACTGTTTTGCCAGAAAAGACCAATGTTGTAAAACGCTACAATAGCACCAACAAAAATTCAATCGGGGATGATTATATTCAATACATCAATGAGGCTCGTAGCGGAACGCTTTGGATAGGAACATTTGTAAATGGATTGGTTAATTTTGATTATAAAACGGGGCGTTTTACGCAATTCAAACAAGCTATAGGAAATCCAAAATCTTTAAGTTTTAACGATGTTCGTTATATCATCGAAGATGAGAAAAATAATATTTGGGTAGCTACTTGGGGAGGTGGACTTAATTATTATGATGTAATTACAAAAGAATTTAAAAGTTTTAAAAAGAAAATAGGAGATCAAACTTCTATAAGCAGCGACAATATACTATCGCTTCAAAAAGACGGTTCTTCAATTTGGCTGGCTACTTTTGGTGGTGGCGTGAATCTTTTCGACACAAAAACCAATCGATTTAAAGTATATAAAAGCATAGAAGGCAATCAAAATTCTATCAGCAGCGATTATGTTTACAGCATTTTAAAAGATACCAAAGGAAATATATGGATTGGGACTGCAGGAGAAGGAATCAATCTGTTGGATACAAAAACCAAAAAAATAAATCGCTTTGACAACTATAAGGATGTCCGTTATCAAACGGTGACTGCCATTATAGAAGACAATAAAGGATTGATTTGGTTTAGTACTAAGCAAGGAATTTTTAATTATGACTACGCCACAAAAGCGTTCAGAAGCTTTTCAAATCTTAAAGAAGATTATCATATTAATTCCTGTTTCAAAGACGAAAAAGGAATACTCTATTTTGGCTGTTCTAAAGGAGTTGTTAAATTTAATCCTGAAACCATAAAGGTCAAAAATGTAACCCCTAAAGTAAAATTCACCGGCTTTAAACTTTTCAACAAGGAAGTCCCAATTGGTGAAGAGGAGATCTTACAAAATGACATTTCTTATTCTGAAAATATTACTTTAAAACACGATCAGGATGTAATCACTTTTGAATTTGCCGCAATGCTGTTTCCGTCATCTGCGAATTGTGAGTACCAGATTAAAATGGATAATTTTGATGAAAATTGGCGGTCAATTGGCAAGGAGGGTTCCGCTACTTATACTAACCTTTCTCCTGGGGAATATGTTTTTAAAGTAAGGAGCAGGGAATTGGGAAGCGAATGGTCGAATCAGTTTAGCGCATTAAATATTGTTATTCAAAAACCCTTTTGGACAGAATGGTGGGCCTTTTTAATTTATGCTTTATTGGGAATTTTAACGCTGTATGTTTTTATTAAATATGTTGTCTCATGGGAAAAAATGAAAGCAGATCTGCGATTTGAGAAGTTTTCACATGAAAAGGACGTGGAGCTTTATAATTTAAAACAAGATTTTTTTACCAATATATCCCATGAAATAAGAACTCCCGTAACGCTAATTTTAGGGTCTATTAATAAATTATTAAAAAATAATCCGTATTCCGGAGAAAATCAACAAAATCCTTTTAATGCCATCATAAAAAATGGGGAATATTTACTGAATCTGGTGAATGAACTTTTGGATTATCGAAAGATGGAAGGGAATCAAATTAAGTTAATGGTGGTAAAACAAGATTGGGTGAAATTTAGCAAAGAAATTTACCTTTCGTTTAAAGAATTTGCCTACCAAAAAGAGATTAAGTTTGAGTTTGAATCCTCAAGTGAAAGAATAGATTTGTGGTTTGACAAAAATCAAATGGAAAAAGTGTTTTACAACTTGTTTTCCAATGCATTGAAATTTACAAGTACAGGGGGTTCTATAAAGCTCACTATTTCAGAAACGGATACCCAAGTGCAATTAGAATTAGTGGACGAAGGAATTGGAATTTCGAAAAAACACCTCTCCAAAATATTTAACCGCTTTTATCAAGCTAGTGCCGCCAATAGTATCAATGGGGCAGGATTTGGCTTAGGATTAACCATTTCCAATGAAATTATAAAATTGCATCAAGGAGAAATTACCGTTAAAAGCAAAAAAGGAGCAGGGAGTACCTTTACTATTATTTTGAAAAAAGGAAATTCTTTTTATCAGGAGTCTGAAATAGGAGAAAGTGAAACTAATGATGAACTTATCGAGAATTATTTCTCTCCTAATCAGCCTTTAGTAGCGTCAGTAACTAAGGGGAATTCTAGTGCAGTTTCCAAGGAACAAACATTGCTTGTTGTTGAAGATAATGTTGATATCTGTAACTATATCGTCGAACTTTTTTCTGATGAGTATCAAATTTTAAAGGCTTTTAACGGTGAAGAAGGTTTAGCCTTAGCGCTTGAAAAATCACCAGATCTCATTATTAGTGATGTTATGATGCCAATAATGGACGGTATCGAACTTACGCATCAGTTAAAATCAAATGTGAATACTAGTCATATTCCAATTATACTTTTAACGGCTCGGGCTTCTTTTATGCATAAAATGGAAGGTTTTGAAACGGGTGCCGATGATTATGTCACCAAGCCTTTTAATGAGTCGCTTCTTCGTGCCAGAATTAAAAATATTCTTAAAAACCGAAGTTTATTACACGAAAAATTTCATTCAGAAGACACAACTAATATTGGTGATTTTGTTAAAAATAAGAGTGACCAAGAATTTCTTGAAAATTTAGGTTTATTTATTGAAAAAAATATAGATTCGGATAATCTTAGTGCTGTATTTGTTGCCCAAGAAATAGGAATGAGTCATTCCGTACTGTATAAAAAATTGAAAATAATAACGGGCTTATCGCTTGTGGAATACATGCGTGATTATAGATTGAAAAAAGCCAAACAACTTCTTTTGTCAAAACAATTTACCATAAATGAAGTTTGTTTTCAAGTGGGATATTCTGACCGTAAATATTTCAGCAAACTCTTCAAAGAGCGTTTTGGTAATCCACCAACTTTCTATCTAAAAGAAAAATAAGTTTGATTTTTGAATCCTAAAAACAGCTAAAAATTTCTAAAAAAAATTGATTGGTTTTAATTTTACCAGTATTTTTAATTTTATAGTATAATTAAAAACAAAAAACCATTTCCATACTGTTTTCAATACTTCAAGGCTTTTTATAGCAAATAAAACGATTTCATACCCCTAATAAAACGATTTCATACCCCCTTGTTTTTTACAACAAAAGCTAATTTTACAAATTAGAATATTTTATTTTGCTACTGATTTAGAGAATAAAAATTTATTGTAATTAAAATTAAAAAAAAACGCATTAAATTGAAGTATGGAAATATGAATAAACAACAATAAACGCAATTATTATACCGACTAAAATAAAAATTACATCTATTAATAAACCAAAAAAAATGAATTCATCCTTAAATCAAAGAAGACTTTCTGTTTCAGAAAAGTTATTCTTTTCTTTTATTATTTTCTTAGTACCGCTACTGTTTTTTGCGCAAAAAATACAGGTAAAAGGAGTTATTATTGACGAGATAACCAAAGTAGCTATTCCATCGGTAAACGTACTATTAAAAAACAGTACTATTTCTACCATTTCAGATGAAAATGGAAAATATCAAATTAATGCAAACAATGGAGATATTCTAATGTTTTCATCTTTTGGATACAAAACAATAGAGAAAAAAATTACTGGAAGTATCTTAAATATTTCCCTTCAAGAAGATATTAAATCCCTCGCAGAAGTCGTAGTTATTGGATATGGAACTTCTAAGAAAAAAGATTTAACAGGTTCCATATCTACAATAAGTTCTAAAGATTTTAATAAAGTGCCCGTAACAAATGTTGAAGGATTAATTGCAAGTAAGATACCTGGAATTCAAATAACACCCACAAGTGGTAAACCTGGCGCAGGGAGTTCAATTTTAATCAGGGGTGGAGCATCTTTAAATGCGAGTAACGACCCATTGTATGTTATTGATGGTGTTCCCGTCGAAGGTAAAAACGGAGGTCCAGGTATTCTTAGTCAGCTAAATCCGAATGATATAGAAAGCTTTACAATATTAAAAGATGCCTCAGCAGCAGCAATTTACGGTTCAAGAGCGTCAAATGGAGTTGTAATCATCACGACCAAAAAAGGAAGTCTAAAAGAAACCCAATTTAATTTATCCTCCAATACAAGAGTTTCTCAAGTTATAAGACAAGCTTCTGTGTTATCAGGCGATCAATACAGAGAGGTTGTAAATAAATTGATAGCACAAGGATTGACCCCTAAAACACTTCCAGGAGTTGAAAACACCAATTGGCAAGATGAAATTTTTCAATTAGCGGTTGCGAAAGAAAATAATATAAGTTTAAGTGGTGCTCTAGCAAAGATTCCTTACAGAATTTCAGGCGGGTATCTAGAACAAGATGGAGTGCTAAAAACAGGGAGTTATAAAAGAGTAACCGCCTTGCTTAATTTAAGTCCAAAATTATTTAATAATCATTTAAAAGTGAATCTAAATCTAAAAGGGTCTCTAGAAGATGAACGTATAGCAAACGATTTGGCTATTTGGCATTCAAGAATATACGACCCAACACAACCCGTTTATGTTGCTGATCAAACCTTCGGAGGCTATTTTCAACATAACGTTTCTCCCTCGCTAAGTACTGTTTATAACCCTGTAAGTTCATTAGAACAAGTATTTAAAAGAAATAAAATTAACCGAAGTGTTGGGAATATTCAACTAGATTATTCATTACATTTTTTACCTGATTTGCATTTAAATTTGAATGTTGGTTATGATGTTTCTAGAGCAAAATACAGAACCAGTGAGCTTGCAAACTATTACGGACAAAGTCTCTCTGGAGGAGGCTATATTTATAATGCCGATCCTAGCAAAGATATTAATAATAAATTGTTAGAATCCTATTTGTTCTACAGCAAAGATTTAAAATCAATAAAAAGTAGATTTGACTTTACAGCAGGCTATTCATACAACGATTTTTTAACAACTGAATATTTTTATCCTACATATAGAGCTTCAGATGGTGGAAAAAGACCAGGTACAGATCCCGTTTTTACATTTGACAAGCCAACTCACTCTATCATTTCATTCTACGGAAGGCTTAATTATATTTTTAACGAAAAATACTTATTAACAGCTTCTTTACGTGAAGATGGCTCTTCTCGATTCTCAGAAAAAAATCGATGGGGATTATTCCCTTCAGTTGCTTTCGCTTGGAAATTAAAAGAAGAAGGGGTTTTTAAAAATTCAAAGATTTTTTCTGATTTAAAACTAAGACTAGGACATGGTGTTACGGGGCAACAGGATTTTGTATTAAATAACAACCCAAATGGGAATTATTATTTCAATTCTTATTATAACACAGGATTTATTGATAAACAATACACTTTTGGTAATACACCCTACATAACTGTTACACCAGCTGTTTTCAATCCTGATCTAAAATGGGAACAAACTGCATCTTCTAACATTGGTTTAGATTTTGGATTTTTGAAAAATCGAATTACAGGAAGTGTTGACTTATATTTAAAAAGAACCAAGGACTTGTTGAATGAAACAATTGTTCCTCATGGTTCAACAGTTGATCCGTATAGTAAATTGTTAATAAATGTTGGTACAATGGAAAATAAAGGAGTAGAATTTATATTAAAAGCTATTCCTATACAAACCGATAATCTTACTTGGGATGTTAATTTTAATATTACTTACAATGAAAATAGAATCACAAAACTAAATAATTTTTCTGATGAAGGGGTTGGATTGTTTAGCGATAAAAGTTTGGTAAACACCGTTGGATTTCCACGAAACTCATTTTATTTATACCATCAAGTATATGATGACAAAGGAATGCCTATCGAAGGTCAGATGTTGGATGTAAATAATGACGGTCTTATAAATGCAAACGACAGATATGTCAGTAATAAATCTACCGCTCCAAAATACCTAATGGGTTTCAGTACTAATTTTCAATATAAAAAATGGAACCTTAACACAACGTTTCATGCTAATATTGGTAATTATTTAGTTTTTCAACCTTATCACAACATAACTCGTATAACGCAAGATGCTACTTCGAGCAATTTAAGCACTTTGTATTATGATACCCTTTTTAGTCACAATAATAATGTTCAAACCTATAGCGATTTTTATCTTAATAATGCTTCATTCCTGAAAATGGACAATATAAATATTAGCTATAATCTTGGTAATTCCTTTTTTAATTCTAAAATCGGGATGAACGTTAATTTTTCGGTTCAGAATGTATTTACATTAACAAAATATAGAGGTTTAGATCCTGAAGCTTTAACAACAGGAGGAGACGAAAACTCATATCCAATACCTCGTGTATTCGCTTTAGGAATGAACATTAATTTTAATTAAATAAAAAATATGAAAACTTCAAAAATAATAAACAATAGTAAGTCACTATTTCTAGTGCTTTTACTTTTAACTATTGTCTTCAATTTCTATTCTTGTACTGATGATTTAGATAAGTCATCAACAAATAGTATCGAAGCAGACAAAATTTATACGAGTGTTGGAGCTTATAAACAAAGTTTAGCTGGAGCTTATTCTATACTTATATACGGTGAATTTTTGAGATATTACTGGTGTATGCAAGAATATACAACTGACGAAGCAGTAAGTACCTGGAATGACAGGGGAGATGGAATTTATCATGAATTGGCTTGGAGTGCAGACTCTGAGGCTATTGGAATAGTATTTAATTCGTCAATTCATGCCATATCATTGTGTAATGATTTTATCAATCAATCATCCGATGAAAACATTTCTAAACGAGGATTTACAGGAACTGAAGCTACCGAAATTCAACAATTTAGAGCAGAAGCTCGGTATTTAAGAGCCTATTTATATTGGATATTAATGGATTCTTATGGAAATCCTCCATTTCCAACTGAAATAACTCTTGCTAATAAATCGAAGATACCTCAAATTCAACGTGCTGATTTATTCGATTATATTGAAACCGAGTTAAAGGAAATAGACCCAATATTAGCAAACCCTAGGATTAATGAACGAGGCAGACCTGACAAAGCTGCCGCTTGGGCTCTTTTGTCTAGAATGTATTTGAATGGCACTATTTATACTGGAGAAGATAGATACACAGATGCAATTACCTATTGTGATAAAATAATAAATGCAGGATACACTTTGGAGACCAATTATGCGTGGTTAATGCTTGGTGACAATCATTTAAATACCAATGAATTTATATTTGCCATTACGTATGACAATACTAATAACACATACAATACAACAAATTTTTTATGTTTAGGTCCAGCAGGTGTTCCTAAAAATTTAACAGGCATTGACCAAGATAGTTGGCAGTGTTTCAGATTTACACAACAAATTCCAGCACTCTTTCCTACTTTAACGCCTACGATAGACAAGCGTGCTTTGTTTCATACTAGAGATCAAAAACTGGAAGTAACTACTATATCAAAGAGTACTAATGGCTATTCAGCCTATAAATACAGAAATGTTGATCGTACAGGAGCCGCAATAGTTCAAAGTCGTGCTGAAAAGAATTTATCCGACATAGATTTTCCAGTATTTCGAATGGCCGAAATTTACATGACGTATGCAGAAGCTGTAGTAAGAGGTGGAAGTGGCGGAACGAAAGCAACAGCTCTAACTTATGTAAATAAAATTCGAGGTCGTGCCTATGCTAATAACCCAAATAGCACAAGTGGAAATATCACAGAATCACAACTTAATCTTGATTTTATTTTAGATGAAAAAGCAAGAGAATTTTACTGGGAAACTCATCGTAGAACCGATTTAGTTCGACACAATAAACTTACTACTGGATCCTATTTATGGGCTTGGAAAGGCGGATTGAAAGAAGGGACAGCCGTAGATGCTAAATATAATTTATTTCCTATTCCTACCAGTGGTTTGTTGGCTAATCCTAATTTAAAACAAATTAGTGGTTTTTAATTAGTTGGATATTTAACTCAAAAAAATTATGAAACAGTTTATAAAAAATATATTTACGATTACTCTTTTTACAATGTTTTTGTATTCATGTAATGATGATTCTTCATCAGTTATAGCAATACCGCCTGCTGATGGTGTATCTGGATTTACTGCTAGTACAAATGAAGTAATTCTCAATAAATTAGATGCAACAAATACGGCTATCAACTTTGACTGGGATATACCTTCGTATACAATTAATACACCTTTAAATGCTTATGCGGTCGAGTATGATGTAATGGAAGGTGATTTTTCGGATCCATTAAATTCAATAGGAGTTGTTACTAATCAAAAATCTTTTACTCATGCTGAGCTGAATGCTATTGCTACCAAACTAAATTTAGCTCCATATCAAGCAGGGCAATTTAAAGTAAGAATCAAAGCCTCATTAAATTATGGCACTTTGCCTGTGTATTCAAGCTCAAAAATAGTAACTGTAACTCCTTTTGATGCATTTGAATATCCATTACCTTCTGAATTATACCTGCAAGGAGATGCTTTAGCCTCTAATCTAGGATATCCCATCCCAGAAAACCAAAAAATGGTTCAGATTGATGATCATAGGTTTGGTTTAGTTGTCTATTTAACATCAGGCAAAAAATTTGCTTTTGTTACTAGTGCTTCGGCTTTATCAAATACCAGCTATAAAGCACAAACTTTAACAGCACCTTTAGCAGGTGGAAATTTTGTACCAGTTATATCTGCTCAACCTGATTTTAATGACGGTAACAATATAAAATCTCCAGCAATTTCAGGCGCTTACAAAGTAGTAATTGATTTTATTGCAGGTACATATTCTTTAACAAAAGAACAAAATATTATTCCACCACCTTCAGACTTGTATGTAATAGGAGGTGCGACTGTTTTAGGTTGGACACCACCTAATGCTACACAAAAATTTACTAAAAGCCCAACTGATAATTACGTATTTACAATCAAAATTCCTTTGGTAGCAGGCATGTTTGCTTTCATCACTGCGCCATCTAGCTGGAGTGAACCTGCCTACAGAGCGGTAACACCTGATGAACCTTTGATTGGTGGAAATTTGTCAGTTTCTGGTGGAAGTACCAATCCTCAATATGGCGGCTCTAATATTGTTGTCACTGAAGATGGATTGTACACAATTACAGTCAATTTTAGATCCAGAATGTATTATGTTTCATTACAATAAAAGTTATTATTTACTAACCTTTAAAATCAATTTATGTAAAATAGAAAAAACAAATTTTATAGAAAAAAATAAAAAAATAAGTGCGGAAGATTATACGAAGTTTAATCGAGAACTCAAAAGTTTTCAAAGAAAATTAAGTATAAGTCTTAGCAAAATCATAAAAAGTAACAGAACAAAAAACATAGAAGAAATACTAGAACCAATTGCAAATAACTACATTAAAACTTTCGACTTACTTATCTAGTATTTTTTTGGACTTCTATTAAAAAGAAATAGTGTAAAATCAAGAATACAAGATTTAGTATTATCTCTTTTTCAATTTTTTAAAATTATTTAATCATTAACAATTATAAATTAACATTAACAACTAAAATCAATTATCATGAAAAAACAACTACTTTTTTTACTATTATGTGCGACTATTTCACTAAACGGACTGGCACAAGCATCAATTAGTATTACTTCGGCACTAACTACGGCTACCGAAATAGGAACAAGTTTAACCATTAATTATAAATACACTACACCATCGCCTGCTGCATGTTATATTTATTGCGGTATAGAATTGCTAAATGACTGGACGTGGGTTTCAACGGTTGGGGGAGACCAATTAGACCCTGCTCCTGGGGGAACTAATTTAACTGGTTCTTTTACTATCTTAATACCAAATAACACTATTACTACAGCTAATCTAACAGCTCCTCAGAATTATAAAATTAAAATAGAATTGAAAAATTCATCATATGTTTGGATAACAGGTGAATATCCACCTACACAATTAAATTTTACTCAAAATTTAGGGGTTGATGATCAAAATCTAGTAGATGAACTTGCTATTTATCCAAATCCAGTAGCAGATGTTTTGAGTATTAGTACTAGCGAAGATTTATCAAATGCAAAATTTAGTATTACTACTACATTAGGAGAAACTGTCATTCAATCTAAAAATTCAAACACTAACAGTATAGATGTTTCTAATTTAAGCTCTGGAGTGTATATTTTATCTCTTGAAAAAGAGGATAAAACTAAACAATTTAAATTCATCAAAAAGTAATTAAAATTATATAACCTGCATTCTATATATTTTAGAATGCAGGTTTTTTTTACCTATTTAACTCCCTGTTTCCCACAAGATGACCAAAGCAAATATTCAATTTAGATTTTTTATCATAGTAATTCTAACATTGCTTGTTAATCCTTGTTTAGATGGTTTCGCACAAACCACCGAACCTAAGCCTTTTGTTTTTTCTAAAGGAGGCGATGTGAGTTGGTTGCCTCAAATGGATGCTACAGGTTATAAATTTTATGATACTGATGGTACACAAAAGGATTGTTTGCAACTTTTAAAAGATAGGGGGACAAATACAATCCGACTTCGTGTTTTTGTAAATCCTTCCAATCATAAAACTAATGGTCATTGTAGTCCAGAAGAAACGGTCGCTATGGCTGTTCGTGCTAAAAACATGGGAATGCGTATCATGATTGACTTTCATTATAGTGATTCTTGGGCTGATCCTGGAAATCAAACAAAGCCAGCTGCTTGGGTTAGTCATTCTTTTGAGGACTTGAAAAATGATGTTTACAATCACACTTATGATGTTTTGAAGGCTTTAAAAACTGCTGGTGTAACACCAGAGTGGGTTCAAATTGGGAACGAAATTCCAAGTGGAATGTTATGGCCTCAAGGACATACCGATAATTGGGTTCAGTTAGCTCAATTATTAAATAAAGGATATGAAGCGACCAAAGCTATAGATTCATCTATAAAAGTTATTATCCACATAGACAAAGGGAATGACAATGCTAGATTCAGATGGTTTTTTGATAAAGTTAGAGCTAATAATGTGAATTATGATGTTATAGGAATGTCATACTATCCGTATTGGTTAAATACGGACTATACAAGTACAATTGGCGCATTACAAAACAACTTAAAAGATATGGCTTCTAGATACGCTAAAGAAGTCATGGTGGTAGAAGTAGGTGGCGATTATACTAAGATTCAAAACAC
>CAMBZB010000042.1 GCA_945872245.1 Flavobacterium psychrophilum
AGAAAAAAAATAAAAATGAAAGTATACACAAAAGAAACGGTTCAACACGTAAATGCAAGTATGGAAGAATGTTGGGCTTTTTTTTCAAGTCCAAGAAATTTGCAAAAAATAACCCCAGAAACTATGGGTTTCCAAATCACGGATTTCGACAACAAATCGATGTATGCCGGACAAATTATCCAATACAAAGTGTCTCCGCTAGCGGGATTGAAATTGAGTTGGACAACCGAAATCACTTTCGTGAAAGAAAATAGTTATTTTATCGACGAACAACGCTTCGGACCTTATGCACTTTGGCATCATAAACATTTTTTTGAACCAACTGAAAACGGTACAAAAATGACGGATTTGGTTCATTATGCCTTGCCGTTGGGTTTCATTGGTAGAATAATGAACACACTTGTGGTAAAAAATAAACTAAAAGAAATTTTTGATTACAGAGTTGTAAAAGTGGATGAGATTTTTAATTCTAAATAATGAACAAACCAGAAGTAGCTTTTTTTTGGTTCCGTAGAGATTTACGATTAGAAGATAACGTGGGGCTTTTTTGTGCTTTGGAATCCAAATATCCAGTGATTCCTTTGTTTATTTTTGATGAAGCTATTTTAGACAGTTTGCCAAAAAATGATGCTAGAGTTGGTTTTATTCACGATTCCCTTTCTAATATAAATCAGAAATTGCAAGAATTAGGAAGTTCTCTTTTGGTCAAAAAAGGAAAAACTTGGGAGGTATGGCAATTGCTTCTTAAAGAATTTGATGTCAAGGAAGTGTTTTTCAACAAGGATTACGAACCCTATGCAATACTCAGGGATTTAGCTATTTGTGAATTATTGGAAGCTAATAAAATAAGTTCTTTCTTATATAAAGACCAAGTGATTTTCGAAGAAAAAGAAATCACGAAAGCCGATGGATTGCCTTATACCGTTTACACGCCTTACAAAAATAAATGGTTGGAGCAATATAAAAAAAGGGCTCCGGTTCAGGAATACGATATAACCGAAAAGTTTTATAATTTCCATAAAAGTATTTTTACTTTTCCAACATTGGAGCAAATAGGATTCGATGAAAGTTCCATAAAAGTGATTCCCCATAACTTGAAAAACGTTTCAAATTACCATGAAACCCGAGACTTTCCTGCTTTGGATAGTACGACACATCTTTCGCCACATCTGCGTTTTGGAACCGTAAGTATTCGAAAATTAGTGAATTGGGCAGCGAATAAAAATGAAGTATTTTTGAGTGAACTGATTTGGAGGGAATTTTTCATGCAAATTTTGTTCAGTTTTCCAAGGGTGGTCACGCACAATTTCAAATCGGCTTACGATGGCATTCAATGGCGGAATAATGAGGAGGATTTTAAGCGTTGGTGTTCCGGGACCACGGGTTATCCTATGGTTGATGCCGGAATGCGGGAGTTAAACGAAACCGGTTACATGCACAATAGGGTTCGAATGGTGGTGGCAAGTTTTCTATGCAAGCATTTATTGATCAATTGGCAATGGGGTGAAGCTTATTTTGCAGAAAAGTTGTTGGATTTTGAATTGTCAGCCAATGTCGGAAACTGGCAATGGGCTGCAGGAACCGGTTGTGATGCCGCTCCTTATTTTAGAGTTTTCAATCCGGAAATCCAGCTCAAGAAATTCGACGAAAAAGGAATCTACATCCGAAAATGGATTCCCGAATTCGATTTGGGTTACGGTGAGCCAATGGTGGAGCATGCTTTTGCCAGAGATAGAGCAATTGCAACTTATAAGGCGGGGATTTCGAAGTAATTACCGAATTAACTTATTCAACATTCCGTTGAAAATAAATCCGTGAAAAGGCAAAATAGCATACCAATACAATTTTCCCCAAATTCCTTTAGGCCTGAATGTAGCGGATTGATACAAAGTATTGTTGATAATCTTGAATTCCAGCCAAGCTTCGCCGGGCAATTTCATTTCGGCATATAAAACTAATTTACCTTCCTCTTTGTTGGCATACAATACCCGCCAAAAATCCAATGCGTCGCCCGAATGGATGTCGTGTTTGTTGGTTCTACCCCTTCTTGAACCCACGCCACCAAATAATTTGTCGATGAAGCCTCGAAAATTCCACAACCAATCGCCATAATACCAACCGGTTTCTCCTCCAATAGACCAAATTCTTTCAATCGTATAGTCCTTATTTTCTATTTCTTTCTTCCTTCTGTCAATATAGCATCCTTTCTTCGGGACTTTTAAAAATTCGGAAATATTACTGTTAAATCTTCCGCTTACCAAGGAGTCTTTCCAACTCGAAGCCACTTTGTCTTCATCGACTTTAATCAAAGCTCTTGACAAGGCTTGTTCGTAGGACATGGGATTTACATCCAACAAATCATTGATTTTGTTGTCATTGCAAATCACTTCCACTTTCATACTGCTGACCAACGCCGATGCCAATTTATAAGAAGTTGAGGTCACGAAATACAGCCAATAGGATGATAACTTTGGCGTCATTATTGGAATGGTGTAAATCCACCTTTTTAACTTTTTTGCTTTGGCAAAGCCCAGAAGCATTTCTTTATAGGTCAAAATATCAGGACCTCCAATATCAAAACTATTTCCATAAGTAACAGGATTAAGTAATGATTTTGATAAAAATTCCAGAACATCTGTAATAGCAATGGGTTGGCATCTGGTTTTCAACCATTTAGGAGTAATCATAACTGGGAGTTTGTTGACCAAATCCCGAATAATTTCAAAGGAAGCGCTGCCGGAGCCCACAATGATTCCAGCCCTTAAAGTGGTCATCGCAAACTTTCCACTATTCAAGACATCTTCTACTTTTTTTCTTGAAGACAAATGCTTAGATAGCGATTTGTCATTCACGATGCCACTCAAATAAATAACTTGCGTTGCTGTTGTTTTTTCAATACCGTAAACGAAATTTTCTGCCGAAAGCTTTTCTAAATCATCATAATTTTCGTCTGGATCTGACATGGAATGAATCAAATAATAAGCGGCATCTATATTAGTTGGTATTGCTGTCAATGTTTCTATTTTTAGAAAATCAACCTCAATGACCGACACATTTTTCTGAAACTCTATGGGACAATAAAACCTGTTTTTGTCTCTAACGCAACAAACCACTTCATGCCCTTGTTTTACCAAAATAGGCAAAAGTCGCTTCCCGATGTATCCTGTTGCACCTGTTAAGAGAATTTTCATGGTTTTTTTTCTTGAAAAGAAATTTAACTCAATTTATTGGAAACTAAACTGATAAATTCCTTTCTGGTTTTGTCTTTTTCGAACGCACCTGTAAAAGCAGAAGTCGTCGTTACTGAATTTTGTTTTTGAATGCCACGCATTTGCATGCACATGTGTTGTGCCTCTATAACTACTGCCACTCCTAGTGGATTTAAAGCTTCCTGTATACAATCTTTTATTTGGTCTGTCAATCTTTCTTGTACCTGCATTCTTCGGGCAAAAGCGTCTACGATTCTGGGTATTTTGCTCAATCCCACAATTTTTCCGTTCGGAATATAAGCCACATGCGCTTTTCCAAAAAAGGGTAGCATGTGATGTTCACACATGGAATAAACCTCAATGTCTTTTACTACAATCATTTGTTTGTGGTCTTCGGTGAATAGTGCCGATTTCAATATTTCTAATGGATTCAATCCATAACCGTGTGTCAGGAATTGCATGGCTTTAGCCACTCTTTCTGGTGTTTTTTCCAAACCTTCTCTGTTGATGTCTTCGCCTAGATTATCTATTATTGTTCTGTAATTATCCGCTAAAGCTTCCGTTATTTCCCCATCATACTGTTCTACTTTCTCGTAACTTTTCATTTCTTTTATCATCATTTTCTATTTTAAAGAGTCTGTTTTTTATATTTTGAAAGTTACAATACCATAATCCATTTCAAAAACTTGTCCCGATATCGACTTGGCTTGATCCGAAATCAAGTAATTGGCCATGCTTGCCACTTCTTCCGGTTTCAAATACCCCTTCATCGGATGGCGTTCCACCATATTTTCCTTCATTCTGTCATTTCGTAGAATTCCTGCAGCAAGGGAGGTTTCTGTGATGGTAGGAGCAATGGCATTGATACGAACCACCGAGGCCAATTCCGCTCCGAGTGATTTCACCAATCCTTCAACTCCTGCTTTGGCCGTAGCGATACTAGCGTGAAAAGGCATTCCCAATTTTGCCGCCACCGTGCTGAACAAAACGATGGACGGATTTGTTCCTTTTTTCAAAACAGGCAAATATTTTTGGATGGTTTTTACTGCTCCAATCACATTGATTTCGAAATCGTTTCTGAAATCATCTATGCCCAAACTTCCAATGGGTTTTAAATTAATGGATCCTGGACAATAAATCAAGGTGTCGATATTTTCTATCTCGGGAAGCGCTTCCTGGAGTACATCCAAAGAATAATGTTTCAGGTTGGGATGTGTTATGTCTGGCGAATTTCTGCTAATGTTGTAAACCATGTTTGATTCCAGCTGTTGCAACAAAATGGCACTGCCAATACCTTTGCTTCCGCCAATGATTACTATGTTTTTCATGTTTTTATTAATCTGTTTGATGTTTTATTTTTAATGATTTGTCTTTTTTAACGTAGGGAAATTCTTTTTTTAACTTTAGTATTTTAGGTATTCATTTACCACAATTTTGGCTTTCAAATCAAACATTAAATTGTACAAACCAAAAAAGGTTCTATTCATATAAATGAAGTGTTTCGATCCTCGATTGCCGTTCATTTTTCGAAGGTTGGTGTCGTTAGCAAAGCGTTCCCCTAATTGGGCGATGTTTTCGAAAAACACTTCATCCGAGAAATCGAAGTTTTCCGATTGGAATGGTTTGGTGAAAAGCGACAATAAATCATAAAACATTTGGGTGAAATATTCGATTTCTTCTTTGGAATCATCCACTCTAAGAATTTCCAATTCGAATAATTTTTCACCAAAAAGAATTTTATTATCAATAACATCCTTATTGATTAACTCAAAATACGGAATGTAGAATTCATTAGGAATTTGTTTCATACAGCCAAAATCGAGAGCTACCAGTTGGTTTTCTTGGTTTACCAAAAAGTTTCCCGGATGTGGATCAGCATGTACTTTTCTCAAAATGTGAATTTGGTACATATAAAAATCCCAAAGCGCCTGACCTAATTTATTGGCGACTTCTTGATTAGTATTTTTGTTGGTAAACTCAGAAAGATGAATGCCTGTCATCCAATCCATTGTGATGATTTTTTCCGAAGAATAGTTGGGATAGTAGTTTGGAAAAACAAGATTTTCAATTTTATGGCAAGCTTCAACTACTTCTTGACTTTGTTTGAGTTCCAATAAATAATTGGTTTCCTCAATTAGTTTGTCTTCTACTTCCTTGAAATATTTGTCGGAATCTTTTCCTTGAAGGTTAAACATCCTTATGGCAATGGGTTTTACCAAAGCCAAATCAGACGAAATGCTGTTGGCTACGCCAGGATATTGAATTTTAACGGCCAGCTTTTTGTTGTTTTTAACCGCTAAATGTAATTGTCCGATACTGGCTGCATTAACCGAGTTTGCATTGAATTCGTCAAAAATTTCATAGGGTGTTTTGCCAAAATTAGCCTTGAAGGTTTTCAAAACCAATGGAGCCGATAGTGGAGGAACCGAAAACTGCGACAATGAAAATTTCTCCACATAAGCCTGTGGCAAAAAACTCTTGTCCATGCTCAACATTTGCGCCACTTTTAGTGCGCTACCTTTTAAGCTCTTCAGTCCGTCATAAATGTCTTCGGCATTATTTTCATTAAGTTTATCGCGGGTTAAATCACTGTTAACCATTTTTTCTCCGTAATATTTCAGGTAATTTACGCCCACTTTAGCTCCGGTTTGAACGAGTTTTGTGGCTCTTTCAATTTTTGAAGTAGGAATGTAGTCGATGGTTTTCATTATTTCTTGTATATTTTTTCTTTGAAAATAAATTTTCCAAAATCGATTAAACTGTCTATGGGAGCGATATTCATTAATTCGAAAGTTGCCTTTACAGATTTTTCAATATAGAGATCTGTTTTTTCGAATGCAGGAGATTCATCATCCAACCAGAATTTCATCGTCAGCAAGAATTGAATCCAGGAAGTTTCTTGAATTGCTTTTTCTTGAAAGTTTTGAAATTTTTCGTGTTGGGTTCTTACTTCATCCGAAATGATTTCGGTAATATAATTTTTGAATCCGATTCTAAGACTAGACAGTTGCATAAGGTTTTTTAGTTGGTTTTGGTGTTCTTTCAAACTCATGACCACGTAACTTCTATTGGCAGACAATAATTCGAAAAAGGTGAAGTAGAAACTCAATATTTTACTTTTCATGTCATACGTTTCGTAGTTTGCGTCTTTCTGTATTAATTCAATTGTTTTGTCCAGGAATGTCTTGAATATTTCTTTTTCAACACTTTCTATTGTCCCAAAAAAACTGTAAAATTCTTTCTCGTCAAAACCATTTGTTTTGGCAAATTGATATACAGATTTGGGTTTTTCGTTATTTTCTAAACGATAGATCATATATAGTGAAACTATTTTGTCTCTAGTCAGGGTTGGTTTTTTAGTGGCCATTTTTAGTGTCTTTTAATTTGTTCGTAAAGATAATAAATGTTTAACTAATTTGTAAAAAAGTTAAACAAAATAAATGTTAATGTTTTGCATATCATTTTAAAGGCTAAATTTGTGGGTATAAATCACTATTAACAAAAAGACGGTGCCAAACAAAGAAATATAAATAGAGGAGATTCGATAGTTAGCTGTCGAAATACAGGTGCTGTTTTTATAAATCAAAATTTGCATATATGAAGAAAAATGTATTAATAAGCGGTGGTTCAGGATTTGTAGGGAAAAAATTGGCAGTTTTACTGATTGAAAAGGGTTATACTGTTTCCATTTTAAGCAGAAGTCCGAAACAAAACACGGCAGATATTTCCTATTACCGCTGGGATATTTCCACTCATTTCATAGAAGAGGAGTCGGTTCTAAAAGCTGATTATATTATTCATCTAGCCGGCGAAAACATCGCCGAAAATCGTTGGACACCAAAACGCAAAGAAGCAATTGTCCAGAGTCGGGAAAAATCCATTGAGTTACTTCACACGGTTTTAAAAAAGAACCATAAAAAACTAGACGCCTTCGTTTCGGCTTCAGGAATAGGAATCTATGGTGCTGTAAATGGAGACGACATTTGTACCGAAAACACTTTGGCTGCTAATGATTTTTTGGGGATGACTTGCCAAAAATGGGAAGCTGCCGCTGACACTATTGCGGATTTGGGAATTCGCGTGGTAAAAATTCGAACCGGTTTGGTTCTTGGTGAAGATGACGGTTTCTTGAAGAAATTAACACCAATTTTTAAAATGAGATTGGGTTCAGCGCTGGGTTCGGGCAAGCAATACATGCCTTGGATTCATGTTGACGATTTGTGTGCCATATATATCGAAGCCATAAAAAACAACGATATGACTGGAGCATACAATGCTGCAATCACTGACAATACAACGAATGCTACTTTTTCAAAAGCAATGGCAAAAATATATGGGTATTCAATTTGGTTGCCAAATGTCCCTGCTTTTCTGATAAAAATGGTGTTGGGGGAAATGGCTCTAATTATACTGGCGGGAAGAAGGATTTCTTCGGAAAAAATAGGAAAAACAGGATTTAAGTTTAAATTCACAACTCTAGAACAAGCCCTTAAGGATTGTTTGCAAAAGTAGGCCTGTTTAACAAAAACTGTGTCTTTATATTTACAGTTTTAGCCACTTTTAGACTCAAAATTTCGGGAATCAGAATGTTGAAATCGGAGCTGTTGAGGTCAAAATCCGATATAATTTCTAATTTGTAGTCCACTTTTCTGAGAATTGCGATTGTGCAGATGTTTTTATATTTTCCATGCAATTTCAAAGTGCCTCTCAGTTTGAATTCTTTTGGCGAGGCATCAATGATATTCAAATTAAAACCTTCGATACTTCCTTTAAAAGTTGCTTTTGGATAATCGGCGCTTTCCATATAATTATCGTTAAAATGCTCCTCCATCATAGGAATCTTGAAGCGAAAATCTTTTATCAAAACCGTACTTGTAATTGCGCCTGTTTTTGTGTTTAAAACGCAAAAAGCCGTTTTGTTCGTTGCTTTGACTTCCTCGAATAATGGCACTGATGCTTCAAAATTGACGCTCCCTGTCTTGGTAGACATTTCGTTTTGTGAAAAAGCAATTGTGGAAATAAATAGCAGAATAATTAAAGTAAATTTTTTCATACCAAAATACGAATTGAATTACTTAAAGTTACGCTATTTTTTTTAGACAATACTATGAAATACTGCGAAAAATAGAGGTTGTTTGACAATTATAAATCGCTTGTTTTATTTTAAATGGTATCTTCAAATATAAAAACGCACCATTAATTATAACAACTGTTTTTTTTAACAAATTAACTAGTTAATAGATTACTTTAAAATTAGAAACAGTATTCGTTTTCTGCTACCAATTTTGCTGTAATCATTTCTCTCAAAGCAATTATATTAGGCATGTTATTGTATTTTGTAAAACGGCGTAATCCCATCAACATCATTCGTTGTTCATCCCCATCAGCAAAGGAAATTACAATTTCTTTTCCTTTTTGGGTTATCACGTCAACCGCTTTGTATAAGTACAATTTTGCCATGGCAATTTGTTCTTGCGCTTTGGCTTCGCCTACTCTTTTGGCTAATTTTTCGGTTCTCAATATAGTGGATTCTGCCATATAGATTTCAATCATAATATCGGCGGCAGCCATCAATAATTGTTGATGTCCGTCTAAATCGGAACCATACTTTTGTACCGCTCCGCCAGCAACCATCAAGAATACTTTTTTTAACTTGCCAATCATTTCTTTTTCTTCGGCAAACAATTCCGAATAATCAGGAATTTCAAAAGATGGAATTCCCATTAATTCTTCCTGCACTTTTGTGGCTGGACCTAACAAATCAACGTGACCTTTGAACGCTTTTTTAATCAACATTCCAACAGATAGCATTCTATTGATTTCATTTGTGCCTTCATAAATTCGTGCAATTCTAGCATCTCGCCACGCACTTTCCATTGGAGTGTCTTCAGAGAATCCCATTCCGCCCAAAATCTGGATGCCTTCGTCGGCACAATTTTGAATATCTTCTGAAACAGCAACTTTCAAAATAGAACATTCAATAGCATATTCTTCAATGCCTTTTAATTCAGATTCTTGATGCGACTCTCCGGCAGTTTCCCGATCTTTTATTTTATCTTCAATGTCTTTAGCAGCACGATAAGTAGCACTTTGTCCAGCATAACAAGAGGTTGCCATTTCGGCTAGTTTATATCTAATGGCACCAAATTGAGCAATCGGAGTATTAAATTGAACTCTTTCGTTCGCGTATTTTATGGCATTAGTTATTACTCTTCGTTGCGCATCCAAACAAGCAGCAGCTAGTTTTATTCGACCTACATTCAAAGCGTTCATGGCAATTTTGAAACCATTTCCTCTCTCAGAAAGCATATTCTCGATAGGTACTTTGGTGTCAGCAAAAAATACTTGTCTCGTAGAAGAAGCACGAATACCTAGTTTATGCTCTTCTTCATTCATCGAAATGCCATTAGTAGGATCGTTTTCAACAATAAATCCAGTGATATTTTTGTCATCACCAATTCGGGCAAAAACAATAAATAATGAACAAAAACCAGCGTTTGTAATCCACATTTTTTGCCCCGTAATTTTATAATGTGTTCCGTCATCTGATAAGACTGCTTTTGTTTTTCCAGAATTTGCATCCGACCCAGCTCCTGGTTCAGTCAAACAATAAGCCCCAAACCATTCTCCAGTAGCTAATTTTGGTACATATTTTTGTTTTTGCGCCTCGGTTCCATATAAAGTGATGGGAAGGGTTCCTATTCCTGTATGTGCTCCAAAGGCAGACGAAAAAGAACCGGTTGCCCCAGAAATATAATCGCAAACCAAAACCGTATCAACAAATCCCATTCCCATTCCGCCATAGGCTTCAGGGACTGAAATGCTTAATAATCCCATTTCACCGGCCTTACGCATGCATTCTACCGTGAAGGCAAAATCCCTCTTTTCAAAGCGTTCTTTATTTGGCCACACTTCTTTATCGATGAATTCTTTCACCGAGTCACGCATCATTAATTGCTCTTCATTGAAATCTTCCGGAGTGAAGATGTCTTCACATTTTGTCTCTTTTACGATGAATTGACCACCTCTTGTTTTATCTGCCATGGCTTTTTTACTTTAAAAGGTTTATTTACTTTTTTTGTCAATTACAATATTTCATAAATCCCAGCTGAACCTTGTCCAATTCCCACACACATTGAGACTATTCCATATTTACTTTTTCTTAAACGCATTTCGTCGAAAAGTTGAACTGACAATTTTGTGCCCGTACAACCCAAAGGATGGCCTAATGCAATTGCTCCACCATTTACATTTACTATATCAGGATTTAAACCTAATTCTCGAATTACTGCCAATGACTGTGAAGCAAATGCTTCGTTTAATTCGATTAAGTCAATGTCTTTTAATTGTAATCCAGCTTGTTTTAAAGCTTTCGGGATTGCTTTCACTGGACCAATTCCCATTATTCTTGGTTCAACACCTGCGGAAGCTAAGCCGACCAAACGCGCAATAGGAGTGAGGTTTAGTTCTTTGACCATTTCTTCGCTCATAACCAAAACGAAGGCAGCCCCATCGCTCATTTGCGAAGAATTCCCAGCAGTTACACTTCCGTCAGCAGCAAAAACGGTTCTTAATCCTGATAACGCTTCCACTGAAGTTCCTGCTCTTGGGCCTTCGTCTTTATTGACGATATAAGATTTTGTTTCTTTTTCCCCGTTTTCATTAATGAAAGTTTGCTCAACAGTAATTGGAACAATTTGTTTATCAAATTTACCTTCCGCTTGCGCTTTCAAAGCTTTCATGTGTGATTGATAAGCAAACTCATCCTGGTCGGCTCTCGAAATGTTGTATTGTTTGGCAACGGCCTCGGCAGTCAAACCCATTCCCCAATAATAATCCTCGTGTCCGGCTGCTGCAACAGCATAATCAGGAGTGGGTTTGTAACCTCCCATAGGAATAAAACTCATACTTTCTGCACCACCGGCGATGATGCAATCGGCCATTCCAGATTGAATTTTGGCTGTTGCCATCCCGATAGTTTCTATTCCTGAAGCACAATAACGATTAATTGTTACGCCAGGAACATCGGTTACTTTTAATCCCATTAGGGAAATTAATCTTCCTACATTCAATCCTTGTTCGGCTTCCGGCATGGCATTACCCACCATAACATCATCAATGCGTTTCTTGTCGAAGTCTGGCAATTCATTCATCATAAACTGGATGGTTTCAGCAGCCAATTCATCAGGACGCTTGAATCTAAATACGCCTTTTGGTGCTTTTCCAACTGCGGTTCTGTATGCTTTTACGATATAGGCTGTTTTCATAATTTTTATTTTTAAGATAATAGACAAAAAGATAATAGATTGATAGACTTTTCGTTTTCTGATTTTATCTATCATCTATATGTCTTTTATCTGTTTTCTAATTTCTTAGCGGTTTCCCCTTAGTTAGCATATATTGAATTCTTTCCAATGTTTTTCTTTCTGTACACAAACTCAGAAAAGCTTCTCTTTCAATATCCAATAAATATTGCTCAGATACCAATGTTGGTTCGGATAAATCTCCACCAGCCATTACGTATGCTAGTTTGTTGGCAATTTTTTTGTCGTGTTCCGAAATGTATTTTCCGGCCTCCATTTGGTCGGTTCCAACCAAGAACATTCCCAACGCTTGTTTTCCCAAAACTTTCACATCATTTCTGCGAATGGTTTGGGTGTAACCGGCTTCTGCCAATAGCAAAGCGTGTTTTTTGGCTTCGGCAATTTGACGGTCTTTGTTGACCACAATCACGTCTTTTCCGTGTTCAAATATGCCCAAATCAAATGCTTCGTAAGCCGAAGTCGACACTTTTGCCATCGCCACGGTCAAGAAATATTCCTGTAATACATTCAGTTCCACATCGTTTTTACGGAATAAATCCGAGGCTCGTAACGCCATTTCTTTCGATCCGCCACCTCCGGGAATTACTCCAACTCCAAATTCGACCAATCCAATGTAAGTTTCCGCGGCAGCAATCACTTTATCGGCGTGCATACTCATTTCGCAACCGCCGCCCAAAGTCATTCCATGTGGCGCAACCACTACCGGAATACCGCAATAACGCAGGCGCATCATCGTGTCCTGAAACATTTTGATGGCCATATTCAATTCGTCATACTCTTGTTCGACCGCCATCATAAATATCATTCCAATGTTGGCGCCCACAGAGAAATTGGCTCCTTGGTTTCCAATAACTAAACCTTGATATTCTTTTTCAGATAAATCAATGGCTTTGTTTATGGCCTGCAAAACGTCGCCACCAATGGTATTCATCTTGGATTGGAATTCTAAATTCAAAATCCCGTCGCCTAAATCCTGGATAATGGCTCCGCTGTTGCTCCAAACTTTTTTGCTTTCGCGAATGTTGTTCAAGATGATAAAAGCATCTTGTCTCGGAACTCCAGTTTGTGTTTTATTTGGAATATTATAGAAATAAGTAGCTCCTTCTTTAATAGAATAAAAATTAGAACTTCCAGATGCTAACATCTCAATCACCCAGGCTGGCGGGACCAAACCTTCATCCTTAATCATTTCAATTCCCTTTGCCACTCCGATGGCATCCCAAATTTCGAAAGGGCCATTTTCCCATCCGAAACCTGCTTTCATTGCATCGTCAATTTTGTATAATTCATCTGATATTTCAGGAATTCTGTTGGAAACGTAAGCGAACATTCCGGCAAAACTTCGTCTGTAAAATTCGCCCGCTTTATCGGTTCCTTTTACCAAAACTTTAAAACGATCAATCGGTTTTTCTATGGTTTTTGTTAATTCTAAAGTAGCAAACGACGTTTTTTTCGCTGGACGATATTCCAAAGTGTCTAAGTCTAAATACAAGATATCTCGTCCTTCTTTTTTATAAAAACCTTGACCCGTTTTGCTTCCGAACCATTTGTTTTCAATCATTTTGTTGATGAAATTCGGTAATTTGAACAATTCGTGTTGTTCGTCATTCGGGCAATTTTCATAAATTCCGTTGGCAACGTGAACCAAAGTATCCAAACCGACTACATCGACCGTCCTGAAAGTCGCCGATTTTGGTCTTCCTATAACTGGTCCCGTGAGTTTATCGACTTCTTCTATTGTTAATCCCAATTCTTTTACCAAATGGAATAAACTTTGGATTCCGTAAATTCCAATTCGGTTTCCAATAAAAGCAGGAGTATCTTTGGCCAAGACCGAAGTTTTGCCCAAGAATTTCTCTCCATATATAGTAAGGAAGTCCAGAACTTCAGAAGAAGTTTGCGGACCAGGAATAATTTCAAATAATTTTAAGTAACGTGCTGGGTTAAAAAAGTGGGTTCCGCAAAAGTGTTTCTGGAAATCTTCAGATCTTCCTTCGCTCATAAAATGAATCGGAATTCCAGAGGTATTTGAGGTTATTAATGTTCCCGGTTTGCGGAATTTTTCTATTTGTTCGAACACCATTTTTTTGATGTCCAAACGTTCCACCACAACTTCTATAATCCAATCTACGTTAGCAAGTTGCGCCATATCATCTGTTGTATTTCCAGTAGTAATTCGACTGGTAAACTTCTGGTGGTAAATAGGCGATGGTTTTGATTTTAAAGCATTTTGTAAATGTTCATTGACCAAGCGATTGCGAACTATTTTGCTTTCTAATGTTAATCCTTTTTTTATTTCGGCTTCATTGAGTTCTCTTGGAATAATATCTAAAAGCAGAACTTCGACCCCAATGTTGGCAAAATGACAAGCAATTCCCGAACCCATAATTCCGGATCCGATTACTGCAACTTTTTTAATTATCCTTTTCATTTTTTATTTTGAATTATAAATTTTTAGATGTTGAATATTTTCTTTCCGGAAATTAATTCGTTGATGATGTCTGAAACTTCCATAAAATCCTGAAGCTTTTCAGCGGATACATTTTGTTTTACGACTTCGTTAAATTTTAGGACGGTGTTTTTAGACAATTCTCTTTTTTCTTTTCCAAATTCGGTTAAGAAAATCAATACCCCACGGCCATCTTCAGGATTTGGTTTTCTATAAATAAGTCCTTTTTCTTCCATTGATTTTAATGTTCTGGTTAAGCTTGTTGCTTCCATTCCCATTTTAGGACCCAATGTTGTTGACGGAGTTCCCCCTTCTTTATCAATACTTAACAAAGTAAAACCAGTAGCCATTGTCGCTCCATAATTTGAAGCTTCATCGTTGTACATTCTAGCCACCGCTTGCCAGGTAGCGCGAAGTGTGTAGTCTATTGTTTTTTCTTTCATAATTTATAAATCAATCTCAAAGATAATAAAAAAATACTATGCGCGCATAATAAAAATAGGATTATTTAATTTCGTTAAAGCATAAAAAAAAGCTGCAACGAGGTGTTGCAACTTTAATTAAATACTTCGAAATTTATAATTCTTTAATTATTTCAAGCTTCCTACCATATCTTCTGGTTTTACCCAAGCATCAAAATCTTCTGCTGAAACATAGCCCAAGCGTACCGCTTCTTCTTTTAAAGTGGTTCCGTTTTTGTGAGCAGTTTGAGCTATTTCGGCTGACTTATAATAGCCGATTTTAGTATTTAATGAAGTAACTAACATTAAGGAGTTGTCAACTAATTCTTTAATGCGTTTGTGGTTTGGTTCAATTCCTTGTGCGCAATGTTCTTCAAAAGATACGCAGGCATCACCCAGCAATCGTGCAGATTGCAAGAAGTTTGCCGCCATCAAGGGTTTAAAAACATTCAATTCATAATGACCCTGCATTCCTCCAACGGAAATTGCCACGTCATTTCCCATTACTTGGGCGCAAACCATCGTTAAAGCTTCGCATTGTGTTGGGTTTACTTTACCCGGCATAATGGATGACCCTGGTTCATTTTCAGGAATAATAATTTCGCCAATTCCAGAACGTGGCCCAGAAGCCAACATGCGAATATCATTTGCAATTTTGTTGAGCGAAACAGCTAATTGTTTTAAAGCTCCATGAGTTTCTACAATGGCATCGTGAGCCGCTAAAGCTTCAAATTTGTTTGGGGCAGTTACAAAAGGGTGTCCCGTGAATAGAGCAATATATTCAGCTACTTTTACATCATATCCGGCAGGTGTGTTCAAGCCTGTTCCAACTGCAGTGCCACCCAAGGCGACTTCTGATAAGTGTGCTAATGTGTTTTTAACCGCTTTCAAGCCATAACTTAATTGGGCTGCGTATCCTGAAATTTCTTGTCCTAATGTCAATGGCGTTGCATCCATTAAATGTGTACGTCCAATTTTTACGACAGTATTAAATTCGGCTGCTTTTGCTTGAAGAGTATCTCTTAATTTTTCGACACCAGGAATTGTTGTCTCCACAACGGTTTTGTATGCTGCAATATGCATTCCCGTTGGGAAAGTATCGTTAGAAGATTGCGATTTGTTTACATCATCATTAGCCTTGATAAATTGTTCACCCTCACCAATGGCAAATCCCTTTAGTACTTGGGCGCGATTCGCAATTACTTCATTCACGTTCATATTACTTTGTGTACCTGAACCTGTTTGCCAAATTACAAGTGGAAATTCGTCGGCTAGGCTTCCGGCTAGAATTTCGTCGCAGACGGCCGCAATGGCATCACGTTTTTCTGTTGGAAGAACCCCCAAGTCACAATTGGCGTAGGCGGCAGCTTTTTTTAAATAGGCAAAACCCTCAATAATTTCTTTTGGCATTGAAGCTGAAGGGCCAATTTTAAAATTGTTTCTGGATCGTTCTGTCTGTGCTCCCCAATATTTATCAGCTGGAACTTGCACTTCACCCATGGTGTCTTTTTCTATTCTGTACTTCATTTTATTGATTATTTTTGTTTTCTAGTTGTTCGTTTATGTGTCAAGACCAGATTCATTTTCTTTAGGAAAGGCTGGAAAAATGGAAGCCCAAAATTACGTATTACAACTCTTTTAAAAAAATAATACCAACTATTTATTGGTAAGAAAAAATATTAAACTTACATTTGTGGCTACATTAAAATATCCGGAAAATATGTTTAATTTCTCACAGTATTTAGGTTTTTTACTTTTCTTGACCATTCTTACAATAGGATTTTGGTTGATGTTTTTCTTGGTTGGTTTCGTTTCCTATTGGGTAGGCGGAGTTACTTGGGAAAGATTTAAAGAGAGAAAAGCAAAAAA
>CAMBZB010000043.1 GCA_945872245.1 Flavobacterium psychrophilum
TGGCCCAGGCACAGTTCAGGCTTGGAACAGAGATGCAATTCCTGCTGAAATGAATGGTTTTGATTGTGCAAAAGCGCATCCAGCAAATGGTAATTATCATCACCATCAAAATCCAAGTGCCTTTAAATTGGATTTAAATGTTTTGTCAACAATTTGCTCAACCTATCCCTCTGATGGATTATATGTTATTGACCCAAGTGTGCATTCTCCTTTATTAGGTTTTGCCTATGACGGTTTTCCCATTTATGGAGCTTATGCTTATGCAAATACTGACGGAACTGGAGCAATTGCAAGAATGAAATCAAGTTATCAATTACGCACCAATACAACAAGAGTTAATGGCCCTGCAATTAATCAAGTTATAGGGACTCAAACTTTCTTTAATGGTTATTTCAGAGAAGATTATGAATATGTTGCTCATACGGGTGACGCAACATATTTAGACTCACACAATGGTAGAATTTGTAATACTCCAGAATATCCAATATCATTATATCCAAACGGAATTTATTGCTATTTCGCTACTATTGATACTAATCATAATTCTGCCTATCCTTATGTGGTAGGACCAATATTTTATGGTACTGTTTGTACAGGTAATCCTGGTTTAGATTGCAATGTGGTAACTACAATTCCAACAGGAACAACAACTTATTTAGCAAATAATACCTTTGATTTTAATAATACCAAAATAATCATTGCACCAAATCCTGCTCAGGATTTTATTGCAATTCAATTACAAATGGCGGAAAATGATTTAAAAGTGGAACTAATTGACGAATTGGGGAAAGTCATAAAAGAAAGCAAAATCCTTCAAGGAAGTACTTTGAGCATCATTGAAACCGATACTATCTATAACGGAATATATTTTGTAAAAATATCTGATGGCTTAAATTATAAAACCTATAAAGTGCTTATCAATAAATAAGTTTTTCAAACTTTAACCCACAAAACTCTCGTCCTTAAAACCAATCAAATATAATTTGTTTTTAGCTCTCGTCATTGCTGTGTACAACCAGCGAATGTAATCTCTGTTGATACCATCAGGCAAATACGGTTGTTCAATAAAAACCGTATTCCACTGTCCGCCTTGCGATTTATGACAGGTTATTGCATAAGAAAACTTGACTTGCAGACCGTTGAAATATTCGTTGGCTTTGACTTTCTGGAATTGCTTGAACTTGGTTTCGCCTTCATAATCTTGCAGGACTTCCTGATACAATCGGTTGGATTCTTCGTAAGTCAAGGAAGGTGATTCACTTTTTATGGTATCCAATAACAGGACGGTTTCAAACGGAATCTGGTTGGGATAATCGACCATTCTTATTTTTACTTTGGCAAAATTGAAACCGTATAATTCCTTGATATTGAAAATTTCCAGCACTTCGATGATATCGCCATTCGCAATAAAACCGGCTTCATCGGAATCTTTCAACCAAAAATAATTGTTTTTTACCACCATCAAAAAATCTCCAGTTGATAGTTCACTTTCTTTATCCAAAATCTTCGTTCTAATTTGTTCATTGTATTGATTGGCTCTTTTATTCGAACGAACGATGAAAGCAGTATCTTCGATACTGAAATTACTGTAAGCTGAATTGATGGCATCCTGAATATCGTACCCATCGGTTAAACGGACAATATCCTTGAATTTCTTGAGGTCAAATCGGAACTCGCTGATAAAAGAATCCTTCAACAACTCCCGAAGTTCGGTGGCATTATATAAAATCCCCGAGTTTTCTTCTTGGCGCATCACTTCATCGAGTTCGATATGCTCCACCTCTTTATTGTAATTCAACCCCAAAGTTTGAATATCCAAGGCGGGACTAATATCTAAATTCACAGGCGGTAATTGGGCAGTATCTCCCAGTAAAATCATTTTGCAATTGATTCCTGAATAAACATAAGAAATCAAATCATCGAGCAAAGAACCGTTTTCATACAATTTGGAATCGGAATTCGTGTCAGAAATCATTGAAGCTTCATCGACTATAAAAATCGTGTTGGTATGTTTGTTTTGTTGCAAGGTAAAAGAGACCCCTCCACCCGAAGATTTCTTGGGGAAATAGATTTTCTTATGAATCGTGAAAGCCGGTTTGTTCGAATAATTAGCAATTACTTTAGCAGCTCGACCCGTAGGCGCCAACAAAACATACTTTTTATTGATGTCAAGCAGATTATTGACGATGGTCGAAATCACCGTCGTTTTCCCCGTTCCTGCATAGCCTTTAAGCACAAAAATCGTGTTATTATCTTTTTCGGTCAAGAATATAGCAATTTTCTGAAAAAACACATCTTGTTTGTACGTGGGTGTAAAAGGAAAATTTTTCTGTAAAAGGCTATAAAACAGTGAGGAATTCATTAGGTGTTATTTGACTGCAAAGTAAGGAAAGTTTTTCAATTGATAATTGATAATTAACAATTGAATCTAAGTAAGAATAAAGGGTTTAATATATAACTTTTTGAGGTTCAACACACGCATTATTGGCTTTAAAACCTAGAAGATCAAATCCAATAAAAATCAATATTTTATTTCAACCTATGATTCACATTAACAATTGTTAATTATCAATTGTTAATTCTTCTTTTAATTTGTAAGTTTGCAACTATGTCCATTAACACTACCATCACCGATAAAAAATATAGAAAACTCTCGATTCAGGTTTCCCTGACCGGGCTTTCGTTTTGTGTTTTTGACACTTTAAACCACAAGGTGCTTTACGTGAAGGAAGTCCATTTTGATACTTTTCACAAAGCCACAAAAATTGAAGAATTGTTTGCCGATGCTTTCAAAGACCATCCGGAATTAAAGGATTCTTATGACGAGATATTGGTAATTCACAACAACAATCTTTCGACATTTGTTCCGGAACCGCTTTTTGACGAGCACTTTCTGGGAAGTTATTTGCAATACAATACCAAGGTTTTTGACACCGATTTTTTTGCATTCGACGAAATTTCGAATTACCAAATGAATGCGGTTTACATTCCGTATGTGAATATCAACAATTTTTTTATTGACCAATTTGGTTCTTTCGATTACAAGCACGCCAATAGCATTTTAGTGGCCAAACTTTTGGACGCTTCCAAAAACGATGACAATAAAAAAATGATCGTGAATTTCAATCTCGGTCATTTTGAAATTGTTGTGGTTCAAAACCAGAAATTACATTTATTCAATTCTTTTGATTATCAAACGCCGGAAGACTTTCTGTACTACTTGCTTTTCAATGCCGAACAATTGAACATGAATCCCGAGAATTTCAAATTGGAATTACTAGGAACCATTGCCGAGGAAGACGATTTTTATCAATTGGCATTCAAATACATTCGAAATGTATCCTTATTTGATGTTTCGGATTTACAAAAAAACAATTCTTTTTCAACTGCCCAAAACAGGAAACATTTTATCTTATTCCAATCGTGAGAATCATATCCGGCAAGTACAAAGGAAGACGCATTTTTCCGCCCAAAGGACTTCCCGTTCGACCCACAACCGATATGTCAAAAGAAGCATTATTCAATGTTTTGAACAACCACTTCAGTTTTGAAGGATTGAAAATACTGGATTTATTCGCAGGAACAGGAAATATCAGTTTCGAATTTGCCTCTCGTGGCAGCACGCCCATCACTTCTGTCGATGCTGATTTTGGTTGTGTTAAATTCATCAAACAAGTCGCAGCCGAATACGATTTTAATATTGCAGCTACCAAAAGCGATGTTTTCCAATTTTTGGAAAGAGACAAAGCGACATACGACATCATCTTTGCCGATCCACCCTATGCGTTGGACCAGAAAACCTTTGAGAAAGTTGTATTATTAGTTTTCGAAAAAAACACGCTTCAGGAAGACGGGATGATGGTAATTGAACATTCCAAGTACACAAAACTCGACCACTTGGTTCACTTTTCATTCAAAAAAAGTTACGGCGGTTCTATTTTTAGTTTCTTCGAAATTGGAAAATCAACCGAAGAAGAAATCGATGATGAAGAATTGTTTGAGGATTCCGAAGAGGAATAATTAGATATAATTTGCTTTTAGTTTTAACAATCTATCTACTGTAAGAGGCTTAGGAAAATAATCAAGTACTTCAGGATCGTTTTTTGCCCGATCCTCATCATCGGGGTTAATAGAAGAACTGACAATAAACAAATTGGTGCCGAAATTTAGGGTGGATTTAATTTCATTGAAAATTTCTAAAAACCCCCATCCATCCATTACAGGCATATTTATATCCAAAAATATCAATACTAAAGTATCTTTATCATTTATAGTTTTATTTAGCGCCAATAATTTATCAATACCTTCTTTACCGTTATTAGCAACCTCAATAGGCAAATCTATTTCGGATTTTGAGATGATTTTTTTATGCAGATAATTGGTTGTAAAATCATCATCTATTAATAATATCATACTTAACATACTCATTATTATATATTTTTTGAAATTGTAAAATTAAAAGTACTGCCTGAGTTCAATGTAGATTTAACATGAATTTCTCCATTATGTAAATCAACTATTTTTTTGCAATGAGCCAATCCTATGCCATATCCTTGATAAGCAGAATCATTGTTTAGTCTTTTGAATATTATAAATACTTGATCGATATACTTTTCATCAATCCCTATTCCGTTGTCTTTAACTGAAAATTTCCATTCTTTTTCTGTTTCTGAACATTTAATTTTGATTTTAGGCGTAGTGCTTTCCTTGCTAAATTTAATAGCGTTGCTTATTAAGTTTTGAAATAATAATCGGATGTAAGTTTCATAACCTCTTATTTTAGGCAGTTTTTTGACTGTAATCTCGGCTTGAGCATTATAAATTGTTAGGGACAAATCATTCAAAATATCATTAACAACTCTATTACAGTCCATTTCTTTAACTTCATCTCTTTTGCCAATTCTGGCATATTCCATTAAACCCCTAACTAATGACCTCATTCTAATTGCTGACTTATTGATAAACTCAATATATAATTTAGCTTCGTCATTCAAATTATGCGAATACTCCTCCAGTAGCAATTCGCTAAAACTCATTAAAGTCAAGAGTGGCTCTTGAAGATCATGTGAGGTTATATAGGTAAATTGTTCTAATTCTGAATTTTGGCTTTGGAGTGTTTTATTTTGTAACGAAAGTTGTTCTTCCTTCTCTTTTCTTGAAGTAATATCTCTAATAAACGAACAATAACTCTTTACGATTCCTTTATCATAAATAGGTAAAATCGAAAATTCTATTGGAAATTCTTTATTGTTTCTATATAGTGCCGGAAACTCAATGATTTTGTTTGCTGCTACTCCTCTGAAACCATCATTATGCTTCTTGATGGCATTTTGATGTATTTTTTTAAACCGTTCCGGAATAATAATATCAGACAATAATTTCCCCATAACCTCTTCTGATTTCCATCCAAATATTATCTCAGCTTGGGGGTTCCAAAAAGTAATTTTACCATCCGGGTCAATAATAACAACCGCATCTAAAGAGGAATTAAGTATTAATTGATTTCGTATTTCATTGATATTTACCGTTGCTTGACTGGATTTTAGTTCGGTTATATCCACTCCATACCCTATCATGTAAACAAATTCATTATTATTATATACGGGATAAAAACGACGCAACACATAAATGTTTTTGTCTTTTTGATATTCATCAATCCATTCAATCTGTTTTTTACTCTCAATTGCATTTTTAAAATGGACACGTCTAGATTCAGCTATGGACTTATCTAATCCTCGATATTCACAATAATCAAAATCATCTTTTCCGATAATCCATTTTTTTATTTTATTCTCTTGTAAACCATTAGAATTAACATAAATATATTTGTGATCCTTGTCAAAAACAGCAATATCTGCAGGAATATTGTCTAATATAATTTTATTAAATTTTTGTCTCTTAATGATGTGTTTGTTCGAATGAGACTCTTCAATTATGTATAATATTCCAAATATAGCACTATTGTTGACCGAAGAATATTTGAGTACTACTCCACTTTTCCGCCCCTTTTTATCAATAAAAAACGTCTCAATATTTTCCCCTTCTTGCTCAATGCACGAATTGATTTCAGGATAATAAATTGTTATTTTTTGGTGTGTAATTTCTGCCAATGAAATATTTAACATTTCTAACCCGGCTAAATTAGTATGCAAAATATTGAAATTATTATCAATAAAAAAAGAAGCTAAAGGAAAACTGTCTATGAGTTGTTTGCAGTCAGAGGACATCATTTTTAAATCATTCATCAAATCAAATATACATTTTTTATGTTGCAAACAAATATTTCAAAATTTACTTCGAAATAATCAATTATTTAAAAAACAAGTACTTATGTTTTTAAATTGTGGTAAATTTAAAAAAAAAAACTTATAATTTTAAAAAAAAATACGGAAAGGCGTAAAAAGTAAGAGAATTCAAAAAAAATACTGGAGTAAATAACAAATCACTAAAAAATGCAGACCTATAAGCCGGGTTCTGTATCTCGATTGCTCGAAATCCTTATCATTTATCTAGGCACACAATTACTCATGTGCTCCATCTTTCTACCCTTCGACAACGGGCGAGGACCCTTAAATGCCGATATACTTGAAATTTCACCGCATAGAGTTTACCTGGTTTCACTACAGCATTACCTGTACCTGCTTTCTGTTGCACTTGTCCTAATCCCGATAAATCGGAACCGACGGGCGTTACCCGCTATGCTTCTCTGTGGTGTCCGGACTTTCCTCCACGCCATAAGCGTGGCGATAAGGCGGTCTGCAGTGCAAATTTACAACAATAAGAGTCTTTTTCAATAATTAGTCGCCTCACTTTAACAACACTTTCACAACTGCTTAAAAATAAAATAGTTACCTTTATGAATGCCTTATATAATTAATTCATCATGGAACCAACCTATCATTATACCACCGTTTTAGAAGCCCTAAATGATTTGAAAGAAAAAGGGTTTACTCTTGATTTTAATCTTCACAAAGAAAAAATTATAAGTAATCCACTTGAATTTGAGGTGAAACATGTGTACCGTTACGAAGGCATTACCGATCCAGGTGAGGAGGCTACCGTTTATGGAATTGAATCAAATTCAGGTGAAAGAGGTGTTTTTGTTTCAGGATATTCTGCTAATTCAAATGATGAAGTTGACCAGGTATTACATAATATTAGAATACAGTAAAATGATCACTTTTTTTTTCTTCAAATAAATAAATATCCCAAAAACAAATCAACAAAAATCCTATATTTGCTTTCGAATAAAAAAGTATGGAACAATTTGTTGTATCGGCACGTAAATATCGTCCACAAACATTTAATGATGTTGTGGGACAAAAGGCGATTACCAACACTTTATTGCACGCCATAGAAAGCAACCACCTCGCCTCTGCCCTATTGTTTACTGGTCCTCGTGGTGTTGGAAAAACGACTTGCGCCAGGATTCTTGCCCGAAAAATCAATCAACCCGGTTACGACGATCCGAATGAAGATTTTGCTTTCAATGTTTTCGAATTGGATGCCGCTTCAAACAATTCCGTGGATGACATTCGGAATTTGATTGACCAAGTTCGGATTCCGCCACAAACCGGAAAATATAAGGTTTATATTATTGATGAGGTGCACATGTTGTCTTCGGCAGCTTTTAATGCTTTCTTGAAAACGCTAGAAGAACCACCAAAACACGCCATTTTCATCTTGGCTACGACCGAAAAACATAAAATTATTCCGACGATACTTTCACGTTGCCAGATATTTGATTTCAAAAGAATAACCGTAAAAGATGCCAAAGAACATCTTGCCGAAGTTGCCAGCAGTCAAGGGGTGATTTGCGAAGATGATGCTTTACACATTATTGCCCAGAAAGCAGATGGTGCGATGCGTGATGCATTGTCTATTTTTGACCGAGTGGTTTCGTATTGTGGCACTAATTTGACGCGTCAAGCCGTTACTGAAAACCTGAATGTACTGGATTATGAAACTTATATTACGGTAACCGACTTGATTTTGGAAAACAAAATCCCGGATTTACTGATCGTTTTCAACGATATTCTTGCCAAAGGATTTGACGCCCATCATTTTGTATCTGGTTTAGCCACTCATTTTAGGGATTTATTGGTATCCAAAACACCTTCAACCTTATCCTTGTTGGAAGTGGGCGAACAAGCCCAAAAATTATATGGTATTCAATCCCAAAAAGCAACGCAAGATTTCTTGTTGAAAGGAATTGAAATTGCCAATGATTGTGATTTAAAATACAAAGTCAGTCAAAACCAGAGACTGCTCGTTGAACTTTGCTTAATGCAACTTGCCTCCATCACCTTAGATGGAGAAAAAAAAAAGTTGACCAATTTATAATTCCACCCACTTATTTTAGGAAAAATAATTATTCGATCGTTGAAAAAATCAATGTCGATGACAAGGAACAAAGCAAAAATGAAACTATTGAAGAACCAAAAGTTGAATCTGTAATCGTTACAATTGAACCTAAAGTTCAGTCGGTTCCTAATAATGAAATTGCTTCATCCCTAACATCAACCGAGCAAAAATTTTCAGCCCTATCCATTTCCAGCATTCGTGCCAAAAGAGAATTACAAGAAAGTACAAAGGGATTTGTAAAAGAAGAAGTCCAGCTTCCGACGGAAGCATTCAATGAAACCGATATGTTGCTGCAATGGAGCAAATATGCCCAAAGATTGGGAGACAAGGGACACAAAATAATGGAATCCCTTTTGTTGATTGGCGATCCAAAATTAGAAGGTACAACCATAACCCACGAATTACCCAATGAGGGTTCGAAAATTGAATTTGAAACCGAAAAAAATGAACTTTTAGGTTATTTGAGAAGCAGACTTCACAATCACGATATTGTAATTGAAGTGGTGGTAAATGAAACCGTGGAAAATAAATTTGCCTTTACACCTCAAGATAAATACAATAGGTTAAATGAAATAAACCCGAACTTAGAGTTATTGAAAAAGACTTTTGATTTGGATATTTAAATCTTACCATAATACATAGCCTTCACAATACCATCCGAAAGTCCAATTTTTGGCACATAGATATTTCGGGCTCCACTCCATTTCATGGCGTTAAGATAAATCTGCGTGGCAAGTACGATAACATCGGCACGATCAGGATTCAAACCTAGTTCTGTTATTCTTTCTTCGTAGGTAAGAGAATTCAAAAATGCATATTGTGAATTCAAATAAATAAAAGACAAGGGTTTGTCTTGCATTTTTCCGGACATTTTGAAAATTTTATTGATATTTCCACCGGAACCTATGAGCGTAACTTCGTCATAGTGTTTCGTGTTTTCGGTAATCCATTGTTCCATTTCATTCCACACCGATTCCCGCACCAATTCATTCAACAATCTTACTGTCCCGGCCTTGAATGATTTAGAAGCGACAATTTTTCCATTAGAAAAAAGAGAAAATTCGGTGCTACCCCCACCAACATCAACATAAAGATATGTTTTATCTGTTTTTAATAAATAGTGTAAATCTGTTGACGCAATTATGGCAGCTTCTTTTTCGCCGTCGATGATTTCTATTTTTATATCAGATTTTTTTTTGATAATGTCTATTACTTCATTGGCATTATTGGCTTCCCGCATCGCCGAGGTGGCAAAAGCCATATACTTTTCGACTTTGTGCACTTTCATCAAAAGGCGAAATGCGGTCATTGCGTCTACCATTCTTTCAATGTTATCATTAGAAATTTTGCCAATCGTAAAGGAATCTTGTCCCAAACGGATAGGCACACGAACCAGGGAGTTTTTATTGAATTGTGTTTCTTTTCCATCCTGCTCAACAATATTTGCAATCAAAAGTCTCATGGCATTTGAACCTATATCAATTGCAGCATATTTTTTTATTTTAAACATTTTTGGGATGGATGTATTAATGGATGGTGGTTTATTCATTGGGAAATCTATATACTCGGTATTCATCGGTAACTAAATAATTTAATCAGTTACTTCTATTTTATTTTGATAGTACTTATAGGTTTCTAGTTGTGCTCTAAAAACGGGTTCGTTTTCTTTACGAACTCTGTATTTATTATCTAATTTTTCAGAATGGTACCTTGCCTTTACGTTGCCCTTCCATCCCAAATCAAAATTATCTATTAGTTCATTTTTAGTCTCGGTATCATAAATAGGGCAAGTAACCTCTACTCTTCCGTCAAGATTTCTAGTCATAAAATCGGCGGATGAAATATAAACCTCAGGTTCACCTGCATTGCCAAAAATATAAATCCTAGAATGTTCCAGAAAATTATCAACAATGCTTATGGCTTCAATGTTATCGCTCATACCCGGAACTCCAGGAATTAAAGAGCATATACCCCTGACTTCTAGCTGTATTTTTACACCCGCATTACTGGCCTCGTACAATCTATCTATGATTTCAATATCAGATAAACTATTCATCTTCAATTTCATGTAAGTGCTTTTACCCTCTAATGCATGAGCTATTTCTCTATCAATTAATTTATTGAATCGAATTCTTGTATAATGTGGTGAAACAATAAGATGTTTGTATCGATACAACCTATAATTAATTTCAAAAAAATCAAAAATCTTGGAGACATCTTTTAAAATTTGTTGGTGACTAGTAAAAAGTGTAACATCTGTATAGATCTTTGCCGTCACTTCATTAAAGTTTCCCGTTGAAATAAAGCCATATCGCTTTATTTTATCATTCTCGATTCTCTCAATAACACAAACTTTGCTGTGCACTTTTAACCCTTTTATTCCAAAAATAAGTTCAATCCCTTCTAATTGCATTTGTTCTGCATAGGATATATTGCTAGCCTCATCAAAGCGCGCCTGCAATTCGATTTGAACCGTAACTTTTTTCCCGTTTTTGGCCGCATTAATAAGTGAACTTATAATTTGGGAATTCTTGGCCAATCGATATAAGGTGATTTTGATGGAAGTTACTTTTGGATCCAATGCTGCTTCACGCAGAAACTTGGTAAGATATGAAAAGGACTGATAAGGAGCATTGAGTAAATAATCTTTTTTGCTGATTTTTTCTAACAAACTACCTCCGAGACTTAAGCCTGGTATTGGCAAGGGATCCTTGATTAAATAAAGTAAATCAAACCTTCCTAAATTTGGAAAATTCATATAATCGCGTCTGTTATGATATCTTCCGCCCGGAATTATACTGTCTGTGGAAACAATATGCATTTTATCCAGAAAAAAATCAAGGGTGTCTTGCTCAATTAATTGATCGTAAATAAATCGGACAGGTTCTCCCATTCTGCGATCTTTTACACTTGTAGAAATTTTTTCGATCATGCTCTTGCTCAAATCACTGTCAATGTCTAATTGCGCATCTCGAGTAATTTTAATCATGTGAGCCGAAACATTTTCATAATCAAAAATATTAAAAATGGCATTCAAATTATGTCGAATCACATCGTCTAACAAAATAACATATTGCTTCTCGTCTTCTGACGGAAGCACCACAAATCTGTTAATAGTCTTAGGAATTTCGATAACCGCATATCGAATTTCTAAAGTGTTTTTCATTACTAATTTTACGGCCAAGTAGCCAACAGTATCTTTCAATACGGGAAATTCAGCTAAATCATTCAATATAATTGTAACTAATTCCGGACTTAGTTTTTGGATAAAAAAGTCTTTTAAAAAAACTTGCTGCTCCTTCGAAATCGCGTTTTCATTGATAATAAATATGTTTTCGGTTACCAGTTTAGCTTCAATATTGTTTAATATCCGTAAACTTTCGGATTGTTGCTGGATTACAATTTCGGTAATGTCCTTCACTAATTGTTGAGCAGAAATACCCCCGAGAATTTTCACCCCAGACATTCCAGATAAACTCAATCGTCGGATGGCGGCAAACCGAACTCGGAAAAACTCGTCTAAATTATTGGAGAAAATACCCAAAAACCGCAACCTTTCTAGTAAAGGAACCGTTTCGTCTGCAGCCTCTTGAAGTACTCTTGCATTAAAAGTCAACCAACTTTTCTCTCTGTCAATATATTTGTATTTATGCACTATTTTTTATTTTAAATTTTTGGGGAATAGTATTTTTTTGGTTTTGCCTTTATTAATTTTCGCCCAATCATCTGTATCAAATTGCAAAGCAACAAATCCAGCAGTGGGAACATGGTCAATAAAAATATCGCCAAATTTATTAACAAAATTGGTAATTGCCTCATTATGGCCGAAAAGAATAATAGTTTCGAAAATATTGTTACCGGATTTAATGACTTTTTCCAACTTATTTTCGTCAAAAGTATACAGTTCTTGCTTAAAAACGATGCTTTCGATGGGATATAAAATATTTTTGGCAAAAATTAAGGCTGTTTGTGAAGCCCTTTTGGCTACGCTGCTCCAAACTACATAACTGGGCGGCAAAAACCGAAGACAATTAGAAGCCACCAAGCGTGCCTCATTAATCCCTTTTTGATTTAAAAGCCTGTCGATATCTTTGAGAGGTGCCTCCCAACTTGATTTTCCGTGTCTGATCAAGATTAGATTTTTCATAGTTTATAGGATATTAGTTTATAGAGTAGGCTTTGTTTTTAAATTACAATTTACATAATATTGTTATGACCCTAATTTAATTTTAAAATTATCTTTTTTTAAGCAAATCAAATTTTGATTTATCTACAATGAGTCAATAGTATTGCAGTATACTTTTTTAGATAAATTAACAACCAATTAAAATCGTTTTTTTGTAATATTTTAATTATAAAAAAGGATAATTATGCATTTTAACCTATATTTTTGCATTTAATCGATGTTTTTATTTGGTAAATAATAATATAAAATATATTTTTGGCATGATAAATTTATGAGGTCTGAGGCAAAAAAATTAAGTCAAAAAAAAAAAGTTAATAAACATTGTATTTAAGTGAATAAATAGAGTCCAAAAGAACACTTTATTTATGTGAGAATTAGAAACATCAAGTATTTCAACGAGTATTTCTGTTATTAGTAGAAAAAAAGTATCAAATCAGTATAAGTTTTTTAGTTTCGCTTTGTAAACAACGAATAGAAAAATAATTGAATTCAATTTATAGATTCTAATTTAGCTTTTAAATAATTAAAATTAATAAATAATTTGTGATATAATATTTACAAACAAATATAACTTATAAATACACAAACCCATGAGTAAAATTACTTTACAAACACTAAAATTAAGAAAATTATTATTTTTTCTGTTGTGGCTATTAGTTTCGTTAAATTCATATTCTCAAACACCTCTATTCACTACTGGTACATTATATTCAGGTACTGATAAAGCAGTTGGAGCAAAATATAAATATCCTAATGTTACTACTGTAGATGGTGTTAGTGTAGATGCAATTGTAACAATAGTTAAAATAAGTAATGCTACAATTGAAGATGTCGATAATCCAACTAATGGAGGGTTAATAGATAGGTTTCAACCCGTTGTAAACACCACAAAAGCAAATGGATATGTAGAATTTAGTTTTAGTTTTTACAAGAGCGGTACTTATGGAACAGCTCAACAATTAAGTGTAAATTTAAGTTCATTTATATTAGAAGCGTTAGATATTGATGGTGATGAATTTTTTGATGTAGCTAGACCAAATAATGAAACCTATACCTTAGAAAGTAATACATTTTTAACTGTTTCTACAGTTGGACCATTTACACGATTTCAAGGACCAAGTAATTCTGTAAACACAATTAGTATTACACAAACAAGATATATTGCCGCAATAAATTTTGGAAACCTAGTTTCTGTAAATTATAGACTTGGAAATAGTGGTGAATCTAGTAGCAGACAAAGTTCTATTAGTTTTGGTGAAGTAATTTTCAATATGCCCCTAGCCCCTATCGCAAATCCTGACTCTAGTTTATGCAAAACTTATGGACCTGTATCCATAGATGTAACCGCAAACGACATAGATTCTAACCAAAATATTGATAAATCTTCCATAGATTTAAATATGTCATCAACAGGAGTACAAAACACATTAGTTGTTTCAGGAGAAGGGACTTGGTCTGTTACCTCTTTGGGGATTGTAACTTTTACTCCATTAACTACTTTCAAAACCAACCCAACTCCGATATATTACACCATTAAGGATTTAACTAGCTTGATCTCAAATCAGGCTAAAATTACCATAACATATGTTCCTACGGTAAGCAATTCAATATTATCACAAACTATTTGTTCGGGAGCAAATACCACAATTGTTACCCTTACCTCTAACATTAGTGGGACTACATTTACTTTCAATGCAACTGCTTCCTCGGGAGTTACTGGTTATACAACCAGCGGTACTGGAACAATTCCTGTACAAACGATATCTACTTCAGGAACATCACAAGGCACGGTTACCTATGTCATTACTCCTACAAATGGAAGTTGTGCAGGAACTGCAACCAATTATACGGTTCTTGTTAATCCGAATCCTGCTGCTGCAATCGGAACTCCTACTAATGTTTCTTGCTTTGGTGGAAATACTGGTGCTGCTACTGCTTCTGCAACGGGTGGAACTACTGCTTACTCTTACAGCTGGAATACTTCTCCTGTTCAAACTACGGCTACGGCTTCTGGTTTGATTGCTGGAACTT
>CAMBZB010000044.1 GCA_945872245.1 Flavobacterium psychrophilum
AAGTTCTTACAAGTTTTCAATTGACCTTTTTATTTTCACAAGTAAACCTATTTGAAAATCAACTCTCTACATTTTTAGATGTGGGGAGCTATCGGACTAAGATTTGTTCAAGGGAGTTGCTTAGGGGGAGTGATCTCTAAATCCACTCACAGACTAAAATAATCAAGCTGGTTAGAAATTTTGGAAAATAATTTTTTTGGTTAAGTAGATAAATCAATCCATTTTTAGTTACGAATCGCTATATTTATTAACTTATGTTAACAAGAATTAGGTTTGACCTAAGGAGGTTGATTTAACGGGTGGCGTGAATACAGCTCATCATTTGTATGTAAGTATTTTATTTGAAGAATCCATTGTCCCATTTGTCACATATGTGATGGAAATAGCCATATTTTGTTCATAAATTGAGGGTTTAAAAATTGTATATTTAAAAAGCCCGTATTACCTTTGGGCTTCCCAAACATGTAGATATACAACAAGATGAGTAGGAGATTAGATGCTTTCTGTATCACAAGTAGGCTTAGGCTTCAAGACAGCATTAAACTAGATAACGAATACATAACTATTCACAAGCTAATGGATACTGACCCTGTTAAACTATGGAACTTAATTCATTCTAAAGGCAGTAATATTCGTCTAGTAAGTACCGATCATTACAAACTGAAGCAACTAATAACAAAAGTAGCACCTGAACTTATAGCTATTAATGATGTGAAGCGTGAGCTTCGCAAGAGTAAGATGAAACTTTCCAAAGCAATCTCATCTGGTACTATTGGAACTGATAAGAGCTCCTACAAAAGACTAAATTAATCTCTGTCTCTTGTAGAAGCATAAATCAAATTAATCCTTTTTCAATTCATCCTTTACAGATAGATAGTTACATAATCACATGTTGATGCATTTCATCGATTACCTTAGCTTCAAAAGAGTCTAGATAGATGTTAGTAATCTTATTTCCATGCTGATGTCCCAGTGCTTCTGCAATTAGTTCATTTGAATAGCCCATTCGCTTAGCAATTGTAGCAAATGAATGTCTACTTGAATATGTTGTTACAGAAGAACCTAGACCAACCTCTGCAGATAATCTCTTCAAATATTTGTTGGTGGTCTTGATGCATTGCTGGATGATTCTTTTAGCTCTTACACTATCCTCTTTCACTCCAAATGGTATAACAGGAAGCAGATAATCACATTCAGTCTGTTTCATCTGATTGATTATAGTTTCTGCTATAGGAAACAGCTTTACACTGTAGTTTTGATGTGTTTTTCTTCGCTTGTATTCAATCCTACCATCGATGATGTTTGAATGCTTTAAGTAGGCTAGATCGGTGAAAGAGATTCCACGTAAATAGAAGCTCAACATGAAGTAATTTAAAGACCTCCAACAGGTAGAATTCTTCTCAACATGAATTTGTAAGAGCTTGGTAATATCATCCTTTAAAATGGCTCTTTTTGCTGTCTTTTCACTCTTAATACTGATATCATGGAAGGGATAAAAGGATCTGTCAACCACCTTCATCTTAATAGCCTTATTGTAGATAGCTCGAATGGATCTAAAATAGTTAGACACGCTGTTAATTTTGAGTCCTGAAGTGGTTAAATGATGGCTAAATTGGTCTAAGAGCTTGTAATTAACCTCTTCGAAAGAAACATCCTTCCCACAATAGGTAATAAGTCTGTTAACTGCAGTTTGATAGACTAATGCGTTCCCCACTCTATTAGCTTCCATCATTTGTTGAATGATTTTATCAGCAAATACTTGGAATGTTTCAGGAGCTTCATCTTTTGGCTTCCCAGAGAGCATCGATTTGAGTTTGTCAATCGTAAATTCATCATCTAATGAGAGAACAGCTTGTTCGATTTTAAAGAAGTGCTTGGAGAGTTTGATGTTAAGAAGCTTGGCATTTGGATATTCTTTTGCCACTTTCCCAATTTTTTCATCCCAATAATGGTGTTGAAGGGAAACGCCTGAATTAATGGTGTAGACTTTCTTAAAATCAATGATTCTAAAGATGATGTTGAATGTACCATCAGATTTTGCTCTACGAAGGTCTAAGAGCGTTTTAATGTTTGCCATAAAAGGTTAATTTATGGTCTTGGAATGCCATTTTGTGCAAACTATGTGCAAACTATTTAAACAAAAAAGACCTCACAGGAATGTGAAGTCTTTTCTTTATTGCTCCCCCTCTTGGGCTCGAACCAAGGACCCTCTGATTAACAGTCAGATGCTCTAACCAACTGAGCTAAGGAGGAAGGCGTGTTGCCTTTTAAAGCGGTTGCAAATATAAGGTAAATTATCTTTTTTGCAAATATTTTGAAATAAAATTAGAAAAAAAATTACTTCCCTACAATTGCCTTATAAATATCGTTTCCATTTGCAAAAAGCAATAACGAGATAAGTAATACAAAACCAACCATTTGAGCGTTTTCCATGAATTTATCACTTGGTTTTCTTCGGCTGATGATCTCATACAATAAGAACATTACATGACCACCATCTAAAGCCGGAATAGGTAATAAATTCATTACTCCCAACATAATGGATAGCAAAGCGGTAATACTCCAAAACACTTCCCAACTCCAATAGGCCGGGAAAATATTGTAGATGGCTGCAAATCCTCCAACGCCTTTATAAGCGCCAGTGCTTGGATTAAATATCATTTGCAATTGTTTCCAATAACCCACTAACTGGTCTTTTCCGCGCTCAATTCCCACAGGGAACGATTCAAAAAAGCCATAAGATTGTTTGCGAATGGGATACAATCCAAATTTCTCTAAATTATCAATAGGAAGTTTTGAAGCATAGTATACACCCAGTTCCGCCCTGTCATTCACAATAATTGAAACGGCAATTTCTTGATGGTCTCTTTTTACAATGGCTGGAACGGTTTTTCCTTTCAACTCTTTTACAGCCGCTAACACTTGGTCTGCATATTGAACTGGCACTCCGTTAAAACTAGTAAAGATGTCTTTTTCGCGAACTGCATTTATATTAAGTGATTTTTCCTCAATTCCAGAAACTATAAATGGCAATCGAAGTTCAACCACTGATATTTTTTTGCCATTCATCAATTGATTGATAAAATCTACTGGTAAATCTACTTTTTGTTCTGCGCCATTTCTTTCAACGACTACTTCTTTTCCAAGAAGAATTTTTTCGTTAATTTCATTAAAACGATCAATTTTAACTCCATCGACCGCAATAATTTTATCCCCCGTTTTTAAACCTGATTTTTCGATTACGGGATTGGTAATCCAAACCCCATCTTTAATATCACTATTAGAAATGTACAATTCACCGTAAGCAAAAGTCATCCCAATATAGATAATAAATGCTAAAATGAAATTTACAGTCACTCCGCCAAGCATAATTATTAATCGCTGCCAAGCTGGTTTGGATCTGAATTCCCATGGTTGAGGTGGCAATGCCATTTGTTTCTTGTCCATACTTTCATCAATCATTCCTGAAATTTTCACATAACCGCCCAATGGCAACCACCCAATTCCGTATTCGGTTCCTCCGATGGTCTTTTTTAGTAGTGAATATTTGATATCAAAAAATAAGTAGAATTTCTCTACTCTGGTTTTGAATAATTTTGCAGGAATAAAATGCCCTAATTCATGAAGTACAATCAGCAATGACAAACTCAATAAAAACTGACTTAATTTGATAACTATTTCCATTATTTACTTTTCGTATTTTTTATGACAAACAAAAGTAAGGTTTTAAATAGTATTTTTTCAATATTTATTTCGTCTGGCCTTTTAAAAATTTGTTAATTATCAAATTTTCATAAAATGGTAGAATTTTTTAATTCTAATTCGAATAAAAAAGTGTTTGATTTACAACCTATTCTTTAACCAACTTGAATTGTTTCGATCCCTTGTTGGTTTGAATAGTTAGGAAATGGATTCCCGATGTAAACGAAGAAATGTCCCATGTTTTTTGCGATTTTGTTTCCATAATTTTTTGTCCTAAAACAGAGTAAAAAATGGCATTTTCAATTTCGATATTCTCAGGAATTGTAATAGAAATAGTGGTTGAACTTGGATTGGGGTAAATTTGGATATCGGTATCAAAATTGAAATTGGCATTTTCTAAAGTTGCGGTACTCAATCTTGAAATAATATTTTTGTTGGGATCAAATAGAACTCTAGTTACCGTAAAGGGCACTGATACGATAAATTGCTCACCATTTAAAGTATTATTCACCACTACATCCAGTGATTGCCCATTTGCTCCCATCAATCGAACCGGAACGGGCATTTCAAAAAACGGAACAGAAGTGTGTGAAGTAGTTTGTCCAACTGTTATTTTGGCCTGACCAACCGCGGTATTTTGAACGGTAATGTTATAAATAGGATACCCTTGATTGTAAACCCAATCGTTAAAAAACTCCGTTAAACTATTTCCATAAACAGCTTCTAGGTGCGATTTTAAGTCAGTTGTAACAGCATACTTGAAAGCCAAACTACTGTCGGCCAAATAATTTTTAATTCCTTGGAAAAAAACTGCATCGCCTAGTTTGAATCGCAACATATGCAACACCATCGCTCCTTTATTGTAAGATAAGCGGTAATCAAAAACTCTATTTACACTCAATGCTTCAGTATCTGTTAAATAAACTGCACCGTTTGGAGAAGAAGTTATATTGTCAATCATATTTGCTTTTTCAGTTATAAATTCAGCTACGCTATCATAATTTTCAATTACCAACGCAGCAAGGTAAGTTGCAAATCCTTCATTCAACCAAATGTCTTTCCAAGTGCCGCAGGTAATTTTATCGCCAAACCATTGGTGGGCCATTTCGTGGGCTACTAACATTCGTTCAAAGTTAAACATAAATGAAACCGTAGTATGCTCCATTCCGCCACCCCAACCAAATTGCGCATGGCCGTATTTTTCATTTGCAAAAGGATAATTTTCTAACAGCGTGCTGAAGTAATTTAATAATTCTGGAGTTTGATCTAGTTGGGTTCTAACTTCCAAGGAATTTGTTTCAGGATATATATAATTCACAATTGGATAAGTAACAAGTGGAGTTGAGGCACTTGGCATCTGAGTGTAAACATCATAATTGGTTACCGCCATACAAATTAGGTAAGCAGGAATAGGATAATTGTGACGAAAATGAGTTGTTTTTAAATTCCCATTGATGACTGGTGCTTCCGGTTCTACTCCGTTGGAAACACTAATATATTGCGAAGGAGCGGTGATATAAACATCGATAGTGTTTATTTTATCATTCAAATCTTGTTTGCAAGGCCACCAATCTCTTGCGCCAAAAGGCTCTGATAATGTGTAAATAACCGGGGTATTGTTTGGACCGTGAGTGGCACGGGTAAAGGCATTAAATCCGTTTCGAGGAGGGGCGCCAGAATACACCACTTCTACTGTGGCTTGCGAACCTGTTAATTGAGTAGCGGGAAGTGTAATTATTAATTCGTTGGTATTTTGAGTAAAAATAAGATTGACATTATTTATTTTAACACTACTCACGGTCAATGTGTTGCTTAGATCGAAAGTAAGCGTATTCATATTGGCAAGAGCAGTATAGGTAGTGGTTATTTTTCCAGAAACCAAATAAACTGCAGGATCCACATTGAATTCTAATTTGTGATAAATAATATCATAATTTTGAGTATTAGGATTAACCAATAAGTTCATTTGCCTTTCGGCAGATTTCATTTCTGATTCAGCAATTCTTCTAGTTTTTAAAATAGAATCTTGTGCATTTGCAGCCATAAAACATAAAAACAAAAATGCAATTATTGTGTTTTTCATGATAGTATTATTTCATGCTAAATTAAATAATTTTATAATAGATAAAAGTTAATTTTTCTATCAAAAAAAGAGTCCAAAAAATTAATTTTGGACTCTTTTACTTTTTATAATAATAATTTATTTAAATACTCAGATATAAAATCTTATTTGTTTTAATATCTAATAAATTTATGGTTTAATAGTCCAAGAAGCAAAAATTTGTTGTCCTATTAATCCAGCTCCTAAAACTTGGAAGTATTCTCTTCCTCCTAGGTTAGCAGCACCAATTTTGAAAGTAGATTTCATGCTTTCAACATTGTAATTGATTTGAGCGTCAAATACAGTAGCCTCAGGAATTACACCATCAACCATTGTAGATTCCCATATATATTCAGTATTCCATCTTCCGCTTACATTAAATCCAAAGTTTTTGAATAATTTTTCGTTTCCAATAGAAGCTTTTACTCTATGTTTTGGTGTGTTGAAATTAGCTTCAAAACTTTCATCTTGAGATTTATCAAAATCAAATTCAGCATAGTTATAATTCACACCAAATTCGAAATCTTTATATACTTTTTTAGAAAGACCAAGTCCAAAACCAATTGATTTAATTTCAATTTTTGTGTTGGTATACAATTGAAAAGCTCTATAGTCTCCGAAGCCGAGAGCAGCAACTGAACGAGCTCCTAAATCTGTTACCACATTTGTTGGGGTGGGAGCATTTGGTCCATCTTGTGCTGATCCGTAAAGAGGTGCTACAACATTAAGGTTTCCAATGAAGTTATTATATACATTATAATATCCATTAACATCAATCGAAATATCTTTAAAAACGGAACGGTATCCTAATTCAATAGCTTTAACTTCTTCAGGTTTTACGAAATCTAAGTTTGTTTTTTTCAAATCAACAGTGTTTCTAGTTCTTAAAAACGCTGCTACTGAAGCTGCTGTATATGAGTTGTTATAAGCATTTAAACCAGTAATATTAACTGGTGCTCCTCCTGTGAAAAGCTGACCCGATGTTGAAACAGCTATTGTTTCTGTATATCTTGTTAAGTTATCCGGAGCAGAACCAAGTAAAATGGCACTACCTACGTTAAATCCGATGTACTGGTCTTGAGTAGATGGATTTCTAAATCCGGTTTGGAAAGAAGCTCTGAAATTGTGTTGTCTGTTCTCTCCAGCAGAGTAAACTGCAGAGATTCTTGGAGAATAATTTCCCTCAAAGTTTTTTGATTTATCGTATCGAATAGATCCTGAAAGTTTCAAACGATCCTCCATAACTTTTTTGGTCAATTGCGTGTAAGCACCATATTCATTGTAGTTTATTGTTCCATTTGCATCTGTATAAATTCTACCTTGAGAATTTAATTCATACAATCGGTAAGACCCACCTACTTGAATTTCAGCAAATTTAACTTGATCTTTAAAATTGTAATTAACATCTGAATGGTATATTCTAGAGTTATCAACTAATTTAGATCCAGAAAGTACGCTTGCTTCCGAGGTTACTTTGTCAAACTTGGCTTTAAATGCATCTGTTCCTGGAATTAATCTTCCACTATCCGCAAAATTTCTAGCATTTTGATGCGCTACTGCAGGACTTGCTCCTCCTGATATTGCGCCTACATATGCACCAGCATATTGTCCAAACCAATTTTTATCAGTTTTCCATTCTCTGTTAATGTTGATACCGGTAAATAACATGTCATAAGAGTTACCTCCATCTTCAGTAGTAGTATATCCTCTTACGAAGAAATTTTTACCCTTAAATTCTAATTTATGTTGTTGCATAAAAAAGTTATTCAAATAGTATCTGTTAGCACCTTGGTATACCGCATTACCAAAACCAAATTTGCTTTGCCAAATAACTTCAAGATTTTCATTTCCGAATGGTCTTAAATGTAAAGAAAAATCTAATTTAGTGTTTGAAGCTTTGTTGTCTGTTAAATCGGTCTCTTTATAACCAGTTCTACTTACGTTTGCATCTGGTAATAAATTTACTGCTGCATTAGGGATTACTCCAAGTCCAGCTAAAGTTCGACCTACTTCTCTTATGTTAGTTGAAACCTCGTCACCATAAACGTTGATACCGTTATAATTGGGATTTGTTCTATCTATCCCTTTAATTTCATCGCCAGTTGCTGCATCTATACCATTGTAATTGGTAGCGTACCAATCGGTCCCTTTCATGAAAGTATAATTTGCTTTAGCAGCAAAATAGTTATTGAATTTATGAGCTACTCTAACACCGTAATCTGCAAAACTATTTACACCGGCCGCTTGTTGGCTCGTTTGTCCGTATTTTACATAACCGTTTACTCCTTCGCTTGTAAATGGGTTTTTACTATTCATAAATAAAATACCGTTGAAAGCGTTCGCTCCATACAATGCAGAAGAGGCTCCAGGTAATAATTCTACGCTTTGAACGTCAATTTCTGAGATACCAATCATGTTTCCTAACACGAAGTTTAGCAATGGAGAAGAGTTGTCCATTCCATCCACTAATTGCATAAATCTTACGTTAGCAACTGTTGCAAATCCTCTAGTGTTAATAGATTTAAAAGTCAAACTACTAGTGTTCATTTGAACTTCTTTCAAGTTCTCTAAGCCGTCATAGTAGGAAGGGGAAGCTGTTTTTTTAATATCTTTTAGTCCCATTCTTTCGATTGTAACTGGTGATTGCATTACTTTTTCAGGAGTTCTAGAAGCAGATATTACAACCTCGTCTAATACTGTGTTTTTTTTAATTGAATCTGAAACTGCTTTTTGTGCAAACGAAAAGCTGCAAAAAAGCAATGTCAAAATAAGTAAGTGTTTTTTCATTGTGGTTTAAAATTTGTTTGTTAGTGTAGCTAAATTAGTATTTATTTTCAGATTATTAAATTTAACCCAAAGAAAATTGACATTTAACATATTGTACCTTGAAATATTAACAATAAATCAAATCAAAACTTTAAATTTTTAACAGCGTATTAATTAAATCTGTTAATTTTATTTTACAAAGACTTTTAATTTTAACATAACGTTAAGTAATTCGCAAAAATTGAGTTAAGTTGTTAAAATAAAAAAAGCGCTCAACTACTGAGCGCTTTTTTTATTTATTTTGAAAAGGATTATTCCACCGTAACGGATTTTGCTAAATTACGAGGTTGGTCCACATTACAATCTCTCATCACTGCAATGTGATAGGACAATAATTGTAAAGGAATTGTAGTAATTAAAGGGGACAATGCATCAGGAGTTTCAGGAATTTCAATCACGTAATCGGCTAAATCTCGAACCTGAGTGTCTCCTTTGGTTACAATTGCAATGATTTTTCCACTTCTTGATTTTATCTCTTGAATGTTACTTACCACTTTGTCATAATGACCTAGTTTTGGTGCAATTACCACTACTGGCATGTGCTCGTCAATTAAGGCAATTGGTCCGTGTTTCATTTCTGCAGCTGGATATCCTTCGGCATGAATGTAAGAAATTTCCTTTAATTTTAATGCGCCTTCCAACGCGACTGGAAAATTATAACCTCTACCTAAATACAAACAATTGTGTGAGTTTTTAAATGTTTCCGCAATTTCTTTTGCCTTATCCTTGGTTTGAAGTGCTTCCAATACCTTTTCCGGAATTAATTCCAATTCTTGTAAATACCTATGATAATCAGTATTGGTCATGGCTCCTTTAGCTTTAGCTATTCGCAAAGCAATCATGGTCAAAACAGTAATTTGTGTTGTAAATGCTTTGGTTGATGCCACTCCAATTTCTGGACCAGCGTGAGTGTAAGCTCCAGCATGAGTTTCTCTTGAAATAGAAGAACCCACCACATTACAAACTCCAAATACAAATGCTCCTCTTTCTTTTGCCAATTTAATTGCGGCTAATGTATCGGCGGTTTCACCAGATTGAGAAATTGCAATAACTACATCGCCTTTATTAATAATAGGATTTCTATATCGGAATTCTGAAGCATATTCAACCTCAACAGGGATTCTTGTAAATTCTTCAATTATGTATTCGGCAACTAATCCTGCGTGCCAAGAAGTTCCACAGGCTACAATTAATATTCTATCAGCATTTAGGAATTTCTCGAGGTTGTCTTCAATTCCTGCCATTTGAATCAAGCCCTCATTTGCATGAAGACGACCACGATAGGTATCTTTTATAACACTTGGTTGTTCAAAAATTTCTTTAAGCATAAAATGATCGTATCCTCCTTTTTCAATTTGCTCTAAATTCATTTGCAATTCTTGAACATAAGGATCAACTAAAGAATCATCTTTAATTTTTCTAATTTTTAAAGGCTTATCCATTCTCACAATTGCCATTTCTTCATCTTCAAGATAAATAGCGTTTGATGTATATTCTATAAATGGGGAAGCGTCAGAAGCAATAAAATATTCATTTTCACCTACGCCAATTGCTAGTGGACTTCCTAAACGAGCGACTATTATTTCATTTGGTTTTTGTTTATCAAATACACAAATTGCATAAGCGCCTACCACTTGATTTAAAGCTATTTGAACTGCTTTTCCTAATTTTAAATTGTCTTTGTTTTGAACATCTTCAATTAGATTCACCAAAACTTCGGTGTCAGTATCGGAATGAAAAACATAACCTCTGTTACTTAATTCTTTTTTTAATGGAGCATAGTTTTCTATGATTCCATTATGAATAATAACGAGATTTCCTGAATTTGAAACATGAGGATGAGAATTCACATCGTTTGGAACGCCATGAGTTGCCCAACGTGTGTGTCCCATTCCAATAGTGCCATTAGTAGTAATAGTAGTAGAACACAATCCTTCTAAATCAGAAACTTTCCCTTTTGTTTTACAAACTTTAAGGTTTTTTCCGTCAAAAAGCATCACGCCAGCGCTATCGTATCCTCTGTATTCAAGTCTTTTTAAGCCTTTAATTACAATTGGGAAAGCTTCCCTATGTCCAATATAACCTACAATTCCGCACATATATTATTATTTTGGTTAGGAGTATTAATTTGGTTTTGTATAGTAAATTTCCAATTTTAATCGCTTCGCATAATTTGGATCAGTTGAAGGAATATTATTCCCAAATAAAACAGTTCCAAGCGGATTGTAAACCGCTGCCGAAGGGAATTTACTAAAAGGATTTGCAATTGAAACTGGATTTTTTAACTTTGCATTTGAAGCAATTGCAATAGATTCAGTTACCACTAAACCTAGACGAACGTTGGTGGAATCTTTACTTATCAGATTCATCATGTGATTGGTAAGTCGGATTTTATATTTTATTCCACGTTTATTATAAGGTGATGCTGCAGCGTTTTTTTCTATAATTCCGCCATGAACGTATTTGTTATTTTTAGCAATTGTAGCTACAGAAAAATCGGTGTAATAATCTATTATTGGTCGATGATTGTTTAAATCATAAAGATAAATTCTATTAGGTTCTAATGCTCCAGCCATTTTATCTTTATCGATATAAAAGGTAATATTTGCCTCGTTAACTAATAATTTCTTTCCGTCTGATGGATTTCTTAAATCGTCTAATTCGTCAGGAATTCCATTCGGGCCCACTGTAGGTGTTCCTGCAGATGAATAACCACGGTCATCTTGATCGCCAAATAGTTTAATAATAGCCATAGAGCCTTCACCACCTTTTGGGAATAAATTATAGGCTCCAGTAGCTGCATCTGAATTTGATGCTATCCCTGAAGTATAAACAGAGGAATAATCATTTTCTAGTAAATTAACTGAATTCCCACCTAAACTAATTCCGAATTTCTTTTCTTTTTGGGTAACTACACCTGTCGTAGAATTGGTGACATCAACGGTGTAGGTTACAATAATTTTTGCCTTTTTGAAGTTCAATAAACACATACTCCCTTCATTAGGAGAAGTAGAAGAGGCATCTGCCTTAAAGTAAATTCCTCTGAAATAATCTTTAAACACCGAATTATTGAATAATTTTCCAGCAGCTCCAGCTCCGAATAATTTGTCTTGAAAAAAGTTGTTTCTCAATTTTAATCGCATTCCAGGAACCGAACGGGTATCAACAACTTGAGCGCCATCTACCGTTTTATAGGTTTTAATTTCTGCAGAACTGTACATAAATTCCTCGTTTTGAGACAAACTGCTATCGTCATTCAAACTAACCGGATTTTTATAAGCATCAAAAACAGCAGTTTCTCCTGAATAATATCTTTGAACGTCTAAAAAGTTTAGCGCAGCATCAAGATCACGTAAAGTATAATTATTTTCGTAAACATTTAATTTAAACTTATTGAATACTTTTTTATCATTGGCAATACTAAATCCTTGAATAGAATCTAATTCATAAGTGCTATCTCCAGTTGTGGCATCTTTAGAAATTAAATGACTAAAATAAGGCAATGAAAGTTCAACTTTTTTTACAGTAGGGTTAATCCCAATAGTTTGATTTACAGTATCTAATAAAACCTGAGACACCACACTCGCTTTTGTTTTTCCAAAAAACGGACTATTGTAATATCCCAAAGAATTTATCGGTTGGTTGCTGGTTTCTACTTGACCTATTGAAGTATTATAAGCCAAAATAGTTTTGTTGTCGTCTTTTATGAGACCAAAATGATCATCTCCGATTACATCTGAGCCGATTTCGTTAAAATCTTTATCACAAGCGGTAAAAAAAGCAACTATACCAACTAAAAAGAGTAATTTATAAATGGATTTATTTTGCATATATATTTAAATAATATTATTAAACTAAATTCTTGTAGAAGTTAGTATAAACCTCAGCGAATTTTTCTTTAGCGGTGAAAGGTAAAAAAGGTTTACCCGATGTTTCTATAAATTTTGTTAAACTAGGAGACAGGTTTTCTGAAGCAATTATTATTCCATCAGAATGATTTAGCGTTGCCAAGATAATATTTTCATAATTCGGAGTTTCTAAATTTGAAATGGAAGCTTCAGGAACCCCATCAAATTTAACTTTGTTAATCAACTCAAGATTTAGATTACCCTCAAAAGACTGGCTATAAACAGAAGTAATGATTTTAGTATCCGAAAATAAAGCTTCGTCTTTATAATAATGCTTCAAATAGATTGGCAACATTGCAGCCATCCAACCGTGAACATGAATAATATCTGGAACCCAATTCAGTTTTTTAACGGTTTCAACAACCCCTTTTGCAAAAAAGATGGCGCGTTCATCGTTATCAGGAAATAAAACCCCTTCTTCATCTGTAAAAGTGGCTTTTCGCTTAAAATACTCATCGTTATCGATAAAATAAACTTGAATTCTCTCTTTTGGAATAGAAGCTACCTTAATAATTAAGGGCATGTCCAAATCATTAACCACTAAATTCATCCCCGACAATCTAATTACTTCGTGCAATTGATGTCTTCTCTCATTGATATTGCCATATCTCGGCATGAAAATTCTAATCTGTCCGCCTTGATCGTTTACCATTTTTGGCACGTCATAAGACATTAGAGAAACCTCGTTTTCAGCTAAGTAGGGCACTACTTCAGATGATACATACAATATCCTCTTATCTTCCATATTAAAATTCAGTAT
>CAMBZB010000045.1 GCA_945872245.1 Flavobacterium psychrophilum
CCGATCGCCGGCACCACCCGAGACGTCATTGAAGAAACGCTCAACATCGAGGGCATCCTTTTTCGCTTGATCGATACAGCTGGCATCCGAGAAACGACCGAAACCATAGAGGCCATGGGAATTGCGCGCAGCATGCAAAAAATAGAACAAGCACAAATCGTACTGTGTATGGCCGATGCCGAGGACACACAATCCTTGACAGATACCGAAAATTGGATTCAAAGTCTAAAGACACAATACCCCGATAAACAGTTGATTTTATTGGTCAATAAGTCCGATTTAAATCCAACAATCCACACAACAGGCTTTCTTGTAAGCGCCAAAAACGGCGAGGGAATTTCCGAACTAAAGGCACACTTAAGGCACTTGGTTTTGGGTCACTTCGACTTACAGAACGATACCATTGTGTCTAATGCACGCCACCACGAAGCCCTGGTTAAAACGGCTAATATCGTTGCATTGGCAAAGCAGGGACTCCAAGCAGGAACCAGTGGCGATTTTATTGCCATGGACATTCGCCAAGCGATGTTTCATTTAGGCACGATTACAGGAGATATTTCAACCGATGATTTACTGGCTAATATTTTTAGTAAGTTTTGTATTGGGAAGTAAGCCCCGCAAAACAGCACAAAATAGCACAAGCAATTTTCTTGTAAATCCAACAAAATCAACAGGTTAAGGGCTGTTCGTGTTGAAAAGTAAATTGTGTGTTTTTGTATCTTTTGGATAACCTTGTGGCACAAATCTGACACAGATGGGCACGTGTGCCACTCGTGTGCCACAAAATCGCTACAATGAACGTAAGTATTAAAGAAAGAAAAATGGAAGGTGGGAAAACAGCCCTGTATTTACACACCTTTATCAATGGAAAAAGACAACGAAAATCGTTGGAACTGACACTCTACACCAACCCAGAAAACACGGAGCAACGCAGAGAGAACAAAATGACGCTTGAATTGGCAGAAAGAATGCGAGCGCAAGCCTTGATAACCCTACAAGACAAGAAGGCAGGAATCAACCGAAAGGATCATAGTAAAGACAACTTCGTGTCCTATTTTGAAAAGAAAGGATTGGAGCGTTTTAATTCTTCGGGCAACTATGGGAATTGGGATGGTAGTTTGAAACAATTCATCAAGTGTTTCGGAAAAATCGTTTCCATGGAAGAGGTAGATTTGGAACTTGTGCGCAAGTTCAAGAACTATTTAGAGTTCGAAGCAAAGACCAGGCACGGAACACCTTTATCACAAAACAGCCGACACACTTATTTCAATAAATTCAAAGCATGCGTTGGTTTGGCTTTTAGAGAAAAAGTAATCAAAGAGAATATAGCCGATTACATTGATAGTTTCAAGCAAGGAGAAACACATCGCGAACATTTGACCTTTGAAGAATTGGAGAAATTGGCAAAAACACCGTGTACGTATCCCAATTTAAAACATGCCTTTTTGTTCAGTTGTCTGACAGGAATGCGTTGGTCAGACATAAACACCTTGCACTGGAAGCAAATTCGCTATTCGGAAACCAATGGTTACGAAATTGTATTCAAGCAACAGAAAACGGGAGGACAAGAATACCTTCCTATCAATGATTCAGCATTTGACTTATTGCCCGAACGAGGTTCCGAGAATGACAAGGTGTTTGTCGGAATAAAATACAGTGCCTATTTGAATGTTGTTTTATTTCGTTGGGTGGTGAGCGCAGGAATCACCAAGCACATCACATTTCATTGTGGCAGACATACGCATGCTGTCTTGTTGCTCACAAATGGAATTGACATATACACGGTTAGTAAATTGCTAGGCCATAAATCCATCACCACCACTCAAATTTATGCGCAAATCGTCGATAGCAAGAAGGTGGAAGCGGTAAATTCAATCCCAAAATTAAACCTGTAAAATTTATTATTGACAAACACTTGACAAAACAAACCCTTATTTTACCTAGAAAACAGCGTTAAAGTTGACAAGAATCTTGTAAATAATAAATATCTGAAAATCAACTACATAGGCCGTTGTATATTGAAAAAAGTTTCGGAGATTTGCATTATGTATAATAACAATTTTAACTCGAAACCAATTTGGCAGTTCTCCATAGGAGAGTTTGAAGCCCGTCTAAAAAAGACGGTTTCAACACTCATAGAACTGGCCGTGAAAAAGGCGTTTGAGGAGCGAGCAAGTGAAATTGCCGACACCTCCTCAGACACCCTAGATTTAAAAAAGGCTTCCGAATTAACAGGATTGAGTTCTTCAACCATTTATTCGAAAGTCAGCAGATTTCAAATGCCCTCCTTAACGCGTGGGCGCCCCTTGCTATTTAGCAAGAAAGAATTAATGACTTGGTTAGCATCAGGTCGCCCAAAAAACTATTTAAATCTAAAAAACAAAAAATCATGATTTTAGAAACTTTAGTGATTGATCCGTTCAATCCATTTTTAAGATGTTGCCCTTATTGTGGTCGAAAATTTATTGCCGACCAAATGAGTAGGAAATTTTGTGTTGAATTCAATGGTATTTTCAATTATTGCAAGGATCATTTCCACAAACCACGCATTCACGAAAAACTAATTTTGAGAAATCAAGTTGTAACCTTTCTGCAAGAAAGAGAAATCCCCGGGCCGGCAAACAATCACAAGGAGGTTCACGAAATGCTACATTGGTATTTGGAATGCGCTTTTGACAATGTATCTTCTGAATTTACAATTGGCGGTGAGTTTATTAAACGCATAGACCTTTGCGTGAAAGAGAACAAAAAACAGGTTGGGATAGAGGTTAAACTTACCCGTGAATTGGAGGGCGACTATTCACAACATTTCAATGGATTGTTGGGGCAACTGTCATACTATGAGATTATTTTTAAAAATAATCTTATTGTTACTTATGTCGGGGATTTATCGAATCGGACAAGACCACACTTCGAGAAAGTAAGTTCAGCCCTCAAGGAACGCGGGATAATTGTCGTGAATATTCCTGAAAACTGGGAAGACCTCTACTGATTCTCAAGGACACCCGATGAGGACACAATAATCCCCGTGATGAACCGATTTGCTTCGAATATTCACGGGGATTATTATTTTCTTAAATAATGGGTTAATGAGTTGGGGTTATTATATTTAGGTTTTAAAGAATTGTTTGAACAAACGATTTTATCGCTTAGCCAACTTGTTTGAGCGGATATGCGCTAATTTACTGCGCTTATATACAAGTTATAGGATATTTAAATAAAAAAATATGACATACATAATTTCATGTTCAGGTGATAAATCTTGTGTATCAAGAGAAAAAAACCAAAAAAGTTCAATTAATGAATTACTTGTTTTTCCAAGCCTACTTCAGGCAAGAACTGAGCTAATTGAAAAACTAGGAATAAAATTGAATTGGTCTGAAACAATGCCCGCCTATGAATTATATACAGGTAGGCTATACAAGAAAGTTCATCAAGAAAATTGGAAAAAACAAAAGACTGATGTAATAATAGTATCTGCATTGTTTGGATTATTAAAACACGATGAATTAATCCCTTATTACAATGTTGTAATGACTGATAAAATACCTGGATCAGATGAAATAATCTCGACTTATTGGAGAAAACATAATCTTAACCAATATTTAAATAATAAAACTATTGTTGACCTTCTATTTAGCAAATACAGGAAAGCATTCAACAAAAAAGGTGACAACATTGGAGAAATTCCGAATGTTATATGGAGAGATAAATATGGCTCACACAAGGGCGAATGGCTAAATGAACAACTTAACAGATTTTAAAATGCAAGAACTAATAATTAACATAATCGAAAATAACCGAAATAAATCTTTTGAATTCAATTGCAACGAAAATAATCCAGTAATCCATTTAAAGGAACAAACTAACGCAGTGCCTGATAGTCCCGGACTATACTTGGTTTTTTCCAAAAGAAGAAACGAAGAATTCTGTGAGAATTGCGCTCATCTAAATTACCAAATAGAACTTGAATGGAACGAACTAGTATACTTTGGAAAAGCTGGAGGTGTTTTTGGAAGTGGAAAAGTAATAAGACAAGGACTAAAAGGAAGAATCAATAATGTGATTTCTGATAGAAGTAGAAATTTGAAGGATATTAGAAGAGCTTACTATTGGAATATTGTAATGAATGAGTTTGATTTTGAAAAATTCACAATTATTTATTTTGAGCACGAAAATCCACAGGATCTAGAAAATATTATTTATAATTTCTTAGATGATGGAGACTATAAGTATCCATTATTAAATAAGAGGCGAGGACGATAAACATCCTATAACAGCGTGCAAGCGCCATAACCCTGCCGCAGGCGCAACACAGGGTTACGATCGCCTGCACGCAAAACGTTGTGCGTCAGTGTAAAAGCCCGTCCGCAAATTGCACATTTGGTTTTTATCACACACGAGCCAAAGCTCAAAAAACCAAAAGAGCCATTTTTTCCCATCCCACAATAATGGCAAATCAAAAATTTATTTCTATTTTTGCCGTAAATTGACAAAATATGATGGGCGCGTTTGTTTCTATAGGAGATACTCTAAAGGAAATTAGAGAAAATAGAGGTTTCAACCTTCAAGACGTTGCTTTAAAAACAGATATAAATTACACTGTGTTGAGTCGTATTGAAACAGGTAAAAGATTGCCGACTAAACCACAAGTGCAAACCTTAGCTAACTTTTACAACTACAGTGAACAAGACCTAATCAAATACTTAATTAGTGACAAAATTTTGTTCGAAATTCAAAATGAAGATTTAGGGTTAGAAGGGTTTTTACTTGCAGAGCAAAGAATTAAATATGGTTTATCACTTTTTAATGACTATGAACATCTTGAAAAATTTGACCTACAAAGCAGACGTTACATTGGTAATAAAGCAAAATTGACCGATTGGATAATGGAAATCATCCAAAGTGAAACAAAAGGAAACGACACGTTTATTGACATATTTTCAGGGACTGCAATTGTGGCAAGAGAAGCAATGAAAACCTATAAAAATGTTGTACTAAATGACATTTTGTTTTCCAACAATATTGTTTACAAAGCTTTTTTTGAGAACTCAAAATGGGATTCTAAAAAGATTGTGGACATTGTAAACGAATACAATACTCTAGACCCACAAGAAATAAAAGAAAATTACTTTTCTAAAAACTTTGGTGGTAAATTTTACGAAAAAGAAGTTTCAAAATTGATAGGTCATATTCGTGAGGACATTGAAAGTAGAAAAAACGAATTGAGTGAAAAGGAATATGCCATACTATTAACATCGTTGATATACACCATCGATCGACTTGCTAACACGGTTGGCCATTTTGATGCATATATCAAAAAAACAATTGTAAAGCGACCTTTAAATTTTCGCTTAATCCAAACAGAAGATTTTGAAGGTGCAAAAATTTATCGAAAAGATTCTAACCAATTGGTTAAGAGCTTAAAAGGTGACATTGCATATATTGACCCACCATACAATTCCCGACAGTACAGCCGTTTTTATCATATTTACGAAAATCTTGTAAAGTGGGAAAAACCTAAACTTCACGGAGTTGCATTAAAACCAGATCCAGAAAATATGAGCAAATATTGTACGGTAAAAGCAAAAGACGCTTTTAAAGATTTGGTTGAAAATTTGGACGTTAAATATTTAGCGGTATCATACAACAACACCTACAAATCAAAAAGCAAATCATCAAAAAACAAAATTGAATACGATGAAATAGTTGAGATTTTAAATGGAGTTGGAAAAACTAAAATTTTTGAGCAATCACACCAATACTTTAATGCCGGAAAAACCGAGTTTAACGACCATAAAGAATTTTTGTTCCTAACAAAAAAATATGACTAAACACAAAAATACATATCGATCGCCTTTATTTTATGTTGGGGATAAATATAAGCTTTTCCCAAAAATCAGCAAATATTTCCCTAAAGAGGTAAACCGCTTTATTGAGCCATTTACAGGTGGTGGTTCGGTATTTTTGAACATAAACGCCAACGAATATTTATTGAATGACATAGATTCCAATGTTATTGATATTCACAAATTTTTGATTGAACAGGCTAAAAATCCAAAAGCATTTTTTGATGACGTATTTGAAATAATTGAAAAATACGGTTTATCTCATTCATATATCAAAGACATTGTTCCGCAGGAATTAAAAGAGAAATGGGTAAAAACATATTACGCAAAATTTAACAAGCAAGGGTTTAACCAACTAAAATTCGAGTACAATTCGAGTAATGAAAAAAGTGTTTTGCAACTTTATTTGTTGTTGATTTATGGCTTTAATCGTATGCTTCGATTTAATTCAAGAGGCGAATACAATTTGCCTGTCGGCAATGTTGATTTTAACAAAAATACTTTTACAGCATTAAATCATTATTTCGATTTAATTAAACAAAAGAATACCACATTTTATAATCTAGATTTTATTGACTTCTTCGAACGAATAAAATTTCAAGAAGGTGATTTCATATATCTTGACCCACCATATTTAATTACATTCAGTGAATATAACAAATTATGGAATGAAGAAATGGAAGAAAGATTACTTAAACTTCTTGAAACATTAGATAAACAAAATGTAAATTTTGCAATATCAAATGTGACGCACTATAAAGGGAAAATTAACACGCAGTTTTTGAATTGGTGTGAGAGGTATTACTCTTTTGATATAAAAAGTAATTACATCAGCTATCACGACAACTCTAACAAAGAGTTTAAGGAAGTTTTAATAACAAATTACCAACCAAAAAAATCTATTTCTCAAAAAAGGAATAGAGAAACAGAAATCCACTCTTAAATTATGGCTTATAAACAATTATCATTTGAAACATCAGTTAGAAATCCAGCTAGACTTAAATCAATGTTAAAAGTTGCAAAACTCTACGAGGGAGAAAGATTAGATGATCAAACCGTTTTGAAAATAATGTGTGAGATGCATTTACGTTCTCGTAATGATGAATATTCTGACTTACCTACATCTGGATTATTTGAAGTTGCTGAGGATGACACTATTGAAACAATTCGTGAAAATGTAATAGAAGTTCATGAAGGACGTAAACCAATTTACGGTTTTCCTGGAAATAGAACGGGTCAAGGATATTGTAGTCGTTTTGCTGGGTATATGCAAACTCCAAATATGCTTGGATTAGTATATGTACGTTGGGAAGAAATATTAGAATTTTCAGAGATTGGGAATTTGTATATATCAGACGAACTAACGGAACAAGAAGTATTTGCAATGCAGTTGATAAAATTTAACGTGAAAAACCCTTTTAAAACGCATAGCCTTCAAAACGACTATCGTTATTTCCCTTTCCTTTTAAATTCGATTTTGCAGAAAGAAACAAATAGATTGTCATACACTCAAATAGCATTATCAACATTTTCAATAGATGGTAATGTTGACGATTTTTTAAATTTAATTGAAAGACCTATTAATAATTATGAAGAGTTTTCAGAAAGATTAGAAGAATATGGAAATTTTAAAGGTGTTGAAATCAATTGTAATGAAGAAGGAACAGCCTATGGAAGCTCTGGTTATCCTGATCAAATTAGGCGATTATTGATTCTCAGTGGTTTGATTTCAGAAAGACAAGGATTATATGAATTAAATGTAAGAGAATTAGATTTTATTGAAGACTTATTAGCCGTAAATTTTGAAATTTTAGATTCAGAAAAAGTTCCGGATGGAGCTTATTTGTATTTTAAAAAATTAGGTAGTCATTCTATTCAATTTAGAAATATAATAGCTACTAAAAGAGATGCTGAAGTAATTCATGATGAACAAGAAACTGACTATTTAAGGAGAATAGATGAACTTTATAATTTAAACGAACAAGATTTGCTTTATAGCATTCAATCAATATCAGATAAAAGAGGATATTTTGTTTGTGGACCATCTGAAGTTACCATACCTAATTTTCTAAGCTACACACTACTTGTAAACAAGCCTCCATTAATGTTAGAGTTTTTAGTCGCTCTCCTAATTTATAAAAAATATGGTGACGATTATTACATAAGGCCAAGTTATAAAACAGATTCCCAAGGAGTTCCAACGGGTTATAAATCCAAAGTAGGTGATATCTATATTTTCTCCAAACACTCCTGCGAAACTGTCTGGCTAGTAGAAGTGACAAAAATAACGGATAGAAGTCAACAATTACATAATGAAACAACTACTACTGTAAGACACATTAAAGACGATGAGAGATGGATTGGGTTCAATAATAAATATTTGAATGTGGTTGCTCCGAATATTCATGATGACACATATAGGTATTTCAGAGTAGAAAGTATTCTTTCTGCTCTAGATTTTTCAACAATAGAATTAATCGAAGGAACAAACAAATTTGAAATTCAAAGAGTTGAGGAAGGAAATTTACTATACATACGACCGATGAATTTTAATGACTTTTTAAATAACATTTCAAATTCTTCTATTTTTGAATACACTGAGGAAGAATGGTGGAAGAATTAATCTCATAATGTTTTGAAATATGAGACATCATTCAATTAAACTTCAGCTTAAAGCCATACACATTTGCAATTCGCTCCAGCCAACGCTGCAACCAAAAATTACAAAAGAGTATGGCTTTTCCAACGCTGACATAAACAAGTACAAACGAATGAAAATCAAACCGAAATAAGAACACCGAACGCACAACAGCACCTACCCAAAAGAGGCGGTTCAGTGGTTAAACGAAGCTTCGTGCTTCGGAATAAGTTTTATGATGGCCGAAAGTTTAGTTCATAGAAATCGTCACCTTCGGGTAGCCGCAAAAAGTTAATCACTCCAACACTTATCAACACCCCCTTCTCCCTCCGATTTCCCCACCAATATCTACCCTCGTGTGCCATGACCCATTAGTGGCACACGAACAAAATAGCATCGCTAAAACCCAATGAAATCAAGGGGTTTAGTGGTGGTGTATGATATTGTATTGGGAAGTAATTCCATCAAAATAAATCAAGAAAATGCAGAATTAGGCTAAGTATTAAAAGTAGTGTTAACGCCACTTTTAGATTCCAAAAACTAAGCAACAAGGAAATGAAGAATTCTACTCAAAAAAATAGTTTGACAACTCAAGTCAAAGATTTGGTGGGGTCAATCTTATTGTTCTAATTTGCGGGCGAATGATTAAAACATATTTAGGTCAATTATATAGCTCCGATTGAAGGGTTTTTGAGGGACGTGAACAGGAAAGGTGTCTGAACTGTGATTTTTGTGATTTAATGATTGCTAAATATCAAAAAGGAAATCTAGATTAGGTTTCCGATCAAAAGACACAAGTAAAATGAACATCAAAAGCAATCGAGCATTATGCAATAATCTATATAACAAGTAAATGGCCTCAATATTATAATTACATTTACGATGTAGCATGGTTGACATTGCTAAAAAATAGACAAGTCCATTATGTGAATTTTTAATCAAAACAATAAGAATATGGAGAATATAGAAAAGTTTAGAATCATTCATAACCAATACCAATTTAGTAAAGCATTTACTTTAGAGTACTTTAAACATGGTGACTTAATAAATACAAGTTCTGGAGAAGATAGAACTAAAAAAGGAAATGATTTTCTTTCATTTCTTAAAACCTATAATTTTAGTCAGGAACAATTTCAGATATTAAATTCGAAGGCTGTTACAATGAAGTTAAATGTTAACATTGATAATTATGATAAATTTATTTCTGAAGAAACAATTTTTGATGCTGATTTCGCATCTACAACATACAACGATGAAAAGGAGAAGGGATTAGAACAAGAGTTGTTGCGGAATCAACAAATTCAATTAAAGAAACAGATGAATCTATCGAGAATCAAAATTTTCTCCCTTTTAACGATTATAGTTTCAATTATTTTTATTTTCGTTGTAGGAGCTCGTAAAATTTTTAATTCAAATAACGTAGATGAAAATTCAACAATTAAAGTGGATGAAAATTCAACAATGAAAGAAGAAGAAAATATAATAAAAAATGAAAAGGCAATGTCATTTTGTGATTGTTTGGATTTAATGAAAGAGATGTCTAGTGGAGGAAATATTACTGATGAACAAGCAAAATTATATCAAGAATGTCTCGATAATGATGTCCCTACTGGGAACAGTGCAGCGGATCAAAAGGAAAGAGATAGGAAAATGAGTGAATGTCAATAATCCCCAAATCCAGACTTGGAGCATTTATCCATTAATTGAAAGGCAGGCTATGATTTCAATGGAATTATAGCAAAAGAAAAAAGTAGCATCGAGGCTACTTTTAGATTGCAAAAACTAAGCAACAAGTAAATGAAAAAATCTACTCAAAAAAATAGTTTGACAACTCAAGTCAAGCGCCTGGTTGGGACAATCTTATTGTGCTAATTTGCGGGTGAATGATTCACCCTGCTTGAAACAACCTTTAACTTAACCATCCTACGTTTTAGAAAAAGACTATTTTTATCCAAATGAATCTTCCACACGATCTCAAGGTTTCGGTCAGTAAATTAAGTTCCTGCTTTCGAAATACAAGTGCGACCTATAAATATTATTGGTTGTTGGCGATTATTGAGTCGGTAGAAGGTGGAAAAGATGAAATTCCCAAGAAAGAACTTTTTGCTCGTATGATTGCAAATGCATGGTTTACGGTAAATTACTTTCACGTTTCATTTGGGATGCAAGATAAATTGCAACAAGCCATTGAGAAATTGAAAGGTCTTGAAGCGTTTGATGTGGACACTTCTAAACAAGAAATCATCAACCGTTTATTGGCTTCTACCAACAAAGAAACCATCAAAGAACTGAACCATTTTGATCATAATGTTCCGTTTAAGTTTTTAAGTCCGTGGTTGGGGGCTCACAATGAGGGGTTAATGTATCAGCGTTCTCATGAAAACTCTTATTACACGCCCTATTCACTTTACAAAGATAGCATTCTGATGCAACCGGATTGGGTGGATTATTTTAAGCGGAATGCAGGCGTATTGAAAGACTTTTGCTATTGGAATCTTTCCTTGTATTTGCAAAGTAAAAATCCAAATGTTCCTGATTTACCTAATAAATTGAAGCGCCCAGATAAACGTGGCAGCTTGTTGAAACATAAAAAGGACTTTTGGGATCTCGTGATTACCGAGCTTGGATCTGTTGACTGTATTTACACCGGAAAGAAACTCATCTCGGGTACATACGCAGTTGAACATTTCGTTCCTTTCCAATATGTTGCGCACAACCTCATGTGGAATTTGGTTCCCGCAGACCCCAATTTTAACAGCATAAAAAGTGATAAACTGCCGAATTTAGACAGCTATTTTGATAACTTTTTCGAAGTTCAAAAAGAAGGAGTTAAGATTGTAAAACAGTTGAACCCCAAAAACAAATTCCTAGAAGATTATTTATCCATTTTCCCAACACTAGATTTCTCGAAAGACAAATACAGAGAAACAATTGAACCAATGCTGATGATTGCAAGTAATAATGGGTTTAGGTATATGGAGGTAGAGCAAAAAACAATCAAGTTTCAATAAATTAATTACCTTAGCTTCAATGCAAAGTCAGAAGAAAAAAGTCGAAGTTGTTGCTGCAGTTATTATGCACAATCAAAAAATATTATGCGTGCAGCGCGGTGAGAATAAACTCGAATATATTTCTAAGAAATTTGAATTTCCAGGAGGAAAAATGGAAGAAGGCGAGA
>CAMBZB010000046.1 GCA_945872245.1 Flavobacterium psychrophilum
CTATGTCCGGTTTGGTCTACCTGGTGTGTTCTTAAAATTAGTTTAATCGATGCCATAGGAATAGGAGTTTAGAAATGTTATACTACTTTTGTAAAGTAATGCAAACGAGTGAAAGTATTGTAAATACTAGGTTTTCAAATGGGTGCATCATGATACGAAGGTACAACAATGGGTACAACAAAACAAGTATTTCGTTGCTTTTTTGTGCTTTATTCTGCTCTTACTGATTTTATAAAGTCAATGATTACAGTACTTTAAGTGCAAAATGGAGGGTTGGAGGAAAAGTTGTAGATAACTAGTATATAGGTCTGACGATGTCTGACTAATCACCCCTAAATTGGGTGGCTTTGTTTGACAAACGTCAGACTTTATTTATTTCCAAAAATAGGATTTTTAATTCATAAATCATCAAAAGGACTTTTCTATTTATTCCAAATTTCCCAAGCTTTCTCCGCTTGAAAAACTAGCATATCCTGTCCATTTTTGGTCTGTGCGCCTTGTACTTTGGCTTTTTTAAGGAATTGGGTTTCCCCAGGATTGTAAATCAAGTCGTAAGCAATGTGCTTCTCGGTAAAATAGTTGTAGGGAATTAATGGCGAAGCCTCTGTATTCGGGCTGGTTCCCACCGGACTCGAATTGATGATGATTTGGTACTCGTCAAAGGTGCCAGAGTTAATTTGGTCATAAGCCATGGCGTTTGCTTTGGCTTCCCTAGAAACAAAAGTGTACCCAATACCCAGTTCGTCCAAGGCAAAAGCGACCCCTTTTGATGCGCCACCCGTTCCTAAAATCAAGGCTTTTTTATGGTGCGCTTGCAATAAGGGCTGCAGGGATTTCATAAAACCATAATAATCCGTATTGTAGCCCTTTAGTTTTCCTTTTTTGTTGATTTTAATGGTATTTACCGCGCCAATCAAAGTTGCTTTTTTCGATAGTTGGTCTAAATAAGGGATCACAACTTCCTTATACGGTATGGTGACATTCATTCCTTTTAAGTCGGGAGTGTTTTTTATGATTTCGGGGAAAGCGGTTATTTCCGGAATGTCAAAATTATCATAGCTACAACCTGCTAAATTCTCGGTGGCGAATTTTTCGGTAAAATAGCCTTTAGAGAAGGAGTAATTTATGTTGCGTCCCAGTAAACCAAAGCGTTTTCTGATAATATCAATCATTATAAAATGGGTGTTGTATTTTATTTCGTATGTTTTGCAATGTAATTTTGCACCATTTTTCGCGCCCAAACCACGGGGAATAAATCTTCTAAAAGGATGTAATTATCAAAATTCAATCGCAAAGCATTGCTTAAATGGAATTTGGCTTTGGTAGTTTGTTGAATCATAAAATACAATCCAGCCAATCGATATTCAATTTCGTTCTCTTCCGGGAAATATTCCGAGGCTTGCAACAAGGTTTGTATGGCACTTTCGAATTCCCCCAAAAATTGGAGAATGTCCACCCAAAACAACCAAGTATCCAATTGGTAATCACCAAATTCTACCGCTTTTCGGTAGCCAAATTCAGCCTCTTCAAACAAGTTCAATTGTTTGTTTATTGTGGCATATCGCTTCCAATACATTCGATTTTGATTGTCAATCGACAGCGCTTTGTTGACGTAAAGGAGGGCTTTTTGGAAGTTTTTTTGGCGCACATAAAAATCGGTTATGGCAATCCAACCTTTGTCCAAAAGGGGATCTTCGTGAACTGTTTTGTTATAGTATTTTAAAGCCAGCACCTTGTTTCCTAATTTCTCGTAGCATTTCCCAATGCGCAATAAAGCGTAGGAGGTAGGGTCGTCTAATTCAATGGTTCGGTTGAAGCTTTCAATGGCTTCTTCGTATTTTTTTAGGCGTTCCAGGGCTTTGGCTTTTTCCATAAAAGCGCCCAGAAATTCATCGTCAATGAGTGTGGCATAATCAAAAGCGCTAATGGCACTTTCATATTCTTTTACGCCATAATGCAAGCGACCCAACTGATGCCAGGCGATTTCGCTATACGGGTTTTTGTCGATGTACTGTTTCAAATACGTAATGGCTTCTTGATTCTGGTCTAAGAATTCGAAGCAATACACCACGTTGTACAAAGCCGATTGGTCGTCAAGATCTTCTTCTAAGCATTTTATGAAGCTTTCCTTGGCCATTTCCAGATTGTCCATAAAGAGGTATTCCATCCCGATTAAATTGTAGACGTCGGCTAAATCGTCAGTGTATTTTAAAGCAATTTTCAATAATTCAACCGCTTTTTCGTGTTGGTCCCTTTTAGAACAAATGTTGGCCTTTTGGATATAGATTTCCTCATTGGTTGGCTCGATGGCGTACAATTCGTTCAATAGCTTTTCAGCCTGCTCAAGTTTGTCATCATAGACCAGCATTTCAACTTGGACTAATTTTAGTCCAGTAGATTTCGGGTGTTGTTCTAAAGCTAGTTTTAGGGCTTTTTTTGCCAATGCGGCTTTGCCCATATCGAGATAGTGCAGTATAATATCTTCAAATTCTTCGGAATCAAAAAAGAGAACCTTGTTGGTTTTTAACATGGACTCAAATTTTGAAAGCGATAGGTTGTATTCTTCTTCCTCGTTGCTTAATTGCATAGCTTTTCTTTTTTTTGAGTTTGCCAAAATAAAATTAGGCAACCTTATTGTTATGGTGAGGAAAATTTGGAATTTTTGTAAACAATTTAATTAACAAGTTGTTTGGTTATTTTTAATTTTGAAACGAGCTCGAAATCTTAAATCTGCAATCGTTACTCTTCAATCTTATATCATTATTTCATTCAATACGTCCAACATTATGGCACAACCTTCCCGAATTTCATCCTCAGAAATGGTTAACGGTGGTGTGATTCTTATGGCGCATTCTTCGAATAATAACCAAAATAAAATGAGCCCTTTGTCTTGACAGCGAAGAATCACCTCATTTGTTATTGCTGCGCTTTCGGTCATGGCGGCGAGCATTAACCCTTTTCCTCGAATTTCTAGTAGCAAAGGATGTACCAAAAGTGATCGGATGAGTTTTTCCTTTTCCAAAGCTTCTGCCATCAAATTTGTTTCGGTAATTTCCTGCAAAGTAGCCAAGCAGGCTGCCGCAATGACAGGGTGACCTCCAAAAGTCGTGATGTGTCCCAACTTTGGATCGTGGCTCAACAAATCCATCATTGCTGAGGATGCCGTGAAAGCACCCACAGGCATGCCGCCGCCCATTCCTTTTCCCATCACCAAAATATCGGGAACGACATCGTAATTTTGGAAACCGAAAAGTTTTCCCGTTCTTCCAAAACCCGGTTGGATTTCGTCGAGAATCAGGAGCGCACCCACTTGGTTGCAGCGCTCGCGAACCTTTTTCAGGAAGTCGTTATGAGGTTCGATAAAACCCGCGCCACCTTGAATGGTTTCCAGAAGAATACCCGCAGTTTTGGTGGTTATTTTGTCTAAGTCTGCTTCGTTGTTGAAGGTGATAAATTCGACATCAGGAATCAACGGACGAAAAATACGTTTGCGTTCTTCGAATCCCATCACGCTCAACGAACCCATGGTATTGCCGTGATAGGCATTATGGCAAGAAATCAATTGGCTTCTTCCGGTGGTTCTTCGGGCGAGTTTTAGGGCGCCCTCTATGGCTTCGGTACCGGAATTAACCAAATAGGTTTTTTCTAATGGTTTGGGTAAGAGTGAAGCCAGCAATTTGCAGTAGTCTACCGCCGGCCCCTGTGAATATTCGCCATACACCATTACGTGCGAATATTTGTCCAATTGGTCTTTTATCGCCTGATTGACCCTTGGCGGTTGATGCCCGAGCGTACACGCCGAAACACCAGCCACAAAATCTAGGTATTTTTTATTGTTGGTATCAAAAATATAAGATCCTTTAGCATACGAAACCTCCATTCCTAAAGGATAGGGAGAAGTTTGGGCTTGGTATTTTATAAAATCATTGCTCAAAATTTATGTTTTTTTAATCGCAAAGGCACGAAGATTTTTCGCAAAGTTCACAAAGTTTTATTGGTCACAAAAATAGTTAAAACTATGCACATTAGTGTATTTTGCTATTAGCTTCTAAAAACATATTTTTGTTGAATGAATTCTCAGCGCAGAAATGGTTTAAAGTTTCAAAATTAACTGTTCATATAGTTTTTCAAACAAATATAGGTTTCCTATTCTGGTATATATTAGCACTTTGGTTTAAATGATGAAAGGTAGTATTTGTGCATTTGATTTTCGGAATTTTAAAATAAAAAAGATATTGGGGTCGCCATTTTTGGGCAATTAGAATTTTGCTGTTGTAGTTTAGGAAATATAAAAGAGGAGATGGTAAAAAAACACATAGATTTTCATAGAAATTCTAATGAAAAACAATAATGAAAATTTCATATTAGAAGACGAGCAACCAAGAAGTAGAAAGCTGTCTTTGGCAACAGTCTAAAAAGGAATGATTTTGAAAATCAACTCAGAAACGAAAGAGAATATGACTTGCAATAAAGTGATTGTTTATCAGGTTTTTACTCGATTATTTGGGAATAAAAACAGGAATAACAAACCTTGGGGAACCATCGAGGAAAATGGAGTGGGTAAGTTCAACGATTTCACCATTAAAGCACTGAAAGAAATCAAGGATTTGGGCGTTGCTTATATTTGGTACACTGGGGTTCCGCATCACGCTTTGGTTCGAGATTATACTTCAATTGGAATTTCAAATGATAGTCCAGAAGTGGTAAAAGGACGCGCCGGTTCGCCTTACGCCGTCAAGGACTACTATAATGTTAACCCAGATTTGGCGGTGAATCCTGCGAATCGTTTACTAGAATTTGAGGATTTGGTTGCCCGAACCCACAAAGCCGGAATGAACGTTATTATTGATATTGTTCCCAATCATGTTGCCCGAAAATATGAAGGTAAAAACAATCCCGAAGGCACTAGGGATTTTGGTGCTGATGATGATGTTTCAGTCGAATACCATCGAGAGAATAATTTTTATTATATTCCCAATACTCCTTTAGAAATACCTGATATGGACACGCCATTAACCGGCGAAAGTAATCCAAATATTGACGATAAATTCCACGAATTTCCAGCAAAATGGACAGGTAACGGTTCCCGAGTGGCGAAGCCAGATCGCAACGATTGGTATGAAACCGTGAAAATAAATTATGGAATTCGTCCCGATGGTTCGAAAGATTTCCCGGAACTTCCCCCAGGTTTTGATGCCAAATCGAGTCAGGAACATTTCGATTTTTGGAAGGATAAAAGTGTGCCCAATTCTTGGATAAAATTTCGTGATGTCGCCTTGTATTGGACAGCCAAAGGCGTGGATGGTTTTCGATATGACATGGCCGAAATGGTGCCTTATGAATTCTGGAGTTATATGAATTCAGCAATAAAAATGGCTAATCCAGAATCTTTTTTAATGGCCGAAGTGTATAACCCAAATGAATATCGCAATTATATCCGTTTGGGTAAAATGGATTATCTCTACGACAAAGTGGAAACCTACGATAAACTGAAGGATATAATTCAAGGTAGGTCTTGGCCTGATGGACTTTCGGACATCCAAAAAAACATGACCGACATTGAGCATCACATGCTCAATTTTCTAGACAACCACGATGAACAGCGATTGGCAAGTCCAGAATTTGCAGGAACGCCAGAAAAAGGGAAGCCCTTAATGGTTGTTTCTACTACGATAAGCACTGCGCCAACCATGATTTATTTTGGACAGGAAGTGGGGGAGGCTGCCAATGAAAATGGGGGCTTTGGAACGAATTCCAGAACTTCTATTTTTGATTATGTGGGCGTGCCCAATCATCAACGCTGGATGAACGAAGGAAAATTTGATGGCGGCCAACTTTCTCAAGACGAGAAAGACTTGCGCGATTTTTATAAAAGACTACTCAATTTTTCTGTCCAGAGTTCTGCCTTAATGGGAAAATTTCAGGAAATCCAATCCAGTAATCGTAATATCACACCAGGTTATGACATTGCGATCTATTCCTATGTGCGATGGTCAGAAACTCAAAAATTGATTGTTGTCACCAATTTTTATTGGCTAGCCACAAGTAATTTTGAATTGAGAATTCCTGTAGATATTGTTCAAAAATGGGGTTTGAAGGATGGAACTTATACAATTACAGACCAATTGTATCACCAAAGCAGCATTCCCTTGCGTGTCGAAAATGGTGAAGGTAAGGTTCAAATCACCATTGGTCCTTCTGAATCGTTTATTTATAGTTTGGTCTTGAATTAATTATTTCTTCACGGCCTCTTCGTAATTTTCGGTAACTTTGCTCCAGTTGATGATTTTGAAAAAAGCATCTACATAGTTTTTCCTTTTGTATTGGTAATCCAAATAATAAGAGTGTTCCCAAAGATCTAATGCCAGAATCGGTGTTCCTTGAACGAGTGCATTGCGCATCAGTGGGTTGTCCTGATTTTGAGTACTTGTAATTTGAAGATTTCCCGATCGATCCACTATTAACCAAACCCAAGCCGATCCAAATTGTTTTGTGGCTTCCTCTTTGAATAAAGTGGCAAACTCGGCAAATGAACCAAACTTCTTTGTCATAGCAGTTGCTAAAGTGTCTTTGGGTTGTCTAGCGCCTTGTGGTGCTATACATTTGAAATATAGGGAGTGGTTGTAATATCCGCCAGCATTGTTTTTTATTTCGGGAATACTCGTGTCTAATTTCGATAAGACTTCTTCAATGGTCAGATTCTCTAATTCGGTTCCAGCAACCGCTTTGTTTAAGTTATTGGTGTATGTCAAATAGTGCTTTGAATAATGCATTTCCATCGTTAATGCCGATACGTATGGAGTCAAGGCCTCATACGAATAAAGTAATTTTTCCATCTGGAATGCACCTTCATCTGCTTTTACATCGTCAGGAACTCCCATCGTTATTTTTTCTTCGGCCGAAGGTAAAGGCACTTCGACTACTTCAGTAAGTTTTTTGTTGTTGCAGGAAAGTAAAATGGTAACCAACAATATAATTGTTATTAGAAAATGCATCTTTTTCATAACTCGTACTTATTTTTCCGACAGGAAATTTATAATTTCTATGTATTGTTCTTTTGCCTCGTCAACAGACAAATGGCTTATTTGAATCCAGGCATTGGTTTTGAAAGCATTTCTTAAATCATAACTTTGAGAATGGTTGTAACTCAATGTTCCGAAGGTTGCCTGCTTGTAAAAGGCGTAAAGACGTAATTGGACATCTTGTGGCAGGGATTCCTGAGTCATCTGTGAAGCTATTTCTACCGCTTCTTGAAAACGTGTATCTAAATCTTTTTCGTTCATTCCAATTTTGTGGAGATAACGGTCTTTCCTCCTATTGCTTTTTGGTTAAGTACAACGTTGATAGGAGTCCCTAAAGGCAAAAACAAATCAACTCTCGAACCAAATTTTATAAAACCAGCATCTTCACCCTGTATAACCTGCATTCCTTCCTCGGCGTAATTGACTATTCTCCTAGCCAAAGCGCCTGCAATTTGGCGGTATAAAATAGCTCCAAAAGTTTTATTTTCGATAACTACAGTCGTTCTTTCATTTTCTTCGCTGGCCTTTGGGTGCCAAGCCACCAAGAATTTTCCGGGATGGTATTTGCTGAATTTCACTATGCCACTAAGCGCATATCGTGTTACATGTACATTAATGGGCGACATAAAAATAGAAACTTGAATTCGTTTGTCTTTGAAAAATTCCCCTTCATAGACCTCTTCAATTACGACCACTTTTCCGTCTACTGGAGCCAAAATTTGGTTGTCATTGGTAATTACGGTACGTTTTGGATTTCTGAAAAACTGCAATATGATGATTAATAGTACAAAAGCACTGATTTGCAAGGCCATTTTTAGCCAATTCAAATCAATAAATTTATCGGACAATAACAGTACAACAGCTGTAAAAACAATACCTATTAAAATAGATTGAGATCCTTCTTTATGAAACATAATAGATTGTGTTTTTTAATTTATTGATATTGTTGTAGTTAATTTTTTTATATTTTTTAGTGAAGTTTATTTTCGTAAAAATAAGTTGTTCTTATCCATTAAATTTCAATAAAATAATAGTTCACATGACTGCAAAAGTAATTAATTTAAATTAAAAAGTTAGTATTGATTCTAAAGGGAGTTTTATATAAAATACCTTTTAACGAATATTAACTAAAATGATTCAATATTTTTTGATGATGGCATTTATAACAAAAGTATTGTTGTGAAAAAACAAAAATATACCCATTTAACATTTACAATTGATTTTAAAGATTTCACTAGCGATAAAGAAATAATTGGCTATCTTATTAGGATAATTGGAACTTCTTTAGAACTTAAAATAGATAAAAAATTTTTGAACGATATGAGGAAAGCCATCGGCTTTAAACTTAATTGCCGCTGAAGCTAATGCATCATTTGTTTCAATTTTATATGGACAGAGCTCTAGTTTTCTGGAGTGTTTTTTTTATTAAATTTTTTTAATAGCTAGCTCGAATGTCCCGCTCGTATCCATTCTATTTTTTTGTATCTGTTTACAAGCAAGACGCTTGCGCTAGTCGGAGGGTAATTTCCTTAACTTTCGGTTTATCACTCTAACTTTTTTGATAAGCAAAACTTTTAAATTAAGCCTAAACCCGCCATATTGCCAAACGGCGGTTATGGGCTGTAATTATTATTCAGTTTCAATTATAAATACAAAATTTTTAACCTGTCCAACCTGCTGTGTTAAAGTTTTCCCCTTTAATAAATTTATTGTTTGAAGTTTTGGAGGCGTTGGTAATAAGTCAATTAAGTTTGTCAAATAACTTGCTTTTATTGCATAAGAAGCATTTTCTGCCCCAGTATGTTTTGCGTTAATTATTCCTATTAAATTTCCTTGGTTATCGAAAAGTGGTCCTCCACTATTTCCTGGTTGAATTGGAGCAGATATTTGATAAGAATTTACGTCACCTTGAAATCCTGATTTTGAACTAACAATACCGTTTGTAAGTTTAATTTCGTCTCCCATAGTTGCTCTTAATGGATATCCTAAAACAAATATATTTTCACCAACTCCTGTAATACTTGTTTTTATTGTGTAAGGAATAGGAGCAAGTGAAGTGAAATTATAATCATCAATTTGTATTAGTGCTAGATCATTATTTTTATCTGATACAAGTATTTTTGCTTTATATGTTTTATTGAAGTTAGAATTTACTCCACGAACTTTGATTGTTGTGGTATTATCTATTACGTGGTAGTTAGTTACTATAATGCCGTTAGATGAAATGCCAAAACCTGTTCCTGAAGATTTTTGTTTTTGAACAATTTCTTGTTTTTTTTCAGGTTTGTAAATTGGTGAAAATTTATCTTTAAATGTTATTTTAGACACAGCACCATAATCATGTTCCTCATTAAAAGTTACCTTTTCTGATATAAGTTCATTTGAGTTATTAAGATATAAACTAAGTGTTATTTCATCATTATCCTTAAGATTAATAAAATAAAAATCATTAGGTGTTATATTAAGAAAATACTTTTGATAACCGGTCATTTTAACTAATTTTTCATTGTATCCACCTGTTAAAGTACCAATTGTGTATTCATTATTTTGTTTGACAATATAAAATTTTTGTTTTACGGTATAACTATCATCTTTACAATTACCAAAGCCATTACAATTTAATACATCTCGATTATCTATATAGATACCTTCTATTTCTTCTGCTCCGTTTATTTTCCAATGCTCTTTAAGATTGTATTCGTTCCAATTTGTTGATTGAGCATAACTAATGAATGTTATGAATGATAATAAGATAGTAATAAGTTGTTTCATTTTTTTATATTAATTATTAATGTAATTTTTAGATAAGTATTTATAAAAAGATTTAAATTTTTCTGTTTGAAAATCGTTTAAAATCTCTCCGTTAACTTTACAAATTAATTCGTTCACTATTCACTCGGTTTTCGTATTATAGCCCATAACGGTTTGCAGCTACCCGAAGGGCGTGACTTTTACCACAAAACTTGATTTGAAAAACGAATGGTTGTTTAACCACAAAACTGTCTTTGGAACACGAAACCCCGCCTTTTGGGTAGGTGCTGTTAAAGGTATTAAATGTATCTCCAAATGAATCCATGAGCCGTTTTTTGTTTGCCACTTAAGCAGTGAGAAATACCTGATGTGCCTTGTATTTTAAGGTATTTAGCTGCTTCTTGCAAGGAATTAAATGACTTAATTGCTTTTTTATCTGATGATATCATTTGAATTTTTTTGAATTTATTAAGTAATTGTAAATTGTTTCCTGGTTGATAAGAATTTATTTCATCTATTCGAAGTTTTATTTCTTTACGTGTTGCTTTTTCGCTATATATCCAAATATGATTTCCGGCAGTCATTACTCGTTTTGAACCATTCAGGCTTTTATCAAGAACCATTTTAATTTTATCTCCTTTTTTTAATCCAACATATTTCGCCGCTTCAGAAAGTCTAAAAAACTCTTTAACAAAGACGCCGTCTAATGTAAACATCTTGAAAATATTTATCCTATCCGATTTATTTGCTAATGAGTTTGCCCAAGCCTTAATCGATTCGTTTGGTATAGAGTCTTTGTAGGAAAATAAGTAATTAGATATAAAAACAAGATTACCTTTAAGTACATCCGTAATATTGTTTGGTCTCAATTCTAATATTTGTGCTGCCTCTTTAGTGGATTCAAAATCGCGTAAATATTCTCCTTTTAAATTGTAAACCGAAATTGGCTTCTTAGTTTTTTTTGTCCTATTTTCAATTTGCTCTTTTGTTGGGTTTAATAAACCATCTCCACCATCTGTTAAATTTACTAAAGTACCTTTGTTTTTGTCTTTTCTCCCGTATTGCTTGATTAATTCTATCTCTAGAATTTTTGCACGATCAGCAGTTAGACCTGTTTCAATAATATCAATAGATAAACCATGTTTAGCTACTGTATTATACCATAATTTTGATCTTCCTTGAATTATATAAGGTCTATCAACTGATCCTATGCCGACATAAAAAACAGTTTGGTCAGTCAGTTTTCTGTGAATATAGACAACTTTATTATTCATGTTTTTAGTTAATTACCTTTAACGGTTTGCAGCTACAAGAAGTTGGCGATTTTTACCACAAATGTTCATACGAAGAACGAATGTTTGTTGAACCACAAAACTTTCATACGAAGCACTGAACCGCCAATTTTTTGTAGGTGCTGTTAGCGGTTCGGTATTTTAGTAACATCTTCTATGTATTGTTATTAATTTTATATGACTGCGAATTTTCTAAAATGATTTAACACCACGAACACCATAATTTAAGGTCTTACCAGAAACATCGGTATAACCAGTCAAAAAATCGTAAGACAATGCCTCGGAAGAAGAATATTCTGTACTACTCCAATAATACAAAGACAAGGATAATAAAGTTTGATTATTGGTAAACAGTGCTTTGTTTACTTCGAAGCGACTGCCATGCAATAATATTAGTTCGTCAAGGCTAGGCAAATACCAATTTGGACCGAGCGTTGCAATATAATTTACTGCAGGACTTCCTGATATTA
>CAMBZB010000047.1 GCA_945872245.1 Flavobacterium psychrophilum
ATTATTATATTTATGCCACAAAAATCAATTTATGCAGTTTTCTAAAAATAGAAATACAACCCGTTGGATTATCATTTTTGCTTCCTTTTTAATTATTTCACTGATTCTTTGGAATACCTATACCTTTTTTCAAATTTTTAAAAATGAAGAGCGCGTTAAAATGCAGAATTGGGCATTGGCTCAAAAAAAAATTAATACTGCTGATCCAAATGCTGACATTGAACTTCCGTTTCAGATTATTCAAGAGGCTTCTATTCCAATAATAGTAACCAACAAAGATTCTATAATAAATACCAATAATATCGATATTGATATATTAAAGGACAAGATCAAATTAAATGCTTTTTTAAAAAAATTGAAAAATCAAAATGAGCCTATCATTATGAAAATTTCAGATAATAACATTCATAAATTATATTATGGCGATTCTTCTTTATTAAACAAACTTAAATATTATCCAATAGCCTTATTACTTATTATCGTCCTTTTTGCGGGCTTAGTTTACAACTTTTATAAAAGTACCAAGATGGCAACCCAAAACAAACTTTGGGCAGGAATGGCAAAGGAAACTGCACACCAAATAGGAACGCCACTATCCTCTTTAATAGGTTGGATGGAAATACTGAAAGTCGAGAAAATCGATCAAACCACTATTGTTGAAATGGAGAGGGATATTGAACGGTTACAAACCATCACGGAGCGTTTCTCGAAAATAGGTTCGGAACCCAAATTAGAAAATAAGGATGTCATTGAAGAAACCCAAAAATCCTACGATTACTTGCAATCCCGATTTTCTAAGCAAGTAGAATTTTCATTTAAAGCCCCGAAATCACCCATTATGGTTTTGATGAATCCCACTTTGCACAGTTGGACGATTGAAAACCTAGTTAAAAATGCCATCGATGCTATGAAGGGCCGAGGAAAATTGGCCTTGCAAGTACTACAAGATGGCGATTTTGTAAAAATAAATGTTTCAGATTCTGGAAAAGGAATTCCAAAAAAACAGTTTAAAAGTGTCTTCGAGCCTGGGTTCACTACCAAAAAAAGGGGGTGGGGATTGGGATTATCATTAACAAAAAGAATTGTCGAAGAATACCACAAGGGAACGATAAAAGTACTGAATTCCGATATTGGAAAAGGAACAACGATGCAGGTAATTTTTAAAAAAAGTAAAGGGATTGTTTAAAAATAAAAGCTGATTGCTTTACAGATTTGCCTGAATTTGTCTCGCTAAGGCCTCAAATTCATCTTTATTCATGGAAACTTTATTTTTAAACCGCATTTCATCCATTTCGTTCAAGGGAATCAAATGAACGTGAGCATGAGGAACTTCAAGTCCTATCACGGCCATTCCTATTCTATTACAGGGAATTGTTTTTTCAAGCGCAACCGCTACTTTTTTTGAAAACTGCATTAATCCAAGATACAGATCATCCTCGAGATCAAAAATCTTGTCGATTTCCTGTTTTGGAACACATAGGGTATGCCCCTTTGCGTTTGGATTTACATCCAAAAAAGCCAAAAAATCAGCATCCTCTACTATCTTGTAACAAGGAATTTCTCCTTTTATGATTTTGGTAAAAATACTTGACATAGGAAGTTAGAGGTTAGAATTTGGACGTCAATAGTTTAAACCTGCCGACTGTAATCTGCAATTTGAAGCTAATCTCTAGAAATTTCCAAGATTTCGAATTTCAAAACACCATTTGGCACCGTTATTTCGGCTACTTCACCTATTTTTTTTCCTAGTAATCCTCTACCAATAGGTGAAGTAACGGAGATTTTCCCTGTTTTAAGATCGGCTTCGCTTTCGGCAACCAAGGTATATTTCATTTCCATTCCATTGGCTTGATTCTTGATTTTCACGTTCGACAATACCAATACTTTGGAAACGTCTAAATGTGTTTCGTCTATTAAACGGGCACTAGAATGTACTGCTTCCAGTTTAGCAATTCTCATTTCCAACATTCCTTGTGCCTCTTTGGCAGCATCGTACTCGGCATTCTCGGATAAATCTCCTTTATCTCTTGCCTCTGCTATATCTTGGGATGCTTTTGGACGCATCACACTTTTTAAATAATCTAATTCTTCTCTTAATTTTTTTAATCCTTCTGCTGTGTAATAAGATACTGCGCTCATAACTTCATCGTTTATATAAAATAGAAAAAATCCCATCTGGACGGGATTTCTTTCCACAAAGATATTGTTTTTAATTTTTAATTCACAATTTAATGCCAATCATATCTATTCCAAAGTTAAATAAATTAAATTTGTTTCAACAATTCTTTTGCAATATTTTAGAAAATGAGAAAAATTATCCTGCTGTTGACTCTTTCGTCCTTTTTCTTTTCTTGTACTGATAATGGCTTTAACAATAAAAACCCGTATTTACCTAATTATACTTTTACCATAGACGTCAACATGGATTTACCTACTTATTCCAATCTTTTGACTCCTATCAATGCTATTTATTACCCCAATCAAGGAATAGGTCGAGGTTTATTTATTTTTAATACCGGCAGCGGCTACAACGTCTTTGATGCGGCTTGTCCCAACCAAGCTCTTAGCAGTTGTTCCACGATGTCTTTTAAAAAACTTGACCCTGTAGACCCCTTAAAAATTGACAAAACAACTGTGGTTTGTTCTTGTGACGGTGCGGAGTATAGTTTATTTTCAGGTCAAAGTACTGGAAAACAATATCCTTTAAAACAGTATCGGGTTGAAGTTAGGGGAAATGTTTTACGGGTATATAACTAACTGAAAAGCCTGACATTCTTAAACATCAGGCTTTTATGAAATACAGTTATGATTAATCTAAAACTTCAGCGTCAGCCCAACTAAAAAGTTGACTCCTGCTTGTGGATAATAATAAACATATCCTCCACCATAATCGGCTCCATTAGAAACATAATCTACATTAAATATATTATTTGCCAATAAATTTATAGCAATCGATTTAAAGATTGACGTAGTTGCAATTTCATAAGAAGCATTGAAATCATTGACAAAATAATCTTTCAATTTGCCACCGGCATCCTCAATGTTATTCATGTATTGCTCACTAACATACTTAGACAACAAACTAATTTTAAACGCAGGAATTGGCGAAAAAGTCAACATATTTCCTGCAATAAAATTAGGCGAATAAGCAATATTGGTGTCCCCCAAATTGGTTAAAGCACCGCTTACATCTGAAACAAAATCAACATTTTTATTACTGCTTAGGGTGAAATTGGGCGCTATAGCCCACATTTTTGAAAGTTTCAAAGTTGCATCAATTTCTAATCCTAACCTGTAACTGTCGCCACTATTTTTACGAATTGGACTTCCCACATCGTCTAATTCCCCTGTTAAAACCAATTGATCTTTGTATGCCATATAATAAGCATTGGCATTTAACTTTACTTTCTCAGATGTATATCTCCATCCTAATTCAAAATCATTTAACTTTTCTGATTTTGGGCTTCCATTTTTGTAATCCGATCTATTTGGTTCGCGATTGGCTCTGGCATATGAAAAGTATAAGCCATTTTGTTTAGTAATATCAAAAGTAACTCCTGCCTTTGGATTGAAAAAATTCAAGTTTTCATTTACCAAACCCGTTTCACCACTATTGGTTTTGTAATGCACATTTCGAAGTTGTAAATCTCCATAAATACTCAGGTTGTCCAATAATTGATAATTGGCTTTTGCAAAGACATTCCCATCGGTTTTTGTTGAATAACTAGAATCATAAATATCCCCAGGGTGACTATTAGAAGGATGTTGAGCCCAAAGAATTTCATCAAAATGGTCACCTTCATATTTATTATAACCTCCACCCAAAATAAAATCTAACTTTTCAACTTTATAATTAGTTGAAAATGTGGTTCCATAAAAATCGTTATCCAACCATTTTTTACGAGTATAATCTGTTGAAGTTATTGTTTGTCCATTAACCGTAATAGGATCTAATCCTATGAAAGAAAACTGAGAATCATTGGCATAATATACGTTTGTATATTTCCAATCATCAACAAATTCCTCATAGTAACCTTTCCCTTTAGTATAATGAAAAGCTAAATTTGTACTCCATTTATCAGATGTTTTTTCATTCCAATGCAACTGATAATGGTCTTGATTATAATTATCCACTTGGTCATTATAATACCCTTCAAAAACTCCATTACTATCAAATTTCTCTCCAACGGAATTGTAAGTTCTATATGTTGCTAAAGTGTTAGCATCAACACCATTCCAAGATTGATAAGTGCGTTCATAACCTCCAAAAGCTAGAGCTTTGATTAAGGTTGTTTTACCCACATAGGTTCCTTGTAAGAAATACGATTTCAAATCAGAACTCGCTCTGTCTACATAACCATCCGATTTTAAAGCAGACAAACGTCCTGCAATTTCAAAATGGTCGTTCATCAATCCGGTACTGAATTTCACCGTATGTTTTTGAGTGTTAAAACTTCCGATGGAATTAGAAATCTCACCCGAAGCACTGTCTGAATAGGAATCAGTCAACATATTCAGACTGGCACCAAATGCACCGGCCCCATTGGTTGAAGTTCCAACACCGCGTTGCAACTGCAAACTCTCCACTGAAGACGCAAAATCAGGCATATTTACCCAATAGGTTCCTTGACTCTCTGAGTCATTGTATGGAATACCATTAATGGTAACATTTACCCTAGTCGCATCACTTCCGCGGACGCGAATTCCGGTGTAACCTACTCCATTTCCTGCATCAGAAGTGGTAACAACAGAGGGTAAATAATTTAACAAAATGGGGAGGTCTTGCCCCAAATTTCGTTTTGCCAATTCTCCCTTGCTAACATTAGAAAATGGTATTGGTATTTTTGTGGTTACCCGAACGGCGGAAACCAAAACCTCGTCGAGTTGATTAACTTTGGTTGTGTCTTGCTGTTTCTCTTGAGAAAAGGAGTCGTTAGCCATAAGCCATAAGGCAAGGGAAAAAATAAAAGTGAAGATTTGTCTCTTGACCCTTGGCTCATGGCCATTTTTGTAAAATAAAGTGTTCATCCGTAAAAAGTTTTACGAATAAAAGGGGGAATTATTCTTTTGTTAAATTAAAAAATGATTTGTTCAGATTTTCAGATTGACGTGCACTTCATCTTTGAATCTATTTCCCTTAACAGCATTACCTGTTCAGGTTCGTTGGGTATAATCTCAGCTCGTTATTTAGAGCACCCCTTTGAGACGGGGCAAAGATATATTTTTTGTTTCAAGTTCCAAGTTTAAAGTTTAAAGTTTTTAAACCACTAAAAATCAGGTTTTCTACGGGATTTTTTAATTTCTGACACATTCTTTTTGTCTTTGATTCGTTTTCGAATGACCGATTTAGGGATTTTTGTGGCTTTCCTAATTTTTGGAATATGAAGTCCTACAGTTAATATATCCAAAAAACGTTTGGTGACAATCGCTTTGTTTTTGAGTTGGCTTCGGTCTTCGTCGCAATTTAAAATTAAAACTAAATCCGATGTTAATCTCGATGAGAGTTTTGTTTCCAATCTCATTTTTTCCTCTTCTGACAAGGCTTGAGAATTTTTCAAGTCGAAGGACAAAACCACCTTCGAAGAAACTTTATTCACGTTCTGTCCTCCTGCCCCGCTGCTGCGGACAGCTTTGAACTGTAATTCGGATTTGATTTTTGAGGGCTCCAAAATTATTGTGGCTGGTGTACCGGTTTCAATAAATCGTTCACAGTTTTCACAGGATTGAAGGTAGTCAAAGGGACTTCAACGAAAACAGTTATCCATTTTGCCATCGCTCCATTCCATAAACCTGGCAATTCATACCCTTTTAAAGGCGCGCCATCTTTATTTTTTTCTACAATAAAACCACTGTTGTGATCTACAAATTGAGCTAAATCGAATTTTTGATTTCTATGGTTCCTTAGGCCGCAAACTAAATCCACTGGATTGAAATGGGTAGCGTTAGCCAAAATTCGGGCTTGATCAGCATTAGCCAAATCTATTTGTGAAGTCTCTACAATTTGCAATGAAACAGTCCCTTCTGAATCCCTTACCCAAAATGGTCCGCCTCCAGTATCCCCCTCATTCTTTACCATACCACAAATTCGAATTGGTCGGTCAAGAATATTTTGGACAAAACTAATTTTATTTTCCAAAGTATATTTAGAAAAACCATCTGGGAATTTAATATTCAAACTTTTTTGGGCGAAAGCTATTATTTCTGATAAATCTACCTCTTCGTTTTTTTCAATATCATTCAAGTAGTTGAAAATTTGTTGTTGCAATTCTATCAAAATCCCTGCTAACACTTTTTTATACAATATGTTAATTTCTTTGTGATTTTGAATAACATTATCAATGTTTTTTATAAAAATAATATCAGCATCCAGATTATTTAAATTTTCGATTAGTGCACCGTGACCTCCTGGACGAAAAGTTAATTTGCCACTCGCATCCCTGAATGGTCGATTGAAAAAATCGACAGAGATAGCATCTGTTTTTTTATTTTGATACGAAAAACTAATATTAATTTTGGTGTCCGTTTCTTTTTCTATTTCGCCTTTTATTGCATTTATAATATTTTCAAAATCTTTTTGATGTGTTTCTGAAACCGTAAAATGCAAATTTGAAATACCATTTGAACTCGAATAATAAACACATTCATATAAATGTTCTTCGATTGGAGATGCAACATGAGTACTGTATTTATGAAACGGAAGAATTGCTTTAGGCTTATTGGCAAAATCAAAGTGCTCTTTTGAAAGGAGCATTTTTATAAAATTAAAATTTTTATAATCACTTTCTAAATTGTCAAAATCTGAAAATATTTCCTTCAATTTCGCATCCACTTTCTTAAAAAAAGGGAATTTTTCTAGACCGACAATGAAAATCAAAAGTTCATTATCTTTTTTTCTATTGACATAAGCGTTTATGCTCTCGTTTTCAACATCGAAATCATTCAAAAATTCACTCAAAAACTTAAACATTCTGCTAGCGGCTCCAGAAGCCGGAACGAATTTAACTAATTTAAAATTCGATTTATTGGCATCAAAAAAATCGGCCTTTTGTTGAAAATCATTTTCCGACAGCTTCAAAATTCCATTTGAAACTGTTGCAGGCTCGACTAAAACAGTTTTCGCAATTCCATTTTTAAAAAAATCTAATTGATTTTGTATGTTTTGCAAGAGAATGCCATGTTCCTGAATCTGAGCAAAATCAAGAGGAGTAAATCCCATTTCTATCGCTTTTTGCAAATCATTTACAATGGCATTCGCACTATCTAATCTTACGTTTTTATCTCCTGAAATCATGATAAAAGGTTTGTGTTTATGAATTAAGTCTATCTAAGCTTTTCTTCCATTCTAAATAGGCTGAAATGGCTAAAATTGTGAAAATTAGATACTGCAAAGATAACATTCCTAGTCCGCGATACGCATATAATGGTGTAACAATTATATCACCTAAAATCCAAAGTGTCCAATTTTCAATTTTCTTCTTGGCCATATACCACATTCCGGTAAAAAATATTCCTGATGCAAAAATATCAATATAATTATCTTTTCGTATTTCATAATCGAAGAAATTATATATCTCGAAAACCACAAAAATGGTAACAAAGAACAATCCAATTCCTATTATTTTTTCTCTATCATTGGTTCTTGTAATTGCAAGATTATCTGAATCAGCTCCTTTTCGAGCCCAATTATACCAGCCATAAATACTCATGATGCTAAAATATCCGTTGATCATCATATCACCCAGATATCCCGCAATATAAAGCAAATAAGTTGTGATTACTGTAGCAATCAATCCCGTAGGATATACCCAGATGTTCTCTTTTTTGGCAAACCAAACGCTCAAAATTCCGAATACAAAGGCGATAAACTCTAATATGATTTGTATTGTTGATACATTTTTGTAGGCGTTTAGAAAAAATTCTATCATAATCTTATTTATTAAAAAAATCAATGTCATTTTCAAAAGCAGTTCCAATAACAACTAAATCGGCGCCATAATCATAGGCTTTTTGAATTCCCTGCAAATCTATAATTCCTCCTCCAACAATCACCGGAATTCCGATATTTTGGGAAATTTTTTTAATCATTTCTAATGGAACCGACTGTTTGGCTCCACTTCCAGCTTCGAGATAAATGAGTTTGTTGCCCAACATTTCTCCAGCTTGAGCTGTTGCTAGAGCCAATTCGAGATTATTTCTGTCTAAAGGTGTTGTTTTGCTGACGCGTTCTACAGCGGTTTCAGAGCCGCTTTCGATGAGAATATATCCCGTGGAAATAATTTCGAGTTGGGTTTGTTTTAAAATGGGAGCCGCTTTAACTTGATGTTCAATCAGGAAATCTGGGTTTCTGCCTGAGATTAAGGACAAGAACAAAATGGCATCGGCTTTATCTGAAATTTGGGATGGATTTCCAGGGAAAAGAACAATAGGCAAGGCGCATTTTTGTTTAATCTTTAAAATCAATTCGTCTAGAATATTGTTTTCAACGAGGCTTCCGCCGATAAAAATATGGGTCCCCGGCGATTGGTTTATTTTTTGGATTAATACTTCCGCACTATTCAAATCGATTTTGTCGGGATCGAGAAGAATGGCGAGTAGTTTCTCGTTTTTTACTTTTGATTGTAAAATGTCATTGTAGATATTTATCATTTGTTACTTATTTTGTCTGTTTAGATTTGACAACTTTTGGAAAGTTGTCAAATCTGTTTGTCAAATCATTTTAATCCTCAATAAAAAAATCCCTTTCGATTGAATCCATTTTACTTGCACTTTCAAAATGACAATATTCAAAATTGTCGATATCTCCAAAATAACCAATCAATTCCTCTTTTAATAGTTTAGTATCTTTATTTGATATCGTATTATGGTAAGATGACCATTTCCAATCTCTAAAATCTTTAACTAAACTATGTTTTTGTGCATTAGTATTGATATAACATGCTAATTCTCGTAAATAGTTTTCATTTTCTACTCTAACACGTTTAAATGGTGTTTGAAAAAGCGTTCCGATTCTGTTTTGCTCTTTGTTAAATGCCATAGCGTAACTTTGGAAAAACTTCTTAAATTGATGACTGACAATATCGTGTGTGGTTTTTTGTTCATTATGTAATTCAAGATTTGACAACTTTTGAAAAGTTGTAAAATCTGTCAAATCATTCACTTTTATCATAAAATGAAAATGGTTTCCTAATAAATTATAGGCATAAATCTTTATATAATTGGACAAGTATTTATCAAACTGGCGAATAAAATAAGCGTAATTTTCAGAAGATGTAAACATAGGCTTTCTGTCAACTGTTCTATTATAAACGTGATATATCCCATCGTTTTCAAATCGTGTGTAGTAATGTTCCTTTTTTGCCATTTTTTCGGATTTTATCTATTTATTTAGATTTGACAACTTTTGAAAAGTTGTCAAATCTTCTCGAAAGCATAAACTAAGGTGAATCCTTCAAACTCTTCAAAATAAATAGAGAATTGTTGTTTCACATTTTCCATTTCGAGTGTGGCGATTGTTTTTTGGTCTCTGATTTCAAATGAATTTACCCAAATATGGTCTTTGAAACTAATCCCAGGTTCGTTTCGGATTTTGAAAACAGCTTCTTTTGCTCCCCATTTTACGATTAGTTTTTTGATGTAATCCTGAGTGCTTGTATCTCCTAAACGGAGTGATTCTTTATTGTTTACAAATTTATCGGCGATGCGAATGATTTTATCTCTTTGCATTTCGATGTCGATTCCGACTTTTTGGTCACTGATTATTAGGGTTGAAAAGTTGTGGGAATGCGAGATAGACATCTCGATAGGCTCATTGTAACAATTATTTGGATTGAGATGTGGCTTCCCAGATTCGTCATACTGTAAATCAAAATCAGTATAACCTACTTCTTTCAATAACATTCTAACACTTAGAAAAGCACGTTGGTGCAACTCGGATTTCATTCCGTTGAAACGAAGCAGGGTTTTTTCTTTTAAAACTACTTGGCTCAACAAATCTTCTAAAGATTCAGTTATTTTCCAAATTAGAATTTGGGTTGTGGAACTGAAGTTTATGATTTTAAATAATGGCATCGTTGGATATCGAGGTTTTAGCCCTGATGGAAACGGCATCCTTTTATGGTCTCGTTCTAAAAACGAGACCATAAAAGATACAGTGTACAGCAGGAAATAGCTTCAAATAAAAATTATTTCGTTAAATTTCAAAAGATTACGGCATTGAACAATTCATAAATGTTTGCAAATGCTTTTTAAATAATAAGTTATTACGTAATTTTGCCAAAATTTTATAATTACAAATATACTATAAATGAGTACATCGACTATGCCTTATGTGGCTTTCAAAGTAAAAGACATTTCTCTAGCGGCTTGGGGAAGAAAAGAAATTGAATTAGCTGAAGCTGAAATGCCAGGATTAATGGCGCTTCGTGCGGAATACAAAAACGAACAACCGCTTGCTGGTGCTCGTATTGCAGGATGTTTGCACATGACGATACAAACTGCGGTTTTAATTGAAACCTTAATTGCTTTGGGTGCGGAAGTGACTTGGAGTTCTTGTAATATTTTCTCAACTCAAGATCAAGCTGCTGCGGCAATTGCTGCTGCAGGGATTCAAGTTTATGCTTGGAAAGGGTTGAACGAACCTGATTTTGACTGGTGTATCGAACAAACTTTGTTCTTTGGAGAAGACAGAAAACCATTGAATATGATTTTAGATGACGGTGGAGATTTAACGAATATGGTTATTGACCGTTACCCAGAATTGGTTGCTGGAATCAAAGGATTGTCTGAAGAAACTACCACTGGAGTTCACAGATTATACGAAAGAGTAAAAGCGGGAACGTTGCCAATGCCGGCAATCAACGTGAATGACTCGGTTACAAAATCGAAATTTGACAACAAATACGGTTGTAAAGAATCTGCGGTTGATGCGGTTCGTCGTGCAACTGATGTGATGCTTGCTGCAAAAAGAGTAATCGTTTGTGGATATGGTGATGTTGGAAAAGGAACTGCAGCTTCTTTTAGAGGTGCCGGATCTATTGTAACAGTTACCGAAATTGACCCAATTTGTGCGCTTCAAGCGGCAATGGATGGTTTTGAAGTAAAAAAATTAGACACCGTAATTGCAACTGCAGATATTATTATTACCACTACTGGAAATAAAGATATTGTTTTGGGTTCTCATTTCGAAAAAATGAAAGACAAAACCATCGTTTGTAATATTGGGCATTTTGATAACGAAATTGATATGGGATGGTTGAACTTAAACCACGGTGCATCAAAAGTAGAAATCAAACCACAAGTAGACAAATATACAATTGCTGGAAATGACATTCTTATTTTAGCCGAAGGTCGTTT
>CAMBZB010000048.1 GCA_945872245.1 Flavobacterium psychrophilum
CTTAAAATGGACATATTCTTCATTGAAAAGATCCATTGTCAATTCTACCACATCAACCACATTCAAGGTTTCATTTTGTTGAGCTGGCATCGATGCAAAGTTGGAAAATGCCGATGCAACGGAACTCATAGTGTCAATTTGTTGTATCAAGGTTTCAGAATAATCGTTGATTTTCTGCTTCAAATTCGGGTCATTAGCATCAAATTTCCGTTGAAAACTTTGTACCGTCAAACGCATTGGCGTCAGCGGATTCTTGATTTCATGCGCCACCTGTTTAGCCATTTCACGCCAGGCTTCCTCCCGTTCGCTTTGGGCTAATTTTAAGGCGCTTTCTTCCAGTTCATCAACCATCGCATTGTATGCTTTTATCAAAAGGTTGATTTCTTTGCTGCTGGCTTCGAGAACAATTTTCTCGTTTTTTTGGTTCAAGCTGGTCTCGCTCAATTTATCGGAAATAGTCTTTAACGATTTTGTGATATAAGACGAAAGAAAATAGGCAACCGCAAAAGCAACCAAGAGCATAAAACTGTATACTTGCGCAAGTCTTACCAAGAAATTTTGTAATTCTGTTTGATAATACCCATCATCTTCCACATACGGTAAATTCAGAATTCCCAAAGGTTTGAACTTGTCGTCCTTTATCAAACTATAAGAAGACCGATTTTTTTTTCCGTTGCTATTTTTAATGTCTACATATCGTTTTTCAATAGAAGATTGAACGAGTTTTATGATGTATTTTGGAATTGGCGGAGCGACTGGATCAATAGAAAATTTTGACTTCGAGGATTTCAAAAGTTTTCCTTCCAAACTATAAATGTGAATATCGAGATTGTGAATATCGGATAATTCGTGGATTTTATCCTTAAAAATCAGCGGTAAATTACTGGGCGTAAGCGGATAGGTAGTATTCGAAAGTACGTAATTAATGTTCTCTTTTATGGAGTCTTCCTTGCGGTCTAAACGCTCTTGATGGTATTCTTTGGCTTCGTTTTTGAATTGAATAATTGAAATGGAAGCCAATAAAACAGATGCCACAATTATCAATAGAATCATCGAAAGGAAAATCCTAATTTGTAAAGAAAGCATCGATATCTTGAAGCCTTTTAGCATAGTTTTCAGTTGTCAGTTTTCATTAGCAGCTGAATACTGCGGCTGAAAAACTATTGTTTTCTTTCACGAATTCTTTTGTAAAATTTAAAACCAAGCATAATCAAAACTGAAAACAATACAATTCCAATAACACCATATATCCAGTTCACAGCATTTTTAAGGATAACTAAAAACACTACGGAAAACAGTATGATTGTGGCGCCTTCGTTCCACAAACGCATAAAATTTGTGGAGTATTTTACTTTATCATTTTGCAATTCCTTGAATATTTGATGGCATTTAAAATGATACAAATACAACACAAATACGAAGCCAAGTTTCACGTGCATCCAAGGCATTTGCAACCAAGCTTTTCCAAGTTCGGTAAAAAACAACATCCAAAAAGCAAAAATACTGGCTAAAATCGCCGATGGCCAAGTGATAATATACCACAATCGATACGTCATTATCTTGTATTGTTTTTGCAAGATTTCCTTTTCGGGCGAAGGTTTGTCGTTGGCTTCTATTTGGTACACAAACAATCGAACAATATAAAAAAGTCCAGCAAACCAAGTGATGACAAAGATTAAATGCAAAGATTTTAGATAATTGTAGTAGTCCATTTTATAATTTTATCGCTATTTATTCAGCCCAATCCTTGATCCAATTTCCAACAGTTTGGCACCATTCATCACTATCATTCAAACAGGGAATTGCCATAAAATTCTCACCACCGTGCGCTTTGAACTCGTGATTGGCTTCCATGGCGATTTCTTCCAAAGTTTCTAAACAATCCGAAACGAAAGCCGGGGTTACCACTGCCAAATTCTTGATTCCTTTTTCGGGCATTTTGTTTACTTCAACATCGGTGTAAGGTGTAAGCCATTTGTCTCCTGCCAAGCGCGATTGAAACGTCTGACTGTATTTTCCTTCTGGGATTCCCAATAGTTTTACCACCTGTTTCGTGGTTTCGTAACATTGGTGACGGTAACAAAATTCATGTGCTGGCGATGGCGTATTGCAGCAAGAACCGTCAATTTTGCAATGCGATTTGGTGATGTCAGTTTTGCGAATGTGTCGCTCCGGAATACCATGATAAGAAAATAACAAATGGTCGTAATCAAAACCTTCCAAATGGCCTTTAATTGAATCGGCCAAATTTTTTATATAGTCGGGTTTATTGTAAAATGCAGGGACAATCGTAAATTTCATTTCTGGGAAATGTTTTTTTCGCAAATCCTCCGCCAATTCCAAAATGGTCGTTGTCGAGGCCATCGCATGTTGCGGATACAAAGGGAAAAGCAACACTTCATTTACGCCTTTATCTTTTAATTCTTGCAATCCTTTGAGGATAGACATTGTTCCATAGCGCATGGCGAGCGAAACTGGGATTGATGTTTGAGCCTGTACTTTTTTCTGCATTCTTTGCGAAATCACCACGAGGGGTGAACCTTCGTCCCACCATATTTTAGCATAAGCCGCCGCTGATTTTTTAGGTCTTGTTTGAAGAATAATTCCACGAACCAGCAAGGCTCGCAACAAAAACGGAACGTCAATCACGTATTTATCCATCAAAAATTCGTCCAAATAAGGTTTTACAGCTGCCGGGGTTGGACTTTCTGGCGAACCAAGATTTACTAATAATACACCTTTCATATTTTTTTATTTTGTTTTATTAACCCAATCAAATCCGATTGGTTTGGAGTTTTACATGTTTGGGTTGATGGCCATTAAATATTTTTTCGGAGTAGTTCCAAATTTCTTCTTAAAGGCTGCGATAAAATGGCTTCCTGTGCTATAACCAATTTTCAGCCCCACTTCATTCACGTTATAAGATCCACTGTCCAATAGTTTTCGGGCAGAATCCATTTTGTAATCGAATAGAAACCCATAAACGGTATCGCCGTAAATTTGTTTGAAGCCCATTTTTAGTTTTTTCAAAGATAGCCCAATTTCATCCGCTAACTCTTGTAATCCTGGTGGTTCGGACATATTGGCAAGAATAATTTCCTTGGCTTTTTTAATTTTCAACACATTTTCTTCATCAATCAAAAACGGACATTGTTCTGCATTTGGATCTTCGGTTCTATTGAAATACAAACTTAACAATTCATATCCTTTTCCTTTGTAATACAAATTTTTTATAGATGGATGCAGGTTGTAATGAAACAATTGGCTCAAAACAATCGCCATCGACGGGCTAATATCCCCTTCTTTATAGTATTTTTTATCCTTATTGTCGTCGCTCAAAAAGGTAATGTAGTTGGCTTCGGAAGAAAATAAATTATGGAATTTTTTAATGGAAATAATGACAGAAATAACCCAGGAATTAGGCTCTATTTCTAGGTTTAATGGCAACTCTTTTTGTGGATTGTATAACAATAATGATTTTTCTTCTTTTAGAGCTAAGGCATAATTTCCTTGATTGAAAATAAACTTAGCTTTCCCTTTTAACCCAAAATGGAATTGGATTAATCCACTTTTGACTTCCCGCTGTGTGTAATAAATTTCTTCACTGTCGTTCTGAAAACGAAGTAGGATAAAATCGTCTTCAATTGTGATAACGTCTTGAGAACTCATTGCGACATTTTTTTTTAATAATATACTATTTGTCAAATTTGCATTCAGAACTATTGAAAAATTAACTTTCTAAATAGCTTGATTTCAGTGCAAAAATAGTGTTTTTTGCATTAAAATATATATTTACAGACAAAAAATCATTTAGCGATACAAAAAGTACTTTTAGCGTTGTTTTAATAAAAACCTAAGATATAACTTTGTCAGTCCGATCAGAAAAAGATTATATATGGAAAATCTAAACGTACCGAAACACAAAACTTTCTACTCCATTGGGTTGAGTTACAAGAAAGCCGATGCTGAAGTTCGAGGTAAGTTTAGTTTAGATTCCAAAGCAAAAACGAATGTATTACTCCAAGCAAAGCAGGAAGGAATAGAGAGTTTAATCGTTACCTCAACTTGCAACCGCACGGAAATATACGGCTATGCAGACCATCCTTTTCAGCTAATCAAATTGATTTGCGAGAACAGTAACGGTACCGCCGAAGAATTCCAAAAAGTAGGGTTTGTATTTAAAAACCATGAGGCCATCAATCAGTTGTTTCGTGTAGGAACAGGTTTAGACAGTCAAATTCTAGGGGATTTTGAAATTATTGGACAAATAAAAAACAGTTTTGAAGAGTCTCGTTCCTTGGGATTAATCAATGCTTTTTTTGAAAGATTGATTAACACCGTTATCCAAACCAGCAAAAGAATAAAAAACGAAACCGAAATTAGTTCCGGAGCAACTTCTGTTTCTTTTGCAGCGGTTCAATACATTATTAGAAACATAGAGGATATTGGAAATAAAAATATTCTGCTTTTTGGAACTGGAGAAATTGGGAAAAACACCTGCGAAAATTTAGTAAAACATACTAAAAACGAGCAAATCACATTAATAAACAGAACCAAAAGCACAGCCGAAATACTTGCCGGAAAACTCAATTTAGTGGTAAAAGATTATTCCGATTTACATCTTGAATTACAAAAATCGGATGTCTTGGTGGTGGCAACTGGAGCACAAAATCCAACGATCGACAAGGCCATCCTGAATTTGAAAAAACCACTTTTGATTTTGGATTTATCCATTCCGAAAAATGTGAATGCCGATGTGCAACAAATCCCCGGAGTAACTTTAATCCATATGGATTATTTATCCCAGATGACCGATGACACGCTCGAAAGGAGAAAACAACACATTCCTGCTGCCGAAGCCATCATAGAGGATATGAAATTGGAATTAAATTCGTGGATGAATGGCCGAAAATTTGCGCCAACAATTCATGCCTTGAAAGCAAAACTAAATGAGATTGCAGCCTCAGAATTGGCAAATCAACGAAAAAAACTGTTAAATTTCGACGAGGTGCAAGCCGAATTAATCAGCCGAAAAATTATCCAAAAAATTACCAATCATTTCGCCAGTCATTTAAAAGACGAAAATACCACCGTTGATGAAAGCATTGAGTTGATTGAAAAGGTATTTCAAATTGGATTTTCAACTCCTCAAAAAACAATTTCAATCGTAGAAGAAAAATACAAAATTAACTTGTCATAGGTCAATTTAAAAACATAATGATCCATAATTTATTAATGGTTCAAAAAAATAAAGAATGGTTCAAAAAGTGATACGTATTGGAACTCGCGATAGCGAATTGGCACTTTGGCAAGCCCATACCGTCCAAAAAAAGCTAAACAATCTAGGCTATAAAACCGAAATTATTGCCATAAAATCAGAAGGTGATCTCATTCTCGACAAGCCGCTTTACGAACTCGGAATAACTGGAATTTTTACAAAAACGTTAGACATTGCCATGATAAATGGTCAGGTCGATATTGCCGTTCATTCGATGAAAGATGTTCCAACTGCTTTGCCTATTGGGATTGTTCAAGCGGCAGTTCTCGAAAGAGCCACTACCTTGGATATTCTGGTTCACAAAGGAACCCTTAATTTTCTCGACGAAAATGGAACAATCGCCACCGGAAGTTTGCGTCGTCAAGCGCAATGGTTGCACAAATACCCCAATCATACTGTGGTCGATTTACGCGGAAACGTGAATACTCGAATGCAAAAACTGAACGAGAGCGACTGGAACGGAGCAGTTTTTGCCGCTGCAGGTTTAGAAAGAATCAACTTAAAACCAATCCTCTCCCCAGCCCTCTCCAAAGGAGAGGGAGAAAATAGCAGTTTTTCTTATATCGATTTATACTGGATGATTCCTGCTCCTGCACAAGGCGCAATGGTCATTGTGGCGATGCAAAATGATGATTTTTGTAAAGACGCCGTAGCCAAATTAAATCACAAGGAAACCGAAATTTGTACCCAAATCGAAAGACAATTTCTAAAAACGCTCGAAGGTGGTTGCACGGCACCAATTGGCGCTTTGGCAAAAATAAACAACAACGAAATTCATTTTGTTGGAAATTTACTCTCCATCGACGGAAAAGAGAAATTGGAAATCGAGAGAACTATTTCTTTAGACAATTGGACTGATTTTGGAAAATACTGTGCTGACGAAATTTTAGAAAAAGGCGGAGCAAAATTGATGAAAACGATTAAGGAAACTTTGAAGAACTAATGCAAAATCCCATCAGCATTTTATCCACAAAAGTACTTTTGAGTCCTCAAAAGCAAGCTTTATTGAATGAAGGTTTTTCAGTAACCGAAGCTAATTTCATTAAAACTAAAAACTCGGATTTTGACTTAAAAGGAATCAACGATAATTTGATTTTTACCAGTCAAAATGCGGCACAAAGTGTTTTACTTCATCCAAAATGCTCAGCATTAAAAGCTAAAAATGTTTTTTGCGTGGGTTTGAAAACCAAAGCATTATTAGAAGAGAACGGTTTTAATGTGGCTGTTTATGTTGATTATGCATCTGATTTGGCAGAAATCATAACCTTGATTTATTCCAATGAAAGTTATACTTTTTTTAGTGGCAATTTGCGAAAAGAAACGGTGCCAAAAGCCTTGAAAGAGGCCAAAGTCAATTTCAATGAAATTCAAGTCTATGACACCACTTTGACACCACAAAAAATAAAAACAGCAGTCGATGGAATTCTGTTTTTTAGTCCGTCGGCCATCGAAAGTTATTTGATGCAAAACAAAATAAAAAACGAAATTTGCTTTTGCATTGGCAACACAACCGCCGAAGCATTGGAAAAAATAACAAGAAATATAATAATCGCAGACCAACCTTCGGTTGAAAACGTGATTGAGGATGTAATCGAAGAATATAGATAATTAGTTTATTCCTGACAGGTTTAGAAAACGTGTCAGGTATTTCAAAGCAACCAAAAATGATAAAGAACGACCTGTTTTTAAAAGCATTACGAGGAGAATCTGTTGAACGTCCGCCCGTTTGGATGATGCGTCAAGCTGGAAGATATTTGCCCGAGTTTATCGCTTTGCGTGATAAATACGATTTTTTTACCCGTTGCGAAACGCCGGAATTGGCTGCAGAAATCACCGTGCAACCCATTCGCAGAATTGCGCCTGATGCCGCGATTTTATTTTCGGATATTTTGGTTGTGCCAAGAGCAATGGGAATTCACGTGGAATTGAAAGATAATTTAGGACCCATTATCCCAAATCCAATTCGCACTATGGAACAAGTGAATCAGGTTTATGTTCCAGATGTAAATGAAACCTTAGGCTATGTTTTTGATGCCATAAAATTGACCAAAGAAATGCTGAACGATGAGGTGCCGTTGATAGGTTTCGCAGGTTCGCCTTGGACAATTTTCTGTTATGCAGTAGAAGGAAAAGGTTCAAAAAGTTTTGATACGGCCAAAGGATTTTGTTTCTCAAACCCGGTTGCTGCGCACACTTTATTGCAAAAAATCACCGATACTACCATTTTGTATTTGAAAGAAAAAGTAAAAGCGGGTTGTAATGCCATTCAGATTTTCGATTCTTGGGGCGGAATGCTTTCGCCTGTTGATTATCAGGAATTCTCATGGAAATACATCAACCAAATCGTGGAAGCATTGGCAGACGAAACACAAGTGATTGTTTTCGGAAAAGGGTGTTGGTTCGCACTTGGTGAAATGGGGAAAAGCAGGGCTTCGGCATTGGGAGTAGATTGGACTTGTTCTGCCCGAAATGCCCGTTATTTGTCTGGCGGTAACATCACTTTGCAGGGAAATTTCGATCCATCAAGATTGCTTTCGCCAATTCCTGTCATTAAGAAAATGGTACATGAAATGATTGACGAATTCGGGGCAGCCAAATATATCGCTAATCTAGGTCATGGGATTTTACCTAATATTCCTGTGGATCACGCCAAGGCTTTTATAGATGCAGTGAAGGAATACAAAAGCCCATCCTAACCTTCCCAAAGGAATGGAACTGAATGAAAAAAAATTAATAATTTAACAAGTCCTCTCCTCTCCTTTGGAGAGGGGTTGGGGGTGAGGCTAATGAAAAATAAATTTTACCACTACATACAAAACCTCCAAGACCAAATCTGCAAAGGATTGGAAGATGCTGATGGCACAACCAAATTCCGTAAGGATATTTGGGAACGACCTGAAGGTGGCGGTGGAAGAACGCGGGTGATAGAGAACGGAGCTGTTTTCGAAAAAGGGGGTGTCAATATTTCGGCGGTGCATGGGATATTGCCGGACAGTATGCAAAAATTGTTCAACGTAGGCGAAGCTGATTTTTTTGCTTGCGGATTGAGTTTGGTTTTGCACCCCAAAAGTCCCATGGTGCCAACGGTTCACGCGAATTGGCGCTATTTCGAAATGTATGATGATAACGGAAATGTGATCCAGCAATGGTTTGGCGGTGGTCAAGATTTAACGCCTTATTATTTGTTTGAGGAAGACGCAACGCATTTTCATCAAACCTGTAAAACCGCTTGCGACAAACACAACCCTGATTTTTATTCAAAATTTAAAACCCAATGCGATGGGTATTTTTGGAATGCGCATCGCAATGAGGCTCGCGGAATTGGCGGATTGTTTTTTGATTATTGCAAAGCAACCGATGCAATGTTAATGGAAAATTGGTTTGACTTTGTGACTGAAGTCGGCAACAGTTTTCTGGAAGCGTATGTTCCTATTGTCGAAAAAAGAAAATATTTACCCTATTCGGATGCGAATAGAACTTGGCAAGAAATCCGTCGCGGTCGGTATGTCGAGTTCAATTTGGTTCATGACAAAGGCACATTGTTTGGTTTAAAAACCAATGGCAGAATCGAAAGTATCTTGATGAGTTTGCCACCAAATGTGCAGTGGGTTTATGACCACCATCCTGAAGCTGGGAGTGAAGAAGAAAAATTAGTAGAAGTATTAGAGAATCCGAAAAATTGGATTTAATAATTATTTTAAATGTTGAATTATAAATTTTAAATGGTTTTAAATGAACTTTAAACCTTAAACTTTAAATTAAAAATTATGTTCCCATTACAAAGAGGCCGAAGATTACGTGTGAACGAAAGCATTCGTTCATTAGTTCGCGAAACAACATTAAGTCCATCCGATTTTATGTTTCCAATGTTCATCGCTGAAGGTGAAAATTACAAAACCGAAATTCCCTCCATGCCGGGGATTTTTCGACGTTCGATCGATTTAACCGTCGAAGAAGTCAAAGAATTGTTCGCTCTAGGAATTCGTGCCGTTAACATATATGTAAAAGTGGATGAATCACTAAAAGATAATACTGGAAAAGAAGCTTGGAATACCAATGGATTGATGCAACGCGCCATCAAGGCGATTAAAGCGGCTTGTCCAGAAATGATTGTCATGCCCGATGTGGCGCTTGATCCGTATTCTATTTATGGTCACGACGGGATCATTACTAATGGCGATGTCGAAAATGATTCAACCAACGAAGCTTTAGTTAAAATGGCTGTTTCTCACGCTCAGGCTGGAGCCGATTTTGTTGCCCCAAGTGATATGATGGATGGTCGTGTTTTACGTTTGCGTCAAGGGTTGGACGCTGCAGGATTTCAAAATGTAGGCATTATGAGCTATTCTGCCAAATATGCTTCGGCATTTTACGGTCCTTTCCGCGATGCTTTAGACAGTGCACCAAAAGACACTATGTCTAATGCTGAGCCTGTCGAAGTGCCAAAAGACAAGAAAACCTATCAAATGGATTATGCTAATCGCATTGAAGCCATCAAAGAAGCTTTGTCAGATGTTGAAGAAGGTGCCGATATGGTCATGGTAAAACCGGGGATTGCCTATTTAGACATTGTCCGAGAAGTTAAAAATGCAGTGAATGTTCCCGTAACAGTTTTTCAGGTTTCGGGAGAATATGCTATGATAAAAGCGGCAGCCGAAAGAGGCTGGCTAGATCATGACCAAATTATGATGGAGCAATTAATGTGCATCAAAAGAGCGGGAGCCAGTTTGATTTCGACTTATTTTGCCAAAGAAGCCGCCATACTTTTGAAAAAATAAATCATGAGAACCTTACTTTATTTAGCGGTCATTTCCTTCAGTCTTTTATCATGTAAAAAGGAAAGTTCAGAATCCTTTGGCAAAATCGAAAACCAAGCTGAGACTCAAGATCCAGTTACATTAGGAACTGAAATTTTTGAAGGAAAAGGAGCTTGTATTGCCTGTCATAAAACAAATGAAAAACTAGTTGGTCCGAGTGTTTATGAAATTGCCAAAATCTACAAAGACAAAAATGGAGATATGATTTCCTTTCTTAAAGGAAAGGCTGAACCTCTTGTAGATCCATCGCAATATGAGGTTATGAAAGTTAATTTGGAATTAACAAAGACTTTTTCTGACGAGGAATTAAAGGCTTTAGAAGCTTATATTTATTCGGATTAAAATAACCATTTTCATTCTTAACTGCAAAGGAAGGAAGTTCGCTGATTTTCGCCGTATGTCTCAAGGCGAATGATAAAGGGCTACATTTACCGAAAAATAAACAAAAATCTAAAATCCTGATAACTTCTATGCTGATTGAATCACTATAAAAGACACTGTGCTAAAAAGTGTTTCTTTTCAGCATTATAGATACAAGCTCGCCTTGAACATTCTCAATTCTTCCCAAGTGAATTTATCGCCGTATTTTTCCTTTAAAGGCGAAACCGATTCTTCTTTGTAGCCTTTAAATGCTTCGGTTAATTCCATAATTTTGTCTTCGGGCAACACATCATGAATGTCTATTTTTTGTGTGATAATTAATTTGGTAAAATGTCCTAAAATGGTTTCTGGTGTAAATTTTCTGATGGCCGCAATCTCTTGAACCGAATTCTTTTCGAGCCACAATTCGTAGGTTTCCTGAACGGTGGATTTCTTGGGTTCTTTTGCGGCTTTTTTCTTTTTAGTGTACCTTTCCAAATCAGCTTCGTCCTCGATTAAAGTTACGTTTACATTCTTGAATTCTTCTTGAATGATTTTTAACTTATTGACTTTATAGTGTTTTATTTCTTCCGAAGCTAGTTTTTCTTTGGAGATGGTATCTCCTTGAACCACCGTTTCAATTAACAATTTAGCTTTCATTAATCGCAAAACTGCTTTGATTTGTAACTCTTCCAACACCACTAATTCGTCATAAAACGCTTTCGCCTTTTTGAGGCGTTTTACTTCTTCAATTTTCCAAAGGATTTCGAAAACCAAGTTGTCCATTGGCACAATAAAATAATTGTATGCCGCTTGTATTCTATCTGAAACATGATTTAAATCAA
>CAMBZB010000049.1 GCA_945872245.1 Flavobacterium psychrophilum
GGAATCCAAGGAATTCAGGGAATGAATTTGAAATTAAAAGCAAAAAATTTACTAACCATAAATTTCGATGATTAAAAAAAGTTTTCTTTTTCTTTTGACCATTCTTATCGTGGGTTGTAACCCGGGTAAATCGGTGATTCAAACTACCAAAAATGGTACTTCTTCAGGCGTTACTAAATCAAGAAAAACGAGTTCAAATAATCCAAAATCCGAGACACTTGAAGCAACAAGTCGAGTAAAAGTAAGCCCGGAAATGGTTTTGGACTACATTAAAAATTATAAAACGGTAGCACAAGCCAATATGAAAAAATATGGCATTCCGGCAAGCATCATTTTAGGTCAAGCCCTATTGGAATCGGGTTCAGGAACAGGAACTTTATGTGTACAGGCAAATAATCATTTTGGCATCAAATGCGGGAGTGATTGGTCAGGTCAATCCGTAAAATACAACGATGATGCTATAGATGAATGTTTTAGAAAATACAAAAACCCTTATGATTCTTTCAGCGATCATTCACTATTTTTAACGTCCAAAAAAAGATATGCAAATCTTTTTAATTTAGACCAAAACGATTATAAAGCATGGGCGACGGGATTAAAAGAAGCCGGATATGCCACAGATTCCTTGTATCCTTCAAAATTAATCACCCTGATAGAGAAATATCAATTGTATCAATATGATGAAAAGGACAATTCGTATCATCCAAATCATGAGAGAACAATCAAGCAAAACTTGAAATTTGACAGTCACATAGTGGCAAAAGGAGATACCTTGTATTCTATTTCTAAAAAATACAACATTCCTATTGATGATTTAAAAAGAAACAACAGGCTTGAAAACGATGCTCTAGCCATTGGGCAAACCATAAATATATTAAAATAATAAAAATGTTATATCAAAGAAGCAGTCAGCTTTTTGCTGAAGCAGAAAAAGTAATTCCAGGTGGCGTAAATTCTCCTGTTCGAGCATTTAAAGCCGTTGGCGGAAGCCCTATTTTTGTCAAAAGTGCCAAAGGTGCTTACTTGTTTGATGAAGATGGAAATAAATTAATCGACTACATCAATTCTTGGGGACCCATGATTTTAGGTCACGCCTACGAACCTGTGGTACAAGCCGTGATCGAAAAAGCCAAACTAGGAACTTCCTTTGGCATGCCTACAGAATTGGAAACCCAAATTGCGGCTTTGGCCGTTTCGATGGTACCTAATGTTGACAAAATCAGATTTGTAAATTCGGGTACAGAAGCATGTATGAGTGCAGTTCGGTTAGCCCGTGGGTTTACCAAAAAAGATAAAATCATAAAATTTGCCGGTTGCTATCACGGCCATTCCGATTCTTTTTTGATTCAAGCCGGAAGTGGTGCCGTTACTTTTGGGACACCCAATAGTCCTGGTGTGACAGCAGGAACCGCAAGGGACACTTTGCTGGCAAAATACAACGACTTAGAAAATGTGGCCCAATTAATAGCTGCTAATAAAAACGAAATTGCAGCCATAATTATTGAACCGGTCGCTGGAAATATGGGTTGTATCCCTCCGAACAAAGGATTCCTGGAAGGATTAAGACAACTGTGCACCGACAATGGAATCCTGCTAATTTTTGATGAGGTAATGACAGGGTTCCGATTGGCTAAAGGCGGCGTTCAAGAATTATTCAATATCAAAGCCGATATTGTTTGCTTCGGAAAAGTAATTGGAGGCGGTTTGCCTGTAGGAGCTTTTGCCGCGAGAAACGAAATCATGAATTATCTGGCACCATTAGGTCCGGTTTATCAAGCGGGAACCTTATCCGGAAATCCATTGGCAATGGCAGCAGGATTAGCCATGCTACAAGCTTTGGACACTGATAGTGCAATTTTCAAAAGATTAGAAGAAAAAACAGCCTATTTAGCCGCCGGAATGGATCAAGTTTTAAAGGCAAACAAGGTGGATTTTACCATTAACCGAATTGGTTCCATGATTTCGGTACATTTTGATGCTGCTCCGGTTATCGATTTTCAAAGTGCTGCAAAAGGAGACAATGAAACCTTCAAAAAATTCTTTCACGGTTTATTGAAAGAAGGGATTTATATTGCACCATCAGCTTATGAAACTTGGTTCATCACCGATGCGCTTTCTTATGAGGATTTGGATTTCACCATTCGGGCCATAGATAGGGTTTCTAAAACTTTTTAATGACAAAGTTTTATTTGTCATAAATTATGAACCCACAATTAGTTAATCTAGATTGTCGTCCTTTAGCTTAGAATACCTTTTTTTTACAAAATTACCCATTTTATAGGACAAAGAAAACATGGCATAGCGTTTTAAAACCGTGTTTTCTTCATCTCTGATTGTTGTTGCCGAGATGGTTCTAGTAGCACTTTGGTTTTGATTTAAAACATCATACACCTTTACTTTTAATATCATTTTTTTATCGAAAAAACCATAGGATAAACTCGTGTTCCATAAATAAAAATCTTTTTTGAAATCATCCGATATGTTAGAGTTGTAAGTATATCCAAAATCATTACCCCAAACCCAATTTTGAGGCCAATAGGAAGTAGTCTGTAAATTTATCGTATGCAAAAAGTTAGAAATAGCATCAATCCTATAATTTTCGTATTTGGTCTCGTTGTAGGTAAATTTATAAGAAGGAGCCAAGGTAAGCAACTCTCCATAATCATAACTTAAATAAATACTTGGTGTCACTCGTACTGATTTGGCATTGAACAAAATCGCATTGGTATATCCTTTAACAAAGGAATAATTTCCATTTAGATTCATTCCATAGCGAAAAAAATGAGCTTCTTTTTTTAGATTTTGATTCCAGCCACCCCCAATTGATGAAGAATGAGTATCATCAATATTTACATAAGTAGTCGTCTTTTTTCCATTGGCATCGTATACCGAAGTCGACACAATTTCATTTTTATAATAATTTGTTTTTAAATTCAAATGGTAACCTGTACGCTTTCTAAAATTATAGTTTTTTAAACTAATACTTCCTGTATGTGTCCCGCTGGGGTTCAAATCTGGATTTCCTATAATCGTTACTAAAGGATTGGATAAATTCGCCACCGGAATTAATTGTACAGAGGTGGGCAGGTCGTTATTGAAATCATATTTTATTGTGAAAAATTTTGACTTATTTATTCGATATCTTATTTGTGCATTGTAGTAAGGAAGAACATATTTTTGACTCAAATTAGTATCTTTATTTAAATAAAAAGAATGGTTATCATAATCGACAACCGATGTACTAGAATTAAGAGTAAAAGTGTATTTATTCTTTTCATAGGTTAAGCCCACTTTGGGCCTAATAGAATTTCGACTAGAATTTGTATAATTGGATTGAAGATCATTTAAGTCTGTATACGATTGTGAACTTGTGTCAAAATCATAGGTTTTCAAATCATTTATTTCACTTATCCAATCAAAATCTACCCCTACTCTAACTCGCAACGAATCTGTAATTGGTTCTGTGTATTCAATATCCATTGAATTTGAATTGAAATTATTGTTTGTTAAAATGTTTTGATCTCGATCAATATTAGGTCTGTTGTTTTTAAAGAAAACCGTTTTGGACAATGTCAATCCTTCTGAATCAACGGAAGTATAGCTATTGTTATAAACAAAACTTAGATTACGGAGTTTTTTGCTAAATGTTTTATTCAAGTTTATGGTATTCCCTAAAACTAAATTATCGATTTCTTTATTGGTTTTTGTGGCACTTTCATTAATAGCTTCTTCTTTATCATTTTTCGTTTTACTGGCAGTAATGAGATTATTGTTCGAATGGGTTTGATTTATATCTGGAGTTATAACCAACCTTATCGATGGAGTCACTTTATATTCTATTTCAAAATTTGCTTTATTAACCGTTTTCTCATTCTTAGTTTTGGATTCAGATTCTGTGGAATTGGCGCCTGTAGGCAAAAAACTGACTTGCTTGGCTTTACTTTCATTGTTATTTATAGTGCTTTTATAATCATAACTCCCCACAGCTTCCATCTTTTTATTCCATTGATCCGCATAACTGAATCCTGCAATATTCGATTGCGTTATGCCTTTCCCTGGTAGCGTGGTTGTCTCGGTTTTGCTATTGCGACCTCCGCCCATATTATCAAAAACATCATCCATCGAAAACCCAGAGGCATTGATATTATTGGAAGAACCCAACGCGCTAATCTTTTGTTTATTATCGAAAAAATTTAGAATAAAACTACTTTCGTAACGCTCATCGGATCCATATCCTCCCAAAAATTTACCAAACGTTCCTTTGTTTTTCTTCTCGTCAATTGTGAAATTAACACTCGAAAAATCGGAAGTGGATTCCTGTTTTGCTAATTCTTCTTTTTTGGTTTTAAAATCAGAAACTTGTATTTTATTAATAATTTCGGCAGGAAGATTCTTGAGAACCATTGCGCCTTCTTTGTCAAAAAAAGGTTTTCCGTTGACTAATACCTGATTCACTTCCTTTCCGTTGATAGTAATTTTTCCTTCATTATCAACTTCAAAACCGGGAAGTTCTTTCAATAAAGTCTCAACATTAGAATCAGGACGAACTTTGAAAGAGGAAGCATTATATTCTAGAGTATCTTTTTTTATTTTGATAGGAATATCTTTTACAACAACAACTTCATCTAAAGTATAAGAATTACTCAACAAGTATATTTTACCAAAATCCTTACTATCCTTAAGGTCCGTATGTTCTTCTACAAAGGTTTGATATCCAGTTTGATTTACTTTTAGTAAAACAGGGGCGTCATATTTTCTGGTATTAATTTTAAACAATCCTTTTTTATCTGTAGCAGTAAATTCAATTATTGTGGAGTCTTTTACATTTGAAAAATATACTGTAGCGGATTCAAGAGGCAATTGAGTATTGATATCCAAAACGGTTCCGCTGAGGCTAATATCATTTTGAGCAAAAGTGGTAATTGAAAAGAAAAAAAACAGAAGTAAACGAAAAAAATTTGACATATAAAAAAATAGACTATTGCTAAGACCCAATCTGAATGAAAAGGTTTAAAGATAAATTATTTTATTATTTAATAGCGAATAGCAATAAATAATTGTCCACTAGTTTAAACTAAATATATTGCCTACCTGTATTAACTTTAGCAAAATTACAATTGGTATAATTACCGAAGAATTTTACATTAATTACAAAAGCAAAAAATCCCGATTGCTCGGGACTATTTTTTATTTTTCTCTAATATAAATATCTATTGGCACTCCTGAAAAGTCCCATTTTTCTCTGATTTTATTTTCTAAATACCGTTTGTAAGGTTCCTTTACATATTGCGGCATATTGGCAAAAAACACAAATTGTGGCGTTGGCGTTGGCAACTGCATACAATATTTAATTTTTACGTATTTCCCTTTGGTGGCGGGTGGCGGATAAGCCTCAATCACTTTCAACATGAATTCGTTGAATTTTGAAGTCGCAATACGTTGTTGTCTGTTTTCATATACTTGAACCGTTGCTTCCAATGCTTTCAACAATCGTTGTTTTGTCAATGCCGAAACAAAAAGAATGGGTACATCAGTAAAAGGCATTAATTCTTCCCTGATTTTAGCTTCGTAATCACGGGTTGACATCGTGTCTTTTTCGACCAAGTCCCACTTGTTGACCAAAATCACCACACCTTTTCGGTTTTTTTCGGCCAACCAAAATATACTTTGGTCTTGTCCTTCAAATCCTCGTGTGGCATCTATAATCAGGATGCAAATATCGGCGTGCTCAATGGCTCGAACGGAACGCATCACCGAGTAAAACTCTAGATCTTCCTTCACTTTCGCTTTGCGGCGAATTCCGGCTGTATCAACCAAGTTGAATTCAAAACCAAAACGGTCAAATTTAGTATCAATGGCATCACGGGTTGTTCCCGCAATGTCAGTTACCATAAAACGTTCTTTGCCAATCAAGGCATTTATAAAACTTGATTTTCCGGCATTAGGACGACCTACAACCGCAAAACGAGGCAACACGATTTCTTCTTGAACCGGTTCTGGTTTCACTGGAAAAGAATCAATCAATGCATCCAACAAATCGCCTGTTCCACTTCCGGAAATACTGGCAAACGTATAATATTCGCCTAAACCAAGGTTGTAAAATTCTACTGCATCTTTCTCACGCATGGCATTATCGACCTTATTCACAGCCAGTAAAACCGGTTTTTTTACTTTACGCAACAATCTGGCAACTATATCATCCATCGGCGTAATTCCTTCTTCGACGTCAACCACAAAAATAATGACATCGGCTTCATCAATAGCCAATTCGACTTGTTTGCGAATTTCACCTTCAAAAATGTCATCCGATCCGCGAACGTAACCCCCAGTGTCAATCACAGAAAATTCCTTTCCGTTCCATTCGCTCTTTCCGTAGTTTCTATCTCGGGTCACGCCCGAAACCGAATCTACAATAGCTTCTCTTCGTTGTATCAATCGATTAAAAAGCGTCGATTTTCCTACGTTTGGTCTTCCTACAATGGCTACAATGTTGTTCATATTTCAGATTTAAGACCTGTCTGCCGACAGGCAGGTTGCGGATTTAAGATTGCAGATATTTGGTAACCAAAATCATTCCTCTTAAAATGCAAACAATAAGGTATTTTTAATTTTTTTGCAAAGGTAGTTTTAATAAATGGATTTTTTAATTTTTAGAACTTTCCGAGAGTCTAAAAATCTAGTTATTGTATCCAAAACGCTTTAACATATTTGCGTTGCTTCTCCAGTTTTTGTTCACTTTTACATACAATTCGATATGGATTTGCTTTCCGAAAAATTTCTCCAAGTCAGCACGGGCTTCCATTCCTACTTGTTTTAGGGCAGCTCCTTTGTGACCAATGATGATTCCTTTTTGGGTTTCGCGTTCCACCATAATCAGAGAACGAATTCGGATGATGTTTTCATCTTCAAAAAATTCTTCAGTTACGATTTCGACTGCATAGGGAATTTCTTTGCTGTAATTGATTAAGATTTTCTCGCGAATGGTTTCGTTTACGAAGAAACGTTCGGGTTTGTCGGTCAATTGATCTTTTGGATAATAAGCCGGAGATTCCGGCAACAATTCGATTATTCTTTGGAAAACTTCGGGAACATTAAAATTTTGCAAGGCGGATATGGGATAAATTTCCGCGTTCGGGACTTTCTCCGTCCAAAAAGCGACTTGGGTTTCTAACTGTTCTTGATTGGAATTGTCAATTTTGTTCAACAATAACAAAACAGGAATTGCAGAATGTATAATTTTATTAAAAAAAGCCTCATCTTTCAATTCTTGTTCGCCTATTTCAACCATGTAAATCAAAATATCGGCATCTTCAAAAGCAGATTTCACAAAGTTCATCATCGATTCCTGCATTTCGTATGCGGGTTTGATAATACCGGGAGTATCGGACAAAATCAATTGAAAATCTTCTCCGTTTACAATCCCCAAGATTCTATGTCTTGTGGTCTGTGCTTTTGAAGTAATAATGGATAGTCTTTCGCCAACAAAGGCATTCATCAAGGTTGATTTTCCAACATTTGGATTCCCGATGATATTTACAAAACCTGCTTTATGTGCCATACTGTTGTTCTTTATACTAATAACAAAAAAGCCACTCTTTTCAGAATGGCTTACTTAGTAGACTATTCAGACCAAATATCGAACAATTTGCTAGAAGATTTCGATAAGTTATTGAAGTGGTTTAAACTTATTTGGTAAATAAAAAAGGGTTGACGAAATTTGTGTTGCAAAACATAATAATTTCAAAACCAATTCTTATTTACATTGTACTCGACAAAGATACAATAAAATTTGAAATTGTAACTTATTTGCCTTTGGCAAAAAGAGATGGTAGATTCAACAACTAAATGCAGTTCTTTACAAGTTAAAAACAGGGTCTCAGCATAACAGGCCATTCTACAATGACTGCTCTTGAACTTTATTTGAGAGATATTGATGCTGAAATATCAGAGGATTATTCTCTTTTACTGGAATAAATATTATTTAATTTTTTCGATAATTAAGATAGCTATTTATATAATTAAAACTGCTCAATTAAATAATTCATTTAATTTTTTTCGAAATAGCTTCACAAATTAAGATTATTTCTTAACTTTCTATGAGGGCTAATTTAGCATATCCAAACAACAAATAAACTTGAGGTATACTTAAAAAAATGTATTCCATTTACCCGAAGTATACCATAGGTATACTTCGGGTATACTTCGGGTAAACAATTTTTTTAACTTAATAATTATTTTTTTATTTTTAAGAGGCTTATGAAATAGAATTCGACCCTAAAAAACTTGAATGTGTTTCATTTCTTTAAAATAATTTAACTAATGGAGGAGATTATAAAACACTATACCAAAAATAACATAAATAATAAACATCAAAAATAAAGTATTTGTTTTTGATGTTATTGAGTAATTGCTATAAGATGCACTTGACGATATATAAGGAATCTTATGCCTATTACTTACATAGTATTTTTTCTTTTTTTTACCGCTTGATGCAATTCTATATTTTCCGTTCTTTAACCCTAAAATATCCCTAAGACTAATGTTTTTTTGAAAAAATAATTTGATGTAATTATAATATTTCAACTCTTTTTTTTAGAATTAATTACCCCGATGTAGAGCATCGAGAAATTCGTTTGATTAAATTATTTTAAGACCAGTTTATTTTTTTTTAAATCTTTTGGGTGAATGAACCTAACTAATCTTAATTGTGTTGAATAATTTTCGGAATTACTAAAACTTTTTAAGATCTCAATTGCTTCATTTTGCTTTTTAGAAGTTTCTAATGCGTAGCTTTTTACAAAAGCTTCTTGAACTACTTTTTGGTCTTGCGATTGAATAAATTGCGACCCAATTAGTAAAGCGATAACCACTGATTTTCTTATAATTTCCTTACGATTTTTGTTTTTAAAAGATTATAATTTATAAGTGTAATTTGTTGGATTTATAGCTCTAGGTATTAGTGTCCTCCTATTATTTTGTTGTCAAAGTCAATACCCTGACGTTTTAAAATACCACTTACTTTCCAAGCATAAAACGCCAAATAGGCGAAACAGGCCACCCCAACAATGTAGCTACTTTGAATGCCAATGCTTTCGGAAACCATCCCTTGCATCCAACTTACAATTCCACCACCCATAATCATCATGATTAAAAAACTACTTCCCTGGCTAGTATGTTTTCCTAAACCGCTTACAGCTAAAGTAAAAATACACGGCCATAGCGTACTGCAAAATAAGCCAACACTAGTAAAAGCATATACGCTAATCATTCCTGTTGTAGCCATTCCCGTAAACAAAGCCACAATTCCTAATGCAGAAAAAATTAACAACATTCTGGCTGGATTTCCTTTGCTGGCCATATCGGCAGCAATTAACACCAAAATAATTAATCCATAAACATAGAAAGGGGTCAAGTCGTGTTTTGCAATGGCATTAACCAGCAAGAAAACACCGAAAGCTAAATAGGGAGCCATAAATCGAAGTACCTTCTGTGTAGTCATATTATCGGTAAAAGCTTCAACCGCTCCAGTCCAACGACCAATCATTAAACTCGCCCAATACAAGGAAATATATGGAGCAATATCGCCAATGGCAAACCCTAATTTACTTTCCATATAATCAGGTAAATTACTTGCGGTGGAAACCTCGACACCCACATAAAGAAAAATGGCTATCATTCCCATGAGTAGTTGAGGATATTGCAATGCCGATTTTTTTGAAGATGCGGATTCTTCTGCGGATTCTTCTATTGTTTCAGGATGTTCTGGTAACGAGGAGAATTTTAAAAGAACTGCAACAAGCAGGAATGCCAACCCCAATATTAAATAAGGAATTTTAACACTTTCGATGCTCATGTCCGTACTCCCGCTTGCTGCGGCACCAAAAATAGCAAAACTCACAATTAGGGGTCCAATGGTAGTTCCAAAATTATTGATTCCTCCTGCCAAAGTCAACCGTTGCGAACCTGTTTTTATAGGACCTAATGCAATTGCCAATGGATTGGCAACCGTTTGCTGTAACGAAAAACCCAACCCAACAGTAAATAAACCGGCAAGCATTAAGGTATAAGAACCCGAATTAGCTGCGGGATAAAACAATAAAGTTCCTAGGGCGGAGATTACTAATCCTAAGGCCAATCCGTTTTTATAGCCTATTTTGTTTACTAAATCTTGCTTAATAAATAAAGAAACCCCCATATATATCAAAGAACCTACAGTATAGGAAATATAGAAAGCGATGGATACAAATTGACTTTGACCTTGTGTTAAATCAAATGCTTTTTTGAATACTGGAATTAAAATGTCATTACTGGCGGCAACAAACCCCCAAAAAAAGAAGACAGTTACTAAGGGAATAAATTGTCCCCATTTGGTTTGCGAATTTTCTGATTTCATAATTAAAATTGGTTAATAGTTATTTTATTGATTTTCTTTTTTTTAGTTCTCACAATTTGCAAGGTAAACAGGACCATAGTATTAAATTTATTTTTTAAAAGTGTAAATAACGAAACAGTATATTAATATTTGATTAATTTATTATTAATAATGAAATTTTATTGCTTAATAGTATAAAAAAATTACGACTATGAGTTATTTTGAAATCAAAGATTTGGGAATCTCTTTTCCAACTCCAAAAGGAAAAATGATGTATAAAAGTTAAATTGTTTTAGTTTTTGGTTTAGTGGAATATACTTATAATGGGAGCGCATTATGATTTTTTTTATTCGTCTAATTGTAATTATTGAATTAAAAACAGGATTTTATTGTTATGTGTTTTTAAATGAAATTTGGACTATATACTACATGTCTTTGGTATTATTTAATATTTCCAATTGGTATTTACTACCAGTTTATTTAGTCAGCTCTTAAAAAGGGTTCACATATGCAGCTAGATTCTTTATAAAAAAAGGCTGCCCTTTCGGACAGCCTCTTTTACAAAAAAAACAATTACTATGAAATTTTTATTGCTTAATCACTCGTAGTGTTTTCACGTTTGCTCCTTGGTTTACAATTACATTGTACACCCCTTTAGCATAGTTAGACCCTATTTGAGCATCAGATGACATTTGACGTTGTTCGATGGAACGACCCAACATATCATATACCTGTACTCCAAATGATTTTCCATTACTAGATTTAACTCTGA
>CAMBZB010000050.1 GCA_945872245.1 Flavobacterium psychrophilum
ATATTTTTTTTTATAAAATATTGTTTTTTAGCATATTAAATATATGAAACCGCTCAAAACAGGTTGTTTTTACCCTGCAAAAACAAGTCATAGTATATTAGGTATAACTTAAAAAATAAAGAAATACTCCTTATGACCGACTATCAAAAAAGATAGAAACAAAACCTTGAACTATAAATTGACATTTGTTTAATATCATTTATATTTGCATTTTAAAATCCACTTGACATACAACTAGTAACAAAGCATAGCAAAATGAATTATTTTTCTTCTGATTTCAAATTAGGTATTCTTGGCGGAGGGCAGTTGGGCAAGATGCTCTTGTTTGACACCCGAAAATTCGACATTCAAACCTATGTACTGGATCCAAGTGAGGAGGCACCCTGCAGAATCGCCTGCGACAAATTTTCTCAAGGCGATTTAATGGATTTTGAAACCGTGTACCACTTCGGGAAACAAGTCGATGTATTGACTTTCGAAATAGAATTGGTCAACCTTGAAGCTTTGGAAAAACTAGAAAATGAAGGAACGAAAGTATATCCTTCGCCAAAAACCTTGAAACTCATTCAAAACAAGGGAATCCAAAAAAACTTTTATATAGAAAACAACATCCCAACTGCGCCTTCAAAAACATTCGCAACTTTAAAAAGCGTGGTGGTCGAAATTGTCGAATCTAAATTAGAAATGCCTTTTGTCTGGAAATGCACCGAATTTGGTTACGACGGAAATGGCGTAAAAATCATAAGAACATTGCAAGATGTTGAAAATTTACCTGATGTGGAATGTATAGCCGAAGAAATGGTCGAATTCAAAAACGAATTGGCTGTTATAGTTTGCCGAAGTCCTTCCGGCGAAATCAAAACCTATCCCGTCGTGGAAATGGAATTCCATCCCGAAGCGAACCAAGTAGAATATGTAATTTGCCCGGCGAGGATTGATGACACAGTCGCTGCAAAAGCAAGGGCAATTGCCTTAGATGTTTCCGAAAAGTTTCATCACGTGGGACTTTTGGCAGTCGAAATGTTTCAAACATTTGACGATGAAATCTTGGTAAATGAAGTCGCCCCTCGCCCACACAATTCGGGTCATTACAGTATTGAAGCTAGTTACACTTCGCAATTCGAAAACCACTTGCGCGCCATCCTCGATTTACCCCTTGGAAATACCGACAGCAAAGTTGCTGGAATTATGGTAAATTTGGTTGGTTCAGCAGGGTTTTCAGGTGATGTGATTTATGAAAATATTGAAAAAATATTAGGTTGGAATGGGGTTACGCCTCATATTTATGGAAAAAAACAAACGCGCCCTTTTAGAAAAATGGGCCACGTAACCATTGTTAACCAAGATATCAATGAAGCAAGAAAAATTGCCGAAGAAGTCAAGAATACGATTAGAGTAATTGCATAAACAATTGAAAGATTAAATGATTTAAAGATTGAAAAATTAGAAAACCATCAATTTCTATCTTAGCCAAAATCTTTAAATCATTTAATTTTAAAATCTTTAAATATAAAAAATGAAAGTAGCTGTAATAATGGGAAGCATATCTGATATGCCCGTAATGCAAGAAGCCATCGACATCCTAAAGGGATTCGACATAGAAGTAGAAGTGGATATCGTTTCAGCACACCGAACCCCAGAAAAATTATTCGATTTCAGCAAAAATGCCCACACTCGAGGCATTTCAGTAATTATTGCCGGTGCTGGCGGCGCGGCACATTTACCAGGAATGGTCGCTTCCATGTCGCCCCTTCCCGTAATTGGCGTTCCTGTAAAATCGAGTAATTCCATTGATGGTTGGGATAGCGTTTTGTCCATTTTGCAAATGCCGGGCGGAGTTCCCGTGGCAACCGTTGCCTTAAACGGAGCAAAAAATGCCGGAATTCTAGCCGCTCAAATCATTGGAACTTCTGATAAATGTATTTTAGACAAAATCATCCTTTACAAAGAAGGATTGAAAGCCATCGTAAATAAATCTTCGGAAAATTTAAAAAAATAAGTTTTGAAGCTATAAGAATTAAGTACCATAAAGCAATATGAGACCTTAATTTCTTAATGGTTTAGAATAAAAAACAAACCTGTAAGGTTTAAATTAAAAACAATGAGCGTCTTAACCCACCATTTCAATACAAAATACAACACTGCGCCTTTTTCGAAAATCAAAAACGAAGACTTTCTTCCTGCTTTTCAAAAAGGAATCGAATTGGCAAAAGCCGAAATTGATGCGATTGTAAGAAACCCCATCAAACCCACTTTCGAAAACACGATTGAAGCCTTGGCTTTTAGCGGTGACATTTTAGACCGGATTTCAAGTATATTTTTCAACCTGAATTCAGCAGAAACAAGTGACGAAATGCAAAAAATTGCACAGGAAGTTTCGCCATTGTTATCAGAATTTGGTAATGACATTCGCCTTAATCCTGATTTGTTTGCAAGGGTGAAGGCCGTTTACGATCAAAAAGAACACTTGAACCTCAACCCAGAACAAACCACACTTTTAGACAAGAAATACAAGAGTTTTTCCAGAAACGGAGCCAATTTACCCGAAGACAAAAAAACCCAATTGCGCGAAATCGACAAGGAATTATCGAAGTTGAGTTTGCAGTTTGGCGAAAATGTTTTGGCTGAAACCCATGCTTTCGAATTGCATATTACCGACGAAAATGATTTAGCAGGATTGCCAGAAGGAACAAGGGGAGCCGCTCATTCTTTGGCGAAAAGTCAAGAAAAGGAAGGTTGGATTTTCACCTTGGATCATCCTAGTTATATTCCGTTTGTGACCTATGCCGACAACCGCGAATTGCGCAAGAAAATGGCGATTGCCTCTGGTGCCAGAGCGTTTCAAAATAATGAATTCGACAATCAGGAAATCGTGTTGAAAATTGCCAAATTGCGTTTTGACAGAGCCCAAGTATTGGGTTACAAAACACATTCCCATTTTGTACTCGAAGAAAGAATGGCAGAAACTCCAGATAAAGTAATTTCGTTTTCGAGCGATTTATTGGCCAAAGCCAAACCCGCAGCCGAAAAAGAATTTGACCAATTATCCGCTTTCGCAAAAGAACTGGATGGAATTGAGCAACTCGAAAAATGGGATGGCGCTTATTATTCGGAGAAATTGAAACAACAATTGTTCAGTTTGGATGACGAAATATTGAAACCCTATTTCCAATTGGAGAAAGTCTTGGACGGTGCTTTCACGGTGGCACAAAAATTATACGGCATCACTTTCGAAGAAACCTTTGAAATTGACAAATACCACGAGGACGTAAAAACCTACGAAGTAAAAGACGAAGACGGCCAATTAGTGGCGATTTTTTATACCGATTTCTTCCCGAGAAAAGGAAAACGAAACGGTGCCTGGATGACGTCTTTCAAATCACAATACATCAAAAAAGGGATCAACGAAAGACCGCACATTTCGAACGTTTGCAATTTTACTCCTCCAATTGCCGCTTCCGAGAAATCGGAAGCCAAACCATCGCTGTTGACATTTAACGAAGTTACGACTTTATTCCACGAATTTGGCCACGGTTTGCATGGGATGTTAGCCAATACCACCTATCCCAGTTTGTCGGGAACATCCGTTTATTGGGATTTTGTCGAATTGCCAAGCCAGATTATGGAAAACTGGTGTTACGAACCGGAAACCTTGGCTTTGTTCGCTTATCACTATGAAACCGGCGAAATGATTCCAATGGAATTAGTGCACAAAATAAAGGAAAGTGCGAGTTTTCAGGAAGGAATGGCAACCATGCGCCAGTTGAGTTTTGGATTATTGGATATGGGTTGGCATGGACAAGACCCTTCGAACATCAAAGACATCAAAACCTTTGAGACGGAGCAATTTGCAGCAACACAATTATATCCCGATGTTAAGGAAAACGCAATGAGCACCGCTTTTTCACACATTTTCCAAGGCGGATATTCATCAGGATATTACAGCTACAAATGGGCGGAAGTATTGGATGCGGATGCTTTCGAATATTTTCAGGAAAAAGGCATTTTCAACAAAGAAGTTGCCGCAAAATTCAAGGAAAACATACTTTCAAAAGGCGGAACCGAACACCCCATGATTTTGTACAAACGTTTTAGAGGACAAGAGCCAAAACCGGAAGCATTATTGAAGAGAGCGGGATTGTTATAGATTTTATAAAAACAGAAATGTTTCGATTTTTATTGAAATAAAACCAGCATCAACCACCACAATATCGGTACACTTTCAACCCAAAAAGAAGTGTAATATTTATTCCTTTTCCAATCCGTGAAGTCAATAAACAAAACCGTAATAATTCCTATTGGCAGCACTAAATAACTTGGATTCGGTTTTAAAAACTCTAAAAGAATAAATGGAATTACAAATAAAATTCCAAGTAATTTAGCGCTATTGATTCCAAACAATTGAGGCAGGGTGTTCAAGATTTTTTCATCGGTTTTACTGTCCATTATTTCAAAGGGAATTAGCAAACTGGTAAGTATAAAAAAGCGTTGAATGAAACTAATGTAAAATTCAAAAGACACCCATTTCAGAGTTTGAAAAGGAATATATACCGTTATAAAAGTAACCACAAAACTCACAAAAAAAAGTTTTATCCAGCCATATCTCCTTAAGAAAGGATAAATCAAAACGAATAATCCTGAAAAAAATATTAGTTTCTGAATCCTATTTTCCAATATACAAAAAGAAAACAAAAACCCTACTCCTGCCAAAACACTTACTATTATAATCGCGTAATATTTATTGGACCCAAAAAAGCCTCTCCTAAAAACTTCAAAATATTTCAGGAAATTATACCCTAAAACGGTTCCAGAAAACACACAAAAAGGGAAATAATCCATGGAATCCAAATGATTTGAAATAACAGTAATCTGAAGCAGACAAAACACGGCAAAAGCCACGTGGATACTGCCATCAATATAAATATCAAATACTCCCCTAAAAATCTTCATCCAACAAAAATAATCAACGTTGTTAACAAATAACGATTTTAGTTGAAAGATTCCCAAGAATCAGCTACTTGAACCCCCATTTATTTTGATAATAATCCATAAATTTGCAGCTTCAAAAAACAATACTTTTACCATTACATGAAAACAGATTCATTTGCTTTAAGACACATTGGACCAAGAGAAAAAGACCTTCAACACATGTTGAAAACAATAGGGGTTGAGTCTATCGAACAGCTATTATATGAAACTCTTCCGGATACTATTCGCTTAAAAAAACCACTGGATTTAGACCCTGCAATGACTGAATATGAGTACCTCAATCACATTTCGCATTTGGGAACTAAAAATAAAATGTTTCAATCCTATATTGGCCTAGGCTACAATCAAGCTATTGTCCCTGCCGTAATTCAAAGAAATATTCTCGAAAACCCGGGATGGTATACCGCATACACCCCTTATCAGGCCGAAATTGCACAAGGTCGTCTCGAAGCCATTTTGAATTTCCAAACCATGGTTATTGAATTAACCGGAATGGAAATTGCCAATGCTTCCTTGCTTGATGAAGGAACTGCGGCTGCCGAAGCAATGGCATTGTTGTTTGACGTTCGTTCCCGTGACCAAAAGAAAAATAACATCCATAAATTTTTCGTTTCCGAAGAAATATTACCACAAACTTTATCCGTTTTACAAACCCGATCCACCCCTATTGGTATCGAATTGGTCTTCGGGAATCACGAAAATTTTGATTTTTCGACCGATTTTTTTGGAGCCATTCTTCAATATCCCGGCAAATATGGACAAGTTCATGATTATGCTGATTTTATTGCCATAGCAGCGGAAAATGAGATAAAAGTAGCTGTTGCAGCTGATATTTTGAGTTTAACTAAATTGACCCCTCCTGGAGAAATGGGTGCGGCAGTAGTAGTGGGAACTACGCAACGTTTCGGAATTCCCCTAGGTTATGGCGGACCGCACGCGGCTTATTTTGCAACAAAAGATGAATATAAAAGAAGTATGCCAGGAAGAATTATTGGCGTGACCGTTGATACTGATGGGAATCGTGCGCTTCGAATGGCTTTGCAAACTCGCGAACAACACATCAAACGCGACAAAGCGACTTCCAATATTTGCACGGCGCAAGTTTTACTGTCGGTTATGGCGGGGATGTATGCTGTTTTCCACGGTCCAAAAGGCCTGCAATACATTGCCAATAAAATTCATGCTTTGGCAGCGACTTTGGCAAACGAATTAGAAAAATTAGGTTTGCAACAAACCAATACCGCTTTCTTTGATACCATTGTTATAAAAGCGGATACCAAAAAAGTACGCGACATAGCAGAAAAAAACGAAGTCAATTTCTACTATATCGACAAAAATACCATTTCCATTTCCTTGAACGAAACAACCAGTATCGACGATATAAATAAAATAGTTGGGATTTTCGCTTCATCAAAAGATACTCAGGGAACTACAATTGAGACCTTGACTGAAACCAATCATTATCATTCCAATTTAAGAAGAACATCAACATTCTTGCAACACGACGTTTTCAATAAATACCATTCAGAAACAGCTTTGATGCGTTACATCAAAATGTTGGAACGTAAAGATTTAGCTTTAAACCACTCCATGATTTCGTTGGGATCCTGCACCATGAAGTTGAATGCTGCTGCAGAAATGTTGCCGTTAAGCAACGCTTTTTGGAACAACATTCATCCCTTTGCACCCTTGGATCAAGCACAAGGTTACCAAGAAATGTTACGAAAACTGGAACAGCAATTAAACGTAATTACAGGTTTTGCAGGAACGACTTTACAACCTAATTCTGGTGCGCAAGGAGAATATGCCGGATTGATGGTGATTCGTGCCTATCATCAATCACGTGGCGATCACCACAGAAATATTGCCTTAATTCCCTCGTCGGCACACGGAACTAATCCGGCATCGGCAGCGATGGCTGGAATGAAAGTGATTGTCACCAAAACATTAGAAAACGGAAATATTGATATTGATGATTTACGGGAAAAAGCAATGGAACACGCAGCTGATTTGTCTTGTTTGATGGTGACTTATCCCTCCACGCACGGTGTTTTTGAAAGTGCCATCAAAGAAATTACACAAATCATTCACGATAATGGCGGGCAAGTTTATATGGATGGTGCCAATATGAATGCGCAAGTGGGCTTGACCAATCCGGCTACCATTGGCGCTGATGTTTGCCACTTAAATTTACACAAGACTTTCGCAATTCCTCACGGAGGCGGAGGACCTGGTGTGGGCCCAATTTGTGTAGCGCCACAATTAGTTCCTTTTTTACCAACAAATCCGGTAATTCCAACAGGCGGAGGTACCGCCATTAAGGCAATTTCTGCTGCACCTTGGGGCTCGGCTCTAGTTTGCTTGATTTCTTATGGCTACATTGCGATGTTAGGAGCAGAAGGTGTTACAGACGCCACGAAGTATGCCATTTTGAATGCTAATTATATCAAGGAAAAATTAAACGGTCATTACGACACCTTATATTCTGGCGAAATGGGTCGTGCCGCTCATGAAATGATATTGGAATGTCGCCCTTTCAAACAAAAAGGAATCGAAGTTACCGACATTGCCAAACGTTTGATGGATTACGGTTTCCATGCGCCTACGGTTTCGTTCCCTGTGGCTGGAACCTTGATGATTGAACCGACAGAAAGCGAAAATTTGGAAGAATTAGACCGTTTTTGCGACGCGATGATTTCCATCAGAAAAGAAATTGAAGCGGCTAAATTGGAAGACAAAAACAATGTTCTTAAAAATGCTCCACATACTTTAGGAATGCTGACTGCCGATGTTTGGAATTTTCCTTATAGCAGAGAAAAAGCGGCTTTCCCATTAGATTATATTGCGGAAAACAAATTTTGGCCTACTGTTCGCAGAGCGGATGACGCTTTTGGAGATCGGAATTTAGTGTGTAGCTGCGCTCCAATTGAAGCGTATATGGAGCACTAATTTAAAGCTGAAAATACCTCAGAAATCAAGGTTTTTTTTACTAAAACTATATAAATTTACTCGAAATACACCTAGAATTAAACCGAAAAATAAAACTTTCATCAGCACATTTAGCCACTTGGCTCCTGTATTTCAATCTAACCATTTATGAAAATTTTGAGAGGCAAATCTCAGAGAACATGAAAACAAGAGCTTTGTCAATTGCAATGGTAAAGAAAAATTAAAATGTAGTTTTTTTATGTGTTATTAAAAACATAGCATTTTTATCTATAAATTAGCCTATATTTTTTATGAAATCCCAATGAAGATAAAGATAACAGGAGTAGGGAGTTATATTCCAGAAATAAAAATTACCAATACTGACTTTAGCGAACATGTTTTCTTAAATGAAGATGGCTCTCCTTTTGGCTACCCAAATGAAGTGGTAATCGGGAAATTTAAAAGCATTACGGGAATCGAAAAAAGACGGTATGCGGCACCTGAACAGTCTACTTCTGATTTGGCTTTTTTGGCCTCAAAAAAAGCAATTGAAAGCGCAGGAATTGATCCTGAAACTATTGATTATATCATTTTTGCACACAATTTTGGCGATGTAAAACACGGCGCAATACAATCAGATATAATTCCTAGTTTAGCCACTCGTGTCAAACAGAAATTACAAATAAAAAACCCAAAATGTGTTGCTTACGACATTCTTTTTGGTTGCCCAGGTTGGATAGAAGGGGTGCTTCAAGCTAATGCTTTTATCAAATCTGGCATGGCAAAACGCTGTTTGGTGATAGGTGCAGAAACCCTTTCGAGAGTGGTAGATCCTCACGACAGGGATTCCATGATTTATTCAGACGGCGCCGGAGCAACCATAATTGAGGCTTCAGATGACGCAACTGGTTTATTATCCTATGAAAGTGCCACTTACGCCCTCGATGAAGCTGGATATTTATTTTTTGGAAAATCATATAATCCAGCATTAAATGAAGATACCCGCTATATAAAAATGTATGGTCGGAAAATTTATGAATTTGCCTTGAGCGAAGTCCCTTCGGCTATGAAAAGTTGTTTGGACAAAAGCGGATTAGGCATCAATGACGTGAAAAAAATTCTTATTCATCAGGCCAACGAAAAAATGGATGAAGCAATAATTCATCGCTTTTACAAATTATACGGCAAATCAGTTCCAAAAGACATTATGCCTATGAGTATTCATGAGTTGGGAAATAGCAGCGTAGCAACCGTTCCTACCCTTTTTGACTTATTGATAAATGGAAAAATAGAAAATCAAAAACTTCACAAAGGAGACATTCTCCTCTTTGCATCAGTTGGTGCAGGAATGAACGTCAACGCCTTTGTTTATAGATATTAAAAAATCAAAGTTTACAACCTAATCAAACTCCAGAACGTGAGATTGCTTCCGCCACTGCGGACAAATCGTTCCTCTCAATCACTATGTACGAGAAAACATTTCCAAACAAAAGATTTAAACATACCTTAGAATTTTTACAAAAACACATTTCCACCTCCGAAACTATTTTCGACTTAGGCGTTCCGAACCCTTTTTCCAAGATAATGGAAGCAAATGGATACACTGTAAAAAACACTACTGGTGAAGATATAGACAAGAATCAAACTGCATTACAAAACGAAAAATATACTGTTTTTACGGCTTTTGAAATCTTTGAACATTTGTTGAATCCTTTTACGGTATTAGAAAATGTGAAATGTGATAAACTTTTGATTTCTATTCCATTGCGATTGTGGTTTTCACCGGCATATCGTAGCAAAACCGACATGTGGGACAGACATTACCATGAATTTGAAGATTGGCAATTGGATTGGCTTTTAGAAAAAACAGGCTGGAAAATAATAGACAGGGAGAAATTTACACACCCGGTCAAAAAAATTGGCTTTCGCCCTTTTCTGAGACTGATTACGCCGAGATACTATATTGTTTACGCCGAGAGAATCAAGATTGCAGATTAACGATTTTTGATTTTTGATTTTTAGATTAAGCTAAGAGCTAATCTGAAATCTGACCCGAGCGTCAGCGAACTGGCGAAGCAAATCTGAAATCTAAAATTCTTTAAATGAAATATTATATTGTTATACCGGCATACAATGAAGAGGCCTTTATTGCTTTGACATTACAATCCTTAGTTTCACAAACACTCCTACCCAAAAAAGTAGTGGTAGTCAATGACAATTCAACCGATAAAACCTCCGAAATTGTATTGGCTTTCGCCAAAGAAAATCCATTTATTACCTTGGTAAATAAAACTTCCGAAGCAATACATTTACCGGGAAGTAAAGTCATACAAGCTTTTCACAAAGGTTTGGAAACCTTAGACAATAATTATGACGTCATTGTAAAACTGGACGCTGATCTAATTTTACCCAACAATTATTTTGAAAGCATCTCCTCCACTTTCGAAAAAGACGCAGAAGTGGCGATGGTGGGCGGATTTGCCTACATTGAAAAAAATGGCGATTGGATTTTAGAAAACCTGACTGACAAAGATCATATTCGAGGCGCATTTAAGGCCTATAGAAAAACATTTTTCGAGCAAATGGGCAACTTAAAACCAGCTATGGGTTGGGACACGGTTGACGAATTATTAGCAAAATTTTATGGCTGGAAAGTAATAACCGATTCCTCATTAATCGTAAAACACCTGAAACCAACAGGAGCCAACTACAATAAAACAGCTCGTTACAAACAGGGAGAAGCATTTTATACCTTGGGTTACGGATTCTTCATAACTGCGATTGCTTCGGCAAAACTGGCAATGATGAAGAAAAAACCGTTACTTTTTTTGGATTACGTTCTAGGTTTTTGGAAAGCTAAAATGGGAAATAAGCCTTTGTTGGTAACAGAAGAGCAAGCTAAATTCATTCGGAAGTATCGTTTTCAAAAAATGAAAGAAAAATTGGCCTGACAAATCTATTATTTTTTGAAAAAATGACAAATCATAATTCATAACTCATAACTTATAACTATTTTCGCTACTATTTGTAAAACTATGATGCTCATCCGTTATTTATCGCAGATAGGAAGGTATTTCTTGATGATTAAAGAAATATTCAGC
>CAMBZB010000051.1 GCA_945872245.1 Flavobacterium psychrophilum
ACTGTCAATATTCATTGGGTTGATGCCAATGTGTTTCAGGATTTGTTGTCCCAATTCCGATTGCAATGCCACAAACCGAAACGCGTCTTTCGTATCGTGTTTGATGACAAACTGAACCGCCGAATCGCATAGATTGCAAACGCCGTCAAAGAGGATAATTTTTTTGTTGGGAGGGAGGTTTAGCATGGTTTTGTCATTGCGAGGAACGAAGCAATCACATTTGTTGCTCAACTTCGCTCTTTGTGTTAGTGTGATTATTATTCCGTCATTATATTTTTAATCTCTTCAAATAAATCTTTCCAAGTCGGATTCAAAGATCGAATCAAATTGTTTTTAGATTCTCTCGAGACTGCTTTTAATTGTTTTTCTCTAGCTATTGCATCACCAATCCATTGAAATTGTTCATAGTATACTAGTATATTCAAACTATAACGTGCAAAAAATGAATTTGGGTATCTTGTTTCTTTGTGCTCTATAATTCTTTGTGGAAGATTGGAAGTGACACCAATATAAACTACAGTTTGATATTTATTAGTGATGATATAAATAAATCCGGGTTTCATCATTTTATTTGTATATAATTGTGTTAGTAAGATTGCTTCGTTCCTGCAATGACATACTGATTACTATTTCTTGACCGCTTCTACCAATTCCAAAAGATCTAAACTCACTTTCGAAGTGAACATGCCGTAATTCACGGTTGCCTTGTTTTTTTCGATGTTATCGATGCTTCCTACCGCTTTGCCGTCAAACATGCGCACCCGGTCGCCTACTTTCAGAATCGCTTTAGGTTTTATGATGATGGGTTTTAGTTTCTTTTCCTTTTTGGCGACCCTAATTTGCTCGACTTTGACTTCAATTTCCTTGATGACTTCCTTTTTCTTTTCGACAATCGCCTTAGATTCTTTGGGAGTGGCCTTCTTGCGTTTGGAGTTTTCGATTTCGATGATTTTCAAAAATTCGCCAATCAGGTCTTTCTTGTTTTTGTTGTTGAAATAGTTCTCGGAAATGGATTCAATCTTTTGCCCAATGTAAATCGTTTTCTGGTTGCTATCATACAATTCTTGGTAACTTTCTAGTTTTTGCTTGATTTTCACGTTGATGGTTTCCATTTTCTTGCCTTCTTCCCGCGCTTTTATTTCCTCTTCCTTGAGTATTTGCGAGGTTTTTTCCATTTTTGAACGCTCTTTCTGGAGCGTGGCGATGGTTTTGTCAAAACGCACTTTGCCTACCTCAATTTTCTTTTTCGCTCGATTGATTAAACTGAATGGAATTCCGTTTTTCAAGGCTACTTCAAAGGTAAACGAACTTCCGGCCTGGCCTAAAACTAGTTTGTACAAGGGTTCCAAGGTTTTTTCGTCGAACAACATGTTGGCATTGATGGCAAAAGGCAATTCGTTGGCCAGAATCTTGAGGTTCGAATAATGAGTGGTTATGATTCCGAAAGCTTCCCGATGATAAAATTCCTCCAAGAAAATTTCGGCCAAAGCGCCACCCAATTCCGGATCGGAACCCGTACCAAATTCATCAATCAGGAACATGGTTTTTCTTTTGCATTTCTTCAGAAAGTAGTTCATGTTTTTAAGTCGGTAACTGTAGGTACTCAAATGATTTTCAATAGACTGGTTGTCGCCGATATCCGTTAGGATTCTGTCAAACAAAAAGGTTTCACTGCGTTCGTGAACTGGAATCAACATTCCAGATTGCAACATCAATTGCAGCAGTCCAACAGTCTTCAAAGAGATCGTTTTTCCTCCGGCATTGGGCCCAGAAATCACGATGATTCGGGTTTCCTGATTCAGTTCAAAAGTTTGGGGATGCGTGATTTCGTTTTTCTGCTTGTTGTTCAAATACAAAATAGGGTGGAAGGCATCTCGGAAATACAATCTTCTATTTTCTGTTATCGTCGGTAAAATCGCATTGATTCGGTTGGCATATTTCGCTTTGGCGGCTATCACATCAATGTCACTCAGAAAATTCTGGTATTGGATCAGCAAGGGCAAGAAAGGCCGTATTTGGTTGGACAATTGCTTGAGGATTCGGGTGATTTCTTCTTTTTCCTCGTATTCTAAATTGCTCAGTTCGCGGGAATATTTCAGGGTTATTTCGGGTTCGATATAGGCGATGCTTCCCGTCTTGGAACTGCCCAGAATAGAACCTTTCACCTTGCGGCGGTACATAGCCAACACTGCCAAAACCCTGCGGTTTTGCACAAAACTTTCCCTGATGTCGTCTAGATAGCCTAGTGAATTGTATTGGGTCAAAGCCACTCCAAAACTTTGGTTCACCTTACCGCGAACGGTGTTCATTTCTCGACGAATATGCAACAAATCGGGCGAGGCGTTGTCTTTAATCTCACCGTATTTATCGACTACGGCATCAATCAGGAGGATGAGTTCCTTGGTGATTTGCACTTCCGAAGCCTTCGCATTCAAATAAGGGTAATAATCCTCAAACTTCTTCAGATAATTCAAAAGAAAATTCGTGGTTTCGGATAGGGTGGCGATTTTCCGGAAACTGCCCACTTCCAGAAAACTGTCTTCTATGGCTAAGAACTTGATTTCATAGGTAATGGCATCAAAGCCGTGGTTGGGAATAGCATTGTTATTTTGGAAAGAAGAAACGTATTCGGTCGTTTGCATCAGTGCCTTCATCAAGGTTTCCTTGTCTTTGAAAGGCGCAATTTCCAGTGCTTTTTGCTTGCCGATGTCGGTATTGCAAATCGCCGAAATCGTTTCCAGAACGGTGGGGAATTGTAGGTCTTGTAATGTTTTTTCGGTAATGGATATCATTTTCGTGTCAAAAGTCCAAAGTTACAAAGTAAAAAGTCAAAAACTATTTTCTTGGCGTAGTTTGCGAAAACTTTACGAACTTTGGCCTATAAAATATTTATATGCATCCCCAATTTCATCCTTCTTGGCAGCATTTTTTAGCAGACGAAATCCAGCAACCCTATTTCAAGGAGTTGATGCTGGAGGTCGATGACGAATACCAAAATCATATTTGTTTCCCTCCAAAGGAATTGCTATTCGCTGCTTTCGACCATTGTCATTTCGAGGATTTGAAAGTTGTTATTATAGGTCAAGACCCGTATCACGGAGTTGGTGAAGCAAACGGTTTGTGTTTTTCGGTAAATGATGGCGTTCGAATTCCTCCTTCCTTACGCAATATTTTTAGGGAATTGAATGATGATTTTGGGACTGTTTTTTTGCCTACTTCCGGCAACTTGGAGCATTGGGCAAAACAAGGGGTCTTGCTTTTGAATGCTTCGTTATCGGTTCGAAAAGACAGTCCCAATAGTCACAAACACTTAAAATGGAATGTTTTCACCGATGCCGTTATCCAGAAAATTTCAGAACAAAAAGAAAATGTGATTTTCCTGCTTTGGGGCAGTTTTGCCCAAAAGAAAGGTGCTAAAATCGACCGAACCCAGCACCTCGTTCTGAAATCCGGACATCCCTCTCCCATGAGTGCCAATCAGGGAAAATGGTTTGGCAACCAACATTTTAGTCAAACCAATACCTATCTGAAATCGAAAGGAAAGACTGAAATTGACTGGTAAACGAAAACCCTCATGCGTTTGGTCTTGGCATACAAAAAAAGCCCTCTACAAAATGTGAAGGGCTTCTTATAACCATTACTTTGATCTATTATTTTCGGTTCTACCTGAAATGTAGTGAAAGTTATTTTTTTTCGAACCATTAAGTAAGTTAAGTATCATTAAGTAAACGCCAAAACTTAATTAGCTTATTTTTCTTAATGGTTAAAATCCCCCACTGTGCAAAGTCTCCGACTTTGACAATGTGTTTGTCAGTCTTTGACTGAAAAAAATTAAATAGCACAAAACTAAATCGGTTAAAAACCGAAAGACCCTACCTTAAAGTCGGAGACTTTGCGGAGCGAAGGCTTGGGATGGGATATTTTGTCTTTTTTACCGAAAAAAACTAAGGGTTTCATAAAGTATAAAGCTTCTATTTATTATTTTTAATCTGAATACTGCAAACTGATTTTACCCACCCACACGCTTTACCTTAAACCCTTTTTCTTTTAGGAGTTGCATAATTTTATCGCGGTAATCCCCTTGAATGATGATGGCATCGTCTTTGAAAGTCCCGCCCACACTCAACTTGGTTTTGATTTCTTTGGCCAGCATTTTAAAATCGGCATCCGTGCCTTCATACCCCTCGATGAGGGTAGTGGCTTTTCCTTTACGCTTTTCGTATTTGCAAATTAAGGGTTCCTTTTGGATGAAAAGCAGCTGGTCTTCTTCTAGAAATTCCTCAGGTTCCGATTCGATGTGGTCTGGAAATAAATTTTTTAGTTGGTCGTGTAAATCCATTTTTTTTTATATTGGGATGCAGATAAAACCTATTTTACCGGTTATTCAACTTTGCTTTTTCCTTGATGATATCGCTGATTTTTCGGTTTTCGATTTTGCTTTCTAGCCAAGAAATGATGTCGAGGTATAAAAAGGCTCGTTTTTCGTATTTGTTTTTTTCCAATTCGATAAATCGTTCCTTCACTTTGATGAACTCCTTTTTGATGTCGCTAGGATAAATAGAATTCAATTTTTTCAAGAAGCGGATGATTTCCTTTTGCACTTCATGCAAATCATTCATTTTTATTAAAAAAGTATAGGTGCTTTTCAGCTGGTTTTCTAAATTGAAATCTTTACCAGATTCGTAATGCGCAATCAAACAAAGTAGCCGGGCAAAACAAGCCAAATCTTCCCGAACGTAAAGGTTTTTGTTGTTGATGATTTTTTCTAGGTAAAATATACATTCTGTGTATTTTTCGGTGCCAAAATAGATAGAAGCAATTTTATAGTAAAACAACATTTCATGGTGTTCGTCAAGGTGCTCAGAGTGCAATTTTATCTTTTCTAAAATCTCAGGAATTAAGTATTCACTTTCGGCAAAAGTACCTTCGAGAATGTGGTAGTTCAACTTGTTGTTGTACAAATATAGGAAGGATAAAGAGGTAATATTGTCATTGACTGGAAACTGGGGGTCGTTGATGGTGTCCTCTAGCAATTCAAGATATTTTTTGAAATTAGACTTGTACTTCAACATAAACAAAGACTCTAATAAGTAATGGTTTCCTTTCAAGAAAAAAACTGGATTGAGATAAATCATGTTGGGATTGTCATAAAAAAGAGCCACCCATTTGTGGGAATATTTATAACAGGAAAGAAAGTCTTGCACTAAAAAACTACGCCAAAGATTGGCATTGTAAAACCAGTATTTTTCCCGAAAACCAAACTTTGTCTCGTCAAGTCTAGAGATATGTTTCTTGAAATAATCGTCGATATATTTGTATTCGGCATCACTTTTTACATAGCCTGTTTTCAGCATAATACCATACAATTGCAACGAAAGATTGGATAATTTACTCGAAATGGTGTTTTTGTAATTCAACTCTTTGGCCTGAACCACCAGTTCGTCGGCGCGTCCCTGAATACTGCGGGTAATATATTGTGATTCGATCAGCTTCTCGAATTCCACAATTTCATAAGCCATGTATTTCTCATCGTTTTCCAAGGCCTGTAGTTTGGTCTTGTCCAAGATTTTCAAACTTTGCTTGTACAAGCCCTTGTTGTATAAAATGGTCGCAAAATCAATTTGTTCCCGTAATTGGTATCGGATGTTTTGGCTAGGAATATTCAATCGGATACTTACCAAAATTTGTTTGTACAAGTACGACTTTAGATTGGATAATTGTACTTTCTTGATAACGCCACTTTTCAAAATAATTTTCTCGTCGTAGCCCTCGGATTTGTCCAAAATGTTGAACAATTCGATAAACTTTGTATTAGAACTCGTTTCCAGTCGACTAGCAAAAATCTTGAATTGTCTTTTTTCAGATTTTGAAAGAGATTTTATCAGTACAAATAGTGAATCTTTTTGATGGTTAGCCATTGTAATATATAATGATGTAACGTACTATTAAATAAGGGTTTAAAAAGTTTTTGCTGGCTTTATAAACAGTATAATCGACAAAAATTAATTTTATGGTATGGTAATAAAATCTATTTTTGTTCGAAGGTGTGAAATTACATTAAATATTTTAAAATGAATAGAGAGAAAGTCCAAATTTTTGATACCACTTTAAGAGATGGTGAACAAGTCCCAGGATGTAAATTAGACACTCAGCAAAAGCTTGTTATAGCCGCCAGGCTAGATGAAATGGGAGTAGATATTATCGAAGCCGGTTTTCCTGTTTCAAGTCCGGGAGATTTTTTATCCGTTTCAGAAATAAGTAAGATTGTAAAAAATGCCACCGTTTGCGGTCTTACCAGAGCCGTTAAAAATGATATTGATGTAGCTGCCGCGGCGCTTAAAAATGCTGCCCGACCAAGAATCCACACCGGAATAGGAACATCAAATTCACACATACAATTTAAACTAAACACCACTCGAGAAGATATTATTGCTAGAGCCAAATATGCCGTTTCCTATGCGAAGACCTTCGTTGAGGATGTAGAATTTTATGCCGAAGATGCAGGAAGAACCGACAATGAATTCTTGGCTAAAGTCTGCGAAGAGGTCATAAAATCTGGCGCTACAGTGCTTAACATTCCCGACACCACAGGATATTGTTTGCCAGAGGAATACGGTGCCAAAATAAAATATTTAAAAGAAAACGTAAAAGGGATTGAAAACGTTACTATCTCTTGTCATTGTCATAATGATTTAGGGATGGCCACCGCTAATTCGATTGCAGGTGCCATAAACGGAGCCCGACAAATAGAATGTACCATCAACGGAATAGGGGAAAGAGCAGGAAATACAGCACTTGAAGAAGTGGTGATGATTTTCAAACAACATCCGTATTTAAACTTATATACCGATATTAACACCAAACAATTGAACGAAATGAGTCGGCTCGTTTCTGACAGCATGGGAATGATGGTGCAACCTAACAAAGCAATAGTTGGTGCTAATGCCTTTGCACACAGTTCAGGAATTCACCAAGATGGCGTTATAAAAAATAGGGAGACCTATGAAATTATGGATCCCCTAGATGTAGGCGTAAACGAATCCTCGATAATACTTACGGCCAGAAGTGGGAGAGCAGCCTTGGCTTACAGAGCCAAAAAAGTAGGTTATGAATTGACCAAAATGCAATTGGACATTGTTTATATTGAGTTTTTAAAGTTTGCTGACATCAAAAAAGAAGTTTTGGATACCGATATCCACCAAATTATTGAAGCCTGCAAAATAGAAAGCGACTTAATCTAAAATTAACACTCGGTTTTTATAAATTGAACAAGCCACAAACAGTTTAAACAAAATGAATTTAAAAATAGCAGTACTTTCGGGAGATGGCATAGGTCCAGAGGTTACCCTGCAAGCTAAAAAAGCTTTGTACGCTATTAGTGTGGTTTACAATCACGAATTTATTTTTGAAGATGCGTACATTGGCGCCATTGCCATTGAAAAAATAGGAAAACCGCTTCCGGATCAAACCTTGAATTTGTGTCGCAATACCGATTCTATATTGTTTGGAGCTATTGGCGATCCAAAATATGATAATGATCCCTATGCCAAAGTGCGTCCGGAACAAGGATTACTGAAACTCCGAAAAGAATTGGGTTTGTTTGCCAACATCAGACCTATAAAAGCGTATCCTAAGTTAATGGATTCTTCTCCTATAAAGAAGGAGGTATTAAAAGGCACCGATTTTATAGTATACAGAGAATTGAACGGTGGAATGTATTTTGGAGAAAAAACGGCCAATGACGAAGGTACTTATGCATCGGATTTGTGTGAATACCACAAAGAGGAAATTTCAAAAATCGCTCACTTGGCATTTCAGGCTGCACAAACTAGACGCAATAAAGTTAGTTTGGTAGACAAAGCCAATGTGATGGAAACGTCTCGATTGTGGCGAAAAGTGGTTACGGAAATTGCCGCGGAATATCCCGAGGTGACTCTAGAATGTTTGTTTGTAGACAACGCCGCCATGCAAATAATATTAAATCCAAGACAGTTTGATATTTTATTAACTGACAATCTATTTGGAGATATTTTGTCCGATGAAGCTAGCGTAATTTCGGGTTCTAAAGGATTGATGTCTTCGGCATCAATAGGGGAGAAGTATTCGCTTTTTGAACCCATTCACGGTTCGTATCCTGAGGCAAAGGGAAAAAACATTGCCAATCCCATAGCATCGATACTTTCGGCAGCCTTGCTATTGGAACATTTTGGATTGACAACAGAATCCAAAAAAGTGATTGAAGCGGTAGAAAAAGCCATAATCAGTAATGTCGTCACGCTGGATTTAAAAGTAGATTCCCAATTTGGAACCAATGAAGTTGGAGATTTTGTGGTCAATTACATTATGAACGAAGGGGACATGTATTTCAAAAAAGATTTTGTGCAAATAGGACAATCAACAATAGTATAAAAAATAATTTCAAGTTTTTTAGTTTCAAACTATACAACTTGAAACCTAAAACTTAAAAAATAAAAATTAAATAATACAATGGAATTAAATAAGTTTAGCAAGACCATCACTCAAGACCAAACCCAACCTGCAGCACAAGCAATGCTATATGGTATTGGTTTAACAGAAGAAGATTTGAAAAAGGCACAAATAGGAATTGTGAGCATGGGGTATGAAGGAAATACATGCAACATGCACTTGAATGATTTGGCCAAAGACGTCAAGAAAGGGGTTTGGAATGCTGATTTGGTGGGCTTAATTTTTAATACAATCGGAGTAAGTGATGGAATTTCAAACGGAACCGAAGGTATGCGTTTTTCATTGGTTTCTCGTGACGTCATCGCCGATTCTATCGAAACCGTGATGGGTGCTCAATGGTATGATGGCATGATTGCCATTCCAGGTTGTGACAAAAATATGCCGGGAGCTTTGATTGCAATGGGAAGAGTCAATCGCCCAGCAATTATGGTTTATGGTGGAACAATAAACTCAGGAAGATGGAAAGGAGAACACCTTAATATTGTTTCCGCTTTTGAAGCCTTGGGAAAAAAATTCAAGAATGCCATTTCAGATGAAGATTTTAAAGGGATAATTAAAAATTCTTGTCCAGGACCAGGTGCTTGTGGTGGAATGTATACAGCTAACACAATGGCGTCTGCCATTGAAGCGTTAGGAATGAGTTTACCATATAGCTCATCAAATCCTGCAGTAAGTCAAGATAAACTTAAAGAATGTGAAGATGCCGGAAAGGCTATCCGTATTTTATTAGAAAATGATATTAAGCCGAAAGATATTATGACTCGTAAGGCTTTTGAAAATGCTATTACAATTGTAGCGGTTTTAGCTGGTTCGACCAATGCGGTGATGCACTTAATTGCCATGGCGCATTCGGTGGATATAGAAATTACCCTAGAAGATTTTCAGGCTATAAGTGATAAAACGCCGGTACTTGCTGATTTGAAACCAAGTGGTAAATTTATGATGGAAGATTTGCATGCCGTTGGAGGAATTCCTGCATTAATGAAATATTTATTAAAAGAAGGGTACATTCACGGAGATTGTATTACTGTAACAGGGAAAACAATTGCCGAAAATTTAGAATCTGTACCTGATTTATATGAAGGTCAAGAGATTGTTCATGATATTAAAAATGCATTGAAATCTTCTGGAAATATTCAAATATTATATGGAAACCTAGCTTCTGAAGGTTGTGTTGCCAAAATTAGCGGTAAAGAAGGAGAATATTTTGAAGGAACAGCAGTAGTTTTCGAAAGCGAATTTGAAGTTATTCCCGGTCTTGAAAAAGGAATGATAAAACCAGGTGATGTTGTCGTCATCCGCTATTGTGGGCCTAAAGGAGGACCCGGAATGCCCGAAATGCTAAAACCAACTTCGGCCATTATGGGTGCTGGTTTAGGAGATAAAGTTGCCTTGATTACTGATGGAAGATTTTCGGGAGGTTCACATGGTTTTGTGGTAGGACACATAACACCTGAAGCCTATGATGGTGGTGGTATTGCTCTAGTTGAAAATGGGGATTTAATCACTATTGATGCGGTAAAAAACACCATCAATTTAAAAATTTCAGATGCGGAATTCGCCAAAAGAAAGGCTGCTTGGGTTCAACCTGCTTTGAAAGTGCAAAAAGGAGTTTTATTGAAATATGCAAGATCGGTATCAAGCGCATCGACAGGATGTGTAACTGATAAATAAAAATAAAGTGCTAAAAGTCAAAATGCTTTAGCAATTTTAAAAAAAAATAAAAAATGGAAAATAATAAAATATCAGGTGCAGAAGCGGTTATTAGGTGCTTATTGGCCGAAGGCGTAGACTTAGTTTATGGCTACCCTGGCGGTGCTATTATGCCGGTTTACGACGAATTATATAAATTTAAAGATCAACTGCATCATGTTTTGGTGCGTCACGAACAAGGGGCCGCCCATGCCGCCCAGGGTTTTGCAAGGGCTACCGGTAAAGTGGGTGTTGCCATTGCTACTTCGGGACCCGGAGCCACAAATTTGGTAACCGGTATTGCAGATGCCCAAATTGATTCCACTCCCTTAGTTTGTATTACAGGTCAAGTAGGTAAACATTTATTGGGTTCAGATGCTTTTCAGGAAACGGATATTATTGGAATTTCTACTCCAGTGACCAAATGGAATTACCAAATTACCGAGGCTCATGAGATTCCTGAAATTATTGCAAAGGCTTTTTACATTGCACGATCAGGTCGTCCCGGTCCCGTATTAATTGACATTACGAAAAATGCCCAATTCGACGAATTTGAATTCAGTTATAAAAAGTGTACTGGAATTAGAAGTTACAACCCAAAGCCAGCATTAAACCTTGAAAAAGTGGCTGAGGCTGCGGAGTTAATCAATAATGCCAAGAAACCCTACATTATATTTGGTCAAGGTATTATTTTAAGCGAGGCGGAAGCTGAGTTAAAAGCGTTTGT
>CAMBZB010000052.1 GCA_945872245.1 Flavobacterium psychrophilum
ATGTTTAATTTCTCACAGTATTTAGGTTTTTTACTTTTCTTGACCATTCTTACAATAGGATTTTGGTTGATGTTTTTCTTGGTTGGTTTCGTTTCCTATTGGGTAGGCGGAGTTACTTGGGAAAGATTTAAAGAGAGAAAAGCAAAAAAGAAACAATCAGTTTAGTCTGATTATCAAATAAAAAAAGGACCCGTAGTAACTAGTCCTTTTTTTTTTATGATTAAAAATCCATTCCATCGCCATTTTCTCCTCGATTTTTAACTGGTTGTTTTTCTTTTTCGTTTTTCTGATTATTAAATCGATATGTAAAAGAAAGATTGACTTGTCGCGGTCTTCGTTGATATTCCATATAGGTATTAACAATTGGCAAATAGGTTTGAATAATCATTTTATCGGAATTGAATAAGTCGTTTGCATTCAATGAAACACTTGCTTTATTTTTAAGAACATCTTTGCTAAAAGCCATATTGGCGGTTAAAATACCTATACTTTTTCCTTGTGCGGTGTTTTGGGGCGCCTTATACATGGCACTAGTTTGCCATTCTATTTTGTATGGCAATGTCATTTTTGAGGATATTCTAGAAAACCAACTCAAAGCGTCCCTATCAAAATTTTCGTTTATAATTTCATTCGAATTCGCCAATATATACGAATAATCACCTCTTACTTTACTTTGATAAAAGTTAAAATTACCGTTTAATCGCCACCATTTGTATGGAGAATAATTTGCGTTTAACTCAAACCCAAAGCGATTTTCATCGGATAAATTGATAGGGGTTGTCAAAATCACAGGAGTTTCTAATGTTTCTCCGTTTACAATTGAAGTGACAATTTCTCCATTGGGTCTTTTTATAAATTGAAAATAATCTTTCGTTTTATTGAAGTAAACAGAAGAGGTAAAAGTAATTTTATTCCATTTTGTCATATAACCAAAATCTAGTGCGTCGGTAAAAGAAGGATTGATTTGAGGATTTCCCTGAAATAAATTCACATTACTTGAATAACTGACAAATGGATTGATAAATCGAGAACGGGGTCTAGTCACTCTTCGGCTATAGTTGATTGAAAATGAAGTTTTATCAGATGTTTGGTAAGTCAAAAATACACTTGGAAAAAAGTTGTGATATTTTTTTTTATTAAATTCATTAGTTGTTAATAAGTTGATGTCTATGTTGGAATCTTCATATCTCATCCCTAATAAGTATGAAAACTTATTGATTTTTGATCCAAATTGGGAGTAGGCCGAATTTATTTTTTCTTTGTATTCTAACTTATTTGTCAGGTTTACATTTGGAATAATAATTCCATTCTTATCAAATATTCCAACACTGTAGTCGGTTAACAGTTGATTAAAATCGCCTTTATAGCCCGCTTCAAATTGACTGTTTTTGCCAAGAGGCAAAACATAATCCATTTGAAACAAGTTGTTAATTTGCGTTTGATAATTTTTAGTAATCTCACTTGAAATGTCATATTCTTGCCCAATTATATAATCTGCAATAGTAGAAGAATCATTTTCTGCACCTTTAGAAAATTCAAAGTCTGCGTTAAGTTTATGCCCTTCTTTTATGAATTTTTTCGTGAAATTTGTCGAATATTCTACCTCATTGCTATTGTTAAGTCTATTATTGAATCTGTTTCTAACAAAATTATTATCAGTTTCATAATTATAATAAATCATATTATCTGGACTAGAACCATCACTTTTTCTGTAAGACAAGGAATTTGTCCAGGTTAGGGTTTTACTTAAATACCAGTCCATTCCAAAATTATAATTGTAGCCTTTTCGGCCTCTTTCACGATGCCCTCTTTCATTAATCGTTTTTTGAATAGAACCATCTGGATTTAAATAATCAGAATTTGTCAAAGATTTTCCGACAGATTTACTGTCATTATACCCAAGTGAAGAAAAAAGATTGAAATTTTTACTCTTGAAATTGATGTTTGTCGCCAATCCATAATTTTGAGGAATCCCTAACGTAGTAACAACAGTTCCATTTAAACCTTTAATTTTACCTCTTTTGAGAATTATATTGATGATTCCCGCACCACCTTCAGCATCGTACCTTGCTGACGGATTTGTGATGACTTCTACTTTATCCAATGCGTCCGCGGGGATTGTTTTTAAAGCATTGGCAATATTGATGCTGTTTGCTGGTTTTCCATCTATTAAAATCTTGACGTTTTCGTTACCACGAAGGCTTACATTACCATCAGCATCTACGGTTACTGAAGGTACATTGTCTAAAACATCGCTGGCAGTTCCGCCTTTTGCCATCATATCTTGACCAACATTGAATATTTTTTTGTCTAATCGTATTTCTACCGCTGATTTTTCAGCCCGAACAACTACTTCGTTCAATTGCGAGGTGTCTTCATCTAAGTTTATTTGGCCTAGATTAGTATTTTCTTGGAGATTTTGCTGTTTAATTATTGTCGGTTTAAAAGAGATGAATTCTATTGTGATATCGTAAATTCCTGCACTGACAGCAACATCAAACTCTCCTTTTACATTTGTAATTCCTCCTGTTACCATTTTTGGGTTCTTCGGGTTTACGAAAGTTATGGTAGCATATTCAAGTGGTTGACGGCTCACTTTTTCAATCACTTTTCCAGTAATTTTTATCTTTTTTTCAGGTATTCTTGTTTGGGAAAAATTTAATAACGAAATGCACAAAAAAAAGAATGTAAGTACAGATTTTGTTTTTTTCATGTTGATAAGGTTATTTTTAAGACTGTAAGGCCATTTAAGTGCAATTTGGTTTAAGTCTCAAATAGTAAGGTTTTAGGGAACTATGAATTACAAAACTGTTAAAAAATCATAGCCATTTTTTCAATTGGCCTTGCAATTACTGCATTTTCTCCGTTTATGACGATAGGCCTTTCCATAAGAATCGGATACGAAATCACGGCTTGAATGATTTCTCTATCAGACAATATTTTTCCCTTGAAATTTTCTGTCCATATTTTTTCTTTTTGGCGTATTAATTCAATGGGTTTAATTCTTAGTTTTTTTATAATTGCTTCCAATTCCGAAAAAGAAGGAATAGCTTCAAGATACTTCACAACTTCGTATTCTTGTCCCTTTTTTTCAAGAAAAGCCAGGCATTCCCTTGATTTTGTACAACGCGAATTATGATAAATTTGAAGCATAAACTGTGATTTAAATTTTTTACAAAGTAAGGGATAAAAACGGAAAAATAGGTTATATTCGAATCAACAAATGGTTTAAAAAAAGCAAGCCAAATAAATTCTAAACTATGTTTATAAATCAGGCCTATAAAGGGGATAATACTTGGTGGTGGGTATTGATAACCACCTTGCTCACAACAGGAATATTTATTGCCAATTTTATTATGTTTTTCCTTACGTCAAAGGAGCAAATGGATGAAGTTTATAAAAAAATGGGTGATATGCATGGAATTAAATCATTGATAATTAATTTATCACCTTTTATTTTCTTGTTGGCATTATTGTTTTTCTTGGTTCGGTTTTTACACAAAAGAAGCATTCTTTCTCTTACCACTTCAAGAAGTAGAGTAGATTATAAAAGGATCTTTTTTTCTTTTGGGTTGATTGTCTTCTTGACCATTGTAGGCTTTGCCGTTTCCTATTCTTTTGATAATTCTCAGATAATTTGGAATTTTAACCCGCTGCGATTCACAATATTATTTATAATTAGCATCGCGATGTTTCCTTTTCAAATAGGTTTTGAAGAATATCTATTCAGAGGTTTTTTGATGCAGCAAATTGGCATTGCTGTCAAGAATAGATGGTTTCCGTTGCTTTTTACTTCAGTTGTATTTGGATTATTCCACAGTGCCAATCCTGAAGTTTACAAAATGGGTTTTGGGGTTATGGCTTTTTACATAGGAACTGGTTTTTTGTTGGGCATTATGACATTGATGGATGAAAGTCTCGAACTAGCATTGGGTTTCCATTTGGGAAACAATTTGATGGCGGCATTATTAATTACCTCTGATTTTTCTGCGATACAAACAGATGCAATTTTTAAATATTCTGGAATTGAAAATCCGAATGATATATTAAATGAAATGATAGTTTCGATTCTAATTGTCTATCCGATTATCTTATTTATATTTGCAAAAAAATATAATTGGACGAATTGGTCAAGAAAACTTGCCGGTAAAATTGATGCATCAGACACCTACAACTAATTTAAATATAAACACAATATAATGAGTAATTTAACATACAAGAACATACACAATCGTTTTAAGTTGAATGGCTATCACATTAACCTTGAAGAAATGTTTTATGTGGCTTATTGTTTTATTAAAGAAGGGGAACCTTTTGAAAAACATATAGGTAATTTTTTGTTAGATTGGTTTGATGAAAAATCCTATATAGAGCTCCCCACTTCAGGATCAACGGGAACCCCTAAAATTATTAAAATTGAAAAACAGGCGATGCTGGATTCCGCTTTGGCAACAGGGGACTTTTTTGGTTTGCAACCCGGAAATACGATGCTTCATTGCTTACCAACGAATTATGTGGCTGGTAAAATGATGTTTGTTCGTTCTTTTATTTTAGGATTGGATATGAAATTTGTAGAGCCAAACTCAAATCCGTTAAAAAATATTGATGAAAATTTTGATTTTTGTGCTATGATTCCTCTTCAAGCAAAAAATTCATTAAAAAAACTAAGAGAAAAAAAGATTAAGAAATTAATTATTGGTGGTGTAAAAGTGCACAAAGCACTAGAGCAAGAATTAGTAAAAATACCGATTGAGATTTATGAAACTTATGGAATGACTGAGACCATTACTCACATCGCCGCAAAGAGGATAGGTGAGGAGGTATTCACTGTTTTGCCTAATGTAAAAGTTTCTGTAGATGAGAGAGAATGTTTAATCATTAAAGCCAAAAGGATTAGTAGTAAGGAAATTGTTACTAATGATATTGTGGAGTTAATTTCGGACACACAATTTAAGTGGGAGGGAAGATATGATAATGTAATAAATAGTGGCGGAATTAAATTGATGCCAGAGCAAATAGAAGAAAAATTATCTACATTAATTCCTAGAAGGTATTTTGTGTCAGGACTAGCTGATGATAATTTAGGTGAAAAAGTTGTTCTTTATGTTGAAGGTGAGCCTTTTGAAATAGATGAATCTGTTTTTAGTGTTTTGAAAAAACATGAAAAACCTAAAGAAATTGTATTTATCCCAAATTTTAAACAAACTGCTACGGGTAAAATAATGAGAAAAGACAGTTTGAGAGGAATTTAATAATTTATATTTTCAAGTGCCATACTTATAAATCTACTGAATAATAAGTATGCGCATTGGTCCATTTATTCAAACTTTTTATGTTGTTGATGATACATTAAGTTTAAAATGTTATGTGCTAATGTATCAGTTATTTACGCAATAAACCCAAAAATAGCATTGAAATAGGTGGGTGTTGAAAACTAAACCTGAATAACTCCCAAATTAAATTTCTTTTCGATTGGAGAATGATTGGCCGCTTCAATTCCCATCGAGACCCAAGTTCGAGTTTCCAAAGGATCAATAATGGCATCTGTCCAAAGCCGGGAAGCGGCGTAATAAGGAGAAGTTTGCTCGTCATAACGTGCCTTTATTTTGTCAAAAAGCGCCGACTCCTTGGCTTCATCTACGATCTCTCCTTTTGCTTTTAACGCGGAAGCTTCGATTTGTGCCAATACTTTCGCGGCCTGTGTCCCACCCATAACGGCGAGTTCTGCACTTGGCCATGCCACGATTAATCTTGGGTCGTATGCTTTTCCGCACATGGCATAATTACCTGCGCCATAAGAATTGCCGATGATTATGGTGAATTTTGGCACTACCGAATTTGAAACGGCATTCACCATTTTGGCACCATCCTTTATGATCCCTCCCTGTTCTGATTTGGAACCCACCATAAATCCAGTGACATCTTGCAAGAAAACCAATGGAATTTTTTTCTGATTACAATTGGCAATAAAACGGGTAGCTTTATCGGCAGAATCGGAATAAATAACACCGCCAAATTGCATTTCTCCTGTTTTGGTCTTTACTACTTTGCGTTGGTTGGCAACAATTCCCACAGCCCAACCGTCAATTCTGGCATAACCCGTTATTAGGGTTTGTCCGTAGCCATCTTTGTAGGCTTCAAACTCTGAATTATCTACCAAGCGATTGATGATTTCCATCATGTCATATTGCTCATTTCGAGCTTTTGGCAAAATACCGTAAATATCATTTTCATCTAAAGAGGGTTTCGCCGCTTTAATTCGGCTGAAGCCGGCCTTGTCAAAATCACCAATTTTGTCAAAAATATTTTTAATTTTGTCTAAAGCATCTTTGTCGTCTTTGGCTTTGTAGTCTGTAACTCCTGAAATTTCGCAATGTGTAGTTGCTCCGCCCAGCGTTTCATTGTCTATATTTTCTCCAATAGCAGCTTTAACCAAATAACTTCCCGCCAAGAAAATACTTCCTGTTTTATCTACTATCAAAGCCTCATCGCTCATAATTGGAAGATAGGCACCTCCGGCAACACAACTTCCCATAACGGCAGAAATCTGTGTAATTCCCATACTGCTCATTAAGGCATTATTTCTGAAGATTCGTCCAAAGTGTTCCTTATCAGGAAAAATTTCGTCTTGCAGAGGTAAAAATACGCCAGCACTATCGACCAAATAAATAATAGGAAGTCTATTTTCCATCGCGATTTCTTGTGCACGTAGGTTTTTCTTTGCCGTGATTGGGAACCAAGCACCTGCTTTTACAGTGGCATCATTGGCAACAACAATGCATTGCTGTCCTTTGATATATCCAATTTTAACCACAACACCACCCGAAGGACAACCTCCATATGCTGCATACATTCCTTCTCCAACAAAACCGCCAATTTCAATCTGTTTTCCTTTGTCAAGCAAATAATCAATGCGTTCCCGAGCCGTCATTTTGCCTTCGGAATGCAATTTTTGGATGCGTTTTTCACCTCCGCCTAGTTTTACTTTGGCAAATTTTTGACGCAAATCTGAAAGAAGGAGTTTATTGTGGTCTTCGTTTTTATTGAAGTTCAAATCCATATTAAAATTTTATTTATCTAAAAGTAGGGAGGGCTAAATTACAAAACCATTGTAACAAAACACAACTTAATGGGGATAATTATTTTTTGGATTCATTAACTAATCTCTTCAATATGGCCCATTGTTTTAGGGCATCACGTGCTTCGATTGCAGGGTAACCTAACATCGTTTTTCCGCCTGGAATATCTTTAGTCACGCCAGAACCTCCACCAATAATTGCTCCATCACCTATGGTCACGTGATCGGTAATGGAGGCACTTCCGCCAATGAGGACGCCGTCTCCAAGAGTTACCGAACCGGCTAAACCACTTTGTCCTGCCATAATGCAGAATCTTCCCAGTTTGCTGTTGTGTCCAATTTGGATTAAATTATCAATTTTGCAACCGTCACCTAAAACGGTCGAACTGAATTTTCCTCTATCGACGCAAGTATTAGCGCCAATTTCAACATTATTTCCAAGAATAACATTTCCAATTTGAGGAATTTTGACCAAGCCTCTCTGTGGGTCAGGGCGGAATCCAAAACCATCCGCACCAATTGTGGCGTTAGGATGAATAATGCAATCGTTGCCCATATGACAGCGTTCCCGAACAACTGCGCCTGACCAAATCACCGAGTTTTTTCCAATCGTACATTCATCAAGAATCGTAACATTTGGATAAATAGTAACGTTTTCTCCAAGTTGAACTTTTGGACCAATGTAACTTCCGGCACCAATTCGGGTTCCGTTTCCTATGATGGCAGTTTTGTCAATAATAGCGGTTGGGTGAATGTCGATACTGAATAAAGGAGTGGGTGGTGCGAAAAGTTCCAGCACTTGTGACATGGCCAAATCCGCATTTTGTACTTTGATAAATGCCCTATTTTCGCCGGGTTCAATTGATATGTCCTCGTTTATAATCGCAGCACATGCTTTAGAATTTGCCCAAAATTTTTCATATTTCTTATGTCCAATAATCGAAATATCGGAAACGATGGCAAGTTCTAATTCTTCGGGAGCGGTAATTTTTATTGAGGTATCACCAATAATAATACCGTTTAAAATTTCGTTTATTTCTTGGATGGAGTAGGATTTCATTACTTGGAGATTATGAAGTGGTTTAAACTTATTTGGTAAATAAAAAAGGGTTGACGAAATTTGTGTTGCAAAACATAATAATTTCAAAATCAACCCTTATGTACAGTGTACTCGACAAAGATATAATAAAATGTGAAATTGTACCTTATTTGCCTTTAGCAAAAAGAGGTTTTCAAGTAACAGTTCCTTTAGAGGAAATTGTAAATGCAGTTCTTTACAAGTTAAAAACAGGAGTTCAATGGTATCAATTGCCCGTAAAATCTTTATTTGACCACGAGCCATTAAGTTGGCAATCAGTTTATTATCACTATCGAAAATGGTGCACAACAGGTGTTTTAAAAAAAAGCTGGACAAGTATTTTAGAAAACAATAAATCAAAGTTTGACCTTTCAAGCATAGATTTTGATGGTAGTCATACCAGCGCAATCAGAGGTGGAGAAGATGTAGAATATCAAGGTAGAAAAAAGCGAAAAACAACTAATGCACTATATTTAAGCGACAGACAAGGTTTACCATTAGCAATTTCTAGCCCTGTGGCTGGAAATCATAACGATCTTTATAATATTGAAGTTCAGTTTGAAGTAGTAACAGGAACATTAGAACAAGCAAATATTCCTGTTGATGGACTTTTTTTTAAATGCTGATGCAGGATTTGATTCTAAAGAGTTTAGATTGTGTTGTGAGAAAAAAGAAATAAATGCAAATGTTTGTTTCAACAAAAGAAACGGAGATGCAGATAGAGAGGAATATTTTGACCAATTGCTTTATAATGAACGATATAAAATTGAAAGAACAAACGCTTGGATGGATAATTTTAGATCGTTACTAAATAGATTTGATACAACAACGGCAAGCTGGTTAGGCTTTAATTATCTAGCTTTCATAGTAATTGCACTAAAAAAGTTTAACAAAATAAAAGTTTAAACCACTTCTATGTTAAATTCTTGGTATAATTGTCAAATTAAGTAATTTTACGTTTGATTTCCTAATGGATTATTTCTGATTATTTTAAATAAATTAATATTTAATAGTTAAATCCATCTTGCAATAAGTCTATTTGTTGGAGAGAAGATTCTAAAAACACCCCCAAAAAGATAAATAAAAGCCTTTAGGTTTGGAATATTACTGTTTTTAATTTCCATTTGGAAACTTGAAATTTATCCTAAAATAATTTTTTATTAGATCTATTTATCGTAATATTGCAATATAAATATATTTATATGGGAGCTACGAAAACAGATTTTTTTACGGAACAACAAAATGAGTTGGCAGTTTTGGCTAAAGCATTAGGGCATCCCGCACGGATAGCTATTATTGAATATTTACTAAAAGTGAATACTTGTATTTGCGGCGATATTGTCAATGAGTTGCCATTGGCGCAGCCCACGGTTTCACAACACTTGAAAGAATTGAAGAATGCAGGCTTAATCAAAGGTAACTTTGAAGGAACTTCGATTTGCTATTGCATTAACGAAACAGGTTTCGAAAAGATAAAAGGTTTTTTTCAAGACATTGCAAAATATTTAGAGAATAAGAAAAACTTATGTTGTTAAAT
>CAMBZB010000053.1 GCA_945872245.1 Flavobacterium psychrophilum
AGCCCATTTTCCAGTATAGGCTTGTAAACCTGGTTCTATAATTTGATTTCCAACAACAAAAGGATAACTTACTCTTGTTACAACATGTAAATCTCTATTGGCTTCTGATTTATTGGCGGTTTGACCATTGTAAGCCCCAAAGGCAAAAACCCCATAATCTCCAGAACCTTTGTATCCGTCTTTAACAAGCATGGCAAAACGATCCCTAATTTTACTTGGAGCCCAGTAAAAGAAAACCCCTAAGTCTCGCTCATTGGCAACAGCACTATTCAAAGCATCGTTACGATCTAATGTTAAACGATTTTGACTGGATTGTAAATTCTCAAAACCATAAGGAACTTTACTCTGACCTACCCTAAAACGATACTCTTTTTTCTTATCGATTGACAAATCAAAATAAGCATCTCTTAGTTGGGCAAAATGATTCACTCCAGTTGTCGGAGAACTCGCAAAGTCCGGTTGAATATAAATATATACATTAGGGTGTACTTGTCCGGAAAAAATCATTCGGGCTCGTCTAATAAAAAACCCATTATTGGATTTTGCATCTGCAGCTGTTGAAGTTGTCCCCCAAGATTTGTCACATTGGTCACAAGAAACTTTATCATTTGAAGATAGCAATCCATTGTATCTAATCTGAACATAGCCCCTAAGACCTATGTTTTCATACCAATTTTCTTTTTTAGGCTTGCTTTTTTCTTCAGCAATTTTAACTTGATTTAGAGAGTCCAAAACACGGATTACTTGGTTCTGAACCTCTTTTTTTGTGATGTCTTGCCCATTGACTATTGTCGTTAGTAAGACCAAACATGTAAATAATTTATTTTTCATCTTTTCTATTTGATTAATTTTCTGAGGCAAAGATGAAACCCCAATGTTAAGTTAATGTTAAGTAATTATTAATAAATCAACAATAATTGTTAACCCAATGTTTGGTATGTAAATTTATTGGTGTTGTGTTTTATTTAATATACTGTAAATCAATATTAACATTATTATACAGCAAGAGGGTTTGAGGCTTTTTCCAAAGTAAATGAAAATTCTGAACCCTCGCCAAATTCACTATCGACATAAATCTTTTCGTTGTGGGCTTCAATAATATGTTTTACGATAGCGAGACCTAAGCCCGAACCGCCCTCGGAGCGCGAACCACTCTTGTCCACGCGATAAAAACGCTCAAAAAGTCTGGAGATATTTTGTTTTTCTATACCCTCACCATTGTCTGTCACCCGAACCAAAACCTTTTCCTGGGTTAGATTGGCAATTGCGACTTCTGTGGCACCTTCTTTTTTTCCATATTTAATGGAATTTACAATTAAGTTCTCTAGAACTTGTTGGATTTTATCTTTATCCCCGTATACAAAAATAGGATGGATGTAATACTTATCAAGGGCTAGGGTAATTTTCTTTTTATCGGCTTTCAATTCTAGTAAATCAAACACATTCTGAATTAATTCGACGATATCAAACTCGGAAAATTCAAGGTTCAAGTCCCCCACCTCTAGTTTAGTAATCATATCTAAATCTTGAACGATATAAATTAATCGTTCAACCCCTTTTTCGGCGCGTCGTAAGTATTTTTTTCGAATCGACTTGTCTTTTAGCCCACCTTCTAGCAGAGTTGAGATATAACCTTGGACGGTAAATAAAGGGGTTTTTAATTCATGGGAAACGTTTCCTAGGAACTCTCTTCGGTATTCCTCACGCACTTGCAGCATTTCAATCTCCAATTTTTTGTTGGTAGCAAACTTCTTCACCTCTCGAGTCAAGGTTTCCATATCAGTCGTTATGGGATGGTTAATGAAAGACGTGGATTCTAGCAAGGAGACATCATCGTATATTTTTTTTATCCTTCTGTATATGAAATGCTCTACCCTATATTGTATAACAAGGAAAGAAAAAGCGTAGATGATAAAAAAAAATATTAATCCAAACGATACTATTATTGAACTAGAAAACTTAAAAAAAATTGCCGCCAATAGTAGTACAAATAGAGCGGCGACAAGACTGATATACAATGCTGAAATTACGGCAAACTTATAGGTTTTTTGGAAACTGATTTTCATTTTTCAAGAACTGGGTTATGAGTGCGAATTTACAAAAAAATTACACTTCAAATTTATACCCAATCCCCTTAATAGTTTTAAACAAACGATCTCCGATTTTCTCCCTTAGTTTTCGGATGTGCACATCGATAGTTCTGCCACCGACAACAACGTCACTTCCCCAAACTTTTTCCAATATTTCTTCCCTTTTAAATACTTTACCGGGTTTGGATGCCAACAAATAAAATAATTCAAATTCTTTACGTGGCAAGGCGATCACCACATCATCTTTTATTATTTTATATTCTTCACGATTAATCTCTATTCCGTGAATGTTTATTGTTTCGCTATTTTTATCTTGGTCTTTTATTCGGCGCAAGAGCGCTTTAACCTTACTGACCAATAGTTTTGGCTTTATGGGCTTTGTAATATAATCATCGGCACCAGCATCAAAACCTGCAACTTGAGAATAATCTTCGCTTCTTGCAGTTAAAAAAGTGATAATTACGTGATTTAATGCGGGAATTCTTCTGATGTTTTCACAAGCCTCCATACCATCCATTTCAGGCATCATGACATCCATGATGATTAAATCCGGAACTTCTTTTATGGCTTTCAATATGGCTTCCTTTCCATTGGATGCCGTAAAAATTTCAAACCCTTCCTGAACGAGATTGTAGCTTACAATTTCTAAAATATCCGGGTCATCGTCAACTAATAAAATCTTTGTTATTCTTTTACGCATACTATTTATAACTTAAATTCATATCATTTTAGGTTATGGAATGATTTAAATCGATGTAAATATAGAAATAAAACTGAGCGGTTAATATTATAGAAAGGTAATTTAAAAATGTTAACAATTTGGTAATATTAAAGGTGCAAAGGGTAATGTTTAGTTAACTTTTAATTTACAAAAGAGGCTTTTCTTTGCAAATAAATTAACACTAAAAAAATGAAATTTAAAATATTGTGTATTGCACTATTAATTTCCACACTTTGTTTTTCTAAAAATGAGGGGACAATCACTGGAATATTGACGGACAAAAATTTAAACCAAAAAGTATTGTCGTCAGCAAAAGTGATTATAAAAGAAGCCGGTATAACTACCAATACAGATGCTGACGGAAAATTTTCGATAGTTGTTCCGTCTGGAGTTTATGTGGTTGAATTTAGCCATGCCGGCTATGAGTCTACTGAAGTTATAGTTACCGTTACTGAAGGGCAGACAACCATCATCAATGAATCTTTGGTTCCCCAAAATTACAACCTAAAAGAGGTGGTTATCAAAGCGGTGTCAAACAGGGAAAAAGAAACCGCCATCTTACTTGATCAAAAAAATGCTGTCGTAATCAAACAAAGCATTGGCGCACAGGAAATGGCAAGAAAAGGAGTTAGTGACGTTGAGGAAGGTTTGACAAAAATTACGGGGATTACAAAAGTGGATGGTAGAGGACTTTTTGTTAGAGGACTTGAAGACCGTTATAACAATTTATTGATAAACGACTTGGCAGTGCCCTCAAACAATCCTTTCAAAAAAATTATCCCTTTAGATATTTTTCCTACCGACATTGTAAGTGTTTTAGAAACATACAAAACTTTTAATCCAAATATTTATGGCGATTTTGCTGGAGCAACTTTTAACATTGTCACCTCAAGAGGCGGAAAAAGCATGACTAAAATTAATTTTGGGACCGGTTATACAACCAATAACAATTTAAGAAAATTTTTAATTTCGTCTGATGTGAATTCAACAAGAGACTTTCTAGGTTTTTCTGGAGAAAACAGACATTTGCCAACTGCATTTGGAGGAACTCCTGCAAACAAAACACTTTCAACAAACGATGCCTTAAATGCATTTGATTCTGGTTATAATGTGGATGAGGTAAAATCACCAATTAATACTTCAATGAGTATATTACATTCAGAGAAATTTTTAGTTGGAAAAAACAAAAACACTTTTCAATATTTATTCTCTTTAAATTTCGAGAATAAATACCAATATCGTCAAGGAGTTGATCGTTTTTTCAATATAGGCCAAGGAAATTACGACAATAATTTACAAAACTCACAATACAAATACATTACAAATACTTCGGGTTTGGTTTCTTTAAATTACAAAACTGACAGATTGGATTTATCTTCAAATACATTTTATTTGAAATCTACAGAAAACATGATTCAAGATCAGGTTGGATATACAAACGGCGCAACTACAAACTCCAATGGCTTTATTAGATTAAATCAGCTTGAAAAAACAGACTACCTAAATACTCAATTACAAGCGAATTACAAATTAACTTCAAATGAAAAACATAATCTTAAAGGGGCTTTTTCGTTCACAAAAAATAAATTTGAACAACCAGACAGAAAATCATTTAAAGGATTAAAAACAGATGACCAAACCACTTTAATAAACTATGAAGGAAACAGTTTATTTAGACAATATTTTGATGTGGACGGAAAAAGTCATATTGCGGGATTACTGGAATACAATTGGAAATTTGGAAACGAAGACCTTACTAAAGCACACAAATTTACTGCGGGATATAATGGTTACATGAATAATGTGGAATCAGTATTTAGATTTTTAGTTTCAAATCGCTTAGGAGGTACAGGTCAAGTATCCGTGACAACGAATGCTCCTGATACAACTTTTGCTAATGAAATTTTAAATTATAACTTTACTTATAGAGAAGGGACAGCTGAAAACTATAAAACAAAATTAGCTGAAAATGTTAATGCTGGATATGTCGATTTTTTCTTTAGACTTTCTGAAAAATTTGAACTTAATTTTGGTGCTAGAGCGGAACAAACCATTAGAGAGATTAAATACCGTGAACTTGGGCAAACATTACCAAGCTCTTATATCACTAATACAAATACTAAATTAAATATTTTACCTACCTTAAATACAAAATTTAAAGTAAGCGACAAATCTAATATACGTTTTGCTGCCTCTAAGACAATAACAAGACCCGTATTAATGGAGGCATTTCCTGTTGAATATATTAATTTAGATGGAACAATAGTAAATGGAAATAAAGATGTTGTCAATAGCGATAATTATAATTTTGATTTAAAATACGAATTATTCCCAACAAACAAAGAAATGTTGGCGCTTACGGCATTCTCTAAAATAATTCAAAATCCAATTGAAAGAATATTTCAACCTACTGCTGGTAGTGGTGGGCAAATAATCACATTTGATAATTCTGAAAAAGCATTCTTAATGGGAGCTGAATTAGAATTTAATCTACAATTGGAGCGTATTTCAAGTAGCTTGTCTCAATTCTCTTTAGGTTTCAATACATCAATTATGAAATCAAATGTAACTATTGCAAAAGACAATACATTAGAAACAAACCCAGATCGTGCATTACAAGGAGCTTCTCCTTGGATAATCAATTCCGATTTAAAATACGATTTCAATTTTAATGAAAATTGGTCTAATACCTTAACATTAGTTTACAATGTTTATGGCAAACGAATTTATGCCATAGGCACTGCCGGATTAGATCATTATTACGAACAATCATTCAATAAATTAGATTTCATTTGGGGCAGTAAGGTTAGTAAAAACTGGGATTTAAAATTGGCAATTGATAACATTCTTGACCCAATCTACCAAATCAACTTAGGAGGCGAAAGCAAAATAAACATAACCGAACAAGATTTAACGGTGAAAAGCTATAAAAGAGGAATTGGTTTTTCCTTTAATTTAGGATATACTTTCTAATATTTTTAAAAAATCCATCTAAAGCCCTAGTAAAACTAGGGCTTTTTTTAATGAAAATCAAAGTTGTTATTCATAACGTTTTGGTAACTTAGAATTGACAATGGTAACAATTGCATAACCTTAAATTATAATTATCAAAGTATTTTTGCTATATAAAAATTAAAAACAAAAAATCATGAAAACAAAATTTTTAGCTTTAGCAGCAGGTGTAGGGTTATTTTTAAACTCTTGTTCAAGTAATAGTGAAGAAAACACGGTTAAAGTGCCAGTTGTTGGCGAAATCAGCAATGCTGATGTTCAAGCCAGTAGATCATACGCATATGGAAACTATACCTTAAATGGCTATGTAAAAATTCCTGATGGAGTAACTATTTCTTTTGAAGCCGGAACAACTATTACCGCCGATGCAAGTGTGGGTGGTAATGACGCTATTGTAGTCTTGAAAGGCGGAAAATTAATTATGGAAGGCACGGCTGCAGAACCAATTGTTTGCACCGAGAAATCAAATACGCCTGGTTCATGGGCTGGTATTATCATGTATGGTGATGCGCCAATCGTTGGGTCTAGTGGCGTTACAACTGCTACTTCTGAAGATGGTTTAACTTTGATTTACGGCGGAAATAATACAACTCATAGCAGCGGCTCTCTAAAATATGTTCAAGTTTTATATGCTGGACAAGTAATTACTTCAAATTCAAAAGAGAATAATGGATTTTCTTTTTATTCAGTGGGATCAGGAACGGTTTTGGAAAATTTAGTAGCCTATAAAGGTAAGGATGATGGATTTGAATTTTATGGAGGAACAGTAAGTGCTAAAAATTTAATATCCTATGGTAACTATGATGACTCTTTTGATTGGCAAGATGGATGGAGAGGTGAATTAAATACAAATTGGTATGCGTATCAAGTAGGGACAGCTAATTATGGAATGGAAATAGAAGCTAAATCGGTAAACAATAGCTTCTGGCCGAAAATAGCAGGAATTACATTAAAAAGAGCTGAAGGCACTTTAACTGAATCACTTTCTGAAATTCAAATTGACGCTTTCCAATTCAAGAAACAGGGTAATGGAGAGTATAGTAACATCGTAATTGATGGTTATAAAAATTATACAAACCCTAACACATCAGCAGTAACCTTAGGTGGTGCTGTTCAAGTATTGGATTTAGTTACCTACAATGACCAAATTGTAGGTGGTAAAGTTAAATTGACAAATGTTAAAATAACAAATTATGATAATATTTTCACTAATGGCGCAAATACATTTACCACAACAACAAACAGTTTCAACCCATTTTCAAATTGGCTACCTACAACTACTGCAATAGGTGCCTCACTGACCGCTGGAAATTGGGCAAAAGTTGACGGAGTAAATTTGTTATCTAATTTGTAAGGACAATTTTTCTGCCATATTCTATATAAATCCCGAAAATTTCGGGATTTTTTTATTTTAAATTGTTATTAACCTTGAGGAAATGACTCTAAAATAGAATTTATTTAAGTAATTCTTCATAAAATAAATCCTCATAACGCATTTTTATTTAATTTGGTATACAATTTGAAATGTTTTTTTATACCTTTACAAATTATAATTGGAATCATGCCAAAAAAGTACTTATATACAATCACTTTATTGATTTTTTTCTTCACCATGAGCACCTCAGCTCAGGAAGTGAAGCAACAATCAAAAGGACAAGAAGCTTCTTCTATTGAGGGATTAAACTTGTACCCAAACCCTGTTAGTAACGGCAAAGTATACATTACCTCCAAAAATGATTTAGATAAAGGAATCATTATTTTTGATGTACTTGGAAAAAAAACACTTCAAACTACGATTAGTTCAAAAGAACTGAATATTGCTAACCTTTCACCAGGAGTTTATATTATCAAAATTAACGAAGGCGAAGCTACTGCCACTAGAAAACTTATTGTCAAGTAGTTTTAACGAATTCTAAATTAGCAAATACGTTTTAGAAAATTAATTATATTATTTCATTAGCTCCAATTGAAAAGTTGGAGTTTTTTTATTTTAACCTTTCAGCGTTTGAAACCCTGAAAAGGGTAAACTATATTTACAAATTGAAATCCATACTTTGAATTTAATTCAGGACATATTCACCATATCGAGTCAAAAGCAATTTGAAAAGGCAGCGCTTAAGGTGTTTCGTTTTCAATACGAAAACAACTTGGTCTATCAAGAATTTTGCGATTTTTTGAAAACTGATGTTGCAAAAGTAAATTCGCTACAACAAATCCCATTTTTACCCATACAGTTTTTTAAAAGCCATACTGTGGTTTCCAATAAAAATCCTCCACAAGAAGTATTCTCTAGTAGTGGTACAACCGGAATGGCAACCAGCACCCATTTTGTCACCGACATTTCATTATATGAGGAAAGTTACCGAAAAGGGTTCTCTCAATTCTATGGAAATATCGAGGATTACACAATTCTTGCATTGCTTCCATCGTATTTAGAACGCGAAGGCTCGTCCTTAATTTATATGTTCGAGGACTTGATAACGAGGACAAATAATCACGAAAGTGGTTTTTACCTTCACAACCACGAAGAACTAATCGATAGAATAGTCAAACTGGACAATTCAGGTAAAAATGTAATTTTGATTGGCGTTACTTATGCTTTACTGGATTTAATTGAAAACAAGAAGTTTGAATTAAAAAACACCATCATTATGGAAACAGGCGGTATGAAAGGCCGTCGCAAAGAACTAATTCGGGTAGAATTGCACAAACAACTTTGCCAAGGTTTTGGCGTGACGGGGATACATTCTGAATACGGAATGACCGAATTATTGTCACAGGCTTATTCCCTAGGAAGTGGAGTTTTTGAATGCCCTTCTTGGATGCAAATCTTAATCCGCGACACCGAAGATGCCTTAACTTATGTTGCCGACGGAAAATCGGGAGGTATCAACGTGATTGACCTTGCCAACCTTAATTCTTGTTCTTTTATCGCCACGCAAGATTTAGGCAAAAAAAATCCCAAACTACCTGCCGGCAGTCAGGCAAACTCTTTTGAGGTATTGGGACGTTTTGACAATGCTGATATTCGAGGATGTAATTTGATGGTTATTTAACTATTCATAAATCTCTTTTCTGTGGCCTAAATCAATAACATCTATCAGTAAAATTTCATCAAAAATTTCATAAATAATTCTGTAATTTCCAACACGAATCCTATATCCTTTTCTGCCTTTTAGCTTTT
>CAMBZB010000054.1 GCA_945872245.1 Flavobacterium psychrophilum
TATATACGATGATGAAATATATTGAAGAAAACTACCCAGAAAGCAAGATGTTGGGCAGGATATCCAATATTCGATTATTGAAAAGTTATAACATATCCCGTTTGGGATTTAACGAGCAATACAGTTATTTTTATACGCTAATGGCCCGAAAAAATTTAGACCAACCTCTTGGCAATCCTAAAAATACTTTAATAAAATTCAATGAACAAATAGCAAGCAAATACCGCGCTGGATTAAGTTTTAAATTTTTATCGGATTATCTTGGTGACAATTCATTAAACAAAAGTATCGGTGAATTCTATAAACAAAACATAGAAAGGCAAGCCAGCAGGACTGATTTTGAGAATTTATTAAAATCCAATACAAACAAAGATATCAGTTGGTTTTTCAAAACTATTATTGACTCGCGTGAGTTAATAGATTACAAATTTTTAAAAGTATACAAAACAGAAGACAGCATTTATTTTTCCTTAAAAAACAAAAGTCGCACCAATGTACCAATTTCTGCCTACGGATTAAATAAAGGAAATATAGTCTTCAAAAAATGGTTAGACACCAAAAATTCCGATAGTATTTTTACGTTTGAAAGAAAAGATGCCGATAAAATTGTATTGAACTATGAAAATGAAGTTCCTGAATATAATTTACGGAATAACTGGAAGAAATTAGAAGGCTTTTTTCCGAACAACAGACCTTTAAAGTTTGTTTTTATGAAAGATTTAGAAGATCCTTATTACAATCAAATCTTATACGTTCCTACTTTGGGTTATAATTTTTATGATGGTTTTTCTCCTGGAATTAGACTTCACAATAATACTATTTTAGACAAACCATTTATATTCGAGCTAAATCCGGCTTACGCCACAAAATCAAATTCAATAATTGGTGCTGCTTCGTTTGCATTAAATCAAAATTACAGAAACAATAATTTATACAACATACGCTATTCGGCTAGTAGTTCCTATTTTCATTATGCGCCTGATGCTTCCTACTTGAAATTAAATCCCATGATTCAAATGCGTATTCGGCAAGATGACTTAAGGGATAATCGAAAACAGCAAATTGTTCTTCGAAATGTAATGGTTAAACGAGAAAAAAGCTACATTGTTCTGGACAATACAGATGAAAATTATTCCGTTTTTAATGTGAAATATTATAACACAAGGACAGAAGTTGTGAATCATGTTAATTTTGTGACTGATTTACAAATGGCAAATAAATTTGGTAAAGTTTCCGCTGAAATGGAATATAGAAAACTCCTTAAAAACAACCGTCAAGTTACTTTACGATTGTATTTGGGAAGTTTCTTATACAAGAAAACCACTTCCGATTTTTTCAGTTTTGCTTTAGACCGACCTACCGATTATCTTTTTGATTACAACTATTTTGGAAGGTCTGAAAGCTCCGGTTTATTCAGCCAACAATTTATTATGTCCGAAGGCGGTTTCAAATCAAAACTAGAAACTCCCTATGCAAACCAATGGATAACAGCTTTTAATGGTAGTTGTTCCATTTGGAATTGGGTTGAAGTTTATGGCGATTTAGGAATACTAAAAAACAAATTTCAAAAAGAAAAATTCGTTTATGATAGCGGCATTCGACTGAACTTGGTATCCGACTATTTTGAATTATTTTTTCCTATCTATTCCAATAATGGATGGGAGATTTCTCAGAAAAAATATCCGGAAAAAATACGTTTCATAATCACCTTCGATCCGAAAACTTTACTTAAACTTTTCGCAAGGAAATGGTTTTAATTGCCTTAAAAAAGGCATTTTTATTAAACTATCGTTATACAATAAACAATTTCAATAAATATAACACAAAAAACAGGCTGTTTATTAAAATTTGATTGATGGAAATTAAATTGCATTTTCTTCACTGAATTATGAAAACAATAAGTTTTTAATTAAATTTGTTTCCTAAGTTATACTTTTTAATATGATAAAAGAAAAAAACAATACTGCACTGACATTTGAAGATTTCAAAACTGAAGTATTGAATGACTACAAAATAGCCATAAAAAGCAGAGAATGTAGTCTTCTAGGACGTAAAGAAGTATTAAGTGGAAAAGCAAAATTTGGAATTTTTGGTGACGGGAAAGAAGTGCCACAACTAGCGATGGCAAAATTTTTCAAAAACGGTGATTTTCGTTCTGGATATTATCGCGATCAAACTTTTATGATGGCTATTGGTCAATTAACGATACAGCAATTCTTTGCTGGATTGTATGGTCACACTGATATCGCACACGAACCTATGTCAGCAGGAAGACAAATGGGAGGTCATTTTGTAACACACAGTTTAAATGATGATGGCACTTGGAAAAATTTGACCAAACAAAAAAATTCCAGTGCTGACATTTCTCCAACAGCTGCACAAATGCCGCGATTGCTGGGGCTTGCACAAGCCTCTAAAATATACCGAGAAGTGCCTGGAATAACCAATAAATCTAATTTCTCGATTAACGGAAATGAAATTGCATGGGGAACAATAGGAAATGCAAGTACGACTGAAGGCGTTTTTTTTGAAACGATAAATGCTGCTGGTGTTTTACAAGTACCTCTAATTTTGAGCGTTTGGGACGATGAATACGGAATTTCAGTACACGCGAAACACCAAACCACAAAAGAAAGCATCTCCGAAATTTTAAAAGGATACCAACGAGAAGAGGATACCAATGGTTTCGAAATCTTTAAAGTTAAAGGTTGGGATTATGCCGATTTAATAGCCACCTATGAAAGAGCGGCAGATATAGCTCGTGAAAAACACATTCCAGTATTAATTCATGTGGAAGAATTGACCCAACCACAAGGGCACTCTAGTTCTGGTTCACACGAGCGTTACAAAAACTCGGCAAGACTGGCTTGGGAAAAAGATTTTGACTGTTTGCGCCAAATGAAATTATGGATGATCGCCATTAATATCGCTTCACCGGAAGAAATTGAGGCCATTGACATACAAACACGAAAGGAAGTTTTAGAAGGCAAAAAGGCAGCTTGGGATGCTTTCATTGAGCCCATTATCGAAGAGCAAAAGGAATTTGTCTCCTTATTACAAAAAATAGCAACTTTAAGTAAAAACAAAGAGGCAATCTTAAAATATGCTGCCGATTTAGGCAGTATAAAAACACCGCTGAAGAAAGAAATTCTGGTTACCGCGCGAAAAATTTTACGTTTGGTCATTCATGAAAGCGGCAAAGCGGAATTATCAAATTGGATAACTTCCTATACCAATAAAACAGAACAAAAATTCGGCAGTCATTTATTTTCCGAATCCTATTCGAATGTGTTTTCCGTAAAAGAAGTTTCGCCGGTGTATCCAACAAATGCAATAGAAGACACTGATGGACGAATGATTCTGAGAGATAATTTTGATGCCATTTTTACAAAATTTCCAGAGGCATTAATTTTTGGTGAGGATGCGGGGAACATTGGAGATGTCAATCAAGGATTGGAAGGATTACAAGAAAAATATGGCGAACTCCGTGTTGCCGATGTTGGAATTAGAGAAACAACTATTATTGGTCAAGGAATAGGAATGGCATTACGAGGCTTACGCCCCATTGCTGAAATTCAATACTTGGATTATCTGTTGTATGCTATTCAAATTTTGAGCGATGATTTGGCAACCCTACAATACAGAACCGTTGGGAAACAAAAAGCACCGCTCATTATACGAACTCGAGGACACCGACTGGAAGGCATTTGGCATTCTGGTTCTCCTATGGGGATGATTATAAATGCCTTAAGAGGTATACACATATTAGTGCCTAGAAATATGACCAAAGCAGCAGGTTTTTACAATACTTTGATGGAAAGTGATGAACCTGCCTTGGTGATAGAATGCCTCAACGGCTATCGATTGAAAGAAAAAATGCCCTTAAATTTTGGAGAATTCAAAACACCAATTGGCGTAGTTGAAACTATAAAAGAAGGAAACGACATTACCCTAGTCTCTTATGGATCCACCCTGCGATTAGTAGAACAAGCCGCGAAAGAATTATTGGGAAGTGGCATCAATTGCGAGATCATTGACATCCAATCCTTGCTTCCTTTTGATATTAATCAGGATATTGCCAAAAGCATTGCCAAAACCAACCGTCTTTTAGTGATAGATGAGGATGTTCCGGGTGGGGCTTCGGCTTATATTTTACAACAAATTGTCGAAAATCAAAATGGCTACAATCATCTAGACAGTAAACCGCATACTTTAACGGCAAAAGCCCATAGACCAGCTTATGGTACTGATGGAGATTACTTTTCAAAACCTTCCATAGAAGATATATTCGAAAAAGTATATGCCATGATGAATGAAGTGAATCCATCAAAATACCCTAATTTATATTAGACTATTTTAATTTTAAAATTTTTATTTTCTTCAAAATGCCATCAATAACATCATTGATTTGTTGAGAAATCACAAACCTGTAATTGAAATAAACATAAGCTATCGTTACGAAAATTGATTTTAAAGCAATTCCTATTAGTGGATAAAAGGGAAATTGCCAGAAATAAAAAACTAAAAATAAAACAAACGTAATAGCCATAGAATACAATGTCTGAACTGTAAACGGATAAAGACGCATCCTTTTTACCACAAAAAGCAATTTGGCCAAACTATATAGAGTAATTGACAGTAAAGTGGCAAATGCAGAACCCAATATACCGTATCCGGGTATAAAAAGCATGTTCAATGCAACAGTCAAAAAAACCAAAAATAAGCCTAGAAAAAGAACCATTCGGTAGTATTTCGAATTAAAAATAATAGCATTATTGTTCCCTAAAATCAAATCAAAATATTTAGAAAGACCTATCATAAAAACTACAAAAATCCCTCCACTATATTCCTTTGGTATCAGTTCATACAACTGATTGATATTGACAAAAATGCACAACATTACAAATCCACCTACCATTTGTAAATTCACCGACGTCATTTTGTATAAATCATTTAACTCGTCATGTTTATTTTCGTGCATCAACTTGGCCGTAATCGGATATACAATTTGGTGCATGGCACGACTAGGTACCGAAATAACTAAGGCAATGTAGGTGGCAACTGAATAATAAGCAATATTCTCAATTTTCATATATTGATTCAATATCATTTTATCACCATCCAAAAGCAAATTAGCCACACTTCCCGATAAAATAATATAAAAAGTGTACTCCATTATGTTTTTTACATTGAATGGAATGGCAAATTGAAAGTTCGGTTTTTTGACATAAAACGCATACAACATAGTTAGAATGAATGCCAAAAAATAAATCCCTGCAGTCACATAAATAAATTGTGTAACAGATAGCCATTTAAAATAAACACCAATCAAAGCCAATAAAGTAAGCAAGCGTAATCCCACTTCCTTAATGAAATTTCCAAAAACGGAATGCATGTGAACTCTTGCCCAAGCATAGAATATTTCGAAATAAGCCATGCAGAGTCCGGTGAAAGGAATAAGCCACAAGAATTCCTTGACCACTGCATTTTTCTTAGATACAAAAAAGGAAATGTCATCATAGAAGAACAACCCAATTATTCCTATAGGAATGCACATAAGTAAAGGAAATAACACCGTGAAGGATAAAAACTGTTCCCTTTCAGTCTCTGTTTCGTATTGGGAATAAAATTTTACCAACGTATTTTGCATCCCAATGGCAAATAAAGGCATGATCACATTTGCGGAGGAAAGTATATAATTTGTTAAGGCATAATAGGTTGCCCCGAGCAGAACTGGAAACAAATATAAGGTGTATAACCCTCCAATCCCAAAACCAACGTAAGTTATTATGGTATTCTTTAAAGACTGATTTAAGACTATTCCCATTTATTTGTCATTGCGAGGCACGAAGCAATCTCTTTATATTATTTATCTAGGATTTCAACCAATTTTTCTGTCAAACTCTTTCTGGAATACTGCTGTAAACCAATCCCATTCGATTGCAGCTTTCCTTCCAAAAATTGATTATAAAAGCCCAAAAGTACACTTTTAAGTTTCATTTTCTCGGAATAATCAAAGAATACGCCGGTATTGGTATTGTTGATGATTTCAGCAAAATCAGAACCATTGGGCCCAATCGCGACAATAGGTCTTCCAGAAACCATGTATTCGAACAATTTTCCTGGAATAATACTTTTGGTATCTTCTGAATTGATTTCGATAAGCAGCAACACTTGCGATTTTCTTTGATGGGCGATTGCCTCGGAATGAGAAACATAGCCCAAATTATTCAAATACGGATTCAATCCAAATTGGGCAATGGTTTCCAATACTTCCTGACTTACCGCTCCAATCAATTTTATCTCCAAATGCGAACCAAAATCAGGAATTTCACTAATTAATTCCACCAAGCTTTCCCATAATAGTTGCGGATTTCTATCCGAAAGAAAAGAGCCGATGTGTGCCAAAGAAAATTTGGTGTCCAATGCTTGTTTCACGACATTTTCCATGTCATAACCATTGGTTATGACTTCGATTGGCTTGTTGGTAATGGCCTGAAATTCTGTTTTTGTAGTATTGCTGGTCACGATAATCGTGTCGGCAGCATTCAAAACTTGGCGTTCCAGTTTTTTATGTTTTTTTGCGGCATAATTCGACAATCGTAACGATTTGTGATAGCCAATAGTTGTCCAAGGATCACGAAAATCGGCAAACCATTTTACGTTCAATTTATGTTTTAATTCCAGTCCAATAAGGTGTAAACTGTGTGGCGGTCCCGAAGTGACAATGGTGTCAATATTATTTTCCAAAATGTATTTTTCTATAAAAGCCACCGATGGTTTTACCCAGAAAACCCGTGCATCCGGAATAAAAAGATTCCCCCGAATCCAAAGCAACATTTTGTCTAAAAAAGATTGTTTTTTCTGGTTTGGAATAATTCCAGAACTGATTTTTTTGGTTTTATTCTTCGAAAAAAAGGAAGCCAATTGATAGGGTTCGAAAATTTTATGTTTGATAACAATTGCCTTGTCTGAAACTTCATTCACCAAGTTCTCGTCAACAATGGGGTACGTTGGATTTTCAGGAACATAAACAATGGGTTGAATACCAAAATCCGGCAAATATTTTACGAATTTCAACCAACGCTGAACGCCAGGTCCGCCGGCTGGAGGCCAATAATAGGTTATGATAAGCAGTTTTTCTGGTTTCAAGTTGAAGGTTTAGTGATATTGAATTATAAATCTCTATTTAATTTTTCAAGTTCCTCAATATCTAACAAATCTTTTGGACGATTTACAGCAAACCCGCGTATAGTCAAATATTTAACTTTATATAAAGAAAAGTATTTCCAAATTTCTACTATTTGACTATTCATTGAATTATTTTGATGTTTTTTTGGCAGTTTTCAAAAGATACGAAATTTCAATAATAGCCATCAATTTTTCAAAACGTTGTTGTGGCGACATCTTTCTAATCTCTTCTATATATCTGGCTTCCATTATAGAAGGATAACCGTGATTTAATACAGTTGCTTTCATATTTTAAAAAATAATAAGTCAAATTTACAAAATTAACTTTATCTATTTTCAACTCTTTTTTTGTCCTCAAAATAAATCCCCCCCATCAATAACAACAACATTCCTATGGAACTAATCAGCGTAATCGTGCTTCCCGTTTGTATTACTTGAGGCTCAAACTTGAATTCTATGGTGTGATTCCCCGCTGGAATTTGGAGTCCTCTTAATGCATAATCTACTCTTAAAATTTCAGTCTCTTTTCCGTCTATAGTAGCTTTCCAACCATTTTCATAATACATTTCTGAGAAGACTGCCAATCCATCATTGTTGTTGTTTGCAATATATTTTAAGTGATTGGGTTTATAGGAAGCTAGATTTACAGAAGCTAGGCTGTCTTTGGCGAAGGCTTTATATTTAGCATCAAATTCCTTTTTGTTTACAACCGCCGTGTTTTTAGTATCCAGTTTATCCAATGCATTCATTTCTTCATCTGCCGTTTGCACCAATTTCAAATTCTTTACAAACCAAGCATTCCCATTGGCGTTCGGGTTTTGAGTCGGAATAGAATTCCCAGTTGAATCGGTTTGAATAACATATTTCACATTCAACATATTAAGGATTTCCATATTGTTTTTGGCGATTTGGTAATCGAACAACTGTTGCATTCTTCGTGGCTTCACGGCGCTATACCCCCCAATCGATTTATGGAAATAAGAGGCTCTAGCACTAGATAAGTTGCCCGAAACTTCAAAAACTCTATAATGAGTGGTGTCCTGTAAAATCTGTGCATCCGCAGGTGTTTCCTGAAAAGGAACTTCGACTTCTCTCTTGCTTACAAAATCTTTGCCTGAAACATATTTTTTATCCACAAAAAACAAATCGAAAATCATCAATAATCCCACTAAAATAATCGCTGTATTTTGGGCTAATTTATTTTTGATAAACAACCAAAAAACTCCTGCCACAAGTAAAATAAAGAAACC
>CAMBZB010000055.1 GCA_945872245.1 Flavobacterium psychrophilum
AAAAGCTTTACCACTTCACTTCGTGTCGTTTTCATTTGAGCAACAAAATTCTCCATACACTTGATTCGATCCACTACTTTCATAGTTGGCCACAATCCTTGACCATTATTATAAGCAATATCCGCTGCATCTACAGCATTTATGGCTTCTTTTTCTCCCATAAAAGGAATAGTTCCCAGCAAAGTAGATTCGTAATTTTCTGTAGAAGATATTGTTGAATAAACTGGGGAGGTTTTTCCTGACCACTTTTTTAATTCACCATCTACGAGATAAGTATCTTGAATAAGCAAAGATTCTATTTGAAATTCTTGAGGTATTGTATTCATTATAATAAATTATGTTCTTAATTAAAAAGTTGGCAAAATAATGCCAATGTAATAGTTAAACTACTTGTCCTAAACTCCTAACTTATAGATATTAATAACCAAAATCAATTAAAATATAAGTGGGTTATTGTTCCTATATTTCATTCATAAAATTTTGCATCAATCGAAAAAGAAATCTACAATTTGAATTACTTATATCGAGAATTAGATCTTCAAATGATGAATAATCCTTTTTTAGCTACAAACACGGTAAGTAATATATTTACTCTATTTAGCCTTATATATAAATTCTTCTACTTTCTTGACCATATTATAGCTTCCGCAAAAGAAAGGAGCTCTCTCATGTAATGCAGTAGGTAAAATTTCCATTATCCTACCAAAACCATCCGAGGCTTTTCCTCCTGCTTGCTCGGCTATATAAGCCATTGGATTACATTCGTACAAAAGTCGTAATTTTCCCTTTGATGATGTAGTGCTGGTAGGGTACATATAAATTCCTCCTCTAATTAAATTTCTATGCATATCAGAAGCTAAACTCCCAATATACCTTGAAGTATATGGACGATCTTCCTCTTCCAATTGGCAATATTTAATATAGTCTTTAACACCTTGTGGGAAATGAACATAATTACCCTCATTTACAGAATAAATAGTACCATCTACTGGAAATTTCATTTTTGGATGTGACAAGTAAAATGTCCCAATAGCAGGATTTAAAGTAAATCCGTTTACTCCATAGCCTGTTGTATAAACTATCATGGTCGAAGTCCCGTAAATTACATAACCTGCTGCAACTTGGTTGATTCCTGGTTGTAAAAAATCTTTTAGTTTAACCGGCGTTCCAACTGGTGTAATCCTTCTATACACAGAAAAGATAGTTCCTACGGAAACATTCACGTCAATATTTGAAGAACCATCTAAAGGATCCATCAAAACTACATACTTGCTGTTATTACTTTTGTCACTTCCTTGTACAGTAATAAAATCATCATTTTCCTCTGATGCAATTCCGCATACGATTTCACGATTTATGAGAGTTTGGATAAAAATCTCATTGGCATATACATCTAATTTTTGCTGGTCTTCCCCTTGAATATTTTTCTCGCCTGCAGCAACAATAATATCAACTAATCCCGCTTTGTTTACTTTATAACTTACTACTTTTGCCGCCAATCGAATTGAATTGAAAATACGGGATAACTCGCCTGAAGTATATTGAAAATCTTTTTGGTTTTCAATAATAAACTCCCCTAAAGTTTGATTGCTATTCTTCATTTTGATTTATTAGTAAATATGTTTTTTTTTATCACGACAAGAATACAATCTTTATAATTTCAAAATTTAATCCATAAGAAAAACAACCAAACCCCTTGCTCCTTGAGCTCCAAGCACTAATGATTGCTCAATGTCGGCGGTTTTAGACGGTCCTGCAATGAAAGTTCCAAAACCATATTCCTGATTCCCGATGCGCTCGTACGCTTGGTGCATGGTCGCAACAATATCTTTCTTATTCACTACAATTGCCAAATATTGTGGAATAAACACCGAAACGCGTTGTCCTAATATAGCATCCGTTACCCAAAGTGCAGAGTTTTCGGCAACTCCAAAATGCGCTTTAATTAAAGTAAGCTCAACATCTTCCAAAGTATGTGGGCCCTCATTGAACCAATCTGTAGCTGCAATTTCGGCCATTTCAGGTATAGTGGTAATCATCCGTTTACCTAACAGATAATTTTTTTTGACATAATCGATTATGGCATCATAATTTTTGACTTCTACAAAATCGCCTCCAATACTTTTCAAAACTGTTTTGTACTTTTCGAGAATATCAAATGCGTCCAACCCCAAAAAAGTTAGACTAGGCAACTCACTAACCGCTGAAGGTTGGTTTTGTTTTATTTTTTCTAAAATACTAGCTCTGCTACTCATTTTTTTTCTCTTTAAACTCTTTTCCGTTTTTCTTATACCATTCTCTAAATGATGCTGATGGAGGCGCAGGCATTTCTCTTTGTTTTGACCAAGGATTAAGACTATTATTTACCAGAAAAGGAGCGTATTTTATTATGAATCTTCCAGCTTTTCCGGCTAAATTAAAAATAGTGGCACTCGAGAGAACTATTGCCATTCCTTTCATCGCGATGGTTTTGGTTTTTGGGGTATATCCTTCTTTGACCAAAACCTGACGCCATTTGTATAATTGTTCGTGAATGTCAATTTTAACGGGACATACATTAGAACAAGAACCACAAAGCGTACTGGCAAATGGTAAATCAGCATTTTTGCTCATATCGAGATTTGGGGCTAATATGGAACCTATTGGCCCTGCAATTGCACTATGATAACTATGCCCACCGCTTCTTCTATAAACAGGACAAGTATTCAGGCAAGCTGCACATCGAATGCATTTTAACGAGTTTCTAAAATCCGGCCTTCCTAGTTGGGTAGATCTGCCATTATCAACTATTACGATATGCATTTCTTGACCTTCTCTAGGTTTTTTGAAATGACTCGAAAAAGTAGTAATGGGTTGCCCAGTAGCACTTCTGGCCAATAATCTTAGAAAAACACCTAAGTGTTTGCGTTGTGGAATTATTTTTTCAAATCCCATACTGGCAATATGAACATCGGCAAGATGTACGCCCATATCGGCATTTCCCTCGTTGGTGCAAACCACGATCTCACCTGTTTCGGCAATAGCAAAATTGACTCCCGTCAAAGCTACTTTTCGAGTAAGGAAAGTATCTCTCAGATGCAATCGTGCGGCTTCAGTAAGATATTGTGGATCGTTGTTTCCTTTTTCGGTTCCAAGATGCTTATGAAAAGTTTCGCTTACATCTTCCTTTTTTAGGTGAATAGCAGGTAAAACGATATGGCTCGGTGGTTCATTTCGCAGTTGAACGATTCGTTCCCCTAAATCCGAATCGATTACGTCGATTCCCTTTTCTGTTAAATATTCATTCAAATGGCATTCTTCGGTAAGCATCGATTTGGATTTAACCATTTGCTTTACCTCGTGTTTTTCGATTATCGAATGGACAATTTTATTATGTTCCTCAGCATTAGCTGCCCAATGAACAAGTATTCCATTTCTTAGCGCATTCGTTTCAAATTCAATCAAATAAAAATGAATATTCGAAAGCACATTGTTTTTTATCTGAGAGGCGGTTTCCCGAAGTGTTTCCCACTCCGGAATTTGATGTGACGCTTTATCTCTTTTCTCACGAACCATCCAAAGCGTTTCATCGTGCCAATCTACTCGCTTTTCATCTTTATTAAAAATGGTGGCGGCTTCGCTATGTACTAAGTTCTTTTTCATATCGAGTTTAGTATTTCGGCAATGTGAATCGTTTTGATTGAGCTTTCTTGTCTTTTGAGAATGCCTTCTAAATGCATTAGGCAGGACATATCGAACCCAGTAATAAATTCTACTTGCTGTTCTTCATGGTCTTTGATACGATCAACTCCCATTTTTACAGAAATGGCTTCTTCGGTTACACAGAAGGTTCCGCCAAAACCGCAACATTCGTCTTTTCTTTTCAAAGAAACTAAATCAAGTCCTTTGATTCCGTTTAATAATTGTTCCGGTTTGGAGAAAAAAGGAGCATTCAATTCGCTCATTTGCGAAAGCTTCAATCCTCGCTGTCCGTGGCAACTTTGGTGCAAACCCACTCGGTGAGGAAAGTTTCCTATGATTGCTTCTACTTTTAAAATATCGGTGATAAACTCGGTTAATTCGAAAACTCGTTTTCTCATTTGAGCGACCAATTCTTCGTTTTTTGCATCATGCAAATGTTCTTTAACATGCAAAACACAACTTCCCGATGGACAAACGATATAATCAAATTCAGCAAAATTAGTTACAAAATTTGCATCACAACCCGCTGCCAAATGTTCATATCCGCTATTGGCCATGGGTTGTCCACAACAGGTTTGTTTCATTGGAAAACGGACATCACAACCTAATTTTTGCAGTAATTCGTATGTAGCAATAGCCACTTTTGGGTAAAATTGATCCACATAGCACGGTATAAAAAGTCCAATTTTCATCTTAGTGTTTATAAAATTTTAAATCAATCAAATCATTAGGGATTGGTTTCGAATTCCAATTTTTATGTATGGCTAAAGCAGCTCCCAAAGCACTGGCTTGCGCCATTGAAGCGGCATAAACCTCCATATCTGGGAAATTTTCTGCCAACAAATTCATAAAAATAGAGTTTTTACTAAAACCACCATCCACAAAAAGTTTCTTGACTGGACTGTTGTGTATTACCAATCGAGTAGAAAGAATTTGCTGTCCTACAATGTCGAGCATTAATTGATGATATGCCATTTCGTAAGTTTCAAAATCTACCAAGTTTCTTTTTTCAAAAAGAGATTCTCGGACAATTTCATGACTGTCATTTTTGGAAGGTTTCTTGCCTTTTTCTTGTAATCGGGCAATGATAACCTTGTCGTAAATAACTTCTTTGATTGTGTCGAATGGCAATCCAAAATGAAGTGCTATTTTTTTGGCTTGAACTTCATGCTCATTGCCACTGAACAATCGAGCAGCTTTTACAGGTTTTTGTTTGTATTGCAAATAACACAAACAATCATGTTGCAATTCTTCAAAAGTAAGTGGTATCTTGTTGAACGGATTTAGAGAAATACTCCAAGTTCCTGTTGACAACAACACAAAAGGCTCTGTAAAATTGATAATATATGGAATAATTGCCGATGAACTATCATGCAATCCTCCACCAACAGCAACACTACCAGCTATTTCTATAGTGTTTTCAGCATCTAATAAAGGCGGAATCTTAGCAGAAATAATCTCTTTTTTAATCCATTTGTGATACTTCATCTTCTTAAAATTCCAAAGATTAGTATGACATCCGATACTTGTAATATCGGAAAAATAGTGTCCTGTTAACAATGAGCTCAGATACTGTGGCAAATGCAAACAATATTTTACTTTAAAAAATACATCTGGATTTTCCTGCTTTAAACGGTAAATTTGCATCCCGGAATTCAAGCTCATTAACACAGGAGAAGCTGTTTTAATAGCGAATTTTTCTTCCCCTTTATATTTTTTATAAAACTCCCTTCTTAAAACTTCAGGATAACTTTTAAGATAATTATATAAAGGTGTTAAAGGATTTCCTTCTTCATCTACATAAACGAAGCTAGCTCCATAAGTGCTGAAATTAATGGCCTTCAAAGTATATTCTTTTAGTACTTCTATTTCAGACAATCTATAAATTATCCAATTTTTAAGTTCAATAATATTTTCGCAAGGAAAATCATCTTCGTCAACGGTTTCCTCTAAATTAACGGTTTTCTCCCAAACAATTTGATAATTCTCATTAAAAAGAAAAACTTTTTTGTTAGTTTTCCCAATATCAAAAATAGCAACTACATTCATTTTTTATTTTTTATAATCCTGTTGCTACCGTTTTGAATCCTCTTTCAGTGATTAACCCTTTTCTTACTGCAAAATCTCGGTATAATCCTATTGGATTTAATGCTGCTCCTGAACGCAAACGTGCTTCGGCAACCAAGGCGCGAACATCGGTACGAAAAGCATTTTGCAAAATTTCTTGACCAGTCACCACATCATTTTCATTCTGGGCAATTTCTAACGCTTTTCTGTCTACAGAAAGCGCTTGTGCATAGGCCACCATAATCGCTTCGACGGATTGCAACAAGTCTTCCATAGGGTCTTTAACGTTATGAGAAGCATCAATCATCCATCCTAAATCTTTGGCATGATTCATTCCTCTAGCATCCATTCCTTCTACCAATTCATTAAAAATCAAGAATAATTGGTAAGGTTTCAAAGCTCCAGCAGTTAAATCATCATCACCATATTTAGAATCATTGAAGTGAAAACCACCTAATTTTTCATCCATAAGCAATAAAGAAACAATTTGCTCGATGTTAGCATTTGGCAAATGATGCCCTAAATCAACTAAAGTAAGTGCTTTATCTCCTAATTTTTTTACATAAGAATAGGATTGTCCCCAGTCTGCTACTGTAGTGGAGTAGAAGTTAGGCTCAGCGCATTTGTATTCTAAAAATAGTTTCCAATTTGATGGTAGTGTAGCGTATATTTCTTCTAAACTTTCTAAAGTGTTTTGGTAGGCTTTCCGGAAATTTAATTGTCCCGGAAAACAAGAACCATCTGCCAACCAAACCGTTAATGATTCTGAACCCAAAGCAATCCCTTGTTGAATAACTTCGATATTGTGAGCTATAGCTTGTTTACGAACTGCTTTATTTACATTTTGCAAGGAACCGTATTTGTACGAGTATTCTTGACTCGCTTGATCTTGAAATGTATTTGAATTAACGGCGTCAAATTTTAAATGGTGTTGTGCAGCCAATGATTTAATTGCAGTGTAATCCGTTGGGATATCCCAAGGAATGTGCAGCGAAATGGCACCAGAAGAATTATTTAAGGCGTGTAACAAACCTACATCCTCAATTTTTTCTTCTAATGAACGAGGTTCTCCACCTCCTGGAAAACGACCAAAACGAGTCCCTCCTGTCCCTAAAGCCCAAGATGGAATGGCGATTTGAAAATCGATTAGTTTTTGAATAATACTTTCGCTTTCAGCAATTTCTGATGCTGTGAAAACTAATTTATTTTTATGAGATTTGATTAAATCATCATTATGTGAGGCTATTTTGTTGGAATCAATTAACATAGTATTTTTGTGTAAACTTAAAAAAAACTTATTTTTAAATGTGCTTATGACTTGGATTTTAAAAGTGATTTTTTTAGTTCCATAAACATTTCTATTTAAGAAAAATCTAACGTCCGATTTATCGGACGTTAGAAAAATCAACGTAAACTAACCAAAGTAAAAAAATTATCTATAAAAGCCCATTGCTACTCCACCATCAACATTTAATGAGTTTCCTGTTGATTTACTCAACAGGCCCCCTACGAATGCAAAACAAGCATTGGCAATATCATCTGGCAATATAATTTCATTCAATAACGTACGTTTTGCATAGTAAGCTGGTAATTCTGCCACTGTAATGCCATACGCTTTAGCACGACCTTCAGCCCAACCGCCTGTCCAAATATTCGAGTCAGAGATTACAGCATCAGGGTTAACAGTATTGACACGAATTTTATCAGCTCCTAATTCCGCGGCCATCAAACGTGATAAGTGCGCTTGAGCCGCTTTAGCAGAACCATAACCAGGATTGTTTGGACCTGCAACAACTGCATTTTTGGATACAATATTTACTAAATCGCCACCAAATCCTTGTTTACGCATTACTTCAATTCCAGCTTTAGAAACTATAAATTGTCCTTTTACCAAAATATCGTATAATTTATCCCAATCCTCTAAGGTGTGTTCTGCAATAGATTTAGAAATACTTATTCCCGCATTATTGACTACAATATCAACACCTCCAAAGGCCAAACAAGCAGCGTTTAAAGCTAATTCTGTATTTTTCTCATCGGTTACATTTAATAGGGTGCTAGAAATTGCATCTTTTCCAAAAGTCTTTATGAAATCCGTAGTAGCCGCTTCTAAACGTTCTTCATTAATATCATTGATCACAACGCAAGCACCTTCTTCGGCAAATTTTTTGGCAATAGCTTTTCCAATTCCACCAGCAGAACCTGTAATCAAAGCGATACGTCCTGATAATGCTTTTGGTTTAGCCATACGTTGCAATTTAGCTTCCTCCAATAACCAATATTCAATGTCGAAAGCTTCTTGACGCGGTAATGATATATATTCAGAAACGGCTTCGGCACCTTTCATCACATTTACCGCATTGAC
>CAMBZB010000056.1 GCA_945872245.1 Flavobacterium psychrophilum
CCTTATGGGAATACCAAACAAATAGGGGAAGAAATTATTACTGACGTTGCAAAAGTGAGTACTATCAACGCGATTTTATTGCGGTATTTCAATCCAATTGGATCACATCCTTCGGCAGAAATCGGAGAATTGCCGATTGGTGTTCCACAAAATTTGGTTCCATTCATTACGCAGACTGGTATTGGGTTGCGAAAAGAATTAATGGTGTATGGCAATGATTATCCAACTGTTGATGGAACTTGCATTCGAGATTATATTCACGTAGTCGATTTGGCTAAGGCGCACGTAGTGGCTTTAGAACGACTTTTAGAAAATAAAAATGAAGATAAAGTTGAAATTTTCAACTTGGGAACAGGAGTAGGCAGCTCCGTTCTTGAAGTGATATCGAGCTTTGAAAAAGTAAGTAGAAAACCATTTCCATACAAAATAGCAGATAGGAGAGTTGGTGATGTTACCATGGCTTATGCCAGTACAGACAAAGCCAATACTATCTTGGGCTGGAAAACAGCATCGTCTTTGGATGAGGCAATGGAAAGCGCTTGGAAATGGGAACAGAAAGTTAGGAAAAAATAACTTTCAATAGAATCTAAAAAATCAGCGTATATTAACAATTTTTTTATAACATTAACTTAACTTAATTAACCAACAAAAAACAAAATTATGAATACATTACAATTTACAGACTATATGGTCTTTCTTGTTTACTTTTTTATTGTATCTGGATATGGATATTGGATTTACAAAAGAAAACAAACCGCTTCGCACACCGCTTCTCATGATTACTTTTTAGCTGAAGGATCGCTAACTTGGTGGGCTATTGGAACTTCCTTAATTGCTTCCAATATTTCTTCTGAACAATTTATTGCCATGTCAGGGAATGGATTTAAAATGGGGTTGGCAATTGCCACTTACGAGTGGATGGCAGCCTTAACCTTGATAATTGTCGCTGTATTTTTTATTCCTGTTTACCTAAAGAATAAGATATATACTATGCCGCAGTTCCTTAATCAAAGATATAACGGAGATATTGCTATGATTATGGCCGTTTTCTGGTTGTTGTTGTATGTAATTGTAAATTTGACTTCTATACTGTATCTAGGTGCGTTAGCTATCAACGGTATTTCAGGGATTAATCTTGATTTGTGTATGTATGGTTTGGCATTCTTTGCTATTATTATTTCACTAGGAGGTATGAAAGTTATAGGTTATACCGATGTTATTCAAGTTGTATTCTTAATTTTTGGAGGTTTAGTAACTACTTATTTAGCATTAGATAAAGTAGCTGAATTAAATGGACAACACGGAATGGTGAACGGATTCAACTATATGATGGATCAATCGGGTGACCATTTCCACATGATATTTCAAAAAGACAGTCCAAATTTCCCAAGTTTGCCAGGACTTTCTGTTTTATTAGGAGGTATGTGGATTGTGAACTTGAACTATTGGGGTTGTAATCAATACATCACTCAAAGAGCCTTGGGAGCTGATTTAAAAACAGCGAGAACTGGAATTCTATTCGCTGCTTTCTTGAAATTATTAATGCCTGTTATTGTTGTTTTACCTGGTATTGCTGCTTATGTAATCTATACAAAAGGGGGGTTGCAAACAGAATTGTTAGGTCCTGATGGCGTTTTAAATCCAGATAGATCCTACCCTGTATTATTAAATTTATTACCAGTAGGACTTAAAGGCTTGTCTTTTGCCGCATTGACCGCGGCAGTTGTTGCGTCATTAGCAGGAAAAGTGAATAGTATTTCAACCATTTTTACTTTGGACATTTACAAGAAAAAAATTGATGTAGATTGTAGTGAACAGAAAATGGTTAAAGTAGGGAAATGGGCTGTGGTTATAGCCATGATGTTAGCAGTAGTTATTGCACCACACTTAGGAATTGATAAAAAAGGAGGATTCGAATTTATTCAAGAGTACACGGGATTTGTTAGCCCTGGAATTTTTGCCATGTTTATTTTAGGATTCTTCTGGAAAAAAACAAGTTCAAATGCTGCCATGTTTGCAACAATTGGAGGTTTCCTATTGTCAGTACTATTTAAGTTTTTACCAAATTGGATGAATTTAGAATTTTTAAACTCAACAGGTTTCTCTGTATTAGTTCCTCAAGAGAATGGAACAAGTTTGTATGAGATTCCATTTATTGACCGTATGGGATTTGTATTTGTAATCTGTGTGGCTATAATGATAGTTATTAGTTTATTTGACCAAAAACGAGGAATAAAATCTAAAGGATTAGAAATAGATTCATCTATGTTTAAAGTAAATAGTGGCTTTTTAGCCGGTAGTTTATTAGTAACTGGTATCTTGGTTGCCTTGTATACTATTTTCTGGTAGAAAATATTAAAATCGATAAATGAATAATTCAAATTTCACCAAAATAATTGACAACCAAGAAGTTTCTCTTTTTAGTCTGAAAAACAATAACGGTTTTGAATGTCAAATTACAAATTTTGGTGCTCGAATAGTTTCGTTTATTGTACCTCTAGAAACCCAAAACAATATTAATGTTGTTTTGGGTTACGACCATATTGAAGAGTATCAAAAGGATGATTATTATCTTGGGGTTATTGCAGGCCGTTATGCTAATAGGATTGCTAACGGCAAATTTTCAATAGAGGGAAAAGAGTATTCTTTAATTGCAAATAATGGTTCAAATTCGCTTCATGGTGGTCAGAAAGGATTTGATAAAGTAGTTTGGCAAGCGCATGCTTTTTTGAATGAAAACGAAGAAGAATCACTTGAGTTAAGCTACCTATCGAAAGATGGAGAAGAAGGTTTCCCCGGGAATTTATTAGTAAAAGTAATCTATACGTTGACCAATGAAAATCAGATTAAAATTGATTATCAAGCCACAACAGATGCCACAACGGTATTAAATCTTACTAATCACGCTTATTTTAATTTAAAAGGAGCTGGTGAAGGAACAATAACTTCGCATGAATTGGTTTTGAACGCAGATTATTTTACACCAACCGATGAAGGTGCAATTCCAACTGGTGAAATTCGAAGTGTTGTAAATACTCCTATGGATTTCAGAACTCCTCAAAAAATTGGGGAACGCATCAATGAGGATTATATTGAATTAAAACAGGGAATTGGTTACGATCATAATTGGGTTTTAAATAAGAACAATAATGAATTAAGCTGGGTAGCAACAGTTACAGAAGCTTCAACAGGGATTGAGTTGAAAGTTTTTACTACAGAGCCTGGAGTGCAATTTTATTCGGGTAATTATTTGAATATTAGTAATGGTAAAAATTCAAAATCATATCCATCTCGCTCTGGATTTTGTCTTGAAACACAACATTTTCCAGATTCTCCAAACCATGACAATTTTCCAAGCACGGTTTTGAATCCCGGTGAAATTTATACCCAAACAACTATTTATCAATTTGAAGTATAATAAAGAAGGGTTATATTTTTCGTTAGGATATTAGATGACAACACGGACGAGTCAACATAAAGTAAAAAAGATTTGTACGAAATGAGAGGGGCTAATAGCAAATAGAGTATTTTAATAAAATTTAAACCACGAATTAATTTGAAACAAAACCACTAAGTGAATGATACTTTTCGAATAACCGAAAGTTTTTATAAATATTTTAATTTGTACTTTAACTAAATTATTTAAAAAACGATAATGAATAAGCATACCCTTCTTATTCCTCTAACTATTTTTTTGTTTGCATCCTCTGTCTACAGTCAAAAATTCTTGTATGAGAAAGGACCATTGGTATTAAAAGCCAATTCCTTAGAAGATGGGTTAGGACAATTTGTAACTGACGATTTGCTGGATGTAAACCCTAAATGCAATATCAAATTAAAAAAAGATGCCAGTCCGTTGACTAAAAAGATGTGGGCAATTGCCCTTAATGATGTCGAGCTCAACTTGATTACCAACGAATATGGGACTTATTTTGCAGCAGGACGACGGTATACAGACCGTGTTTATACTCGTGACATTTCCTATGCAGGAATTTTGGGTCTCAATGCTTTGTATCCCAAAGAAATGATGACTTCGCTAAGGGTTACTCGGGATGTAGCGACAAAAATGGGATACAAAGTTTCGACAGAAGAGGTTGTTAAGGAAATTGATGCTCCTTGGGAAGCAATTACAGACGATAAAAAACAAATTATGGCACTATTCAAAAGCAACAGCATCACCCGTCGTACCGATGATGTAGTCTGGATTTGGGCTGCGGATAATTTGTTTAAATCCCATCCTGAAGTAGCCGATTGGAATTGGTTCTATACTAATGGTAAAAGTAATTTTGACACCCTTTATGCTCCTTGGTATGATAAAACAGATGGTTTGTACAAAGGTCAAAACACTTTTCAGGACTTGCAATCCGATGGCTATCCGGATGGTTATTCCCAGGCGGATTGCGTGCTAATAAAAAGCACCTCTACTAATTGTTTGTACTATAAAGCGATGTTGTCACTTGCCAATGCTGCCCAAAAATGCAATTTACACGAAGAATCAAAAGCTTGGACGAAAAAAGCCGAATCGCTCAAAAAGGCTATTCTCAAAGAATTACTATTGCCGGATGGCACCTTTACTTACTTTAAAGACAGAAACGGAAAAGTATTGCCCAACCAGCACAATTTAGGGACGGCTTTTGCAATACTGTTTGGGATTGTAAAAGGGGAGGCGGCCAGAAAAGCAATAGACAATTATCCATCGAATCAATATGGAATTCCTTTAATACATCCGTTTTTAGGCAAAGGAACTGGAGATCACAATGCAGCCGCCTGGCCCTTTTGCGATACCTTTTTCTTGCAAGCCAAGGAAATTGCCGATAAACAAGATTATACAGGATACAATGCAGCACTACTGGCACGAACAATGGGAACTAAATTTTCAGAAAAAAGAGATAAAGAATGGGGTGGATTCGGTTCTTTTCACGAAAAAGTACCACTGCCTTCGGGTTTAATTTCGGGTTCGGGATCTCAGCTCTGGACATCGGCGGCTTTTATGAACGTATGTTTGAGAGCCAAACTTGTGGAGTTAAAATAAATAAAAAGAAGTAAAACAGCATTAATCCAAAAAATAAATATATATCCTTAAAATCAAATAATAAAGTAATGAATAGATTAAAAATAGTTTTCAGTTTAGTTCTTGTGTTGGTATTGCCAAAGCTTCTAGCCCAACCCCTGATTAAATATTCCAATGGTAATCCAGAATACAGTATTCAATGGGACAAGCAATTTGCACAGATTAATACCCTGATACCAGAAATTGAAATCAACGATAAATGGGTGTCAGTTAAAGAGTTTAAAAGCATCCGTTGGGAGAAAAAAGAGGGAACTCGATTGAGTGAAGTGAACCATTATAATGGCAAAGTAGACTATTTGTATCTGATCTGCGAGAACCATCCCTTAGTTTCCAATTTTACAATTGTATTCGAATTGATGGAAGGACGCCCTTATTTGGTTATGAACTCTTCATTAAAAGCTAGTGAGAAATTCAAATTGGGCGGAATCAAGTTGTTTAATTCTGCCCAAGAAAATATGGTTTTACCCGGCAACAGCAAAGATTGGATGGTCTTTACCGAAAGTGCATCTGCTCCGCATACAGGTGGATTGATGTACCCGTATCAATTGAATACCAAAAAAGCAAAAGAAGGAACGTACTCTAAAGCGCATACAGGAGTTTGGTTGAGTATGTTGGTCAACGATAAAAAAAATTGCGCTTTTTCTTTTGCAAGCATAGCTAGTGAATTATGGCCCAATAATTTCAAATGGGAATTGCCTGTTAAAGATGATTTCAATAAACTAAAAGTTTCTGCACGAAGTGGTGCGATTTTCGAAAGAGAAAAAATTTGGGTTCCTGCCGGAAATACGATTACTACCGATGCCTTTTTGGTTGGCTATTGGGAAAACCAACGCCCGACAAATGTATTATTGGAAACCGGAAAAATTATGGGCGAAAATGTACGAAAAGGAAAACCAATGCGCTTTCCAGAAGCAGGGTGGAGTTCTTGGCATTCCTATGATCGAAAGATCACTGAAAAATCTTTTTTAAGTTCCGCTGATTTTATAAACAAAAATTTGAAAGAGTTTGGTTGGAAAACCATTCAAATAGATGGCGGCTGGTGGACAGAACCTGGTCTTTATAGTGTTGATGATGTCACTTTTCCGAATGGAATTCGATACCTGTCCGATTATGTAAATAAGTTGGGTCTTGACTTTGGCCTTCACGTCAGTCCTTTACGAACCAATCCTAAAGATCCCATTAGTTCGAAACATCCGGATTGGATTTTGAAACCATTGTACAATAAAAAAATAGCAAAAGGGGATGATGAAATGGCGACAACTGTTGGAACAGTTTATGTTGATGGAAGCCACCCTGAAGTGCCCGCTTTTTCAGCAGCGCGATACCAACAAATCGTTGAAGGATACAGACCTTCATTTATGAAATGGGACCATACTTATGGAGGTTTAGAAGAAGGTGTACGATTTGATTCCACCATGACTTTTATGCAGGCTCACAATAAAACGATTCGTGCGATTAGAAGTGCTTTGCCTGATGATTTAATCGTGACTCGCAGTATGGGTTATGTATTTGGTGCTTTAGAATGTTATGACGCCATCCGAATAGGCAACGACATCAATCATCCTGGATATAAATCAGAAGCTGAACCCTATACCAACATCACCTATGGAAAAACCTTGGGGACTATTGAAGAGGAAAGAGTGGAAAAAGGCTTAATTCGATTCGCTCGTGCCGTGGCACAAAACTATTATATTCACAAAAATATAGCTATTGTAGATCCAGATGCTTTTTTTGTTTCTCCGTTGTATACCATTGAAGAAGCAAAATGCCACATGACTTTAGAAGCTATAATGGGGGGACTTTTCTTTTTTGGAGATAAAGTCGAATCATTACCTGCAGAACGATTGGAATTATTAAAAAATAAGGATATTATGGCAGTGAACAAATTGGGTGTTCATGCCGTTCCTCTCGATTTATTTTCGGGTGTGGACATTCCAACAATTTGGAAATTAGAAACTAAAGACCGTCTGATTATTACCATATTCAACTGGATGGACAAGGATGTTACTAAAACATACAATCTAAAAACGGATTTCGAGTTAAATAATTCAAAATACAAATTGACTGAATTATGGACTCAAAAGAATTTCAAAATCGAGTCCAATAAGTTGACATTGGATCAGCCCGCTCATACAGTGAAGATAATTGAGTTTGTAAAAAAATAATTTTCAGTATTAAATAGTCCTAATAATTACTAACGTTCACTAAAAATTCTAATTGGAAAGTGTATAGGAACACTAGTTATAATTAAATTATACAATATGAGTATCTTGATAAAAAAGGCGGCACTTGTGGTGGTACTATTTTCTTTACCAATAGTAATAAATGCCCAAATTGATAAAAAAACAGTAACTAAGCCTAACATTCTTATCATCTTGGCGGATGATTTGGGATATTCGGATATTGGCTGTTATGGAGGCGAAATTAATACTCCAAATATTGACCGACTTGCCGCAGGTGGAGTAAAGTTTGCACAAATGTACAATACAGCAAAATGTTCTCCCTCAAGAGCCTCTATGCTAACGGGTCTTTATTATCAACGCACCAATGCTGATTATGCTAATGCTGCAACTATTGGCGAGGTACTAAGGCCTGCTGGTTACAATACTTTTTGGTCTGGAAAACAACACGCAAAATTCAATCCCGTAACTCGTGGTTTTGATCGATATTATGGTATGATAGGTGGTTGCGAAAACCATTTTAATCCAGGATTTGCGGCTGCTCCCGGCCAACCAATTCCTGCTCATAAAATTGCTGGAAATAAATGGTCATTAGACGATAAAAATATTCCGGAAAATAGTAATTATATCCCTCAAGATCCAAAATTTTATGATACCGATGCCTTCACGGATCGTGCTTTGACTTGGTTAGAGGAATATAAAAATGACAACAAACCATTTTTTCTTTATATGGCCTATACGGCACCGCATTGGCCCTTGCAAGCCTGGCCTGAAGATATCGCCAAATATAAAGGCGTTTATGATAATGGCTACGAAGCAGTTCGTCAAGCACGATAC
>CAMBZB010000057.1 GCA_945872245.1 Flavobacterium psychrophilum
TTGCAGATGATTTGGGCATTATGGATATACAGTCCTATGCAAACCATTTCACGAAAACGGACACTACAAAAATGTTCTATGAAACACCCTACATAAACAAACTTATGGCTGAAGGCACCTCTTTTTCTCAGGCCTATGCAAACCAGCTATGCTCACCAACAAGGGCAGGAATCCTAACAGGTAAATATGCCGGGAGATTGGGTTTTACCACGGCTATGCCTTCAAGACCCACTTATTACAACCAAAATTTACCTGTACCCAAAGGGAATTATATTCATGATGTACTAGGACATAAGGATGATATTAGAATAGAACAGGCATTAAATAATGGCATTTCCAATTCGGCACTTCCGGCTGGTTCAGCAGTAGATCAGGGTCGTGATGAGGTTACCATTCCAGAATCATTAAAGGACTACACCTCTGCCTTTATTGGTAAGTGGCATGTCGGAGGATTTGGCGCTGAAGGGTACCAACCAGGTAATCAAGGATTCATCCCTTTAGCTTGGTTCGATTCCGGCGGATCAACCTATTTCGATTGGAGAAAAGACTGGAACAACAAATCTAAAAAAGACTTCCCTAAAATGCCACAAGAAGAATGGGCCATTGGTGGTGCAGGAGAAGAATCTGACGAAAAATATCTAACGGATGACCTCACTCAAAAGGCATTGACTTTTATTGAAAAAAGTTCAAAAGAAAAAGACAAACCTTTCCTCTTATATTTTGCACACTTTGCCGTCCATTCTCCCAATCAAGGAAAAGAGAGAGAAATAGCTCATTTTGAAGGTAAGGCCACCAAAGGCTGGAACAATCACAAAGACCCTGTTTATGCATCGATGTTAAAAAGTATGGATCGGTCGGTCGGTCAAATTTTAGATAAGTTGAAGGAAATGGGAATAGAGAATAACACCTTGGTCGTATTCATGTCAGACAATGGAGGGATAGATTGTAAAATAACACCAAATAAGGATGGAACCGATAACAGTCCATTTTTAGGTGGAAAAGCCTGTTTGACCGAAGGGGGAATTCGAGTGCCATTAATTTTTAGATGGATGGGAAGGATAGAAGCTGGAAAATGGGTTGACGTGCCCGTAGATTATACAGATCTGTATCCAACACTTATGGAAGCTGCTGGTTATGATACCAAAGCCATTATCAATAAGCTTTCTCTTGATGGACAAAGTATTATTCCTTTACTTTCTGATAGGGTAAACAAACATAAATCGTACACTAAGAAAACACATTACTGGCACTATCCCTTTAATGTAATTTACAATAGTCCGTTTGAAAGTCTTCCCTTAACTCCAAATTCGGCCATTCGTGATGGTGACTATAAACTCATTTTCGATTGGTACGGCAGGTTCTATTTATTCAATATTGAAAAAGACCCTTATGAAAAGAACAATTTAGCCTCTAAAATGCCCTATCTAGCCAATACAATGCATAAAAAATTGATGGTTTGGTTGAAGGCTAATGTGGAAAAAAGGTATTGGCCTACCGTTAATGAGAATTACAATCCCAAAAAAGAAGTCAGAAAAACACCTTTTGTTGATCTTTTTAGTAATTAATTTAAACCTATACGCTTTCGTGGCTTTATGTATGGGCGTGAAATCTTTGTTTGACTTTATCAATATGTTGCAAGAAACCTTATGTGACATACATTGCCTGATAATTAGATCTAAAAAGAGAGTGAAATACTCTCGGTTTGAAATATGACGGAGTGGATAGCATTATCATTTGAAAAAGGAATATTGTAGCGGAGAAAATTATACGAACAGACACCCAAAAACGGTAGTAGGAAAAATAAATTTTATTTAAAAAAATATTTTAAAAATTAATATGAAAATCAACTTTATTATCAACACTAAGAGGGCGGAAAACATAAACATTACATAAAAACTGTACGGTGCAGGATAGTATTAAAAAAAAAATAAGCAGAAATTAGCACTAAGAATGGAGTTATTCCAAATGGATTTTTTTAAAAACCAATATTAAATTTGTCCAACAATATTTAATTTATCTGTTGCACTTATTACATGAACTTACAAAAATAAAAAATATGAAATTAATACGTTTTGGTGAAGCAGGGCAAGAGAAACCAGGCATCTTAATTGGAGAAAAACGATTTGATGTTTCCTCCCTTGTTACTGATTACAATGAGTCCTTTTTTGAACAAAACGGATTGGAAAAATTAAAAAAGGCTTTAGAAAATAATCCTACGTTGCAGGAAGTGGATGCATCTGTTCGTTTAGGCTCTGCGGTTGCTAGACCTTCAAAAATTATCTGTATTGGGCTAAATTATGTAGATCATTGTCGTGAAACTAATGCGCCGATTCCAGATGAGCCGATAATTTTCTTTAAATCGACTACTGCTTTGTGTGGGCCAAATGATGATTTAATCATTCCAAAAAATAGCGAAAAAACCGATTGGGAAATTGAGTTGGCGTTTGTTGTAGGAAAGAAAGCCAGTTATGTTGAAGAAGACGATGCGATGGATTATGTAGCCGGTTATTGCCTTCACAACGATTATAGTGAAAGAGCTTATCAACTAGAACGTGGCGGACAATGGGCGAAAGGAAAAGGATGTGATACTTTTGCACCACTCGGCCCTTTTTTGGCTACCACAGATGAAATAGCAGATGTTGATAATTTGTCGATGTGGCTAACAGTGAATGGCAAAACATTTCAAAATAGTAACACTTCTAATCTTATTTTCAAAATCCCATTCTTGGTTCATTATTTAAGTCAATTTATGACCTTGCTACCTGGCGATGTAATTAGTACAGGAACACCACCAGGAGTTGGATTGGGGATTAAACCAGAGCCCGTTTACATCAAAACGGGTGATGTTGTTGAATTAGGAATGGATGGGTTAGGATCAAGCAAACAAATGGCAGTAGCTTACACAAAATAATTATGGCGATGCAAAATATTGTCTAGCGTTAGATTTGAAAGATGATGAACAATTGATGGCAGAATACAAAGCCTACCACCAAAAAGTATGACCAGATATTTTAGAAAGCATCAAAGATTCAGGTATTGAGGCGCTTGAAATTTATTGCTTTGGAAATCGTATGTTTATGATTATGGAAGCCAACGACCATATTTCGTTTGATAAAAAATCGGCTCTAGATACCAATAACCCCAAAGTTCAGGAATGGGAATACTTGATGTGGAAGTTTCAACAAGCCTTACCTTGGTCAAAACCGGGTGAAAAATGGATGTTAATGGAAAAAATATTTGAACTCAAGTAAAAATTAAATTCTTGGTAAAAATTTTAACACAAAGTCCACAAAAAAGGCACAAAGCTCACAAATAGAATCTGTGAAAATCTTTGTAATCTGTGGCAAAAAAACCTTGACGATTGAATGAGAAAAATAGACAGTCATCAGCATTTTTGGAAATACCATCCAGAAAAAGACGCTTGGATTTCGGATGATATGAAAGTAATTCAGCGAGATTTTTTACCCAAAGATTTAGAACCATTGCTGAAAGCAAATCATATTGATGGCTGTATTGCGGTACAAGCCGATCAAAGCGAAGAAGAAACCTATTTTTTACTTCAACTGGCAACAGAAAATTATTTCATAAAAGGGGTTGTGGGTTGGGTAGATTTGTGTGGGCAAAATTTAGAATCGAGATTAGAACATTTTGCCCAATTCGATAAAATGAAAGGATTTCGGCATATCTTACAAGGAGAAGTGGATGATAATTTCGTTTTAACGGAAGATTTTTGTAGTGGAATTGCAAAATTAGAAAAGTATAATTTTACCTATGATATTTTAATTTTACCTAAGCATTTAGCTGTGGCTTTTGAGTTTGTAAAAAAATTTCCCAATCAAAAATTTGTAATCGACCATTTGGCAAAACCTGATTTTAAAAATCAAGAATTTTCGGAATGGGAAAAAGGAATTATAAAAATAGCGACTTGTCCGAATGTTTATTGCAAAGTTTCGGGTTTAGTTACCGAAGCCGGTTGGAATAACTGGACTGAATCCGAATTTATCCATTGTTTGAATTTTGTAACCAAAGCCTTTGGAATCAATCGTTTGCTTTTTGGTAGCGATTGGCCCGTGTGTTTATTGGCAGCTAATTATACCCAAACATTGGAAATTGCAGAAAATTATTTTTCTACATTTTCAGAAACTGAACAGGAGAAATTTTGGAGCGGAAATACTATAAAATTTTATAATTTATAAAAAAAATAAAAATGAATTTAGACTTAAAAGACAAAGTCGTTATAGTAACGGGCGGAGCCAAAGGAATAGGTTTGGGAATTTGCAAAGTATTAGCTATAGAAGGAGCGATTCCAGTAATTATTGGAAGACAAGAGGGCGATAATCAAAAGGCAGTCAGGGAAATTGAAGCTTTAGGATTTAATGCTAAATCTGTTCAGGCAGAACTTACCAATCCAGAGGAATGCGAAAAAGCCATTCGGCAAGTCGTTGCACAATGCGGACGAATTGACGGTTTGATAAATAACGCAGGCGTAAATGACGGTGTAGGTCTTGAATCAGGAAATTATACTGACTTTATGGGTTCGTTACACAAAAATTTGGTTCATTATTATTTAATGGCACATCACGCCTTGCCAGAATTAAAAAAATCAAGGGGAAGTATTGTCAATATTGGCTCCAAAACAGCGGATACTGGACAAGGAAACACTTCGGCTTATGCGGCTTCAAATGGCGGACGCAACGCTTTAACCCGAGAATGGGCGGTCGAATTATTGCCTTATAGCATTCGGGTAAATGCGGTAATTGTGGCAGAATGTTATACCCCTTTATACGAAAACTGGATACGAACTTTTGACAATCCAGAAGAAAAATTAAGAGAAATTGCCGACAAGATTCCGTTCGAAAGACGAATGACATCTGCCGAAGAAATAGCCAATATGGTTGTTTTTCTTTTATCTGAAAAATCGAGCCACACTACGGGTCAATTAATTTATGTGGATGGTGGTTATACACATTTGGATAGGGCATTATAAAACTAGTGTTTTTTTTTATTCATTTAAAATCTTGCTTTTTTAACATTTATTCAAGTATTTGAAAGATAAAATTGTATTCTAGCAGATTTTAACTACTTCAATCCCCAAAATTTGCCCAAGTTTTTCAATTTTATGAGCTATATTTCCAACTCCAATGGCGCAATGGTGGGATGGCCCTTGTTTTGACCATTCATTCATAAACTTTTTTGCTCCTATTGAAAAACGGTATCGGCTGTTGGTATTGCCGATTTCGAGAATTGGCCCCGCCACTGATTCCCCTTGGGCAACCAACAGAAATACTCCATCTTTGCCTTCAACGACAGAAAGTAAAGTAACTGGACCATGTTTTACTGTCATTTGGATTGATAATCCTTTTCCAGGTTTTCCGTGATACACTGAAAGCGGCACCAATTTTACAAGTCCTTCGGCAATGGTAGAATGCGCCGGTCCGTCATGACCGAGCATTACAATATCGTCTTTGAAATCCATAAGGTAAAATTCAGAGAAAGAACCTCCAGCACCAAATTCAGACATAATTTTCATAGCCTGAGCATTTTTCACTTCTAACTCGCCGGCAATAGGAATGTTTTTGCCTGTTAATAATGTATTTCCAGCAATTACAGAAGTTACTATATTTTCGTAGTCGTTGCCGGATTCGCCTTCGTAATAATATGCCATTGAACCCAGATTGCGTTTTTTAACCAACATATCTAAAGCTACCGAAGTACGTGCAGCACGCTCGATTTCTACAGTTTCACATTCTGGTGACACATCAAAGGCGATGGCAAACTCCTCAATTTTAGACTGAACCTGAATTGCAGTAGCTTCATCTCTGTATTTTTTCAGCTCACACATTTCGAGCAGTTCGATGTGGGTGCCAAATACAGATGATTGTTTGGTCAAGTCTGAGTAAACATCGAGCATTCCGCAGTAATAATGCCCCAAAACACCTAAACGATTATTTCGCATGGCTGATGCAACATGGGCTGCTTCTGTCCATGCTTGAATTTCGGTCCAAGCTTCTTCGTCCTGAAGGTATCCCGTCACAAAGTCGTATTGAATTCCTGAACGGTTAAATACATTTGCAATTTCAGGTACCGAACACGATTGGCAATGTTCGAGCCATACACCGGTCATCTTGCCGCGATCCCCCAAGTTGTTGAATGCTTCGTAATCAAGTTCTGCAACTGGTTGCAGGTTGAGAATGACTACTGGAACTTTAAGCTTTTGCGCTACAGGCAATACGGTTGAAGATAATGCATAGGTTGAAACAAATAGAAATACGATTTCTACATCTTGCGATTTCAGGTAGTCTGCAGCTTCGCGAGCTCTAACAGGGTTGTCAATCATACCGGCATCTATAACCTCAACACCATATTTGGCAATGCGATTATTAATCTGTTTTTGATACGTTTTCAGATTGTCGAGCAATCCATCGAATTGTGGCCAATAGGTATCGAGTCCAATTCCAAATAATCCTACTTTAGTTTTCATTATTATATTTTTTTGAGGTCATTATTTTCACCGGACCTATTAATCCCGATTTTAATAAAGGTGAATCCGCATTGTAATGCTTGTAAGTTGTAAAAGTATATCGGCCAGATGTTCTTGGTTTTCCGTTTAGCAGCCAATCAGGCCATTGATTGTCTTTTATTCCGTCGTCCGGTTTCTTTTCATCACCAATCAAGCGGTTGGGCCAGAGGTTTGCCACTTCTATATCAATCTTGTTTTCGCCTGATACAACTGCATCTGTAATTTTTATTCTAAAAGGGGCAGTCCAGACAACACCCATATCTTTGCCGTTTACACGAATACGCGCCAGGTTGTTTACTTCACCCAAGTCGAGGTAAATATCTGTTTTTTTATCCGCAATAACATTTTCAGAAAGTTTTATGGTAGTGTGATAAGTGGCTATTCCTGAATAGTATTTTATACCTTCTTCTGGTCGTGATGTCCAGTCAACAAGCTTATCGAATATCACATTTTTAGGTCCACCCCATTTCGGGTCGAATGATACTTTCCAAGGACTGTTGACTTCAAATAAAACCTTTGGTTGAGAGAAATTTTTTAACCCAGTTGAATTGGATTGTTTTGCTTTTTTATCGTGATTGAAAACAATAAAATAACTTTCGGACGCTTCAAATTGAAGTGGTATTTCTATATGATCTTTTTTAATTTCGAAATCAGGAAGTTCTCTTGTTTCCCCGGTCATTGGATTCCACAATTCGGGGGTTCCTTCTTTTACTCTAAATGAACAGTTTGCAGTTAAAGTAGCGCTGGTTTTGTTTGAAACAAAATAAATATCTCCGGTTGGGATCAATTTATGCGTATATCTTACAGCACCATTTGATGCAAAATCTTCAGGAATACCCATTCCGCGGAGTATTGAAGCCGTGGCATCATAGTCAGGGTATAGTTCAGGCAGTTTCATACTTGATAAAGCACCTCCCCAATAAATCTTTCCATTTCCTACTAATCGTTTTG
>CAMBZB010000058.1 GCA_945872245.1 Flavobacterium psychrophilum
CTGAGCGGTATTGGGTTCCCACATCTGCACCTTGACGGTTTAGGGTTGTCGGGTCATGAACGGTAAAAAACACTTGTAAAATTTCGTCGAGGTTGGTCAAGGTTTTGTCATAGGTAATCTGCACCACTTCGGCATGACCCGTTCTGCCGCTACACACTTCTTCATAAGTGGGGTTTGCGTTTTTTCCTCCCGAAAATCCCGAAACTACTGACTTTACACCTTCTAATTTTTCATAAACTGCCTCGACACACCAATAACAACCACCTCCAAGAGTAATTGTTTCGATGTTGTTTTTGCTTCCGTTTTCTGTCATCACTTTGTCTGGAACAAAATCCAAAGCGATGGAATTCATGCAATATCTTTTGCCTGTTGGCTTTGGTCCATCATCAAAAAGATGGCCTAAATGTCCGTCACATCTCCCGCAAAGCGCTTCAATTCTTTTCATTCCATAAGAATTGTCTTCTTTGTAGACTACACTATTTTTGTTTTCCTGTTCAAAAAAACTGGGCCAACCGCAACTGCTAGCAAATTTCTGGTCGGATCTGAATAATTTATTGCCACAAGCGGCACAATAATAGGTGCCCTTGGTATCAGAATTCCAGAGCTTTCCAGTAAAAGCTCTTTCGGTGTCGGCATTTCTTGATACGGCATACAAGTCTGGAGAAAGGACTTTTTTCCATTCGGCATCTGTGACATGCAATTTTGTTGTGTCAATGTTTGAATAATAGGGATTTCCAGGTTTGCTGATTGTGTTTTCCATAGGGGATGGTTTTGGAGTTAATTCTGTTTTTTTAGTCGATTGTCCGCAGGCATTTAATGCAAATAAAGGTAATAATATCAAATAATTAAGGATGTTTTTCATCGCAATCATGTTTAGATTATGATGTAAATTTACAATAGATATACGCTAGAAATTGTCGTGTAGATTGTAAATGGCTCTCATTTAAGGAAAGTTTAACGATTGTTGATATTTTAAAAAACCAGAATTCCCAATTTCTTTTTTTGTATTTTTGACAAGCTAAAAACAGATATGAAAGAAGATAACGTAATATTGGTGAACCAAAAAGACGAGCAAATAGGGCTCATGCCTAAACTGGAAGCCCACGAAAAAGCGGTTTTACACCGGGCGTTTTCCGTTTTTATATTAAATAGCAAGAATGAAATTATGCTTCAGCAAAGGGCACATCACAAGTATCATTCTCCGCTTTTATGGACTAATACATGCTGTAGTCACCAGCGTGAAGGCGAAACCAATATTCAAGCGGGAAGCCGCAGATTATTTGAAGAAATGGGTTTTGAAACCGGACTGAAGGAATTGTTTCATTTTATCTATAAGGCACCATTTGATAATGGTTTGACAGAGTATGAACTCGATCATGTCATGATAGGATACTATGATGGAGAGCCAAAAATAAACTCCGAGGAAGTAGAAAACTGGAAATGGATGTGTATTGAAGACGTTAGGAGTGATATGCAATTGCATCCTGAGGTATACACTGTTTGGTTCAAGATTATTTTTGACGAGTTTTATCACTATTTGGAAGAACATAAAATCTAAAATCACTATGAGAGTCACCATATCCAGAAAAGCCCATTTTAACGCAGCGCATCGATTGTATCGAAAAGATTGGACTTTCGAGCAGAACGATGCCGTTTTTGGGAAATGCAACAACCCTAATTTCCATGGGCATAATTACGAATTAATTGTGAGCGTAACGGGTAAAATCAATCCTGAAACGGGTTATGTAATGGACATCAAGGAATTAAGTGATTTGATTTTGGAAGAAGTTGAAAGACCCTTCGACCATAAAAACTTGAATTTGGATGTTCCTGAATTTGAAAATCTAAATCCCACCGCCGAAAACATAGTGGTTGTCATTTGGAATAAAATCAGAAAAAGAATTCAATCAGAATTTGATTTGGAGGTAGTGCTTTATGAAACCCCTCGCAATTTTGTAACCTATAAAGGGGAATAATGGCACTACAAGTAGGAGATATAATCCCGCATTTTTTAGCAAAAGACAGTCATGGAAACGATTTTGACAGTGCTTCAGTGGTGGGAAAAAAACCGGCGGTTCTTTATTTTTATCCCAAGGACAATACTCCGGGTTGCACTGCGCAAGCCTGCAGCTTTAGAGATCAATACGAGGATTTTAAGGATTTAGGAGCCGAAGTTATCGGTATCAGCAGTGATAGTATTGCTTCGCATGAAAAGTTTGCTAAACAGTACCGTTTGCCTTTTATTTTACTGTCAGACAATGATAAAAAAATCAGGAATCTTTTCGGAGTAAAACCTAATTTATTTGGCCTAATTCCGGGAAGAGTGACTTATGTGGCAGACAAAGAGGGCATAATCCGATTGGTTTTTGACAGCTTAGTAGCTACAAATCATATACCTCGAGCTCTAGAGAGGATTAAGAAATTAGTGTCGCTATGAGTTTAGATATATATCCTTTACAATTTAAACCCATTTTAAAGGAAAGAATTTTGGGGGGGAGAAAAGCTAAAAAAAGTTTTGAACAAACCCATTATTTCGGACAGAACTGGCGAAAGTTGGGAAATATCAACTATTGATGGAGATGTTAGTATTGTTTCTAATGGAACTCTAGCCGGAAAATCACTACTTGATTTGATAGATTCTGCTCCGGGAGAAATATTGGGAGCCGAAGTATATAAAAGATTTGGCAAACAATTTCCTTTGCTTTTCAAATATCTAGATGCTCGAGAAGACTTATCCATACAAGTACATCCAAATGATGAATTGGCCAAAAAGCGTCACAATTCCTTCGGGAAAACGGAAATGTGGTACATTATGCAAGCCGATGAAAATGCCAGGATAATTGTAGGGTTCAAGGAAAAATCTGATGCCAATGAGTATTTAGAAAATCTAAAAAATAAAACATTGCTTTCTATTCTTGATGATATCAAAGTAAAAGCCGGTGATGTTTTCTTTTTGGAAACAGGAACTGTTCACGCCATTGGAGCGGGATTAGCTGTTGCCGAAATCCAGCAAACATCAGACATTACCTATCGTTTGTATGATTTTGACAGAGTTGATGCAGCCGGTAATCAAAGAGAGTTGCATATAGACTTGGCTTTAGATGCCATAAATTATAATAAAGTAGATACCCATAAAAAATACAATACCGAACTTAATCAATCGAATACTGTCGTGGATTGCCCTTATTTCACCACCAATTTTATTCCGTTGGAAGGGAAAATCTCAATCAACAAAACAGGAAATTCATTTACGGTTTTTATGTGCGTGGAAGGCAGTTTTGAAATGGAGTGTGGAGACACAAAATTTCAGTACACAAAAGGAGACACCATCTTAATTCCTGCTGCCTTGAAGACTTTCATTCTCAACGGCAAAGCTTCCGTTTTAGAAATATATATTTCTTAGCTTGTTATAGAAAGATTATGTGTACTTTTGCAATCGCAAATTAAAATTAAAAAATAAAATGGCAAACGTTAAGAATTTAAAAAAAGACATCAACTACGTTTTAGGAGATATTATTGAAGCGGTTTACTTGTTTGAAATTTCGACTACCGGAAAACCAACTACCGAAACTAATGCTTTGATCGATGAAGCTATCGCAGCTTTTGACACTTTGATTACAAAAGTAAACGCTAAGAAAGTGGAAAATAAAAAAGCCCATTTCAAACAAATTAATGTTGAATTGGAACAAACTGCAAATCAATTGATTGCTAAAATCAACGAATTACAGTAAAAAAAAGGCAATAAAAAAAGATGGATTTGTTTTGAGAAATCAAATTCAGTCTTATATTTGCAACAGTAATGAGTCGCCAGCGTAGCTCAGTTGGCTAGAGCAGCTGATTTGTAATCAGCAGGTCGTGGGTTCGAGTCCCTCCGCCGGCTCTTTAATAAAACCATCTAACTTCTGTTAGGTGGTTTTTTGTTTATAAAGCAAATCCCAATCTAGTTCTAAATTGGGATTTTTGGTGTTTCTAATTTATCCTTTTAGCCAAGCTTCTCTGATAGCTGATTTTTCGGCTTTGGTTGCTTCGAGTCCTTCTTTTTCTTCATAAGGAATTTTCACGCTACCTTTTAGGATTTGTTCTTGATCCTCCCGTTTTATTTTTAACGATATAGCATCATTTTCTTTCCATTTTTGACTAGCGTTTATCATTTCATAGATATTGTCAAAGGAATAAGGGACATCATTTATAGCCAATAAAATATCTCCTCCTTTGATACCAAGATTGGTGTAAAATTCAGGTAATTCATTATAGGGGCTAACGATAATTTCTTTGGTTTTTCGATCGACATTTATATAAGGGGTTTTTCCTTTCAAGAAAAAATCAGAAGGAGTTTTTTTAATTGTTTTTTCCATCCCAACTTTTTCTAAAAAACGGGCATAAGGAATGGGAGTAGATCCCGAAACATACGTTTTCAAGAAATCACCAACTTCTGGATAGGTTAATTGGGTAATTTTTGCAAAAAGTTCATCATCATTAAACGCTTTTGAAATACCATATTCTTTTGATAATTTTTGCATTAAGTCAAGAATTCCTTTTTCTCCATTGCTATTTTCTCTAATAATAATGTCCAAACACATTCCTATTAACGCCCCTTTTTGGTAGACATTTAAATATTGGTCTTTATAAGGTTGTGCCAATACATTAGCGCTCATGGTGGTAAACGGCATGGTATCATTGAGTGTATTGGCTCGTTCCATTTTTTCTGAGATGCGATTGTAAAACTCCTCTTCAGTAATCAAACCTTGGTTAATTTGGAAAAGATTTGCAAAATATTCCGTGACACCTTCATACATCCATAAATGTTCGGACATCTTTGGATTTATATAATCAAAATATTGAATCTCTTGGGAGTGGATGGTTAAAGGGGTCACAATATGAAAAAATTCATGCGAAACGATGTCTTTCAATTGCTTTGCTAATTGCTCTATGCCCATCATTTCTGGCATAACGACAGTGGTTGCCGTAGGATGTTCTAATGCACCATATCCAGTGGCATCTTTTTTTTGTGTATCCGTTAAATAGAGGAGTACACTGTATTTTTTTGTTGTATTTATTTGTCCTAAAAATTGTTTTTGGGCTGTCATCATTGTTTTCATCTCAGGCGAAATACTTTCAGCAGTCACTTTTCCGTTTGGGGAATAAACAGCGATTAGAATTTCCATATCATCAACTACAAATGTGGTGTAATCTGGTTTGGAGTACATAATGGGATTTTCTACCAATTCAGCATAACGAGAGGTAGCAAACACATCATTTGTAGCACTAGTATCCTGATCAAGCATTGAAGTCGCTCCCCAAAGTCCAGCAGGATGCGAAATGCTCACTCTATAGGGTGATGACATATAATTCGTGAAATAGCCAATAAAACAATGCGTATTCAGCATTATATTTTTACCTGCGTCAATGTTGGAACCGGCAGGTGAAAAAATGTCCCCTTTTCCAAAACCCTTGCCATTTTCGGTATCAAAAGTGTCGTTTACTAAATAAGTTACTTTTCTTAATTTTTGGGCATTCGAAATGGTCCACGAATTGTCGTCTGTCTTTTTCACATCCAATAATTTCCCTTTTTTGTCATACGCTTTTAAACCCTCGATATACTTGCCATAGTTGTCTTCTGAATACGTTCCTGGGACCATTTTTGGAATGTGATACGTGATTTCATTCGTCGAAATTGCAGGGGCGTCTATGGTAACCATAACCTTGTCATCCTTTATTTTATCCAGATTGATATCCACTTGAATCCCGTTTTTTGTTGGAGTATTACTAGCTATATTAGCTGTTTTACATCCCCATAACATTAATGCGAACGCAAATGCGAAAAATATTTTTTTCATTTTGAAATTATTTTAGAATTGGTGTCATAAAGGTTGGATTTTTATAAGGTTTTGTGATGTGGTTTTTGCCAATAAAAAAAAACTCCCGTAATTCAGGAGTTTATCATTAGTCTAATTTATTTTTTATATAATATTTGCCGTCTAAATCTTCGTCAAAATCATCAATCTTAACCGGTTTTGGTTTTGGTTTATTGGCGGCAGCTTTCTTTTTCCACATTTCAAATTTTTCAGCAGGCATCTTCTTTTTCATGATTTCTAGCACCTCTTTTTCGGCTAAACCAAATTCTTTTTTAATGATTTCAAAAGGATTTTTTTCCTCTAGGGCAAATGTAACAAGTTTTTCTGTTTGTTCCCAGGTCAATTCTTTGCGATTACTCTTTTTCATTCCGTGAAAATTAATTCAGATATGGGTATTAATGATTAATTGATTTCCAAATATATACCAATATTAATAAAAAAAATAATTACTTTTTATCAAAAGAGATTTTTTTTACTATTTTAATTAATTTTTGGGGGAATGCTTTATTTGATAACGCGAAATGTTAGATTTATTCGGGAACCAACCGCTTTTGACGTTTTCGGAATTTGATGTTTCCAGAAATGTTGTGTTGTTCCCCGCATTATCAACAAACTCCCATGTTCCAAAACAATATTTTTTTTCTGGGTTTTATCTGAATTGTGTTTCAACTGAAAAGTGCGTTCGGCACCAAAACTAATAGAAGCAATGATTGGATTTGTGCCTAATTCTTTTTCATCATCGGCATGCCAACCGTTACTATCTTTTCCGTCCCGATACTGATTGAGTAAAACAGTCGTAAAATTGGTATTGCTAACATTTT
>CAMBZB010000059.1 GCA_945872245.1 Flavobacterium psychrophilum
AATAACAACCAGAAAACAGCCATAATCATAGCAATATCTCCGTTATATCTTTGATTTAGGAACTGTGGCATTGTATAAATCTTATTTTTTAAATAAACCGGAATAAAAAATACGGCCACAATAATTAAAGTCAATGCAGACATCCATTCGTAGCTTGCAATAGCCAATCCCATTTTAAACCCATTTCCTGACATGGCAATAAATTGTTCAGAAGAAATGTTGGAAGCAATTAGGGAAGTACCAATAGCCCACCATGTTAGCGATCCTTCAGCTAAAAAGTAATCATGCGAGGCAGAGTTTTTGGCTGTTTGTTTCCGTTTGTAAATCCAATATCCATATCCAGCTACTATAAAAAAGTAAACAAGAAAGACCATGTAGTCTGCAAATTGTAATGTATTCATAATTTTAATTTTTTTAGGTTAATTATTTAAGTTAATGGTATAAAAAAAATGTTAATAAATGTTGATTTTAGATTCTATTGAAAGTTATTCTTTCCTAACTCTCTGTTCCCATTTCCAAGCGCTTTCCATTGCCTCATCCAAAGATGATACTGTTTTCCAGCCCAAGATGGTATTGGCTTTGTCTGTACTAGCATAAGCCATGGTGACATCTCCTTCTCTTCTGTCAACAATTTTGTATGGAAATGGTTTTCCGCTTACTTTTTCAAAGCTCGATATCACTTCAAGAACGGAGCTGCCAATTCCTGTTCCCAGGTTGAAAATTTCAACTTTATCTTCATTTTTATTTTCTAAAAGACGTTGTAAAGCCAGTACGTGCGCCTTAGCCAAATCGACTACGTGAATATAATCTCGAATACAAGTTCCATCAACTGTAGGATAATCATTGCCGTACACCATTAATTCCTTTCGCAACCCAATACCAGTCTGCGTAATGAATGGAACCAAATTCTGTGGAACACCAATTGGCAATTCCCCTATTTCTGCAGATGGATGCGAACCAATTGGATTAAAATAACGCAATAAAATCGCGTTGATATTACTCACTTTTGCAACGTCAGTAATAATTTCTTCCCCTATTTGTTTGGTATTCCCATAAGGAGACATAGCGGGTTTGATGGGTGCATTTTCATCAATTGGCATGACATCGGCTTGACCGTAAACCGTGCAAGAAGAACTGAAAATAAAATGGGCTTCTGCTTTTTGTTGTAATTCTTGCAACAAATATACCAGAGATGCAATGTTGTTTTCATAGTACAACAATGGATTTGTAACGCTTTCGCCGACTGCTTTTGAAGCCGCAAAGTGAATTACGCCACTCACATCATTGTGTTTTTTAAAAAAAGCTTGTACCGATGATTTTTCCCTTAAATCTAATTTTTCAAATATAGGTTTTTTACCAGTAATGGCAACAATACCTTTCAAAACATCCTCGGAGGAGTTGGAAAGATTGTCAATAATCACAACTTCAAAACCTTTGTTTTGTAATTCAACAACTGTGTGTGAGCCAATAAATCCAAGACCTCCTGTTACTAATACTTTCATTATCTTATTTTTTTTTATAATGTACGCCCGACAAATCTCTTAACATTTGGGCGCTTTTTTCAGGTGTAATATCGCGTTGTGATTCTCCCATCATTTCATATCCCACCATAAATTTTTTGACCGAAGCCGAACGCAATAAAGGGGGATAAAAATGCATATGAAAATGCCACTCAGGATGCTCTGTTTCGTCTGTTGGCGCTTGATGAATTCCTGATGAATAAGGAAAAGAAGTCTCGAATAAATTGTCATATTTTATGGTCAAAATTTTCAATATAGCTGCATAGGAAGTGATTTCGGAGGCGGTCATATTGGTGATTCTACCAAAGTGGCGTTTGCTTATAATTAGTGTTTCATAAGGCCAAATTGCCCAAAAAGGCACTAAAGCTACAAAATACTCGTTTTCGATAACAATACGTTCTTTTTGTTCCAGTTCTTGGGTTAAATAATCTTGCAACAAACTCGTTTTATGTTGGTCATAATATACTTTCAAATTGGCTTGAGTGCGAGCTACTTGGGTGGGTAGTGATGATTGTGCCCAAATTTGGCCGTGAGGATGAGGATTGCTGCATCCCATTACACTTCCTTTATTTTCAAAAATCTGAACGTAATTTATAAAATCCTTGTTTCCTAAATACGTATATTCTTTTTGCCAAGTACGAACAACATTCTCAATTTGGCTAATTTTCATTTCGGGTAATGTTTCATTATGCTTTGGAGAGAAACACACTACCCTCGAAATACCCCTTTCTGGTTGGGCTTTAAAAAAAGTAGGCTCGGTATTGTCAACAAATTCAATTTCATCTTGCTTCATTGCTGCAAAATCATTCTCGAACACAAATGAGCTAGTATATTGCGGATTTACTTCTCCATTGGCACGAACATTACCTGGACATAAGTAACATTCTGGGTCGTATTCAGGCATTTTTACAGTAGAAATAGTTTCATTCTGACCTTGCCAAGGCCTTTTGGCGCGGTGTGGCGAGACTAATATCCATTCGTTTATTAAAGGATTGTATCTTCTGTGAGGATCTTCGTGTATATCAAATTTTTTCATTATAAATTAGTTTTATAAAGTGATGTTCCGTTTGAAATTTTCACATCGTATATTTTTAATTCTATGTTAAATTGGTCTGCATATAGTTTGGTAAATTTCTCTTTGATGGTATTTTCGCTTCCCTTTTTTACCAAAGTGATGGTGCAACCTCCAAAACCACCTCCCATTAATCGAGACCCAATTACATCCTTTTCGTCTTTGGCCAAATCTACTAGATAGTCTAATTCGGCGCAACTTACTTCATAGTCTTTAGACAATCCGTCGTGTGTTTCAAACATTAATTTTCCTAATGTTTTAATATCCCCTTTGTCTAGGGCTGCACAAGCTTGAATGACACGTTTTATTTCTTTTATGACATATAGACTTCTTCTGAAGACATTATCGGACATTTTGGATTTCAAGTTAGTCAAATGATCAACATCGCAGTCCCGGAAACTTTCAATTTCAGGATAATTTTCTTTAATAATGCTTAATCCTTCGTTGCATTCGATACGTCGATTATTGTATTCGGATGTAAATAAGGAATGTGTTACATTGCTATCAAACAAGATTAAAGAATAATCAACAAAATCAGCATCGTGGTAGGTATAATCCAAAGTACGGCAATCAATTTTTATTACTTTATTTTCCAATCCCATTACACTAGAAAACTGATCCATGATACCGCAATTAATGCCAACCCAGTGTTCTGCACTTTGTCCCATTAAAGCCATATCGATTGATTTTATTCCCAAATTAAACATTTCGTTAATTCCGAATAAAAATCCACATTCTAAGGCTGCCGAAGAAGACAAACCAGAACCAATTGGAATATTACTACTAAAGGCGCAGTTAAAACCTCCTATTTTATATCCTTTTAATTTCAATTGAAACAAAACACCACGCAAATAATTGGTCCAAACGATTTCACTTACTATTTCTTCTTTTGTAACATCAATTACTACTGATTCATTAAGATCAATAGCCTGAATGTTTGCGGTATTCGAATTGTTTTTTTCAAAAGTAAAACAAATAATTTTATCAATGGCAGCAGGCAAAACATACCCATCATTATAATCGATGTGTTCGCCAATAATATTAATTCTCCCCGGAGAAAGAACTATTTTATCGGGTACATTTCCAAATTTTTCTTTAAAAAAAGCAGTTGTGTTTTGTATTAAAATCTCATTCATTATTGAATAATTTAGTAGTATTATTTATTAATTCTAAGTCAGTAAGCCATTAGCTATTTTGAAACTTATAAATAGTTTTGTGTTGATATACTTCGTCTTTTCTTAAAACAGCATTAGGAAAATGATCGGATTAATTCCCAAGAGTTGACAACAGCTCCTTCGGGCATGTATCCGAAGAATTTAATTTTAGAACCTGTATTTAAAAATGAATTCATTGTTTTTTTAAAAAAATTTTATCAAATATGAAATCCAAAAGTAAATTAAATACCATTATTTATATACTAGTACCTACCAGTTTTATGTATTTTTGCAAAAAAAATATGAAAATTATAAATATCCAAAACAATCAAGGGACACCTAAGTACAAACAAATCATTTCCTCAATTGAAAAATCTATTGAAAAAGGGCATTTAAAAAAGGACGAAAAACTTCCCTCAATCAACAAAGTATGCCTCGAGTTTTCCTTATCACGCGACACCGTTCTACAAGCCTACGAAGAATTAAAAAAACGAGGCATTATATATGCTATTCTCGGTAAAGGCTACTATATAAAAAGCACTGAAGTAAAAATAAAACAACGCATTTTTTTACTTTTTGATGAGCTGAATATTTTCAAGGAAGACCTATACAATTCATTCTTGGATAACATTGGAAAGAATACTCAGGTTGATATTTTCTTCCATCATTTTAATCTTCAGGTTTTTCAAAAAATAATCAATGACAGCAATGGAAACTATACTAAATATATTATTATGCCCACTAATTTAGATGGAGCATCGGCAATCATAAAAACCCTACCAGTTGATGAAATTTATATATTAGACCAAACAAATGCTGAATTAAAATCCTTTCCTGCGGTATATCAAAATCACCAGAAAGATATTTACAATGGTTTAGAAAAAGGTAAAACTAAATTAAACAAGTACGAGAAACTGATCATGATTTTTCCAGGATTTAGGGAACCTGTAGGGATGAAAATTGGCTTCAAAAAATTCTGTAAAGACTTCGGATTTAGCAATACGGTTATTACTGAATTTAAAGACCGGAAAATAAAAAAAGGCGAAGTATATATTATTCCTGACGATAGGGATTTAGTAAAAGTCATTGAAAAATCTAAGCTGCAAAATTTAAAACTTGGAGTAGATTTCGGAATCATATCTTATAATGAAACCCCTTTGAAAAAAGTGGTAGAAAACGGCATCACAACCATATCTACTGATTTTGTTGCGATGGGAAAAATTCTAGCCCAAATGATTTTGAAAGGAAAAAAGGAACAATCAGAAAATAAAAGCACCTTGATTATTCGTCACTCTTTATAAAAACCAGAGCCCTTTGATTATCGTTTGTGTGTAGCATTTTTATCGAAGGTAATTAGGTTGAACATATTATGCTGAGCCTCTTTAATAAACAAAATATTCAACTAAACCAAGATAGTTTTTTTGCGTTTCTCGGCTAAAATTGGAAATAACTTTTGGCCTTTTTAGGCTTGAAACAGTTTTAGTTTATCTATTCACTTTCGCTCGGGTTACAGATTTTTGTTTTTGAAATTTGTATTTTTCAAATTCCTTTGAAGTTCTGTTCTAGGGTTCTTTATCACCCTAATTTTTATGTTTAATTGTTTATTCTAAGAATTGCTTCATTTTTAGCGCTTTTTTTCTCAAATTTTATAGTGCTCCATGTTACATTTTTACCATATTTGCATACCGGAACAGAACAGTATGACAAATGAGTAATAATAGCTTCACTTTTAACATGAACCACCAAAGCGATATTCCAAAATATCAGCAATTAGTTAATTCTATTAATGATGCAATTGGTAAACATCTTTTAAAGAAAGGGGATGTACTCCCTTCGGTAAATAGTATTTGCAAAGAAAACAATCTCTCCAGAGATACGGTTTTTAAGGCCTACTCCATTTTGAAAGATCAAAGAGTGATTGAGTCGGTTCCTAATAAAGGGTATTACGTAGCGGGCGAAACACGTAAAGTCCTTTTGGTTTTGGATACATTCAAGGCTTATAAAGAAGTTTTATACCATTCCTTCGTGAATAATTTACCCGATAATATTATTACTGACGTACAGTTTCATCATTACAACATCGATAATTTCAAACCCATCATTAATAATAGTATTGGTAAATATTACAAATATGTAGTGATGAATTTTGATGATAAAGAAGTAACTATTGCTTTAGCCAATATTCCTAATGATAAGCTTTTGTTAATTGATTGGAATGTGCATTCAAAACCAAAGAATAATTATGTTTTTCAAGACTTTGGAAAAGCATTTTATAACTCATTACTTGGTGCTGTTGAATCCTTCAAGAAATACAAAGCAATTCATTTTGTCTACCCGAGTTTTACCCATCATCCGATAGAAACGGTTGCTTTTTTTGAAAAATATTGTACAGATTTTAATTTTAACTATAAAATCATTACTAATCCGAAGGAGTTCAATATTCAAATCGACACAGCTTATATCAGTGTAAGTGATAGGATTTTGGGACAATTTTTAGAACAATGTCAAGAAAAGAACTTGGAACCCGGAAAAGACGTTGGTTTTTTGTCCTACAATGAAACGCCAATGAAAAAATTTATTTATAAAGGAATTTCAGTGGTTTCAACTGATTTCAAGGAGTTAGGGGGCAAAAGTGCTGAATTTATTACCAAAGACGAACCGATACAGGTATATATACCAACAAGTTTAACAATTAGAGAATCATTATAAATTATGTATTATATTGGATTTGACATTGGTAGCTCCTCAGTAAAAGTGGCTATCGTAGAAATTGCAACCGGAAAAAGCATCGGTGTTGTGCAAGAGCCAGAAACCGAAATGGCAATGCTGGCCTTAAAAAACGGATGGGCAGAACAAAAACCTGAGGAATG
>CAMBZB010000060.1 GCA_945872245.1 Flavobacterium psychrophilum
TGCACTGCCCCCAAAAAGTTAGACACTATTTGGGGGCATTTTTATGGAAAGAAAAGTCAAGTATGATTACGCATTCAAACTTGAATGTGTAGAGTTAGTTACCAAAGAATACTATTCTTGTGAATCGGTATCTAATAAAAAGGGTATTAGTGAGTCTAATATTCGCAAGTGGGTTAGTTTTTACCGAAAATATGGCAAAGCTGGATTGTTCCCGCGTAAGAATTGTATTTACAGCATTGATTTTAAACAAAACGTATTACTGTCAATAGAGAATGATTTGTTATCATTAAGAGAAGCTTGTTTAAAATTTAATATTCCTACAGACTCAACTATTATCAAATGGCAAAGAGATTTTGCTAACTTTGGTCTGGAAGGATTACAACCAAAACCTAAAGGCAGACCAAAATCTATGAGTAATTTTAAACGCAAAAAACGCAAATCAGACAAACCATTAACTAGAGAAGAAGAACTTCTTTTAGAGAATGAAGCCTTACGATGTGAACTTGATTATCTAAAAAAGTTACAAGCCTTAATTCAAGCCGAAGAGAAAGTCAAAAAGCTCAAGCCATAATGGAATTAAGGCATAAATACGATTTAAATATACTTTTAAATCAAGCTAATATGGCACGCAGTAGTTTTTACTATCACCAAAAACAGAATGAAATACCAGACAAGTATAAGGTGATTAAAGAGTTAATAAAATCTATTTATCACAGACACAAAGGTCGTTATGGCTACAGGAGGATTACAGATGAATTAAACAATAAAGGTTTAGTTATCAATCACAAAACTGTTTTAAGATTAATGAAGTTAATAGGTTTAAAAAGTATTATTAGAGTCAAAAAATATAAATCCTATAAAGGAGAACAAGGTAAAATAGCTCCAAATCTTTTAAAGAGGAATTTTAAGTCAGAAGCTCCAAATCAAAAATGGGCAACCGACATAACTGAATTTAATGTTGCTGGAAAGAAATTGTATTTATCACCTATTATTGACTTGTTTAATCAGGAAATAATTAGTTATGAGCTAACAGAACGGCCAGTGTTTAATCAAGTAGCTATGATGCTAAAAAAGGCATTTAAGAAAATTCCAAACAACATTAATCTAATGCTACACTCTGATCAAGGTTGGCAATATCAAATGAAACAGTATCAATATTTATTGAAAGAAAAAGGAATAATCCAGAGTATGTCTAGGAAAGGAAATTGTTTAGATAATGCTATTATTGAAAACTTCTTTGGCACTCTAAAATCAGAACTGTTTTACATACAAAAATTTGCAAGTGTAGAGGAACTAAAACACGAAATCAAACAATATATAAACTATTACAATAATGATAGAATCAAATCAAATTTAAACAAAATGAGCCCGATAAAATATCGAGCTCATTATTATCAAAATTAATTATAAATTTGTCCAAACTTTTGGGTTCAGTCTATTTTTATTAAAATATCGGGCATTTTTTATTATTTAATTTGGCATTGATTTTAGAAGCAAAAGCGACTTATAAATTTTAACAAATAATTATATATTAACGTTTTGTTAACGTTTAACACAAATAAAAAATGGAAATTTGCAGAAATTTAAACAAAACAAAAATGAAAAATTTTAGAAATGCTTTATTTATGGTGCTTTTCTTTTTGACAAACCTAACAGTATTTTCGCAAGGGAATACTAACTCGTCAATTAATGGACAAGTTTTAGACAATCAGTCCTCTGGAATTCCTATGTCAAATATTGTTGCTGTGCATATTCCATCAGGAACCAAATATGTAGCTTCAACAGATCTTGATGGTTTTTTTAAAATCTCAAACATGAGAGTTGGTGGTCCATACACCGTTACTTTCAGTTATGTTGGATTTAAGTCACAAGATGTTAACAACATTATTTTACAGTTAGGGGATTCCCAGAGTTTAAAAATTGTGTTAGAGCAAGAAGCAAATCAATTAAAAGATGTTGTTGTTATTGCACAAAAAAACAATATTTTTAACTCAAAGAAAACAGGAGCGCAAACAATAATTGATTCTAAAAAAATCAACTCATTGCCATCTCTTTCAAGAAATATTGCTGATTTTGTGAGACTTACGCCTCAAGCTCAAGTAAGAGGCGATGATGTAATTTCAATTAGTGGTCAAAACAACAGATACAATGCTATCTACATTGATGGTGCAGTAAATAATGATGTTTTTGGATTAGCTAGTAATGGAACCAATGGAGGACAAACAGGAGTTAGTCCTATATCTTTAGACGCTATTGAGCAATTCCAAGTTCAGGTTGCACCATTCGACGTTAAAATATCAGGATTTGCTGGAGGTGCAATTAGTGCAATCACAAAATCTGGAACTAATGATTTTGAAGGTTCTGCTTATTTTTTAAATAGAAACGAAGGTTTTGCTGGTATGACTCCACCAAGCCTTGTTAGCACAGGAACTTCAAGGGAAAAACTAGCTAAATTTAATGCCTCTACAATTGGTGTAAGAGCTGCTGGCGCAATCAAAAAAGACAAGTTGTTTTATTTTATTAATTATGAAAGACAAGACAATGAAACGCCTCAGCCATTTGATGTAAACAATTATATTGGTAATGTTAAAACTTTAACTCCAAGTGGAACGGTTGCTGATGGATTAGAGTTTTTAAGAAATAATTTGATTACTCGATTCGGATACAATCCTGGAGCGTATACAAATAACTTTGCAACCTTAAAAAGCGATAAGTTTATTGCTAAAATTGATTGGAACATTAATGACAATCATAAGTTAGCTGTCAGACACAGTTTAGTTAAAGCAAATGAAATTTCGCCTTCAAGATCCTCTGCAAATTCTATAAATTTTATGGGTGGAGCGATTGATTTTAAAACTACCACTAACTCGACTTCCTTAGAATTAAACTCTAGATTTGGAAATAAATTTGCTAATAATCTAGTAATTGGATATACAACAGTTGAAGATGATAGAAATCCATTTGGATCACTTTTCCCAAATGTAGAAATTAGAGACGGAGCTGGTGGATCTGCCATATACTTAGGTTCTGAAACATTTTCAACCGCAAATTTATTAGAACAGAAAACACTTACCGTTACAGACAATTTTGAAATTAATTCTGGTAAACATACTATTACTATTGGTACCCATAATGAATTTTCTTCTGCAAAGAATGTATTTGTGGGTAGAAATTTTGGGTATTACCGATTTACAAATGTGAATGATTTCATTAATAACGCAAAACCAAACAGATTTAGATTAGGATATTCATTATTAGGTGGTGATGGTGATGCTTCTCAAGGAGCAGCTGAGTTTGATGTAATGCAATTTGGAGGTTACATTCAAGATGAGTTTAGAGTGGCTAATAATTTCAAATTAACTTTTGGTATTAGAGCAGATGCACCAGTATGGGATGACTACATTAATAATGCCGATTTTAATAGTAGAACCATTCCTTTGCTTAAAACCGCAGGAAAAGACTTACAAGGTGCAAGTGTAGGGCAAAGGATCGATACTAGAGTCCATATATCTCCAAGAGTTGGATTCAATTATGATGTCAATGGAGACAAAAAAACACAAATTAGAGGTGGTTTAGGAATTTTTACATCTAGATTACCTTTGGTATGGCCAGGAGGTGCTTACAACAACAATGGAGTTACTCAGGGAGCAATTGATATAAATGGCGCTACGAATGTTTTAATGCCTTTATTTGACCCAAATACATCGGTAGCTAGTCAAATTGTAAACCAAAATAATGCAAACTTAGGGCCATTACCAGGAAATCCAGGTGCTCCAGGACAATTCTCTGGAAATATAGATTTGTTTGCAAAAGACTTTAAATTACCACAAGTTTTTAAAGCAAGCTTAGCGGTTGATCGTAAATTACCTTATGGGATTTTATTTAGTGGTGATATTACTTATAATGATAACATCTCAGCTGTAAAATATGAAAACTTAAATATTCAAAACCCTACCGTTGCATTAACAGGTGCTGATACGCGGCCTAGATATAATGGAAATGTTAGAGTTGACAACATTTATCAAGGAATTTATTTAGCTTCAAACACCTCTGAAGGAAAAGCATGGAATGCGTCTTATACTTTTTCAAAAACTTTTTCAACTGATAAATTAGATTTATTTATTCAAGGAACGCATGCATACGGTGAATCTACGGTTTTATTTGATGCTACTTCTTCTCAAAACAGTTCTCAGTGGAACAATATTGAAACCGTTAATGGTTCTAATAACATAGGTGGAGTTTCAAGATCAGATTTTGATCAAGGACACAGAATATTAGGAATTACTTCATTGACGTACAAGTGGAATAATAACTTAAAAACTAAGATAGGTTTGTATTACGAAGGAGCACAAGGAACCCCTTTCAGTTATGTATACAATGACGCTTCTGGGGGAGGTAATTCAAGTTTATTGAGAGACACATTTTCTGAATCAGCTTTAATCTATGTTCCGGCTAATCAATCTGAAATCAACTTTGTAAATACGACAGGAGGTTTAACAGCTCAACAACAATGGGAAGCTTTTAATGCATTTGTTGAAGGAGATGATTATTTAAGAAGTAGAAAAGGACAATATGCAGAAAGAAACGGAGATCGTTTAAAGTGGAGCCATGTAATTGATTTGAAATTTGCTCAGGAAATTTCATTGAATATTGGCAAAAAGAAACATAGTTTTGAAATCACAGCAGATATATTTAATTTCACAAATCTATTGAATAAAGATTGGGGAAAACGTTATTTCGCAAGCTTTGATCAAGTTCAGTTAATTGACCATGTTGGTTTCTTAGCTAACGGAACAACTCCAACATTTAGATACAATCCAACTGCTGAAAAACAAATTAATCAGATTGATGATGCAGGGGTTAATTCTTCAAGATGGCAAGCTCAGTTAGGTGTTCGTTATACATTTAACTAAATTAATACTACATAATTTAAAACGGCATTCTTTATCTAAGAATGCCGTTTTTTTGTGCTTTTTTTTTATATTTGTTTAAATTAAAAACTATTCAAAAATGAATTTATACACTTTCCTACAAAAATTTCACTCCGGTTGGGCTTACCTAGTTTTATTATTATTAGTATTTGTAATTGTTAATTCAATTATCGGATTGACTTCAAAAAAAGAGTTCGCTACAAAAGACAGAAAAATTGCCCTATTTGGTTTAATCGGATCTCACATACAATTATTAGTAGGTTTGGCACTTTATTTTGTTTCTCCACTAGGATTTAACTCTTTAGGACAAATGTCGGACAAGGCATTGCGATTGACTTCTTTAGAACATCCACTAACCAATATAATCGCTATTGCCCTAATCACAATAGGATGGGTGAAACATAAAAAAGCAACAACAAGCGAATCGAAATTCAAAACATTTTCAATTTACTATGGCTTGGCTTTACTTCTAATTTTAAGCAGGATTCCTTGGTATTTATGGTTCTAAAATAGTAGTACTAGTTCTAATTGGGCTTTTACTCATTTTTGAAAGCAATGCTTGAAACGATCAAAAAAATTAATTATGTTCCAACATAAATTAAAATCTTTTACATTTATTTTTACCTTCCTTTTTTTAGCATTGGGAGGAAGTGTGTATGCCCAAAAAAACAATAAAACCCCTAAAAACAAAGTGGTTTTAGACACGGTTAAAACTAAAATTGGAATTGCAGATACGCTAAAACCAAAAGTGGTTTTAAAATTAAAAGTGTTTAAAACAAAGGCACATGCTTCTTATTATGCCAATAAATTTAATGGGAGAAAAACTTCAAGTGGAATTCGATTTGACAATAATAAATACACCGCTGCGCATCGAAAACTACCTTTCGGCACAAAATTGAAAATCACCAACGAAGAAAATGGAAAATCAGTAATTGTAGAAGTTATCGATCGCGGACCATTTTCGAGAGGACGAGAAATCGATCTGACAAAACGCGCATTTATGGAAATTGCCTCCAATAAAAATAGCGGTTCTTTAAATGTAAAAATTGAAATTATAGAATAACTATTATTTTTCCCAATTTTTGTAAGGATTTTGACTCAAATAAGAGTTGTAAAATCTATTGTCATTTGTTACTTCCAAACCCAACCAATGTGGCGTTTCAAAAATATCTGTTTCCGATTGCAATTCTATCTCCGCCAAAAGCAAGCCCTCGTTTTCTCCAGAAAATTCATCGACTTCAAAAATGTGATTCCCTACTTTAATTTCAAACCGGGTTTTCATAATTACACCGCTTTCGCATAAATCTAAGAGCAATTTAGCCTCAGAAACTGGGATTTCCTTTTCCCATTCAAACCGTGACATTCCAGATTCGTTTCCTTTGCCTTTAATGGTTAAATAGCCTTTATCGTCCTTAATTCTAACACGAACGGTTCGCTCTGGCATGGAATTTAAATAGCCTTGGGCTATTTCGTGTTTTGCAAAAGCCATCGTTTTA
>CAMBZB010000061.1 GCA_945872245.1 Flavobacterium psychrophilum
TGTCTCTGGATCCAATGTTCACAAAATATCTTGTTGCACCACCGTTGTTGCTTTCTCTTGAACCACCCTCTCTATCGTCGCGTTCCCGTCTTTCAGATCCTGAAGATTGATTTGAGATATCTCTATTTTTCTTGTAATAAGCAATAAAACGGTTGAATTATACCGAAACCATTTTTTTGATCAATTCTTCTTTCGACAATCCTTCCAAAACGCTGTTGATAGCAGGAAGATAATTGTCGATTTCATGATCTACTTCAGTGTCTTTAATCTTGTTGGCCAAGTGCAACAATTGGATTTCACAAATTTCTATTCCAGATGGAATTGATTTTTCTTCAAATTTTTGTTTGATGATTCTTTCGATAGAAGAAATTTTGCGAATTTCACTTTTAGTAACTATTACAATAGAAGTTCCTAGTTTACCCGCACGACCTGTACGACCAGAACGGTGATTATAGGTTTCGATTTCGTCAGGCAATTGATAGTTTACTACGTGAGTGATGTTGTCAACGTCAATTCCACGAGCCGCAACGTCAGTCGCTACAAGCATTTGGATTTGGCGCCCTCTGAAGGATTTCATTACTCCATCACGCTGTGCTTGAGATAAATCTCCGTGCAAAGCGGCAGCACTGTAACCGTCCTCGATTAATTTTTCAGCAACTGCTTGTGTATCACGTTTCGTTCTACAAAACACTACCGAGAAAATGTCTGGATTAGCATCGGCCAATCTTTTCAAAGCTTCGTAACGGTCACGCGCATTTACTAAGTAAAATTCGTGAGAAACGGTAGCTGAACCTGAATTTTTTGTTCCAACAGTAATTTCTACTGGATTGGTCATGAATTGTTTTCCAATTCTAGCTACTTCTGCCGGCATGGTAGCCGAGAATAACCATGTGTTTTTTTCGTCTGGCGTAGTCGATAAGATGTTTACAATGTCTTCGTAGAAGCCCATGTTTAACATTTCGTCTGCTTCGTCAAGAATACAATAATTAATTTGAGAGATGTTGACCAATCCTCTGTTAATCATGTCTTGCATTCTACCTGGAGTAGCTACAATAATTTGCGCACCTCTTTTAATGTCTCTAGCCTGTTCTGTAATACTCGCACCACCATAAACAGCTACTACATTAATACCTTTTTCGTATTTTGAGTAGTTCTTAAGTTCGTTTGTAATCTGCAAACATAGTTCGCGGGTAGGTGATAAAATTAACGCCTGTGTATTTCTGTTGTCGGCATCAATTTTTTGAATGACTGGAAAACCAAAAGCTGCCGTTTTCCCTGTCCCTGTTTGAGCCAACGCAACTAAATCTGTGTCTTGTTCCAATAATAGGGGAATCGCTTTCTCCTGTACTTCGGTCGGATTTTCAAATCCTAGATCGATAATCGCACGTTGTAGCGACTCACTCAATCCTAATTGTTCAAATTTATTCATATATGTTTTTAAAATTTGGTGCAAAAGTACGGTTAAAAAACCACATAATCTAAAAGAATATTCAGATAAGCTATTTTATGGGTATTTGATAATCAGAATTTTACATATAAAATTTCAGATTTCAGATTTTAAATCCGGGATTTGAGTGTCAAATTTTCTAAATAAGTCTGACTTTATTACATTTTCAAGAAGTCGATTAGATTTTCTGTAGCTTTTCCACGATGGCTTATAAGTCCTTTTTCTTCAGGCGAAAGTTGGGCGAAAGTTCTAGAATAGCCTTCTGGCTTAAAGATGGGATCATACCCAAAACCTTGATTTCCTGTTTTTTCCAGCGTTATTTTTCCAGCAGCAATTCCTGTGAAAAGATGCTGTCTGCCGTTTAAGTTTAACGCGATTACAGTTTTAAATTGTGCCTTTCTGTTCGTTGCATTAGCTAAGGATTCCAATACTTTATTCATATTGTCTTCAGAACTGCGCTGTTCTCCTGCATAATGAGCAGAGTCAACACCTGGTTCGCCGTTTAAGTCACTGACTTCAAGTCCAGTATCATCGGCAAAGCAGTCGTAACCGTAGTTGCGGGTAACATAATTGGCTTTCATTATGGCATTTCCTTCGATGGTGTCAGCCGTTTCAGGGATTTCCTCAAAACAGCCAATGCTTTCCAAGCTTATGATTTCGATAGATGAAGGAAGTAGCTGCTGTACTTCAAGTATTTTATTTTTGTTGTTAGTAGCGAAAACGAGTTTCATTTTTTGATTTCAGGATTGATATGAGACAAAGATAGGAGTTTCGAAAACAGTAAAAAAGTACAAGTTTTAATAAATGGTATTGCATTGGAGGTTTCTAGTAACTATATAAACGGTTTTTTGGGATTTATATAAAGTAATAAAATTCGTAAATTTTTTTAATTAATTTTATAAAAATAACGATTATTGGTATATATTCAAAGGTAAAATGCGTTTGTAGCTTATTATTGGTTATTATTGTATTTCAATTTTAAAAAGACGTACAATGAAAAATATTGTTCTAGTATTCGTTTCAGTAATAATTTTAGGTTCTGTTTTTTCTTCTTGTACAAAAGAAGGCGGTAATGGACCTGTAGATATGAGTTTAATTGAAGGCAAATGGCTTTTTAGCAGATCGACTGTAACTTCAAATGGAATCACACTGCCGTATTCAAATCCTAATTTAAAAAATGAGGAAGGGTGTCCTAAAGACTTTATTGAAATTTTATCAGGCGCTATTGTAAAAAATGGTGATTACTCTTTGAATTGTGTTTTTAGTGGAAAAGATGGTACTTGGTCACAAAGCGGAAACACTATAAATATTAATGTTACTGGAACTAGTTTTAATGACACTTTTGATGTTACAACACTTACTTCATCAGAATTAGTGCTGAAAATTAATGGAACTTACGAAGGGCTTTCGGGTACATTAAACATGTATTTTACGAAATAATGATTTGTGAAACTCTGCTGTTTTTTTAACTTCTATTGAAAAATAAATTTCTTCAAAAGACATTATTTTAAGCAAAAATTTCGCTTTCTTAATTTGTTGTTAAAGTGTTGATAGTAATTTGTTTACCTTTTAATTATTCGTATATTTGAGTGTGGTTTTGATTAATTACTTGAGTATATCAATCTGAACAGAGAAGGTTACTCAATAGTCAGCTGCCGTAAGGTAATAAAGTTGATAATGGTAAATCAAAATCTACGATTGGAGGTCTGTAATAAGACCTCCTTTTTTTGGATTATTCATTACTGCTTTTGCAATGAGGACAGTGGCAACTTCCTGTACCCTTTTGTTGGGTCTGAATACTTGAAATATCTATTGATAAATCTGTAACCAAATTTAATAATTGATTGTAAACCACGTTTTGATCATCTAATGGCAAAGCTTTTATTTTCGATTCTAATATTGATAAATCCATAGTGCTAACGTAAAAAATTATATGAAATATGACGAATTAAACATAGCTAATTATTTTAAATCGATTTTATCGCTCTTCCAGTGGACATCACGAAAAAGTTCACCAAAATGATTTCAAAACAGTGCAAATGAGTACAAAAATGAGAGATCTCAATTTTATGCAATCCTTTTATTTAAAGGTTTTAACATTGTTCTGCTGACCTAAAAGTAAGTTTTTATATGGTTCACCGTTTGGTTATCATTTTATTTGAAATAACTTAATTAGTATAAATTACTAAAAACAGAAAAGACTGAAAATCATACGATTTACAGCCTTTTTATATGTATTTACAACTAAGTTGTCGGGGTGGCAGGATTCGAACCTGCGGCCTCCTGCTCCCAAAGCAGGCGCGATAACCGAGCTACGCTACACCCCGTGAAAGGATGCAAATATAAAACTAATTTTTAGTTTTCCAAGTGATATTTCGAAATACAATTTTATTATTTTTATAGATTAAAAGTGATATTATTTTAGCTTAATTTTTTAATAAAAACATACATTTGCAATCTCAAAATAGATTAAATAAATAATAAACTATGTCTGATACAATCGAAAAAATAAAATGTCTTATTATAGGTTCCGGTCCAGCAGGGTATACCGCAGGTATATATGCCGCTAGAGCCAATATGAATCCTGTTTTATACCAAGGGATGCAACCTGGAGGGCAACTGACAACGACTAATGAAGTGGAGAATTTTCCGGGTTATGTCGATGGAGTTACGGGACCGGAAATGATGATTCAACTGCAAGCTCAAGCGCAACGTTTTGGTACTGATGTGCGTGATGGTTGGGCAACCAAGGTTGATTTTAGCGGTGATATTCATAAAGTTTGGATTAATGACAGCATCGAATTGCATTGCGAAACTGTGGTCATTTCCACGGGGGCCACGGCCAAATATTTAGGGTTGCCTTCTGAACAGCATTATTTAAATATGGGTGGAGGTGTTTCTGCCTGTGCCGTTTGTGATGGGTTCTTCTACAGAAACCAAGAAGTTGTTATTGTAGGTGCTGGAGATTCTGCCTGCGAGGAAGCGCATTATTTGTCTAAGCTTTGTAAAAAAGTGACTATGTTGGTGCGAAGCGAAAAGTTCAGGGCTTCAAAAATCATGGAAGCAAGAGTTCGTAAAACCGACAATATTACGATTTTAATGAATCATGACACGGTTGAAGTTTTAGGAGATGAACAAGTAGTGACTGGCGTAAAAGCCAAGAATAAAACCACAGGCGAAGTTTTTGATATTCCTGCTACCGGTTTCTTCGTTGCCATTGGTCACAAACCCAATACGGATATTTTTAAGGACTTTCTTACTCTTGATGAAACGGGCTATATTGTCAATATTCCGGGAACTTCAAAAACGAATATCAAAGGTGTTTTTGTGGCGGGCGATGCGGCCGACCATGTATATCGTCAAGCGATTACTGCTGCTGGTACAGGTTGTATGGCTGCCCTAGATGCCGAAAGATACTTGGCTGCCTTAGAGTAACAATTTCGTTTTAATTGATAAAAAAGGCTTCATCTTAAAAATGAAGCCTTTCTTGTTTAGATTATTTTGTCGGTTTCTTGACTAAGATGGCAGAATCAACAAATCTTCTTAGTTCAATTTTTTGGTCGCCATAAATTTGGATTTCCGAATTTCCGGATGCATCAATACTCATCGCGGCACTGGAGTTGATGCTGCAATTCGAATAACCCTCTGCGACCAATTCGACATTTTTCAGGACCAATTTATTTCCTATAAAATCCGCATTGTTGTCCAAACGAATGATGGCATTGGTTACATCACCTTCTAGGTTTGCTTTTGCCTTTTGGTACAGATCGCATTTAAAATCAACGGAGGCAATCAACGCATTCAAGGTGGCGTTTTTGCTCAACTCGATTGTGGCGCTTTCGGCTTTTAAATATAGTTCCGTTTTCGATTTGTCGTCAGATTGCAATACGAAATTCTTGGAATTGACATTTAAATTGAGCTTAGAATTATTGGAAGATTTAAAAGTGATGTCCTCTAATTGGATTTCTTGAATGGCATTCACCGTGGATTCGTTTTTTGAAACCACCATTTTTAAATTGTGTGTATAGGTTACCCGCAGCAATAATTTTTTGAAATTTACGGCTGTTTTTGATGTATTTAACCGGAGTATATTATCGCTTAAATCAATAGTGATGATGTTGTGAAGATTATCGTCGGCCTCAATTTTTATTTCGTTTTTTTCGCCTTTTTCCAAAGATACTTCAATGTTATCGCCAACTTCAATCGAATCAAAATCACCAATTTCCTTCTGTTCAATGGTTACTATTTTAGAACCTTTAATTTTTTCGTCTTTTTGTGCCCATGAAAATGTAGCAACCAAAAGGAATAGGAGTAGGGCGGTATTTTTTTCATTTTATTTTTATAGTTAAGTAGTTTACAAATATAAAAATATCATCCACTTTTGATGAATGATTTTTCTGATTTTTGCTAAATGGCAGTATTAACTTTCTTTTTTAGCCTCAATTTTATTAATCGTGATCACTTTTCCGTTTACGCTTACTCTTGTTGTAACAACGCTATCGGTTTCTTCTATGTTCTCCATTTCACTGTTATCGATTGCCTGCTTCGGGCAATTCAAGCATTTTATTTTATCACTACCGACTTTATACACGGCGTCTGTGAAATCAG
>CAMBZB010000062.1 GCA_945872245.1 Flavobacterium psychrophilum
ATTTGAATTGGTATTGATTTCATCTTGAGAAATAATAAATCGTTCTGGATGTAGTGTAGCTGTGGTATTATTAAGTGGAATTTTTACCGCAATGTCATACTCATTTTTTCGCAACCTTCTTGCGTCGTTCCAAGGCATAAAGGTTCCAAATCCTGTTACGTATCTTTCTTCAATAATTTCTCTTAACAAGGCTCTTGTACTATCAATATTATTAAGATTTTCCATTCCTCCATTGGCAAAATCCGCAGCAACATAAGCAGTATAAAGTTTTACATCGGCGGTGGCTCTTTTATCAAAAGAATCGGCTGAGGCCAAGAAGGTACGCACTTTATTAAGTTGGAGTAATCCTTCTGCAAAAGTTACGGTTCTTGCTCCTGTTTCCGCTAATATTAATAAATTTTCCTGGTACGTTACCAAATCCATGGGTTTCAATTCTCCATTGATAATTGTTGTAGTGTTCGTTCCTGTTATCGATCCTGCATTTAGGTGATTTCTTCTAGCTTGCTCATTTGTTTTAGTATTTCTCCTGGAAATAGTAGGGAAACTGGTTTGAGTATCTAATAAATTTCTGCAAAAAGTATTGTTAACTGTCAAATAGCCTTTTCTAGTTCCTGCCATAAACCGATACAATAAATTTTCTGTTCCTGTTGCCGCAGTTACTAGTGGTGTAAATTTCATAGTGCCTGCATAATCCGAAATACCATTTAAAGCATTGACACGTGCTGCAGTATATTGTCTCGTTTGCAAATAATAGCGCGCTTTTAAGGTGTACGCTGTTTTCAGCCATTTGTCTTTGTTTCCAGCAAAAAATATGTCCTCAGCAAGTGTAGATTTTGTAGTTGGGTCACTAAGAAGTACTATTGCTTCATCTAATTTAATTTGTAAAGCACTGTAAACATCGGATTGCTTGTCAAATACTGGATCGCTTATAGCAGGATTTACTGCCTCAGAATAGGGAATATCTCCCCATATTGAAGTTGCGGTTCCTACAGCATTTGCCTCAAGCACTTTGCAGATACCAGTAATTAATTGTCCTTCGGTATCCATCCCATTTATAGCATAATATTTATTGATTTCGCTAAACTGTTTTAACATCCCATTATACAAATAGCTCCAAGCGCTGGTTGATTCTTGCGATGAAATATCATAATTGTATATTCCGAGATACAATGAAATTTCTCCTCTATATTGGCCGGTCCACATTCCAGCAATTCTTTGCAAATGACTCTGATTTATTGCTATATCTGCCAACATAGTTCCTTTAATCAATAGAGAAGGAGGAATAACTTCATCGGTAGTGATGTTATTATGATTATAGTTTAAGTCTTCGAACGAACTATCGCATGAAAACAATAAAAATACTATTAAAATTCCCGAAATTAATTTAGATTTCATAACTCTTTAATATTTAATTTGTAATGTGAATAAAAATGTTTTTGAAGCAGGATTTGTAAAATAGTCGATTCCAAAACCATTACCAACACCCGTTTGATTGGTTTGTGGATCTATTCCTAATATATCAGTCCAAATTGCCAAATTACGCCCTGTGAGCGTAAAAGTCATAGATGCCAATTTTGTTTTCTTTTTGAATCCTTTAGAATTTAATGTGTAACCAAAAGTTAATTCGCTTAATCGCGTCCAAGAAGCATTATTATTTACAGCAAATTCATTGATAACTGAGGCGCCAATTCCACCACCTATAGTTGTATAATAAGCTTCATTTAATAAAACTGGTCCAGCTCCAAAATCTCTAATGTTTCCACGAACGGGAACTCCCGCAAGATGAAGAACTCCCGCACGGTCTCTGATATCTGTTGATGGAATAACTTCATTACCAACCTCAGCAGAAGTACCAAAACTTCCCAAAATAAAACGAGTACGTTCCGCAAAATCTCCTCCTTGAGATGTTTCAAACATAATATTTGCAAAAAACCCTTTATAGTCAGCTTTAAAACCAAACGCTCCACGCCAATCTGGATTTGGATCACCTATTACCCCTTGTTCTGTATCTAATTGAGGGAATCCGTTAGTATCTAAATTAAAAGTTCCGTCAGTATTTCGTAACGCTCGTGTTCCCCAAAGAGTTCCTAATTGGTGCCCAATTACTGCTCTAGAGCTAATCGCTTCACTGGTCAATGCAAGGGAAGTTGCTCCTTGAATATCAGTTACTTCATTTCTGTTGTTATTAAAATTACCATAAATGGAAGCATTTAGACCTTTTTTAGATTTTAATAATTGCAAGTCAAAATCAAATTCTAAACCTTTATTTTTTAAAGCCCCACCATTTCCATAAATATAATTAGCCCCTGAACTTGGTGTTAATGGAATGTCAAGTAATACATTCACTATCGTATTGTAATAATAGGTACCACTTAAAGTCAAACGGTTATTGAAGAATTTTAAATCGGCACCCAACTCGTATTCTGTTTTGATTTCAGGTTTTAAATTTCTATTTCCCAAATTACTATTGTAACTAAAACCACCCCCAAAAAGGAATAAATTTAAAGGATCATCATAATCTGAATAAATTGGAGTTTGATACGTTGTTTGAAATTCATGTGGATTTGGTTTTACACCAACTTGTCCTACACCCGTTCTAATTTTTCCAGAACTTAGTATTTTACTATTTTCAAAAATTTTCAAATCAGAAAACACCCAAGACGCATCAATCGAAGGATATATAAACGACCCTATCATACTCGATGCTTTTTCCAATGCAACTGAAGTATTTATAAAAAGTTGTTTTTTGTAATCAAAAGAAGACGTAACATAGGTTCTATAGGAGGCAATTTTTCGAGTTAAATTAACTGTAGGATCCAATTGCGAAACATTAGCAAAAGTTTGAGCCATACTATTTATCAGAAAATTAGTCCCCTCATTGTATACGCTTTTTCTATCTCGGTCATTAAAATTATAACCCAAAATAAAGTTTCCATTTATATTGTTTGACAAAGCAAATGTCTTCGTTTGGGCAATAACATCTAAATTCAATATTTTATTATTAATGTTGTCCAATCGGAAGGAACCTGCAGTAAAACTAGCTGAATTTACAGGAGAAAAATAACGTCTTTCGTCATTATAAGTATCATAGCTACCTCTGAATTTCATTGATAACCATTGACTTGCTTTATAATTCAAATCGGTAGAAAAAATAAATCTATCTACTTCATTAGGCGCTTTTTGTTTGTATAATGTCCATAATGGATTATTATATCCAGGATTCGAACTCTCTCCAATCGAGTTTCTGTACGAACGTTGTCTTTTTGGAAATAACTGACCTGTAGCACTATAGTAATCACCCGTATATTGTGAAATATCAAAATCGGGGGCGCCACGTAACAATCCTAATAATAGCCCAGCTATACTTGAATTTTGTTGAATTCTGTTGGATTCGGTATGTGCATAATCCAACTTGGTAGTGATGCTCATTTTTGGATTAAAAATATATTTCCCGTTGAAACCAATATTTGTCTTTTGGTAATCACTTTCATTAATAAATCCTTTTTGATTTATATTACCAAAACTAACACGGTAGTTCCCATCTTCATTTGCATTTCCAAAGCTTATATTATTTTTAACCGAAGTTGCGTCTTGGAATACTTTGTCTTGATTTTCTTTTATATAAGTGTTTTTAGAATTTTTGGTTTTTATCATAAAATATTCTTTTCCGTCTTCCCCTACAAAATACCCTCTTTCAGCTTTGGTAAAATAGTCATCTTCTGCACCCGATCTTGTAGCAATTTTATCACCCCAAGAATTTACTGAAGTCAAGTCAAAAACACCTCCCGTACCTTGCCCATAATTAGATTGTAAAGGGTGTAATTGTGCTATTTTGTCAAATGAAACCGTAGATTTAAATTCTACATTAATTTTTCCTGTTTTTTTCCCTTTTTTTGTGGTAATTACCAAAACACCATTAGCGGCTTCAGAACCCCAAACAGCTGCTGCCGATGCCCCTTTGAGAACTGTAATCGATTCAATATCATCTTCATTAATATCATTCAATCTTGATTGTTGAGATGTTCCTGCAACATTACTACTATTGCCATATAAATTGTCATTACTTATGGGTACGCCGTCCAATATAACCAATGGTTGTGTATTTCCATTAATGGTATTTGCCCCTCTAATTTGTATGTTTGAACCCGCACCAGGATCACCATTTGCTCTAGCAATTCTGACCCCAGAAGCTTTTCCTTGTAAAGAATTTATCACGCTTGTTTCCCCCGAATTTGCTAATTGATCCGCTGTGACTTTAGTATAAGTGGATCCTAATGTTCTTTTATTAACTTCCAATCCTAATGAATTGACAACGACTTCGTTTAACGCTTGCGCACTTTCTTCTAGAACAATATTTAGTTTTATTTTATCCTTAACGGCAATTTCTTGAGGAGCAAATCCTATAAAATTTACGATAATTATCGCCTCATCATTAGCAACTTTCAAACTGAAAGCGCCATTAAAATCCGTGGTAGCTCCATTTTTTGTTCCCTTTTCTAGAATTGATGCTCCAGGCAAAGGACCAACACGATCGTTGACCGTTCCTGTTATTGTTTTTTGTTGTGCTATCGAAATGCCACAAAAAATTAGTGTTAAGCACAATGTTAAGATTAATTTTTTACTCATTTTTTTTTAATTTGGGGTTAATAATTTATGGTAGGTTATTTTTATTTATGGTTTAATTATATAGACTAAAATTTTCATCATTTCCTTTGCAGAAACTTGACCTCTAATTACAATGTCTTCTTTAGGAGTCGCATCACCAATTTCGTAGGTAACGCCAACGGCATTGTGGCCATATAAAAACCACCCTTTAGAAACAGGTTCTTGACTGTTCCCTGAAGATTCATTTACTTTATAACCAGGAATATTTCGTTCTAATCCGGCAAACCAATAATCAATGAAATTGGGCATTGAAGTGTTCTCTCTTTTTTTATTGGTATAAAAAACATCTTTAGTAGTGGAATGAAAATCCAAACCTAAAATAATATCGCCTTCATCATCTTCTGAAGCGGTATTAATGAATTTTACAATTTGCTTTATTTCAGGTTGGTTGTAAACGGACCAATCTCTGTTTAAATCAATTCCGCCATAATTATGTCGCCAATGCCCAAGGTCAACACCATCAGGATTCGCTATTGGAAAAGCAATAATACGATAGGTTTTTAAAAAAACATCCGACAATTCTGAATCGTCTAGAATAGTTTCTAAAAAACTTTGAAAAGCATAATATCCCGTGGTTTCTGGTGGATGCTGGCGCGTGAGTAAAACAATAATTTTTTTATTTTTTTTGTCTCCTTTATAAATATCTAATACAGGAATATTTTTACCAAGTACCGAATTTCCTGCACTTTTAACAGTTACATATTCTTTGCCCGCAACAACATTGGTATACCAATTTTTCACATCTGTTGATGATTGGATTTCTTGAGCAGCTACCAAAATAGGTTCCTTACTTAAATTCAGTTTAATGGTTACAATACTATCTTTTTTATAGATGGAATTAGGGTCAATAGCAGTCCAATTATTATTTATTTTCAGTTTTGGAATATACCGATGTTTGTAGCCCTTAGGATATTGAAAAGTAAAATAAAAAGGTTTTGGAGAACTAGACCAAGTGCTAAAAGCATAATAACCACTATTATTTATTGGTGAATTTTCGGGTCTAATTATTACAGTTGCAGTACTGTCATTTTCAAGTTTTATATCACTTAATCTCGCGCCATCAAATTCATTACTTGCAAAAACACCTGCTTTTTCTAGTTCATAGGTTTTTTTAAGTTGTAATTCTACAGGTCTTGTTTTAGTATTTACTGGAGAATTGAATGAAACCGATTGCTGAGCGTAAACACATTTAGTTAAAACAAAAAAAAGGGTTATCAAAACAATACGGATTTGAAAATTGCAATTTTTTTTCATCAAAGTTTTATTTTTGGATAGATAGAAATAAAAAAA
>CAMBZB010000063.1 GCA_945872245.1 Flavobacterium psychrophilum
TGTAAATCTAAATTCAGAACGATAACGTTGTTCAATTTTCAGCTTTCCGATTGATTGAAAAAGAACAGCCTGAGGCCAAAGTCTAAACTCATCATTGTTTTTTGGCAAAACAAAATTACCGCCTTCATTAAATGTTTGGTAACTTCCGACTCCTAATGTCAGCTTTAAATTTTTATGAGCTTTAAAGTTAATCCCCCCTTTATATTCGTAGTAATGGAAGTTATCATAGAATTTTAATGATCGCAATTGGCCTTCACCAAAAAAGCTCCATTTTTCGTTATGATCATATTTTATATTTATGATATTCCAACTCCCAAGATCAAAATTTTGCGCAGTCACACTATTGACAGAAAAAAGTAACACAAGGGGCGCTAGAAAATAGAGTCTCATTGATAGGGTCCTTGAATTTTACTTGTGTTTGATAGTTTTCATTTGAATGACATCGACTAAAAAAGCAAACGCCATTGAAAAATAAATATATCCCTTAGGAATTTCAAAGTGAAAACCTTCCGCAAGAAGTGAAACCCCAATCATCATTAAAAAGCACAGAGCTAATATTTTAAATGAAGGATGTTTTCCTATGAATTCACTAATTGGTTTGGATGCAAAAAGCATTATAATTACGGTGACAATTACCGCTGTATACATAACCCATAGCTCCTGAACCATACCTACCGCAGTAATTATTGAATCTATGGAAAAAACTAAGTCTAATAGGATTACTTCTAATAGTAATCTTTTGAAACTACTATTCTTTGGAACGGTTGGTTGCTCTTCGGTGGAAATTTCGGTTTTATGATAAATCTCTTTGGTGCTTTTATAGAGTAAGAAAAGTCCACCAAAAATTATTATGAGGTCTTTACCTGAAAAGTCAGTATTGTTAAGAGTGAAAAGTGTTTGATCTAGTTTTAATATCCAAGCTATAAATGCTAAAAGTAATAGTCTCATTACCATAGCCAAGCCAATTCCCCAAAAGCGAAGTTTGTTTCTTTGGTTATCCGGTAACTTGTCTGCTAATATAGAAATGAAAATAATATTATCTATACCAAGAATTACTTCAAGCGCAATTAATGAAAGTAAGGGTATTATTGCTTCGGTCATAATCGATTTTTCTAGGTATTATTTAACCCGAGTAAAAGGTTGAGTTTACAAAATTAATATAATCACTTGATTTAAATCAAACAGAAATCAATAATCTCCAAAGGGACTATTATTTATTTAGCTAATTTATAAAAAAATTACAAACAATCTAAATGTCAAATTAAAACAAAACCCGACCTGTTTTAAAAACGGGTCGGGTTTGAAATTATTCAGAAATCTAAAATCAAATCTAGTATCTGTAGTATTCTGGTTTGAATGGTCCTTGAACTCCCACACCAATATAATCGGCTTGGTCTTGACGTAACGTTTCCAATTCAACACCTAGTTTCGCTAAGTGCAACATTGCCACTTTTTCATCTAAATGTTTAGGTAACATGTACACTTCATTGTTATAGGAAGCGCTGTTTTTCCATAATTCTATTTGAGCCAAAGTTTGGTTCGTGAAAGAGTTACTCATTACAAAACTTGGGTGACCCGTAGCACAACCTAGGTTTACCAAACGACCTTCAGCAAGTACAAGAATATCAACACCATTAATAGTATATTTGTCCACTTGTGGTTTGATCTCGACTTTTGAAGCGCCGTGGTTTTTGTTCAACCAAGCCATGTCAATTTCATTATCAAAATGGCCGATGTTACAAACGATAGTTTTGTCTTTCATTTTTTCGAAATGAGAACCCAAAACAATATCTTTATTTCCAGTAGTCGTAATTACAATATCGGCAGTTTCCAGAACGGAATTTAATTTTTTAACTTCAAAACCATCCATAGCCGCTTGTAAAGCACAAATTGGGTCAATTTCAGTAACCGTTACAATAGATCCAGCACCTCTAAATGAAGCTGCAGTTCCTTTTCCAACGTCTCCGTAACCACAAACGATCACTCTTTTTCCAGCCAACATAATATCGGTTGCACGACGAACCGCATCAACAGCACTTTCTTTACAACCGTATTTATTATCAAATTTCGATTTAGTAACCGAGTCATTCACGTTAATTGCTGGCATAAACAAAGTTCCGTTTTTCATTCTTTCATACAAACGGTGAACACCAGTAGTAGTTTCTTCTGATAAACCTTTAATTCCAGGAATTAATTCTGGGTAACGGTCGAAAACCATATTCGTTAAATCTCCACCATCATCCAAAATCATGTTCAATGGCTTTCTGTCTTCACCAAAAAATAAGGTTTGCTCAATACACCAGTCAAAAGAGGCTTCGTCAAGACCTTTCCATGCATAAACCTGAATTCCAGCAGTAGCAATAGCCGCAGCAGCCTGATCTTGAGTAGAGAAAATATTACAAGAACTCCAAGTCACTTCTGCACCTAAAGCAATTAAAGTTTCAATTAAAACCGCCGTTTGAATCGTCATGTGCAAACATCCTGCAATACGAGCCCCAGCAAGAGGTTGTTCGTTTTTGTATTCAGCGCGAAGTGCCATCAATCCTGGCATTTCAGCTTCTGCTAATTCAATTTCTTTTCTTCCCCAAGCCGCCAAGGAAATGTCTTTTACTTTGAAAGCCACATAAGGCATAGTTGATGTACTCATTTATAGTATATTTGTATTTGTAATTTTTTTGCAAATTTAGGTATTAACTTTGTTATTTAATAATTTTCACAACTATTTATGAAATGTTTATTTTGTAAAGACTTGAATTTTAAAACAATATAATGCTAATTTCGTTTTTTTTGGAGCTATTTCCTGCTATTCGCTCTATCTCTTGTGGCGAACCCCGCCACAAGAGGATGCCGCTGCTATCAGGGCTAGCGTTAAGTTGTAAATAGAAAATTCATAATTTATAATTCACAATTAATCTAATGCCGCTTTACAAAACAATAAATTATAATCCAACCACCGAAATTCTCGTTTGGAAAATCACCGAACCGTTGGCGGAATTGTCTACGGAAGTCACATTAAATCCAAAAAACCAAGAAAGATTCAACGGAATGAAATCAGAATTGCACCAACGTGCTTTTTTGAGTGTTCGTAAATTATTGCAACTAAAAGGCTACACCGATTTTGATTTAGAATACGATCAATTTGGAAAACCACATCTAAAAGACGGCAAACACATTTCTATTTCTCACTCCCATGAGTTGGCAACCCTAATTATTAGCAATGAAATTGCAGGAATCGATATTGAAATGCAACGGGAGAAAATCATAAAAATAGCTCCTAAATTTGCCGAAACAGAATTGAAATTTCTTGATATAGAAAACCAAGAAGAATATATCCGAAAGTTAACCGTTATTTGGGGAGTGAAGGAATCCATTTTCAAAATTAGGAACGAAGTCGGAATTAGTTTTAAAGAGCATATTCAGGTTCATCCATTTGAAATTGAAGACCAGTCAGGATTTGTGAGTTTGCAATTTCAAAATAAATTAATCCAGTTTAAGTACCATTTTATTGAAATAGATAACTTTACTTTGGTTTATGCATTCCAACAAAAGCAACAATAAATGATAGATTTTTTCCTTAACGCCTACAAAAATGTTTCGACTAACCAAATAGTATTAGAGTTTATTGCTTTTGTTTTCGGGATTTTAAGCGTTTGGTTTGCCAAAAAAGAGAATATTTGGGTTTACCCAACAGGATTAATTGCTACAATCATAACTGCCTATTTACTTTACACCGCAGGTTATTTGGGTGATATGATGATCAATGGCTACTTTTCAATAATGAGTATTTACGGGTGGTACCAATGGAATAAAAAAACAAATGACTCAAATAGTCTCAAAATAACTAGAACTAATACTAGAGAAAAAGTAATTGGGTTAGCATTGTTTTTTGTTACAATTTTTGTAGTTTTCGGTATCTATAATTTCTTTAATTACGAGATAAAAAAAGACAATTATATTGATATTTTTGCATCAGGAATATTTTTCACCGCAATGGGATTTATGGCCTTAAAAAAAATCGAAAATTGGACACTTTGGATTATTGGTGATATAATTGTAGTGCCATTATATGCTTATCGTGGTTTAAGGATGTTGGCATTACAGTATTTAATTTTTACAATTTTAGCTATTTTAGCTTATTTAGAATGGAAGAAAACCTTAAACAACTCCAGCTCCCTGGAAACGACATAATTAAAATAGCCATTTACGGGCCTGAAAGTACAGGGAAAACCACCTTGTCCAATCAATTGGCGGGTCATTTCAATACGGAATGGGCTCCTGAATTTGCACGTGATTACTTGCAAGAAAAATGGGATTCTAAAAAGGAAATTTGTTCTCCTGAGGATCTTTTGCCCATCGCTATTGGACAGATCATGCTGGAAAACAAGGCCCTAAAAAAAGCAAACAACTACCTTTTTGTAGATACCTGCTTGATGACCACCAAAGTTTTTTCTGAAATCTATTATGGACATTGCGATTCAAAATTGGATAAAGCAGCCCGAAAACACAAATATGATTTATTTTTTCTAACCGATATTGATGTGCCATGGGAAAAAGACGATTTACGGGATTCTCCCAATGATCGAGAAATTACCTTAGAAAAATTCAAGCAGGCACTAATTGAAAACAACAAACCATTTGTCATGCTTTCAGGAAATCGTGAAACTAGATTTCTAAAAGCATTAACGATTATTGATGGACTAACTAAAGCGAAACAACTTGGCTTTTCAACTCAAGATTTTCTTCAGATTTTAGATTCTGAAATTCCACTTATTGAAATTGAAAAGCAACTTTCTATATATAACAATGGAATTCCAAAAGCAAATCTAAACCGTCCTGCGGTTATAAATGATGGAATTCTAAAGTTGACCGATGAAAAATTCCAATACTATTCATCACTATTTGATTCTAAAAAAGACAAATTTAAGCTCAAAAAGTTTATACCAGCATCGGGTGCCGCAAGTAGAATGTTCAAGTTTTTAAACGAATTCTTAAATGAATTTGATATTGATAATGAAACAATTAACGCATATATTAATAGAATAAACGCGACAGAATTAAAAGTTTTCTTGGCTGGAATGGAGAAATTCCCATTCTTTAAAACTATTGATGACAAGCTATTAGAAGAATTCCCTGATTTTAAATCGTGGAGTAAAGACCAAAAAAATTATTATTTTATAAA
>CAMBZB010000064.1 GCA_945872245.1 Flavobacterium psychrophilum
TAAACCACCAAAAGTAAAGGCAGATAAGAAAAAAGCAGAAGAACCTTTCAACGCGAATAAGTTCTTCGAAAGCCTTACCACCAAAATAGTGAGTATCGCAACTATCTATATCTTAATAAAACAATTAAAATAAGCATGCAAACACCAGAAATACAAAACGACGAAATTTCTTTAAAAGAACTGATTCAAAAAGCAGGGGAGTGGTTTGCCTATTTTAAATCGAAATGGAAAATTATTTTTTTGGCGGGTATTATCGGCGGCTTATTGGGTTTGGGTTATAGCTATACTAAAAAAACAATTTATACCGCAAAGTTGAGTTTTGTATTAGAAGAGAAAGGTGGCGGTGGTGGAGGATTGTCTTCTTTAGCGGCACAGTTTGGCTTAGGTGGCTTTGGCGGTGGAGAAGGTGGAGTGTTTTCAGGTAGTAATTTAATTGAATTGTTAAAGTCGCGCTTTTTAATTGAAAAAACCTTATTGAGTACCGTTAGCATTAATGGCAAATCCGATTTACTCATCAATCGCTATATTCAATTCAATAAACTCGATAAAGCTTGGGCGAAGCAAATTAAATTAGCGAATTTAAAGTTTACTTCGGCAGACCGTAAAACATTTACCTTACAACAAGATTCAGTTTTAGGTATGATTTCTGGAGCATTGATATTAAACAATTTAACTGTTGCGCAACAAGATAAAAAATTAAGCATCCTAAACATCTCTGTAAAATCAACAGACGAAATTTTTGCAAAAATATTTTCTGAAAAACTCATCGAAACAGTAACCGATTTTTATATCGAAACCAAAACAAGAAAAACACGAGCAAATATTCTGGTTTTAGAAAACAGGGCCGATTCGGTACAGCGCGAATTAAATACAGCCATGTATGGCCGTGCACAATTTGGAGACCAAAACATGGGTCTCATTCGCCAACAAGCAGCCGTACCAAAATTGAAACAAGAAATGAAGGTACAAATGCTCGGTACCTTATATGGTGAGTTAGTGAAGAATTTAGAATTTGCTAAACTCACGCTGATGCGTGAAGAACCTTTGGTGCAAATTATTGATCAACCTATTTTACCTTTGCCCAAAGCGCGCTTAGGGAAGTTGAAAGCCATGGTGATTGGTGGGTTTTTGTTTGGCTTTTTGAGTTTGTTGGTTTTGGGTGGGAAGAGGGTTTGGAAGTACATTGTTGAATGAAAATTTAAAGTTATAAAATGAAAGTTGTAATTCTTGCTGGTGGATTTGGAACAAGGTTAGCTGAAGAAACCGACGTTAGGCCTAAACCAATGGTGGAAATTGGTGGAATGCCAATACTATGGCATATTATGAAAATTTACTCTAGTTATGGCTACAATGATTTTGTCGTATGCTTAGGGTATAAAGGGTATATTATCAAAGAATATTTTGCAAATTTATTTTTACATCATTCAGATGTAACGATAGATGTAAAAAATAATAAGCTAGAAGTTCATAATAATTTTGCAGAAGACTGGAAAATTACTTTAGTAGAGACAGGCCCTGAAACACTAACAGGAGGAAGAATAAAAAGAGTTCAGAAATATATAGGGAATGAGCCTTTCATGTTGACTTATGGTGATGGCGTGTCCAATGTAAATATTAAAGAGTTGGTTGACTTTCATAAAAACAATAACAAATTGTGTACGGTAACTTCGGTTCAGCCAAGTGGACGTTTTGGAGTGTTGCAAATTAATAATGAATCATTGGTTGAGTCCTTTCATGAAAAAAGATCTGAGGATATTGGTTGGATAAATGGTGGCTTTTTTGTTTGTCAACCAGAAGTCTTTGATTATATTAAAGAAGGAGACAAGACCATTTGGGAAAGAGACCCGCTTGAAACTTTGGCGAAAAAAAAACAATTGGTATCCTTTAAACATCCTGGCTTTTGGAGACCTATGGATTCGTTAAAAGACAAAATGGATTTAAATGAATTGTGGAGTGCTGGTAAAGCAGATTGGAAAATTTGGAAATAATGAATGAACTGAGAAATACATATTCCGGAAAGCGTGTTTTCGTAACTGGTCATACTGGTTTCAAAGGATCGTGGTTAATTAAAATTTTAAGTGATTTTGGCGCAGTTGTAAAAGGGTATGCCTTAGCACCAGAAAACGAGATTAATTTATATACCGAGATGAATGGTGATGCATTGTGTGCGTCTGTGATTAGTGATTTAAGAGATAGAGATGCTTTGAAAAAAGCGGTATTAGATTTTCAACCCGATTTCATTTTTCACTTAGCGGCTCAACCATTAGTTAGGTTGTCTTATGAAATTCCTTCAGAAACTTTTGAAGTGAATGCCATAGGAACTGCAAATTTATTAGATGCTATTAGATTATTGGATAAAAAATGTAATGTTGTTTTAATTACAACTGATAAGGTTTATCACAACAATGAATGGGAGCATCCCTATAAAGAAAGTGATCGTCTTGGTGGCTATGATCCTTATAGTGCAAGTAAGGCTTGTTGTGAATTGGTTATTGATTCCTATAAAAATTCATTTTTTAATTTAAACAAATACGATCAACATCAAAAAGCAATTGCAGTTGGCAGAGCAGGTAACGTAATTGGTGGAGGTGATTGGTCAAAAGACAGGCTGATACCAGATATTGCTAAAGCATTAAATGCAAATAAAGAAGTTGTGATTAGAAATCCAAAAGCAGTAAGGCCATGGCAACATGTAATTGAGCCACTGTTTGGTTATCTTGAATTAGGTCTGAAATTAAACTCGGATCCAATTAAATATGCACAAGCGTACAATTTTGGACCAAAAACTAACGATGCTTTATCGGTAGAAGAGATGGTTGTTAAGTCAATAAACTGCTGGGCCTCTGGAACATATAATGTAGAAGTTAATAGTAATAATCCTCATGAGGCAGGATTGTTGAAACTGGATATTACTAAAGCAACAACAGAATTAAACTGGAAGCCATTTTTAAATGCACAAACTGCAGTGGAACTTACCATAAATTGGTATAAAAACTATTACAACAATACTACAGCAACCGAATTAATGGAATCAGATATTAAATATTATCAAAATAAAATGAATGAGTAAAAACATCGAAATTTTAAAAGGGATAGATTTTAATAATTTAAACGACGAAGGTTTAAAAAAACTTTTAGTTGAAAAATTTAGTAAAAACATTAATAAGGCAATTATTCCTGGTGAGAGTTATATACCAGTTTCAGGAAAAGTAATTGATGAAGAAGATGTCCTTTGGGGAATAGAATCTATGATGGACGCATGGTTGACTGCAGGAAGATTTTCAATTAAACTTGAAAGAGAGTTAGCGAGATATTTTGGAAGTAGATTTTCTTTTTTAGTAAATTCTGGCTCATCCGCCAATTTGTTAGCATTCTATGCCTTAACATCACCAAAACTTTTAGATAGAGCCATTAGGCCTGGTGATGAGATTATTACAGTTGCAGCTGGATTTCCTACAACTATCAATCCGATGATTCAATTCGGATGTATACCAGTATTTATAGATGTAGATATTCCTTCTTATAATATCAAAGTAGAAGATATTGAAAAAGCAATAACCCCAAAAACAAAAGCAATTATGCTTGCTCATGCCTTAGGAAATCCATTTAACTTAAATGTGGTAATGGCAATTGCTAAAAAGTATAATCTATGGTTAGTTGAAGATGATTGTGATTCTTTAGGGGCAACCTATGATGGTAAAAAAACAGGAACCTTTGGTGATTTAGCAACACTTTCATTTTATCCAGCGCATCATATTACCATGGGGGAAGGCGGCGCAGTTTTAGTTAACAATGCATCACTTAAAAAAATTACAGAAAGCTTTAGAGACTGGGGAAGAGATTGTTGGTGTCCTCCTGGCAAAGATAACACTTGTGGTGAAAGATACTGTCAAAAATTAGGAGATCTGCCTGATGGGTATGATCACAAATACACATATTCCCATATTGGATTTAATTTGAAGGTTACAGACATGCAAGCTGCTGTAGGTTTAAGTCAATTAACAAAAGCGGATCATTTTGTAGTTAGAAGAAAAGAGAATCACGCAACTCTTACTGAAATGTTTAAGGAATTTGAAGAACATTTTATATTGCCAGTGGCAACTGAAAATTCTGAACCAAGTTGGTTTGGATTTATGTTAACGGTAAGAGAAGGAAGCCCAATTGATAGAAATAAATTTGTCGAATATCTAGAACAAAATAAAATTGGTACTAGATTGTTTTTTGGAGGTAACCTTTTAAAACAGCCAGCATATTATAATTTAAATTATCGTAAAATCGATGATTTAAAAAATACCGATATGTTAATGAATAATTCATTTTGGCTTGGTGTTTGGCCTGGGTTAAATCAAGTTCATTATGATTATATTGTGAACACTGTAAGAAAGTATATTAGTACTTTATAATGAAAAGACTTCCTGCTGAGGATTTAGAGCATATTTATCAAAACACCCAAGATATTTGGGAATCGTTTAGGGGCAAGTCAATTTTTGAATTGAATTGGCAACCCAAAATGAATGCCCAACAAGCTGTAACTATGACGATAGATTGGTATTCTTTTTTCTCTGATAATCCTAAAATGATTATTGAATTTACAGCAAAACAAATAGACCATTTTTTTAAATTGTAAGAAGGTAATATCCAGTAATCAATAAAATAAATATTTAAAGAAACTAGATTAGACAGAATTTAAAACAATATAATAAAATCATAATAGGGGGGTGGTCTTAAAATCAGATAAAAATATTTTCGAATGAGTAAAATAAATATATTATTGACAGGCGGGTCTAGAGGTATTGGATTGGCTATAAAAAATAGGTTTGAGGTAGAGGGTTGTAACGTAATAGCCCCTAGTCGAAAACAAATGGATTTGTCCTCAAGAGAATCAATTATTCAATATTTAGATCAAATAGAAGATTCAATAGATATATTAATTAATAATGCTGGAGTAAATGTAATTGAGTCATTCTTAGAAATAAGCTATAAAAATTTTGAAAATACTTTTAACGTTAACACTTTAGCTCCTCTATTATTATCTCAATATTGTATTAATAATTTCTTTTTACAAAAA
>CAMBZB010000065.1 GCA_945872245.1 Flavobacterium psychrophilum
TCGGAAGTCTCTGTTTTTAACGAATATGTAGGGTCGCCATTGGTTTCTAATGCGAAATATACTTGGAAAGTACGCATTTGGGACAACCAAGGTCACACCTCTAAATGGGCAACGGCCTCGTTTGCAACCGCTTTGCTAAATGTATCGGATTGGAAAGCATCTTGGATATCCTCAGGATTAAAAAACGATACCGTGAATGGTATTGTGCCCCTATTTAGAAAATCTTTTATAATTAGTAAAAAAATTACTTCCGCAAAAGTATATGTAACATCACGAGGTTTATATGACATACAAATCAACGGAAAGCGCATGGGTGATTCTTATTTATCACCGGGTTGGACAAGTTACAACAAACATCTTCAATACCAAACCTATGATATTTCAAATTTACTTTCTGAAGGAAAAAATGCCATAGGAGCATTATTAGGTAGCGGTTGGTATCGCACCACTTTGGTTTGGGTAGATCACGAAAATATTTATGGTAAAGAAACAGCGCTTTTGTTTCAAATGGTTATCAAATATGCTGACGGAACTACGGAGACAGTAGTTTCTGATAATTCTTGGAAAGTTAGCAATAGTCCGATTACTTATTCTGAAATATACAATGGCGAAATTCAAGATTTGCGCATATCAAAAAAAGAGTACAGCCTAGCGAATTTTAATGATGATCAATGGGCAAATGTGGTAACCAAAGAATTCCCAATTGATTATATCACCGCTTCTATAAATGAACCTATTCGTAAACACGAAGCTTTGAAACCAAAACAAGTTTTGACTTCTATAAAAGGGGAAACCATTTTGGACTTTGGACAAAACATAGCGGGATGGGTAAAGGTAAGTATTCAAGGAAAAGCAGGACAGCAAATTATACTTTCTCACGTGGAAATGTTGGATAAAAAAGGAACTCCTTATTTTGAAAATCTTCGTTCCGCCAAAGCACAAGCTACATACACACTTAGTGGAAACGGAGTTGAAACTCTTGAGCCGCATTTTACTACCTTTGGTTTTCGCTATGTAAAGGTAGAAGGCGTTACAGGGAAAATAAATCCTGATAATTTTACGGCCATTGCACTATATTCTGACCTAAAAAAAACGGGGACTTTTGAAACTTCAAATTCTTACATTAATCAATTGCAATCTAATATTCAGTGGAGCCAAAAGGGCAATTTTTTGGATGTCCCGACGGATTGTCCGCAACGTGATGAACGTTTGGGTTGGACTGGTGATGCCGAGGTTTTTTCTAGAACGGCATCTTATAATTTTAATGTTAATCAGTTTTTTTCAAAGTGGCTCATCGATTTGTCGGTAGACCAAAATGAAGATGGTTCTGTACCACACGTAATTCCAGATGTTATGAAAAGAAAACCATCAGACCTACAATCAGGAGCTGCAGGTTGGTCTGATGCCAGTATCATAATTCCGTATAATATGTATGTAACTTATGGTGACAAGAAAATTGTTGAAAGACAATATCCAAGTATGCAAGCTTATTTAAGTTATATTCAAAAAGTGGCAAAAAATGATTTGTGGAATACTGGTTGGCAGTACGCTGATTGGTTGAGTTACCGTGTAGATGACTCCAAAAAAAACACAGCAATGAAATCTGCGATAACTGATAATTATTTGGTTGCCCAATGTTTCTATGCTTACAATGCTCAAACTATGATAAAAGCAGCCGCATTATTAGGCAAGACTAATGATGTGATTGCTTATCAAGCATTGCTGGATCGCATCAAAATCGCCTTTCAAAATGAATATATGACTGCTTCAGGAAAGCTTATATCAGAAACACAAACTGCATATATATTAGCATTGCAATTTGATATGTTACCAGAAAATTTAAGAGCCCAAGCAGTAAATCGTTTGGTCGAAAACATCAAAAGTTATGACTATCATTTGACCACAGGATTTTTGGGAACCCCTTTTCTGAATCCGGTTTTGACTCGTTTTGGAAGAAATGATATTGCCTATAAATTGTTGCTTCAAGACACCTACCCTTCTTGGCTTTATCCAATAAAAGCACATGGAGCGACTACAATCTGGGAGCGTTGGGATTCAATGAAACCAGACGGAACTTTTAATGATCCAAGCATGACCTCCTTCAATCATTATGCTTATGGTGCAGTTGGAGATTGGATGTATAGAACTATTGCAGGAATTGATACTAGAGAGGCCGAAGGTTCCGGTTATAAAAACATCATTATTAAACCTGAAATAGGCGGAGATTTGACATATGCCAAAGGAAGTTTACAAACCAATTATGGTTTGGTTGCTTCATCATGGAAAATAGAAAAAAACAAATTTATTCTTGACGTGGAAATTCCTGCCAATACAAATGCAACAATAGAATTTCCAACAAATAAAATTGAAACTATAAAAGAAACTATAAAAGAAAATAAAAAAGCAGTAAATGCAAAAAGCAAAACAGTCGGTTCCGGAAACTATCATTTTGAAATGGGTCTTTAATAACTTCTCATTTTCAAAATAAAACAAAAAAATTGGTTTTACAAGGATTGTACAGGATAGTTTATTTTAGCTATCCACTTATTTTTACATTATTAAAATAATTAATTAAAAAATATAGTATTAAATGCAAGCATTACTCGGTATTCTTTTTCATTCGATAGGAGGTTTTTCCTCAGGAACCTTTTATATGCCTTTTAAAAAGGTAAAAGGTTGGGCATGGGAAAGCTACTGGATAGTAGGTGGCTTTTTCTCTTGGTTGATTGTTCCGCCAATTGCGGCGTACTTAACCGTTCCTGGTTTTGTTGATATTATAAGTGCCGTAGCACCTTCTATAAAAACAGTTACTTATTCAATGGGTTTAATCTGGGGAATAGGTGGACTTACTTATGGGCTTGGTGTTCGTTACTTGGGAATGTCATTAGGGAATTCTATAACATTGGGTTTTTGCTCTGCTTTTGGAGCTTTAGTGCCTTCTATTTATTATAATTTTTATCCAGTTGCTGGAAAAGTTTCTTTTACGGATATGTTATCGAGTACTGGAGGTCGATTAGTACTATTTGGCGTATTGGTTTGTTTGTTAGGTATCGCTATTTCTGGAAAAGCAGGGATGCTTAAAGAAAAAGATTTCGCTACTGGACATAAAGATAAAGACAAAGATTTTAGTTTAGTTAAAGGATTGATTGTAGCTGTATTTTCCGGAATTTTAAGTTCTTTTTTCAATTTTGGGATTGAAGCTGGAAAACCAATGGCGGACGAAGCAGTAAGGCAAGGATTTAATCCTTTATTCCAAAATAACGTAACCTATATAGTTTTGCTTTGGGGTGGATTGACTAGCAACTTTATCTGGTGTATGTACCTTAATTACAAAAACAAGACTTTTGGAGATTACACCAATGATAAATTTCCAATCTCCAAGAATACTATGTACTCCGCTTTAGCAGGTACAATGTGGTTTTTGCAATTTTTCTTCTACGGAATGGGTGAAAGCAAATTGGGTAACGGAGCCAGCTCTTGGATCTTACACATGGCGACCATTATTTTAACTGCTAATTTCTGGGGATTTTATCTTAAAGAGTGGTCAGGCGTTTCTAAAAAAACATTTAGAACTTTCCTTTGGGGTATAGGTTTAATTCTAGCTTCAATCGTTGTGGTTGGAATTGGAAACTCACTCTAATCCTTGTTTTTTTGCAATAAATTTAATTATTTTAAACAATCAATATGTCAAATATAAATTCAAATATCATGACGTTTCAGCACGTAAGCTACCTTTGGGATGAGGTTACAGCTGCAGGATTAGCAGGAGATGAAGTAGCACTTTTCATTTACCGTTCCAATTTATTGGGAGCAGATTTAAGATTAACAAACTATGGAGGAGGAAACACTTCGGTTAAAATTACGGATAAAGATCCGTTAACAGGAGCTGCATCAGAAGTGATGTGGATCAAAGGTTCTGGAGGTGATATTGGAACATTGACAAAATCAGGTTGTGCAGCGCTCTATTTAGAAAGATTGCTTAATCTTGAAAACGTATATAGAGGAATTGAATTCGAAGACGAAATGGTCGAATTATTCAATCACTGTATTTTTGACTTGGCTTCAAAAGCACCTTCTATCGATACTCCATTGCACGGTTTCTTGCCTTTTAAACACATTGACCATTTGCATCCCGATGCTGCAATTGCAATTGCTGCCGCAAAAGATGGAGCTCAAATCACCGAAGAATTATTTAACGGAGAAATTGGTTGGGTAGGATGGCAACGTCCAGGTTTCGATTTGGGACTTCAAATGCGCGCTTGTCTTGAAGAAGCTGCCGCTCGTGGAAAAAAATTAAAAGGCGTAATGTTGGGTTCTCACGGTTTGTTTACTTGGGGAGATACTTCTTACGAAAGTTATATCAACACATTAGAAGTAATCGAAAAATGTGCTGAATATCTTGAAAGTAACTACGGAAAAAGCCGCCCTGTTTTTGGAGGTCAAAAAATAGAAAGTATTCCAGAAGAAGCCCGTAAATTGAAAGCAGCAAAAGTAGCTCCAATCTTGCGTGGTTTTTGTTCATCTGAACGCAAAATGATTGGTCATTACACCGATGATGCCCGAGTATTGGAATTTATCAATTCAAATGATATGGCGAAATTAGCTCCGTTGGGAACTTCTTGTCCAGATCACTTTTTGCGTACCAAAATCAGTCCTTTGGTGCTAACATTAGATCCTAACGAAGATTTATCAGACGTAGAAGCAATCAAGGCAAAATTAACTCCTGCTTTCGAGGCCTACCGTGCGATGTATGCCGATTATTATACTACTTGCAAAAAATCGAATTCACCAGCTATGCGGGATCCGAATCCTGTTGTGATTTTATATCCTGGAGTGGGTATGTTCACTTTTGCAAAAGATAAAACAATGGCGCGTTTGGCATCGGAATATTATGTCAATGCGGTAAATGTGATGAAAGGTGCCGAAGCCGTTTCTGAATATATATCATTACCGCGTCAAGAAGCTTTCGACATTGAATATTGGTTATTGGAGGAAGCTAAATTGCAACGTATGGCTAAACCAAAAGCATTATCAGGACGTAT
>CAMBZB010000066.1 GCA_945872245.1 Flavobacterium psychrophilum
GGGTTGATCTTTTTGACTCTTGAAGTTCAGGATAGAAAAGGAATTAGGTGCCCAAAGGCCACGGATAATATTGAAGTTTCGGTTGAAGGATGTGGCGAATTGGTTGGAATGGATTCTGGCGACCCGAATAGTCATGAATTGTACAAACAAAACAATAGAAAAGCATATGAAGGGAGGTTGCTGCTTACAGTCAGGCCTACAGGACAAGGAGATATTAAGGTGATGTGCAAATCGGCTGAGCTAAAATCATCCGTTTTAAAATTAGTTATAGAAAAATAAAATTCAAAGGTAGTAAATCCAGTACACCACAGTATGGTTAAATAAAACAATAAAAATACATTTGCATTATCAATATTATAAATTAAAAGACGGATTATACATTAAATACATTAAATTTCCTATTAAATAAAGTACATTCCGAAATTTTATAATTAATAATGTATTGAAGGTGATTCTTTTCCATTAATGACTTTTAACCAATTAATCATTTAAATTTACAGTTATTAACAGCAATTTAGCAATTACCTTTAGAAAGATTGTATCGGTAAATAATGATCAATCGGATGATTATCCAAACTTAAAATCTTTACAATTTTTATTTTATGAATTTGGTATTATCGATATAAATTTATGCCCAGACATGATGAAATAGGTCGCACGCTTCCACAAAGCACAGCAGTAGTTACTAATGTGAGTGACAAAAATGGTGCAATGTTTTATTTCCTTTAGCAGGGACACTCTGGATTTAGAACTTCCATCAAAAATTGTGACCTAGTTAATATTGTTGTCGCTAATAAAAGCGTGCGTACTAATTACACCGATCCTATTTTTTAATACTAATTGAATTCTTAAAAAACAAATATGGCATTATCTCCTCCATCAGATTTTCAAAATAAGTTTGATTCTAAAGAAACCAAAAGCTGGTTGTTCCCATTTATATTAGTAACAAGCCTGTTCTTTTTCTGGGGATTCGTTCACAACCTAGATCCTATTTTGATTCCGCATTTACGCAAAGCATTTAATCTTACCGATTTGCAATCGTCTTTGGTCGATTCATCGGTTTTTATTGCCTATTTTGTTATGGCATTGCCTGCGGGTTTTATTATGCGAAAATATGGTTATAAATCTGGAATATTAATTGGATTAATTCTTTTCGGAATAGGTTCAATTCTCTTTGTTCCGGCGGCAAATTCCCTGCAATATAGTTATTTTTTAGGAGCTTTGTTTATTATTGCTTGTGGACTTACTTTTTTAGAAACAGCCGCCAACCCTTACGTTACCATATTAGGACCAGCCGAATCGGCAACCAAAAGATTAAATTTTTCACAGTCCTTTAATGGATTGGCAGCCTTTATTGCTCCTGCTTATATTGGACCAATGATATTGTCAGATAAAAATTATACTCAAACTCAAATTGAAGCTATGGCTCCAGCGCTAAGACATACCTATTTGGTATCTGAAGCTGAAAGTGTAAAAATGCCATATCTAATTTTGGGATTGATTATTTTGGTTGTGGCGGTAATATTTTATTTCACCAATATGCCCGATGTAAAGGATGAAGATAAAGAAGGCGAAGAAGGCGCAAGCTTTGTAGGTGCTTTAAAATCTATGCGTTTACGTTGGGGAATTTTGGCACAGTTTTTTTATGTGGGTGCTCAAGTTTGTGTAGGTAGTTTTTTTATTAAAATGGCAACAACTTCGGCAGGAATCGATGAAGATTCAGCCGCTAAATATCTAGGTTTTTTTGGTCTGGCATTTATGTTAGGTCGTTTTTTTGGTACGTTTTTGATGCAATACATCAATCCACGAAAATTATTAATCATTTACACGATTATCAACATTGCACTGACAGTTGTTGCAATTACTAGTTCTGGAATGACAGTAGTTTATTCTTTAATAGCGATTGCCTTTTTTATGAGCATTATGTTTCCTACCATATTCTCTATAGGAATTGACGGATTGGGACACAATACCAAAATAGGATCTTCATTAATTGTAATGTCAATTGTTGGAGGTGCATTTTTACCTCCAATTTTGGGTGTGATTTCTGATCAAACTGCTAGTATTCAAAATGGTTATTTTGTGCCGCTAGTTTGTTTTTTGGTAATTTTAGTATTCGCCTTTAACGTTCACAAAACAGATAAAGCTTAATTTTAGTTATACAAAATGTCAAAAAACGAATTAAAAAAACTAGTAGTTAAATTGCATCCAAACGATAATGTTTTGGTAGCCTTAACGGATTTAGAAAAAGGAAAAAAAGTAGTTTTTGAAAATAAATCTTTTGTTATGCAAGATACAATCAAAGCAAAGCATAAATTTTATATGTCCGATTTTAAATCTGGAGATGCAATTTTTATGTACGGTGTTTTGGTAGGGAAAGTGGAATATGACTTGACCAAAGGAAGTTTAATGACAACCCACAACCTGAAACACGCAGCTGAACCTTATGCCTATCGTCAAGTAGAGTATACTTGGCAATCTCCGGATGTATCCAAATACAAAAATAGCACTTTCAATGGTTTCAAAAGAAAAGATGGTCTTGTAGGAACTGCCAACTACTGGCTTTTTGTGCCAACTGTTTTTTGCGAAAATAGAAACCTTGATGTTATAAAAGAAGCCTTGCACAATGAGTTGGGCTATTCAGTTAGTGATAAATACACGCAATATACCCATCAAATAGTAGAAGCCTATAAAAATGGATTGGATATAGAAAATAGTAGTATTGATTTAATGCCAACCAATAATAACAATCGATTATTTAAAAACGTAGATGGAATAAAATTCCTGAATCATCAAGGCGGTTGTGGTGGAACTCGTCAAGATTCGGCAACGCTTAGTTCTTTATTAGCATCATATGCAAACCATCCCAATGTAGCAGGGGTTACCCTATTAAGTTTGGGTTGTCAACATTTGCAAGTGCAAGATTTTATTAATGATGTCAAAAAACAAAATCCCGCTTTTGAGAAACCTTTATTGGTTTTTGAACAACAAAATGCACAAAGTGAAGAACAATTAATTGCCGATGCTATCCAAAAAACATTTTCAGGACTCATTGAGATCAACAAATTAGAAAGAACTCCTGAGCCTTTAAGCGAATTATGTATAGGTGTAAAATGCGGCGCCAGCGATGGTTTTAGTGGCGTTTCTGCTAATCCTGCTGTTGGTTTTACCGCCGATTTGCTGGTCGCCTTGGGAGGAAAAGTCTTGCTTGCCGAATTTCCAGAATTGTGTGGCGTGGAACAAAACTTGATCGACCGTTGCGAAACCGAAGAATCTGCTAATAAATTCATAAATTTAATGCGCTCTTACGATGATTTGGCTCATAAAGTAGGTTCTGGATTTCATATGAATCCTTCTCCCGGAAATATAAAAGACGGATTAATCACTGACGCTATTAAAAGTGCTGGCGCTGCCAAAAAAGGAGGAACTTCACCAGTAGTAGATGTTTTGGATTATACTGAATTGGCTACAAAACCAGGCTTGAGTTTGGTTTGTACTCCCGGAAATGATGTAGAAGCAACTACAGGAAAAGCAGCAGCTGGAGCCACTTTAATTTTGTTTACAACAGGTTTGGGAACACCAACAGGAAACCCAGTTTGCCCAGTTATTAAAGTAGCTACCAATTCAATTTTGGCAACCAAAATGAAAGATATCATCGACATTGATTGTGGTCCTGTGATTAGTGGCGAAAAAACCATCGAAGAAATGGGTGAAACTATTTTGGACTATTGTATTAAAGCGGCTAGTGGCGAAATTATCCCAAAAGCGGTGCAATTGAATCAGGATGATTTTATTCCTTGGAAACGAGGGGTTTCACTTTAAAATATTTATTAAATTTACTCATAAAACACCAACTTAATATCAATATAAAATGTTTTCATTACAAAATAAAAAAGTAATAGTTACCGGCGGTGGCAGTGGAATTGGCAAAGCCATTTCTGTTTTGTTTGCCAAACAAGGAGCTGAAGTTCATATCATAGAATTAACCGAAGAAAGTGCTCAATTAGCAGTAACTGAAATTAATTCCACTGGAGGAAAAGTAATTTCACACGCCTGCAATGTAGCGAATCACGACGCGGTAGTTACTGTTTTTGAAAAAATTGGGGCTTTTGATATACTGGTAAATAATGCAGGAATTGCTCACGTTGGTAAAGTAGACACCACTCCCGAAGCCGATTTTGACCGCATTATGAACATAAATGTCAAAGGGGTTTACAACTGTTTGTACGCTGCCATTCCGCAATTGCGACAATCCAAAGGCGGTGTCATTGTTAATATGGCTTCGATTGCAGCTTGGGTTGGAATTCCGGATCGATTTGCTTATTCTACAGCCAAAGGTGCCGTAATGGCAATGACCATGTCAGTCGCGAGAGATTATATGAGCGAAAATATTCGATGCAATTCTATTTCACCAGCACGAGTGCATACTCCTTTTGTAGATGGTTTTATAGCAAAAAATTATCCTGGTCAAGAAGCAGAAATGTTCGATAAATTATCCAAATCTCAACCGATTGGTCGTATGGGAAAACCAAATGAAGTGGCGGCTTTAGCCTTGTTTTTATGTAGCCAAGAATCTGGTTTTATTACCGGATGCGATTATCCAATAGACGGAGGTTTTATCAAATTAAATAATTAGGTTAGGATTATGCAAAATAATAGATTAAATTATTGTTAGGCTTTAAAAATCAATTGTTTAGCATTACTAAAAATATAAGATAATTACTACTATTTGATGGTATGGAACTATTCTAAAAAGTTAAGATTTTAAATTTGATATTTCTAATGTTTAATTTAGGTTTAGCAGCACTATATTTTAAATTTTATAAAAATAATATTATTCGCATTGATTTTTATAATTTCAAATTAAAAAGGACCTCAAATTCATTTTGTTAAATTTATCGCCTGTGTTCTGAATGCATAAATCATTTAGTTCAACAGGGGGAT
>CAMBZB010000067.1 GCA_945872245.1 Flavobacterium psychrophilum
TTAATATCTATTATTATGAACAAATCAGAATTAATTGACGCAATCGCTGCTGACGCAGGAATTACTAAAGCAGCTGCAAAATCAGCTTTAGAATCATTTTTAGGAAACGTAAGTGGTACTTTGAAAAAAGGTGGTAGAGTATCTTTAGTTGGATTCGGATCTTGGTCAGTATCTGCAAGAGCAGCTAGAGACGGAAGAAACCCACAAACTGGAGCAACTATCAAAATTGCTGCTAAAAAAGTTGTTAAATTTAAAGCTGGAGCAGAATTAGAATCAGCTGTAAACTAATAATTTACCAAAATAAATTAAAGCCACGTCATGCGTGGCTTTTTTTTTGAATAATTTTGTGGTACTAAAAATCTAAAATGTTGTCTAATAAAATTAATAAAGGAAATTTACTCCTAGCTGTACCTACATCGGTTCCTGACGAATCATTTAGTAGGTCAATTGTTTTATTGACAGAATGCGATCAGGACGGATCGGTTGGTTTTATTATAAATAAACCCCTTGAATACTCTATCAACGATTTGATTCCAGCAATAATTGCAGAATTTTCTTTGTTTTATGGCGGACCCGTATGCCCTGACAGTCTTTATTATATTCATAACGTTCCTGAAATTATTATTGATGGTATTGAAATAGCACCCGGTATTTATTGGGGTGGTGATTTTGATAATACAATTAATAAAATCAATAACGGAACAATTAAAAAAGACAACATTCGTTTTTTTCTAGGATATTCTGGTTGGGAAATGGATCAATTAGAAGACGAGATCAAATCAAAATATTGGATTGTTGTTGAAAATAATTATAAAAAAGATATTCTAAGTAAAGAAACTAGTGCCATTTGGAAAGAAAAAATGCAAGAACTTGGCGGAGATTATTTACTTTGGGCAAATTCACCCGAAAATCCTTTTTGGAATTAAGTCAATCGAATTTGAGCATTCAAAAGAGTGACTAATTTGGTTGCCAGTGTATTTCCAAATTCTTTTTTTCGGTACTTAGTAATTGGTTGAACTCCTTTTATCACATTGGAAATAAAAAGTTCATCCGCTTTTTGAAGGTCAAATGGGGAAATTTCAAGTTCTTCCACTTCTAAATTTTCTATTTTAGATGCCAAATTAAGAATTTGCTTGCGCATCACTCCGTTCAAACAGCCCTCTGATAATGGTGGTGTGATTAATTTACCATTTAAAACCATAAAAATATTACCTTGTAAAGCCTCGGCAACGTTTTTAGGTTCGTTTAACAACAAGCAATTGTCAAGACCATTTTCATCGGCATAAATACTTGCGGTTACATTAAGAATTTTGTTGGTTGTTTTTAAAGTCGAAAGCAATTGTTTGGTAATATAAAAATCTTTATATAAATCAACTTCATAAGGTTTCGATTCAATTGAATATAACTTGTTTTCGAGCGGAGTACAATTGATTAAATAGGAAACGGATCTTTGAAGAGGTAAATAATTGCCACCATCATTTCTATATACTGTAAATCTAACTCGGGCTGAATCGGCACAATTATTGGCATTAGCTAAACTTAGAATTTGATCTTCAAAAAATTCCATCGAGAAATCCATAGGGATTTCCATCCTCACAATTCTCATGGAGGCCATTAGTCTAAAATAATGATCTTCTAGAAATAGAATTTTTTGATCTACGATTTTCATGGATTCGAATACACCATCTCCATAAAGAAAGGCACGATTATTAACCATTAAATTAGTTTCTGATGCAGTAATAGTACCGTTAAAATTTATCATAAAAAAAGTCACGTTTTTAACGTGACAAATATAAGTTTAAAATAGGTAAAATTTAAACAGATCCTATGACATGTTTTAAATCGGAAATTTGACTTTCCCAAAGTAGTTTTACCTCATCAATATCTTCTTCAAAAGCATAATCAGTAACCATTAGCGAAACGTCTTTGGTGATTTCATCTTCAAGAATTCGCAATTCAAAATAGTAGTCAGTGTCTTTATTATCTTCATCCAACCAACGAAATTTTACTTTTTCATCAGATTTTCTGGAAGTCAATCTGGCTTTTTCTTCGGAACCATCCCAAATAAAAGTAAAAAACTCACCACGCGAATTTACATTGTCTGCAAACCATTCAGAAAGTCCTGAAGGAGTTGATATGTATTGATACAATAATTGAGGCGAGGAATTTAATTGAAATTCTAATTCGTATTTTACTTTTGTATTCATGACTTGCTAAAAAATTTTTGTGAAATATATAGATTAAATAACGAATAAAAAAGCAAAATAAAATATATTTTATTTTCTTCCATATATATTTGCAACGTCTGATTTAAGTTTTATATTTGCACCCGCATTGATAAGTGCAAATTATCGAAAAGGCGAGGTAGCTCAGTCGGTTAGAGCGCAGGATTCATAACCCTGAGGTCGGGAGTTCAAATCTCCCTCTCGCTACAACACTTAGCCCAGTTTTATTACTGGGCTTTTTTTATGGAGTGATGAAAAAGAGTGATGATTAACTGCCATAAACTCTAAAATTCAACGTTGCTTTTTCGACTGCACTTAATATTGTACTATCAATGTAATGGTCTAACAAAACCTGTTCACCACTATGTGAAGTAAGTAAGCCAGTGTCCTTGCCCATAGCTAACCTCAGCCATGTTATATATGTTTTTCTCAAATTTTTCAAAGATACATCCTTGGTAATTCCAACGTTTTTTTTGTAGTGAGTAAAAGCTTTTGAAAGGTCATTCATTATAGTTTTAGTTAGCACATTTCTTTGAGGAAACAATATGTAATCCTTTGAATTCTTTTTTTCTTGATAACCCATCTTGTTAAGCAAGTCAAATAAATCCTCAGTTATTGGAATAAATTTGAAAAAATCTTCAGTTTTTTTTCTTCTATTAACTTTTCGATTTGCTATTCTAAAAAATTTAACGCCTTCAATAGTTAATAGTATGTCACTCCACTTTAAATCAACAACTTCTTCTCGTCTTCCACCTGTTAACAAAAACAATTTGAATCCATCAACCAAATAAGGCTTAAACATGTTTTTTCTTTCGCCTTTTCCACCCAATTGCACAAAAGGATTTACAACACCAATAGCATTAATTATCTTTTGAAATTCTTCCTTTGTCAAAGTTTCTATATTTTTCTTTATCGTTTTTTTAGATTCATAAGAAGCAAATGGGTTTTTCATTTGGATTTCTTCAATTTCGATTAAAAATTTAAAAAAAGCTTTTAATGCCCCCAAGCACTTATTAAAACTCTTTTCACTTTTATAATGAGTATCCGCCCAAGTGTAAAATCTAGCAACATCACTTTTAGTTACTTCAACAATTCTTGTAATCTGAATATCTTTTTTACCTTTAAATGTATTGCAAAAATACCTACAAAATTTTACACATTCTTTTCTGTGGTCATCAGAAATATTTTTTACAAATTGTGAATACTCATAATTACCCGTTAAGTATTGATTATACCTAATAACCGCATCCAATATTGAGTAGTCGTTACCTATTTCAGAAACCTCTACTTTTTGATAGTTGTTTGATTTAAGCTCTTTTTCAAACGCTATAGCTTCAACCACAGCGTCATTGTAGTTGGCAGCAACAAGTACCTTTGTAACCTTCTTATTCTTTGTTCCTGGCACATGTAATCTAACTTTATACCTTTGTATATCATAATGATTACAAGTTGGATTGTCACGCTTGCATTTATGACAATAAATCTTTAACCCAGTATGCGGGTTTTTAGGTAGTTTTAGCTTTTCCATTATGCTATCAGTTTTTTATATAGGTCTTTATCAGCTTCGGTAGTCATCTTTAGTTTAGTTGTTGGTCTTGAAACTGTTTCACCATTCAAAATAAAAACCACCATATCATAAACAGCGTTATCTTTGGCAATCATTTTATATAACTCTTGCCAATTATTTGGATTTTTAGCTTTTAAATCCTTAACCCTAATTTTGTCGATTTCTACATCAACATCAATCTCGTAAACAAAATGCACTTTTGTTTCCTTATAAATTGTAATACCTTTTTTGTCTAGCCATCTTTTTATTGCATCAAAATCACTTAATTTGATTTTTTTACCAACTTCCAGAATAGTTAATAAACCTAAACTTTTTGTGTTTGTTTCATTATTTGTGCTCAAAATTCCTTACCAACTCAATCTCCAATTTTTTCTACGAGTGGGGAGTATTATTTTTTTTTACCTCATTTGAGGCTCAGAGAAATAGGAATACACAATTTGTAGTGCGATGAATCCAATATTTAACCTAGCGGTTACTACTAAGAATCAACCAAGTATAACCGATGTAAATAACCTTGAGAGGGTCATTTTAGCGAATATACTATTTTCTTTTCAAAGTTCCAACTTTTTACTAGCATTTATTTTGTATTATGCTGATTGTAATGCCGTTCTACTATATAGTTGATGAACTGTTGGTGCCATAAATTCATTGCCGTAGCGTGTTTTAAAATTTAATTGGTTGAGGTAGTTTGCAATTTGTCGGTAGCTCATTCCTTTTTCTTTACAACTTATGATAACCGATTGAGCTTGACGGTTCCTGTCGTTGTTGGTGGCGTTCTCTCTTATTCTTTGCACACCTTTAGCTCTAGCAGCACTGTCTAGGTTCTTCGGAGTTCCGAGTGCCACACCGCTGCTTTTAAGCTCTGCTAATGCAAGTTTGGTTCTTGAGCTAATAAGTTTTGCCTCTTGTTCGGCTAGTGCACTAAAAATATGTATTGTGAAATTATTTGCTGTTGGCATGTCAACCGCTACGAACTCAATACCCGCATCCATAAGAGAACTTACAAAGCTCACATTGCGGGCTAATCTGTCTAGTTTGGCTATTATAAGCACCGCACCTTCTTGTTTAGCTCTAGCGATAGCATTGTGGATTTCGATACGCTCACGCTTGTT
>CAMBZB010000068.1 GCA_945872245.1 Flavobacterium psychrophilum
ATAGAGGTTTGGAGACTCCGGCGACCACAATTTTAGTTCTCCATTTATTTTTCGATTCAGATTTACCACAATGCTATCTCCCGCTTTCAGGGTAAATTTCTTGGCATTAGCTATGACAAAAACCTCATCGGTCATACCTCCGTTATCTAAAGGCAATAGGTTGATATCGCTTGTTGTGGGTTTTACCCAGTTTTTGACTGAAGCATTGATGGTAAACGATTGTTTTTTAACCGAGTTATTTTTAATACTTACTGAAAAAGCCAATGTGTCTTTTTGGACGTTGGGTTGTACAAACACATTGGTAATGGCCAATTCAGGTACAGCAATCAATGAAACATCCTGCCAGATACCGGCAATGTGCTGCCCCCACCTCGAGCCGGCCACATAATTACGGTAGCCATATTTCCCCGGAACATCCGTTAAACTGGCTTTGGCTACACCAACCATCACTTCATTGGTTCCTTTTTTCAGAAAAGGGGTAACATCGAATTCTCGTGGGAAAAACAAATCAATGTATTCACCCACAAACTGCCCGTTTACATAAATTTTGGCAAATCCGGCAATGGCTTCAAAATGAAGTTTTTTACGCTTTCCTGTCCAATTTTCGGGTAAAACAAACTCTTTTCTCATCCAACCCATTTGTGCTTGTTCCCACGCTTTAGGATAGGAAGGAAAAGTGTTAAAGTCGCCGCCTTCACCATTGGTATAGCCATTTACATTCCAAGGCGAGGGTACTTTTAAAGGAACTGCGTCCCAATTAAATGAGACTGGCTTTACGAATTTTGCCATATCTGTTTCGTAAACCGGCATAAACTGCCATTTTCCGCTCAGGCAAAGTTCGTCGCGAAGTGGTTTCTCGGCTTCGTTTACAAAACCTTTTATCGGATTGAAAACAGGATTGTAAGTCTCTTGTGCCAGAGACCGATTACAAAATGTACAAGCGAATAGAAAAAATAAAAAACAAAAGTTGGTATTATTTCGTAACATATTATTTTATTGTTTGAACCCGTTGGGTGTAATTATATTTCATGCTTAATTTATTGCAATTTGTCACACTGAGCTTGTCGAAGTGTCTCTTTTTTTTGTCTTCGACAAGCTCAGACTGACATTTAATTTCTAATTGGGTTTAATTTTAACTCTGAAAGTTAATTACTTGACACCATTTATTAATTATACCCAACGGGTTATTTGATGAAAAATATTTTTGATTTTTAAGGTAAAAAAAGTCACCTAAATGGTGACTTTTTGAATTGAATTAAAAAAAAATATTAGTTTTTAGCTTTTGCTTCATTCTCTGCTTTTTTAAAATCAGCCCAGATTTTCCATTTTTCATTTCCAACTAAATTCTTCACGTCTTTATTGAATTGTATTTCCACTTCTTTTCCTTCAACTTTAAAACCCTCTACATCATCCCCAAACTTTTCTTTTAAAGCTTTTTTATCTTTGTTTCTCTTAGATACAAGATCGTATACCTTATTTGCTTCTTCTGAAGATAAAGTCATGACATTAGTCATGCTCTCTGAAACTTTTTTAGCGCCTAAATCGATTTGATCTTGAGCGTTACCCGCAAAAGACAAACCTAATAATGCAATCAATAGTAATTTTTTCATTTCTTTTAAATTTAGTTTATTAATAGTTTTTAATTTTTATTGTACAAATAAACTATCCAATCATTAATTAATTATTAATTTTCGATTAATAGTCTCTATAAATTCTATTTTTTAACACTTTTATTCCAAGAATTAAATTCATTATTTAATTCCTCCACTTTCTCAGGATATTTAGCTGCTACGTTTTCAGATTCCTTTGGATTATTTCTAATGTTAACCAGATAGAATGAGTTTGTAGTTTCTATTGGTGTTTTTTGTGATGGATCGATGGGGTTTTTCAACAACTTCCAATCTCCTTTTCGAACCGCCCATCGGTTTGCATTTTCATACCACCAAAAGACTTCATGTGGCGATTTCTTCTTTTTATAAATTACATCCACAAGACTTTTCCCTTCAAAATCATCTTTATCGTACCTTATTTTACATAAATCAAGTATACTAGGAAACCAATCTACATTAACCGCCATCTCATCTATAATCTCATTCTTCTGAATTTTAGAGGGCCAGCTTATAATTGACGGTACTCTAATGCCTCCTTCAAAAAAAGAAAACTTGGCACCCCGATAAATTCCAGAATTTCCACCACCAGAAAAAGTCCGTTGCTCCATTGAATGCCCGTGATCCGACTGAAAAATAACGATGGTATTATCTCGAATATTTAATTCGTCCAGTTGATCTAGAAGCAACCCAATTCGCTCATCAAGAGTTGAAATACAAGCGGCATACTTGTCTCTAGGACTTTCTAAATTTTTATAATATTCTCTCCATTTTTTCGATGCCTGCAACGGATAATGAGGAAGGTTTAAAGCATAATAAAGGAAAAAGCTCTGATCCTTGTTTTCTGTAATAAACTTTTCTGCCTTGCTTGCCATAACATCTTGAAAATATTCACCTTCCATCCATACTTCTTTTCCGTTTTCCCAAAGATCATGTCTATTAGCACCCTCCCAATAGAAAAAATGGGAGTAATTATCAATGCATCCACTCATATGCCCAAAGGAATAATCAAAGCCTTGGGCTAAAGGCATGGTTTCGTCGCTGTACCCTAAATGCCATTTCCCAATGTGGCCGGTTTTATATCCGTTTTTTTTTAGTGTCTCTGCAATGGTAATTTGTTCCGTAGGCAATCCAGCCTCACCTCTTATTGCAGGAGCATTGCCTGGTAATCCTGCCTTTAAGGGTGTTTTACCGGTTAACAAAGCAGCTCTTGATGGCGAACATATAGCAGCTGCAGCATAAAACTGAGTAAACCGGACTCCTGACTCAGCCAATCTATCAATATTGGGGGTATACAGGTCTTTTGCCCCATAGCAATTAGCATCAATAGTTCCTTGGTCATCTGTATAAATTATAATAACATTGGGTTTTACTGCCGATTTTTGCGCGGTTGTTATTGCTGGATTCAGAGCATATATTAGGATTAATATTCCAACACCCCTTTTTATTATTCTTGATTTATTTTTCACCATATTTGTTTAATCTTCAAATTAATAATTTATTAAAAATAAACCTCTAGGATTTTAGCATTGTCAGAAGCATTAAGCACAAGAGTTGTGATGCTGGATGGGAACATAATCGTTTCGCCTTGTGAAAGCGAATAAGTCTCCCCTTTATGATGAATAGCTAAAGTTCCTTCTACACAAATATAAATAACAAAAGAATCAATAGCTGAATAGTCCTTTTTGACTTCCCCTTTAATACTTAGTATGTTTGTTTTAAAATAAGGGGAATGCACCAATTTATTCGAAACATTTGGTTTTAATTCATAACTTGTTTTATAGGAATCATACACTTTAAAATCTATCACGTCAATAGCTAATTCATTGTGTAGTTCTCTTTTCTCTCCTGTTTTAGCATCTACCCTATCATAATCATAGATACGATACGTTATGTCTGAAGTTTGTTGAATTTCGGCCAACAAAACACCAGCACCTATAGCATGCACTCTACCTGTAGGAATATAAAAGGTATCACCTTCACTAACATATTCATGATGCATGACATCTAAAATGGTATTATTTTCTAAATGTGTTTTATAACTCTCTTTATTTATTTCTTCATCAAATCCAACGATCAGCTCTGCGTTTTCATCGGCTTGCATAACGTACCACATCTCATTTTTACCAAAAGAATTGTGCCTTTCTTTAGCTATTTCATTGCTTGGATGTACTTGAATGGATAAAGGTGTTTCTGCATCAATAAACTTTATTAATAATGGAAAATCCTCTCCGAAATTCTTATAAACATTTTCACCCACAAAATCACCTTTGAATTGTTTTGTAATTTCTTTTAAGGTTTTACCTTTTAAAAAACCGTTTTCCACTCTAGTTGCATCTCCAGAGACATCCGAAATTTCCCAAGATTCACCGATGTTTTCTTCTGTGTACTCTTTATGAAGTACTGTTTTTAATTTACTGCCACCCCAAATTCTGTATTTAAAAAGAGGGGTAAATTTTAAAGGATATAATTCCATTTTTTTTAATTTAAATTAATACTATTTGATTGTTGTTATTTATAAAATTACTTTAATTATGTGTTTCCATGTATGGGTAATTTCTAAGTCTTTATCAAATTCAGCTACAAAATAATTATGAAAATTATCGGGTACTCCGCCATTGTTATTTCTACAATAGCCAATTATTTTGTGCTCTTTTGGTAAAATTTTTACCATTGAACCTTTAAAAAACGCATCTAGAATTATATTATGAAGCATCTGATTCTGGAAATGTAAATTTAAATTGGGCTGCTCTTTCTGTTGGTGTTAACTCAATAACTACGTCATATTCTGCTAAATATGTTTTATAGTGATAAGGTGTAACTGTTTCTGCTTTTTGAGGTGTTGCTATTGCTGTATATGTATTGCCATTTGACATACTTTTTTTAGAATCTGTAACCATTAGAGGGTTTACATAATCAACTAAATAAATCTCATCTTTGGAGCTTGTAGTTTGTCCTTGAATTTTACAGGATGAAAAAAAAGCGGAAGCAATCACATAAGCAACTACTAATGATTTAAAGCTATATTTTGTTTGAGTCATAATCTATTTTTTTAATACGTTACAAGTACAGTTGTGGGTTTTGATATTTTTGCAGTAACGATATTGTTTTTATAAATCCAACTGGTAACCCCTGCAACCACTTTTGGTTTTTTAGTGCTGTAAAAATCGATTTCTGCATTTTGAAATACATTTTCTATAGTTACTTTTATCGATTGATTTTTTGATTGATAAGGAACTAATTTAATTTTTTCTGCATAGCGAACTCTATGTAAGTAGG
>CAMBZB010000069.1 GCA_945872245.1 Flavobacterium psychrophilum
AAAATACTTTGACAAATTTCGTCGATTTTTACATCTAATTTGTCAATCTTGTTTTCGGTTTTCTTTACCTCTTTTCCTTCAATAGGCTCCGAAAGTAATGCTTTCACGGATTCTCCAACTTGACTTTCGGCCAAATTTCCAATTTTAATGATTACATTTTTTAATTTTTCTAATTCTATTTCAAAGTGTGAGATCATATTTTTTTAATTTATAAGATTGAAAGATTAAATAATTGAAAGACTGAAAGCAATTATCCAAATCTTCCTGTGATATAATCTTCGGTTTGTTTTTGTTCCGGTTTAGTAAAGATAGCATTTGTTTTGCCAATTTCTATCAGTTCCCCCAAATAAAAGAACGCTGTGTAATCACTAGTTCTCGCTGCTTGTTGCATATTATGCGTCACTATAATTATAGTGTATTGTTCTTTTAATTCGTGAACCAATTCCTCTATTTTTGAGGTCGAAATTGGATCTAAAGCACTTGCTGGTTCGTCCATCAAAATAATATCTGGACTTACTGCCAATGTTCTAGCGATACACAAACGTTGTTGTTGTCCGCCGGAAAGTCCCAAAGCGGAATCACCCAATCGGTCTTTTACTTCCTCCCAGATGGCTGCCTGTTTTAAAGAAGTTTCAACAATTTCGTCTAATTGGGTTTTGTCTTTTATGCCATTGATTTTAGGGCCGTAGGCAATATTTTCGTAAATAGATTTCGGGAATGGATTAGATTTTTGGAAAACCATTCCAATTTTTTTTCTAATATTGACAACATCTACGTTTTTATCATAAATATCAATCCCTTCCACAAGCATTTTCCCAGTGATTTTAACATCCGGAATAAGGTCATTCATTCTATTGATGCATCTCAAAAAAGTCGATTTCCCACAACCTGAAGGCCCAATCAAGGCGGTGACCTTGTTCCGGGGAATCTCCAATGAAATTTCTTTCAGCGCCTTCTTTTCTCCGTAGTATAAGGATAAATCTTTTACTTCTATTTTTATGTCTTTCATTTTAATTATGTTAAGTCTAAAATATAAATTATCAGTTAGAATTCCGAATTATTTTGCTTTTCTTCTAATTCTGGATCTAATAATTACTGCTACTAGGTTTAAGGATAAGGTCAGGATTAACAACACTAAAGTTGTGGCAAACTGTATGGGCATTGTTTTTTCGACATCAGAAGATTGAGTGGACATGATATAAATATGGTATCCCAAATTCATAAATTGGTCGCTCAAGGACTCCGGTAAGGTGGCTAAATAGTAAGCCGCTCCCGTAAACAAAATTGGAGCTACTTCGCCTGCGCCTCTACTTACTGCTAAAATAGTTCCAGTCATTATTCCTGAAACAGAACCCGGAAGCACCACGTTTTTTATCGTTTGCCATTTGGTGGCTCCTAATGCCAAACTTGCCTCACGCAATTCTCTAGGGATTGTTTTCAATGCTTCTTCTACCGAAACAATAATTACTGGAAGTGTTAGCAATGACATCGTAAGACTTGCCCAAAGAATATTGGGTTGTCCCCAATGCAATTCACCGCTATTAAAAGTTTTATCTATTCCAGTTCCTAAAAATTGAATGAAAAAGCCAAGTCCGAAAAGTCCAAATATAATAGATGGTACAACGGCTAGTGTTCGAACAGAAAAGCGAACTGCTGCTGCAATTTTTGAATTTTCCTTGGCGTATTCCGTCAAGTAAATTGCCGTGATTGTTCCGAAAGGAACTGCCGCAATCGACATCACAACCACTAAAATAAAAGTCCCGATTAAGGCTGGAAATATCCCTCCTTCAGTCATTCCATTTGTTGGAAACGAACTGATGAATTCCCAAGAAAATCTCTCGCGTCCTTCATAAACAATAATCCCCAATATGACAAAAAGAATAGCAATAATCAATAAAACTGCTACTTGAGTGATTCCTACAACTAGTTTTCCTTTTATATCCACTCCCTTTTTTTTGTTGGAAAAAAAATCAGGTGTTATTTCTTTTTTAGATTTTTTCATACTTATTTACCTTGGAATTTTTTGATTAATCTGCCTTTTACATAAAATTCTGCAATGGCATTTAATGCAAATGAAAAAATGAAAAGTAGAGATCCAATAAAAAACAAAACGCTATAATGAGTTTCTCCAAAAACGGTTTCGGCCATTTCTGCACCAATGGTAGCAGCAAATGTACGCACACTTTCGAAAGGATTTGATGACAACAGCGCTGCATTTCCTGTTGCCATCAGCGCAATCATAGTTTCGCCAAAAACGCGTCCCACACCCAAAAGCAAGGCAGCAAAAATTCCTGGTGTTGCTGCCGGCAAGATTACAAAAAAAGCCGTTTGCCATTTGCTTGCACCAAGCGCTAAACTAGCCTCGGAAAAGGTCTTTGGCACTGCCGAAAGTGCGTCTTCTGAGATGGTATAAATAATTGGAATTGCTGCTAGCGCCATCGCCACACCGCCTATAAAAGCATTCAATCTTGAGTCATAACCAAATAGGTCTTGGAAAAAAGTGGCCAAAACCATTAGGGCAAAAAACCCAATAACCACTGATGGAAAAGCAGCAAGCATTTCTATAATGGGTTTAATGGTTTCCTTGACTCTTTTTGAGGCAAAACAGGAAGTGTAAAGTGCTGCCAATACAGCAAGAGGCCCCGCAATACCCATAGCAATTAAAGTGACTTTTAAAGTTCCTATAAGCAATCCTAATAAACCAAATCTAGGGTGTTCCGATACGGGAACCCATTCGGTAGTAAAAAAAGTACTCCAAGTTTTGTCTGCGCCCTCATTGTTTTCTGTTACTTTGTCGTCGATAACAACCTCCTGAATATCTGTTTTTTCTGGATTTAAGTCTTCTGTTACTATTCCGTAAGTTTCTGGTTCTGTTGGTTCTATTTTACTAGCAACGGGATTTAATTCTTCTGTAGGTGTTCCGTAAGTCTCGGGTTCTAGATCTTCAGCCGGAGCACCGTATGTCTCAGGCTCAATTTCTTCAGTTTTGATTTCGGATTCACCATATTTTTCAATTTCTGCCCCAGTACGTGTTTGTATTTCCGTATTTTCTTTCGCTTTTTTAACAAAACTAAAAAGTGGTAAAGATTCTTTGAATACAAAAACAAAAATCAAAACAATAATAGTTATTGATAAAAAAGCCACCGAGGAAATTATTTTCTCCGCTAGAAACTCGGAAAGCCTGAATTGTTTTTTCAGACTTTCTTTGGTGAAATTATTTTTTTCTTGAAGTATAGGATTCATTTACTTGAATTAAATAGTCAGAAACTAATTAAATTTATTTGGCAAATATAAAATAAGAAAACCTCCTTACAAAATAAAGAGGTTACTATATAATTATTTTTTTGTTAATTATTTCACAGGGAAATAACCTACTGTTGCGATCATTTTTTGTCCTTCTGAACCCAATATCCAATCAATGAATTTTTTGGTCTCACCTGTTGGTTTTGATTTCAAATACATGTACAAATATCTTGAAATTGGATAGGTTTTGTTTTTTATGGTTGCTGCCGTTGGTAAAATTCCTTTGCTTTTAGCATCTTTCTTTACTTTACAATCTTTCACATCTTCCGCATAAGCTGCCCCTCCGTAACCAATACTGTATTTGTCTTTCTTTACCGCATTTACAATGGCCGCAGTTCCAGGCAAAGTTTGACAATTTGGAGAGAAATCTGTTTTTACTACGTGTTCCTTAAAAAATTCGAAAGTACCTGAACTACTTTCTCTACCATACAATTGAATTTTAGCATCTGCTCCGCCAACTTGTTTCCAATTGGTTATTTTACCTGAAAAAATAGCCCCTATTTGTTCTACTGTCAATTCAGAAACAACGTTTCCTTTATTAAGGAAAACAGACAAACCGTCTTTAGCACAAGCTATTTCAATACCGTTTTTGTTGTATTTCGCTTTTATTTTCTCTAATTCAGCCGATTTCATCGGGCGGCTTGAGTTTGCTATATCCGTAGAACCATTAATTAAAGCCGCAATCCCCACTCCTGAACCTCCGCCAGTTACTTGAATAGTGGTCTCTGGGTGTTTTTTCATATACGCTTCAGCCCATTGTTGTGATAAAATTACCATGGTGTCAGACCCTTTAATGGTTATTTTATTCGCAGTGGTAAACGAAAAACCAATAGTCATTATGACTACTAAAATCCCTGCAATTTTTAATTTTGTTGTTTTCATTTTATTAATTTAATGGTTTATATTTTATTCTTAAAAGTTAAATTGTGCTTGTAATCGTAATAAATTTCCTTGTTGTCTGTTGTTTTTAAGTGCGCTGTCCTCAAATGTTCTGTCAGCAATAACCCATTCCGCCACTAATTCAAACGCCTTGAACGGCTGCCATTCTAAACCAATTTCATAATCTCTAACCACATAACTTCTGGCGTCTTTTTCAAACTTTTTTCCTCCGTCGTAATATTGAAATTTAGCAAAAGGATACAAATATTTATGATTTGGCAAATCCAATTTATAATTCAAAGTTACATAACCTCCTTCTAATTTTGACACATCCACCGAATTCTTAACCTTATCATAACGTGGACCTTTACCAATGGTATATTCCGCTTGAATACCAAATGGTTTTGGATACAAAATAAAAGAAGCTGCAATCCTTTGGTCTAACGTGTTTAATTTATTTGGAGTTGTCACGGCAGGTTTTGTTATTATACCATTTTTATCTTTCTCTTCTAGTGATAATTCATTAGTAAAAGCCCATTTTCCAGTATAGGCTTGTAAACCTGGTTCTATAATTTGATTTCCAACAACAAAAGGATAACTTACTCTTGTTACAACATGTAAATCTCTATTGGCTTCTGATTTATTGGCGGTTTGACCATTGTAAGCCCCAAAGGCAAAAA
>CAMBZB010000070.1 GCA_945872245.1 Flavobacterium psychrophilum
TTTTACGGTTTTGAAATCGCTGTCCCACCTCCTATTTTGGAAAACGGACAGTTTCAATCGGTTCTCTTTTGCCAAAGCGACCAATTCCTGCGCTTCGGCAACGGTGGTCGTGAAGGCTTTTTCTACAACGGCATGTTTTCCGGCAAGCAAGACTTTTTTAGCGTATTCAAAATGGGTGGCTACGGGTGTGTTCACAATGACCAAGTCGATTGTGGCATCCTCCAAAATGGATTCTAAACTGGAAAAGCTTTTGGTTTCGGGATAATCCTCTTGTATCCGTTTTTCGCTTCTTTCCCAAGAACCAATGAGTTCAAAACCGGGATGAAGTTCCAAAAACGGAGCATGAAAAACTTTTCCTGACATTCCGTATGACAAGAGTGCTGTTTTTATTTTTTGCATAATTGATTTTAGATTTTAGAGTGTAGATTTTAGATTAGTTGGAATGGAACGTTAATTTTAGATATTCAAGATTATTAAAATTGACGGTTTCGTATTTATTATACGAAATCTAAAATCTTAACTCTAAAATTTATTTAGCTCTTTCGTATTGTTTTGGCCACGTAATATCGACACCTAGTTCTTTAGCAAAATCCAAGGGCAAGTATGAGTTTCTCAAGGATTCCCTAGCAAATAAAACCAAGTCGGCTTGTCCTTTGGCAACTATGGATTCTGCTTGAACTGCTTCGGTGATTAATCCCACCGCTCCTGTCAAAATTCCGGCCTTCTCTTTAATTCTTTCCGCAAAAGGCACTTGATAGTTGGGTCCTAGCGGGATATTTTGGTGTGAAACCAATCCGCCAGAGGAAACGTCTATCAAATCAACCCCTTTTTCTTTCATTATTTTCGAAAGCTGTACCGATTCTTCAATATTCCAACCACCATCAGCCCAATCTGAAGCAGATATTCTCACAAATAATGGCAAATCAGCAGTCCATTCGGATTGAACGGCTTCCAAAACTTCTAGTAACAACCGAATTCTGTTTTCGAAACTTCCGCCGTATTCATCCGTTCTTATATTAGACAAAGGCGACAGGAATTCGTGCAACAAATAACCGTGTGCAGCATGAATTTCAACCACTTTAAAACCGGCTTGCAGCGCTCGTTTGGTTGCCGATTTAAAATCAGAAATTACTTTCTGGATTCCGACTTTGTCCATGGCAATGGGTGGTTTTTCATTGGAATAATACCCCACTGCACTTGGCGCAACCATATCCCAGCCCCCATCAGCTCCCATCAGTTTTTTATTGCCTTTCCAGGGTTCTGAAACGCTCGCTTTTCTGCCGGCATGTGCCAATTGTATTCCAGGAATCGCATTTTGGGAAACAATAAACCGGTTGATAGATTGCAATTTTTCGATATGTTCGTCTTTCCAAAGGCCCAAATCTCCAGGAGAAATACGCCCTTCGGGAGAAACGGCAGTCGCTTCCTGAATTATTAAAGCCGCGCCACCACTGGCTCGACTTCCCAGATGCACCAGATGCCAATCATTGGCAAATCCATCGGTTGCGGAATATTGGCACATGGGTGAAATGACAATTCTATTTTTGAATGTGAGGCTTTTTATTTGGAGTGTCGAAAATAATTTTGATTTCATGGCTTTATTTTTAATTGGGAAAGCTCCCAATGCACGCTAAAATTGGTTTTAAAAAAGTAAAGTTACTGCACATTTAGAAAAGTAAAAAGAGAAATAGGGCACTAATTAACAAATTATTATCGTCTTGACCAAAAGTAAACCTTTGCAACTAAAATAGAAAGTCTTACTTTTGTGCACTATACCGAATTTAAAACCAAGAAATGGAAATAGTTATCAAGCTTTCTCAATTTTTATTGAGTCTCTCCTTACTGATTGTACTTCACGAATTAGGACATTTTATTCCTGCAAAATTATTTAAAACTAGAGTCGAAAAATTCTACTTGTTTTTTGACATCAAATTTTCTTTGTTTAAAAAGAAAATCGGTGAAACCGAATATGGAATTGGTTGGTTGCCCCTTGGTGGCTATGTGAAAATTTCGGGGATGATTGACGAAAGCATGGACAAAGAGCAAATGGCTTTGCCTCCACAACCTTGGGAATTTCGTTCTAAACCAGCTTGGCAGCGTTTGATTATTATGCTTGGCGGTGTTATGGTCAACTTTATTCTGGCCTTTGTAATCTATATCGGGATGGCGTACGCTTATGGCGATTTATACCTCAACAATTCAGAATTAAAAGATGGAATTGCCGTTACCAGTATTGTTGGAGAAGAATTGGGTTTCAAAACAGGTGACAAAATAATCACCATTGATGGCGAAAAAATAGCCCATTTTGATGATATTCCAGTGAAATTGTTGTTTTCGAAATCAGCCGTGGTCAGCCGAAATGGAGTGGAACAAACCATACATTTCCCGGTGGACTTGATTGACAAGGTATTGAAAGGTGAAAAACGTCCTTTCATTGGATTGAGAGAACCCTTTATGGTGGCCATGGTTCCAGATACATCTGCCAATAGCAAAGTGCTTCTAAAGAAAGACATTGTCAAATCACTTAATGGCGTACCAACAAAATATGCCGATCAGGTTATGACGCTTTTGAAAGCCAATAAAAACAACACCGTTAATGCTGTTGTTTTAAGGGATGAGAAAGAAGTTTCTTTGAAAGTCAAAATTAATCAAGAAGGAAAGTTAGGGGTTGGTATAGCTTCCGTTGGAATAAAAAGTCTCGAAAAGCTAGGGATTTATAAATTTAGCCAACAAGAATATGGCTTTTTTGAATCGTTCTCGGTAGGAATTGAAAAAGGAAAAAACCAATTATTGGGCTATGGCAAACAACTAAAAGCGATTTTCAACCCTAGTACGGGCGCCTACAAAGGCGTGGGTGGTTTTAAAGCTATTTTCGATATTTTCCCAAGCACCTGGAGCTGGGAAGTTTTTTGGAACATTACCGCTTTATTGTCAATTATGCTGGGTGTAATGAATTTATTACCTATTCCAGCGCTTGATGGTGGTCATGTGTTGTTTTTATTATACGAGATGGTTAGTGGTAAGAAACCAAGTGATAAGTTTCTGGAAAACGCCCAAATGGTTGGTTTTATACTACTTATCACGCTCTTGTTATTTGCCAATGGAAACGATATCTACAAGGCTATTGTGGGGAAATAATTTTTTTTGAAGTTTTATGCTGTTTTATTTGTGAAAAATAATTTTAGCCCTATATTTGCACCGCTTTAAAAGTGAAAATACACTTTCCTTCTTAGCTCAGTTGGTTAGAGCATCTGACTGTTAATCAGAGGGTCCTTGGTTCGAGCCCAAGAGAGGGAGCTAATTGGAAAAAGAGGTCATTTACGACCTCTTTTTTATTTTTACAATTCTGCAAAACCTTACTGGCATTGAGAAGAAGTTCTATTGGAGTTGTGAATTTTGGAGTTGCAACTTTTTTTTCTTCAAGAAACAACTTTTCTGAAAAGATGCAGCCAAGAATCTTGTTTTTAGTTCTCCCATCTACCGATTTATAGAATCCAACCAAATCTTCTAACATTGGAACTTGTTTGTCCAAATATTCCCTAAATGGAGACAATACTTCTTGTAATTCTTGAAGTTTATTTTTCTCATTAAATAAACGAGTATTGATGTTGTTTTTAAGGTCTTGATACTCCTTTGCCGGAAGTTCTCCATCCATATATTGTTCTTCAATAAATGACTTTCTATTATTTAATTTTTCAATCTCTTCGTTAGATTTTTGGATGTTCTTTTTTCTATGTAAATCATCGTTATCAAATAATCCTTCTAAAGTAGTTCGGTAGGTAGAAATCAATTGTGCCGAGAACTGAATGTTGGACAATATTCTTTCAACTTGATTATGGACATCAGCAATTGGATATCTTTCACACTTAACATGCGGTTTGGTGCAGATGTAATAGTGAAACTTATTACCACTTCTACCTGTTGAAGCATAGGCGGACAATGTTCTTCCGTGAGTAGGACAACATAAATGACCCTTAAGATAGTATAAACCCATCTTATCACTCTTGAAGTCCATTTTCCTTTTTCTTCCGCTTAACACATCATTTGCCTTTGCAAACAACTCCTCCGAAATAAGAGCAGGATGTAATCCTTGAACTATTTGTTCGGGTTCATTCCCTAATGCTCTTACCAAAATTTTACCGGAGTATGTCAGATTTCTGATTATGTTGGGAAATTGATTTTTACACATTTTCATTCCCTGTCCATTCAACCATCGTCTCACTTCATCCGCAGTATAAAGTCCTGATGCCATTTTTTCAAATGCTTGACGAATTAAGTCCGCATCCTTACTAAACTCAAGTGAAGAATCTTTTCCTATTCTCACACATCTATAACCTTTTGGTGGGGTTCCTGTGAAACACCCATTTTTACGTGCTTTGTGTGAACCCTCTTTGGAACGTTTAGATATTTTGCGATTTTCAACCTCTGGCAATGCAAATCCAATCGCTTGGAGTAATAATGCTTCAGGGTTAGAATCATCCACCTGTCCTTCTACAAACTCAATCTCACATCCAATTTTTGATAATGTTGCAATTTCAGAAAAGGACAATAAAAGATTACGTGAAAATCTATCAGGACGAAGAAAAATTATAGCATCAATTGAATCAGTTTTTCTTCTTCTTTCTTGGACTACCGATTTAATTTTTTTCCATTGGGGACGATTAAAATCTTTTGCTGAATAATCCTCTCTGAATGACGTTAT
>CAMBZB010000071.1 GCA_945872245.1 Flavobacterium psychrophilum
ATTGAATGAAAACAATATAAATGAAGTCGCAAAATTGAAAATTGAAGAGTATTTTATGAATAAAATTCCGATAATTCTTCAAGATATTAATGGAAATGAATATCAATTATAAAATAATTCAATATTTTTATTATACTTAAACCGCTGTATTTCAGCGGTTTTTTAATTTTATAAAAAAACAATTTAAAATACATTGCATTTTTATTTGGAATGTATTGTTTTTATTTACTAGATTTGCAATGTGATAATGAAACACTAACTGAATCAAAACATTGTAACTATGAAAATTATTCAAATTACATTACAAGAAAAATGGATGGCGTGTCGTCCATTGATTCAGAAAAGTAAAAAGGTATACACAAGAAAACCTAAACACAAAAAGGTATGTAAATAATTCATCTAAAAGAATTATTATTTGTCAGTTAAGACGATAAACCGTCTTTAAAACCCTACTGAGAGGACAAACTCATAACATTACAACAACCCGTTTCAACCAGTCGTAAAGGTTCATTTTTTAACTCTAAAATCTGAACTTATGAAAACAATTTTTGACCAAAGTGTGGTAACTGTAGCCACAGAAAAATTAAAAAAAAGTGAACTATTAGGTTCTATTTATCTTGTTCCTGAAAACTACGATGTAATAAAAAATAACATCAAAGAGTTTGGACTTCTAACCCCATTATTAGTTGACGAAAACTATTTTGTTATTTCAGGAAATCTTCGCCTTCAAATTGCAATAGATTTAAAGATGGAGCAAGTTCCGGTTGTATTTGTAAACGCACCTTCTGAAAAAAGAGATGTAATCGCACTATCTACAAATCAATTTAGAAAAAAATCTTGTATTGAAGTCCTTAGAGAGATTGACTTTTATGAAAAGTACTATTCAATAAAACCAGGACAAAGAACAGATATTAATCCTGAACTAAAATTAGCGAAAGAAGAAAAAGATTTGGCTTATAAAGAATTGGGAACTTATAAAGTGAGAAAATTAAAATCCATCCAAGCATTAGGGGTTAAACTTTATGGTGATGATTCTGCTAAAGTGGAGGAATTATTATTGAAGGTGGATAAGGGAGCATTAACTTTAAATAAAGTTGAGGAGAGATTAAATAATGAAATCATTAAAAAGACAAATGATGAAGTAGTTCCAAAGGTATATGATTTTATAACAGAGAAGGTTAAAATATATAATCATACTTGTGAGGTTATGTATGAACTTGAAAACAATTCAATAAATACAATTGTAGTTTCACCACCATATTTTGGAATGTTTGATTATGGTACCGGTAAAACTCAACTTGGATTTGAAAAAGATGTTGAAGATTTCGTAGATAAATTGGTTTCTATTTTCAAAGAAGCATTTAGAGTATTAAAAGAGGATGGTTCCTTGTTTGTTAATTTGAATGATTGTGTTAGAGAAGGACAATACCAATGTGTACCTGAATTATTTTTGATTAAAATGATTCAAACAGGATTGTGGAGATACAATGACAAATTAATGTGGTTAAAAAATAATAGTCAATATACTTTTGGAGATAGAAGTGTTAGAAATTTTGAACCAATATTTCACTTTACTAAATCAGCAAATCACTATTATGATGTCACTTGGTTAGAATCATTTGTTGATGAAAAAAATGATATCTCGTTCGGGACAACAGGAAGTAAACCAAAAATTATTTCTGCAATTGATTTTAGAGACGGGGTGCTTCAATCTAATGGTTCTAACACTCTAGAATTAAGAAGAAAATGTGCTGAAAAAGGCTTTTTTATGGAACACTCTTGTACGTTTCCAATTGATTTGCCATTAATTTGTGTTCTTTCTACAACAAGACCTGGGGATACTGTTTTGGACTTGTTTAATGGAACTGCAACAACCGGAGAAGTTTGTGTTCTTTCAGATAGAAAATATGTTGGATACGAATTGAACCCCCAATTTGTAATGGCTTCAGAGGTTAGATTATCAGATTATGAATTAGGACAAGTAGCATAAAAAAAATATAAACGAGGAAACCGAAATAAACCCCGCAATAGGTATGGCGAATATTACCTCAATTATAAAATATAAAAATTATGATAGAGTCAAATTTCAGAGTATTAGAGTTTTCAAAAGAGGATTTCGAAAAATTAATTCGCAACACAGTATCAGCAGAACTGCAAAAAATATATGGAATGGTTAATAATATCCAACAAGCTAAACCAAAATCGGACTTATTGACGAGAGATGAAGTGAGTAAGCTTTTGAATGTTTCATTAGTTACATTACACAATTGGGAAAAGAAAAGATATCTTCTACCTAAGAAAGTTGGAGGAAGAGTTCTCTATCTAAGAGAAGATGTATATGCCAAAGTAAATCAATATTCATAACATATAAACCCGCTATTTAAGCGGGTTTTTTCATTTAATACAATAAAAATATTTTAAGTAATTCATTGTGGTTAAACAAAATTAAATGAGATAAATTGAAAAAAATCCGTGAATTATTCGGGAATAAAAAACCCTAACTATCTTATTTTTAAGAAGTTAGGGTTAATAAATGTACCCGAAGCCGGAGTCGAACCGGCACGGTTTCCCACAGGTGTTTGAGACCAGCGCGTCTACCAATTCCGCCATTCGGGCTTGACAGACCATAAATAATAGAAATGCATCCACTATTTAAACGCAATAAAAGAGAAAATGGTTATTAATAACCAACATCAATTCCTTTAACACGGTGCAAATGTAGAAATTATATTTACATTTAATATATAAAATACTCTATATTTTCCTTTCCCAGTTCAATTTTATTACTAAATTTGCAGCTCGGTAAAACGAAACACAACTAACTAACTACATCCGAGGCATTTATACTATTTAGGTCTGTTTTCAACAAATAGCCTAATTATAAAGGGTGTCAACGAATAAAACAACAGATTAAAATGTCACATCAAGAACCAGAAGCAAAAATATTTGCGTGTTCCCAAAGTGTCTATTTGGCGGAACAAATAGCCAAAAGCTATGGAATGCCGTTAGGTAAAGTTACGTTCTCTAAATATAGTGATGGTGAATTCCAGCCTTCTTACGAAGAGTCTATAAGAGGAATTCGAGTTTTTATTGTTTGCTCTACTTTTCCAAGCTCAGATAATCTGATGGAATTATTGCTAATGATAGACGCTGCAAAAAGAGCCTCGGCGAGACATATTACTGCTGTTATTCCTTACTTCGGTTGGGCAAGACAAGACAGAAAAGACAAGCCTAGAGTTCCAATTGGAGCAAAACTGACTGCAAAGTTGTTAGAAACTGCAGGTGCTACAAGAATTATGACCATGGATTTGCATGCAGATCAAATTCAAGGATTCTTTGAAAAACCAGTAGATCACTTGTTTGCGTCAACTATATTTTTACCCTACGTAAAAAGTTTAAATTTAGATAATTTGACCATAGCTTCTCCTGATATGGGAGGTTCAAAAAGAGCTTATGCCTATTCTAAATTTTTAGAATCTGATGTGGTTATTTGTTACAAACAAAGAAAAATCGCCAACGTAATTGACAGTATGGAGTTGATTGGTGAAGTTAAAGGTAGAAATGTAATCCTTGTTGATGACATGATTGATACCGGAGGCACATTGGCGAAAGCCGCCAATTTAATGATTGAAAAAGGAGCTTTGAGTGTAAGAGCCATTTGTACCCACCCGATTTTATCTGGTGGCGCCTATGAAAAAATCGAAAACTCAAAATTGCTTGAATTAATAGTTACCGACTCGATTCCTTTACATCAGGAATCAAAGAAAATAAGAGTGGTAAGTTGTGCACCACTTTTTGCAGAAGTAATGAAAATGGTACAAAACAACACTTCCATTAGTGGAAAATTTTTGATGTAACCAAAAGCAATATGCTTTAAGCAATAAGCATAAAACTGACCGGAATTACATTTTGCCTAAAGCCTAGCGCTTTTTGCCTAAAGCAGTATTTTATAATTATTAACTATATATTTTTACAATGAAATCGATTACAATTAAAGGATCAGAAAGAGAAAGCGTTGGCAAAGTTGCGACTAAAGCCATACGTAATGCTGGAGCGGTTCCTTGCGTGTTATACGGAGGAGATCAACCAGTACATTTTTCAGCAGATGAAAGAGCATTCCAAAAGTTGATTTACACTCCTAATGCACACACCGTTGTGATTGAAGTAGGTGAAGGTAAATCATATAATGCCGTTTTACAAGACGTTCAAGTTCACCCTGTTACCGACAAACTTTTACACATTGACTTCTTTCAGTTGTTTGACAACAAAGAAATCACTATGGAAGTTCCTGTTAAAATTACAGGTGTTTCTCCGGGGGTTTTACTTGGAGGAGTTTTACGTTTAAACACTCGTAAATTAAAAGTAAAAGCATTACCAAAAAATCTTCCTGATTTTGTTGAGGCTAACATTTCTGAACTTGAAATGGGGAATAAATTATATGTTACGAAATTAGTTTCTGACAATTATAAGTTAATGCACCC
>CAMBZB010000072.1 GCA_945872245.1 Flavobacterium psychrophilum
CACCCGTAGCAGGAACGGTTGCTGTTGCCAATATTTGAGTTCCATTTCCATTTAGTATTTGAACAGTTCCTGGACTTCCGCCATTGGCCACTCTTAACTCAATGGTGTAAGTTCCAGCATTAGCTACATTTACAGTATAATTCATCCATTCCGAAGACTCAAACCAACCTACTGAATATCCATTTGCTAAGACATCTGAACATTTTTCTGTATCACCACCATTATTACGATACACCCATCCATCATTCCAATTAGTATATATACCAGTTGTTAGACGTACATCTTCGTATGTTCTGTCAGAGAATGCATATCCATTCATTCCCATATCATAATTTGCAGCATAAATTCTGCCAGGTATGCTATTTGTGGTAAAGGGGGCTGTATTTCTATTACCGGGTTGTGTAAAAATAGAGCGAAGTACTTCTGTATTGACTGTAGTATTGGCTAATTTAACGCTTTCGGCTAATGCCATACAGGTATTAAAACCTGTTGTTGAATTGTAAGAAGGATTTGTACCACCCATATAGTTTAAAAGATCCTGATATCCGGCAGGAAAATTTGCACTTGCAAAGCAATTGAAACTTTCAAATTTTTTCATTGGCCACCATGAAAACCCAATACCATTTGCATTAAAAGTTTCCACAATTTTTGTAAAATGATGATTACTATTTTCTCCATGTTCACCACACCATATAGGTCTGTTTTGTGCAGTACGAAAATCGGTTATCCATTTTATGTCCTGACTTGTCGCATCTGACCAATATTTATGAAAAGCGTAAACAATGTTAGGATCCCAAGCTGGGGTAAGACCTGTATAATCATTTGCATACCAATTCCCTTCTATAAATAAAATATGATTGTCAGCATTAGCCCTAATTACATCCGTTAGTTGACCATATATTTCTCGTAAAAGTGTACCATTAGGTATATCCCAAGCAGGTTCATTAATAAGGTCGTAACCGGCAACCCATGCTTTATTTTTGTATCTTTCAGATAATTTATCCCACAATCTTACGGTTTTAGATCTATTTTCAGCACTTTCCCATAAGGAAGGTTTAGTGTTATCATAGTCGCTGATATCGTTGTTGCTCTGTCCGCCAGGAGCTGCATGAAGATCAATAATTGCATAAATACCCGCTGATTCACACCATGATAATACGTTATCCAGCATTACGAATCCCTCTTCGTTCCAAACATCTGGAGTGCCAAGGTTAACAAAATATTCATAATGAACAGGCAACCTAACTGCATTAAATCCCCATGTTTTAAGTTGATTTATGTCCGCTTGTGTTACATGGTTATTTAGCCATGCATCGTAGAAAATTTTAGTGTTTGTAGCCCCCAATAAAGTGGTTAATTTTTGTTTCCATATGTGTTGCGAAGTTGCTTGATTTTGGGTATTCATAATATAACCTTCCATAACCATCCAATTGCCCATATTCATGGCATTCAAGATTACCTCCTGACCATTGGAGCTATTAACGATTTTTTGACCATTTACCACTAATTGTTGAGCATTTGCAATTTGTGTTGGTAAAAAATAAAATAGTGCAAAAAAGCATAAAATTTTAACTCTAAAAAATCTGTTTTTCATTAAATGGTTTTTTGTTATGTTAATATTGGTTTAGTAATTATTAATTCGGTAAATACTAATTGAATGAATAAAAATGAAATAGGCTGTCAAAAAACCGCTATTGATAAATAGCCCATAATCGAGAGATTATGGACTACTCAATAGCTCAAAATTAATTCAACTAACCCAAATCAATTAATCTTAACTCGTGTTTTCAATATTATTTTTAATATCTATTATTGAAAAAGTCTCATTTCGACATTCGTGAACTTTATTCCATCCTTCATATCGGCACCACCACCACGTATAACTAAATAAACATCTCCGGTAGAGGTTGCCGTGAATATTCCTAAATTATTTGAAGGTTTACAACCAATGGATGAAATTTTACCTGCAAATGGATCCTTACCACAACCATCCCAAGTATTTATTGAACGTAGCATTCCTCCATCATTATAATCCTGACCGTCTACAGGTACTTTATACCCACAATACACTTCAAACCAAGTGTCTTGACAGCCCGTTGTAGAAGAAGCACTCAAATCAATTTTATACTTTTTTCCGGCCACAACACTAATCTTCTGATAGATTCCCTGTCCTGCAAAACCTGTTGCAGTCAACTTTGCATATTTATCCCCATATACTAGAGATGCAGTTGTATTTGTGTTTGTTTTTGTCCATTTAGCCCAATCGGTAGGATTTGTAAATCTCCCTCCAGCTACTAGGTTTCCACCGTTTGGATCTGTAGTTGGAACTATTAATACTTGTGATTTGGCAACAGATAAAACGCCTCCCCTGCCCAATACTTTATGGTTGATGGTATAAGTTCCTGCATCCGGGAAATATACGGTTTCTGACAATTTACCGTCAAAATATCCTTCTCCAGTATCCCATTTTGAACCTCCTATCACATTTACAGTTTGAGATGTCAATGTGTATGTATTTACTGCTCCTAATATAGGGGTAATAGTAAATGAGGCATCGGCATTTGGATCCGATAATCCATTACCAATACTCGGTTCGTCAGGCTGACAACTAACAAGCATACATAATGCTATTGAAGCAACTGTAAAGTTCAAGCCTCTTTTAAATATTAATGCTATTTTCATATCTAAATCTTTTTTAAAATTAATAATTTGGATTTTGCACAATTTGGGTATTTTCTAATTCTTTTAGAGGAATTGGCCAGATTTCATGTTTACCAGCAATAAATCCTCTACTAGCTAAAACAGTTGCTGCTCTTCCAGTTCTTACCAAATCCATCCAACGATGCCCTTCTCCAGCGAGTTCTAATCGGCGTTCGGCTATTATAGCGTCTAATGATACAGGAGTACTTGGCAACCCAACTCTAGCTCTAACTGCGTCTAACAACGCTTGTGCTCTTGGACCAGTAGCTCCTAAAGCCTCAGCCTCCATTAAATAGGTGTCCGCTAATCGGATTGCATATACATTTTGTTTGTAATTTAGTTCTCCATTACCGCCACCCGTTGAAAAATCTGATTTCATAGGCATAAACTTCTTTAGATAATACCCTGTATCTTGATAACCATGTTCATACTCTATTTTACCTTCAGCTTCTAGGGTTTTCAAGTCGGCAATAGTAGCGGTAAAACGAGGGTCTGTTTTTATGATATCGTAAAAAGCTTCAGTAAAAGGATTAAAACTCCATCCAGCAGCAAAATCAGGAGCGCTAAAAGAAGATCTATTATAGTTTCTAATACCTACCATTTGATTTATTGTATTTCCTTCATCAGATCCTGAACCCCAGTTACCCCAACCTGTATTTCCTTGGTCAGTATGAGAAATTTCAAGAATAGATTCAGAATTAAATTTATTGCTTATTACCCATAAATCAGAAAAATTTGATAGTAATTTATAACCGTACTGACTTGTTCCACCTGGAGTTCCATTCACAGCTGCTAATTCAGTGGCTGCTAAAGCTTTTTTGTTTGAAGGGTCATAGAGATATACTTTTCCGAGCAATGCTTGTACCGTTCCTTTTGACCAACGACCAGATTCCTCAGTGGTATTGGTTATTTTGAAAGGTAAAGCATCCATAGCCTCTGACAAATCTTTTTCAATTTGTGCATAAACAGCTTCTGGTGTCGCTTGTTTTGTGTTGAATATTTCAGATGCTGGAATAAGAGATGTGATTAAAGGGACGTTTTTGAAACAACGTACCAATTCGAAATGAAAATAGGCTCGTAAAGCTTTACATTCTGCTACAAATCTTGCTTTTTTAGCTTCATCCATAGGTACATTGGGTAATTTTTCCAGTAAAGTATTGGCCCTAAAAATTCCTTGAAAATAATGTCTCCAAAAACTAGAAGGAATGGTAGATGAGCTGATAGTATAATTCGAAAATGATTGCATTCCGGCTCCATCAGTAGCACTACCACCTCCAGCATAATGATCGTCTGACCCAGCATTCAACATCGTAATAAAGTTATCAAAACCGCCAGATTGTTTATTTAAAATGTCATAGACTGCAATAAGCCCTGTATAAGCTTCTGCTTCATTTTGATAATAATTTTGTTCCAATGGAGTCCCTTTTGGTGGCTCAACATTTAAAGTTTCATCGCTACAAGACGGTACTAAAAGCAGTATGCCAAGTGCAAAAAATAAATAACTACTATTTTTAAGTTTCATAATACTATATTTTTTAAATTAAAATTGCAAATTCAGTCCCATCATAAGAGTCTTGGCTTGTGGGTAATATCCTTTGTCTATCCCTCCTCCAATTTCT
>CAMBZB010000073.1 GCA_945872245.1 Flavobacterium psychrophilum
GTTCTGTCTTTTTCGCTAATTGTCCCGTCTCCGTCGGTGTCTTTCCATCTAAAATCACCAGGAGAGGCATTAGGTTGAATTAAACCCCCGTTAGAATTAGTATAAGTATTCACCTCAGCTTGATTTTGAAAAATTCCATCAGTTTGAAATCCGAAGAAAGAATTAACAGTTTGTCCAACTTGAGTTCTTGTAAGCGGGTATGTACTTGCTTGATATCCTGCTCCTCCAGATAAAAAAGTTATTCCATTTCCTAAAAATGTCACTTCATTCTGTAAGTAAGAAACATTTGCATTAGCAGCTATATTAAATGCTCCTATTTTTTTCTTATACCCTAACTCTAAATCAAAACCTTTGTTTAGTATATCCGCAATATTTGCTGATGGATTTCCTGTTGAGCCCAAATACCCTGGTAATTCAATGTCTTGTAAAATTCCAGTTGTTTTTTTATTGTACAAATCAAATGATAAATTAAAATCTTGGAAGAGTCTTGCTTCAAAACCAATGTTTAATTGACTAGTTTCCTCCCATTTCAAATCAGGGTTTGAAGGTGCATTTGGACTGAATCCAACTGTAACAGATCCTGAAGTTCCAACGGTATAATTTCGACCTCCACCTATGGTTGATAAATATTTAAAATCCCCAATGGCATCACTACCTGTTACACCATAACCCCCTCTTAATTTTAATTGGTTTACAAACTTATTTTCTTTCCAAAACCCTTCTTTTGACACTACCCATCCTAAAGAAAAAGAAGGGAAAGTTCCATATTTATTATTAGAACCGAATCGAGAAGAACCATCTCTACGAATAATCCCTGTAACTAAATATTTTTCCTTGAAGTCATAATTTAATCTCGAAAAATACGAATTCACAACTCGTTCCGATCCCACATAAGCGTAACCATCAATGTCTTCTTGAGGCGTTCCGTAGTTAAACGAAGCATCTATGTAACTCGTAATAGGTAGGTTTCGATATGTAACCCCTTTTCCATTTGTGATATTATCTACATAATGTCCCTGACCAATTAAAACAGTGAAGTTATGATTTTCAATGCTCTTAGCATATGAGGCTGTGTTCTCAATATTCCAACCAAAACCTCTATTATTTGAACTTGATAGATTATTTATAGAATTGCTATTAGAGGAATTGAAGAAAAAAACTGGCGTAAAACTTTCACTTCCATAATAGGCTAATTTAGCCCCCAATGTGCTTCTAAATTTTAATCCTTTCATAGCTTCAAACTCTAAATAGGAATTCCCAACAAAATTATCAGCCCAACCGTAATTGCCCAACATCGTTTGCATATTAGCCAAAGGGTTACTCATTTCTTGGGCAACATATTTTGATATCCCATAAGGATTTCCATTACTATCCCTAAAAACACCAGCATTTGTATACGGTGACGCATTTGCTATTATTGGGTCTGTTTCTACTAGAGGAGTAATGGGGTCTAAATTAATAGCAGAACTTAATATCCCTCCAAATTCATTGTTTGAACCAAAGCCGATATTTTTTTCTCTAGAATAGCCAAGTGTTTGACCAAATGTAAATTGTTTAGAAATTTTATGTGTGGAGTTTAATCGGATATTTTTTCTGTTATAACTAGAAACGTCCGTTGCCACAATTCCTTCTTGATCTAACATCCCAAAAGAAACATAAAAAGTAGAATTATCATTACCACCACTTAAACTTACATCGTGACCAAAACGAGCTGCACTATCATTAAAAACCGCAGCTTGCCAATCTGTACCCACTCCATAAGATTCCGGATTTGGAAATTGGATAGCCAAATTTGAAGCCGCTCTAGATTCATTATTTAATGTGGCATACTCTGTAGCATTGAGCATTTTAAGTTTTCTGGCTGCTGAGGAAAACCCTGAATATCCAGTATAACTGACACTCATTTTACCGGCTTTTCCTTTTTTTGTTGTCACAAGAATAACCCCTGCAGCAGATCTCGCACCATATATTGCTTGAGAGGCAGCATCTTTTAATACTTCGACCGATGCAATATCAGATTGATTTAAAAAGCCAATACCTCCAGCATCAACAACGACACCATCAATTACCCAAAGAGGTTCATTATTACCAAGAGAAGTAATCCCTCTGACCCTAACTGTCGCAGAAGACCCCGGCGCTCCTGAATTAGCGGCAATAAATACTCCGGAGACTCTCCCCTGTAATGATTGTTCGATTCTAGTTATCGGTAAATCTTCTAAGTCTTTTGCTTTGATACTTGATATTGCTCCGGTAACAACACTTTTCTTTTGAGTACCATATCCAACAACAACAACTTCTTGTAGGTCCTGGTTCGAAAGAACTAATTTAAAATCAATTTTAGTTCTACCATTAATGGTCTCTTGAACGGTTTCATACCCAACGTAGCTAATAGTTAAGGAGCCATTTGTTGGCGCTTTTATTTCATAAACTCCGTCAAGATCCGAAATGGTTGATTTTGAAGTACCTTTAATTAAAATGGTAGCTCCGGGAACAGAAAGTCCTTTTTCATCTACTATTTTTCCCTTTACGGCAATGTATTGTGCCTGCCCGTAAACTGAAAATAAGAGGGATGAAAAACAAAAAATAAATAATTTTGTTAATTTCATTTTTCTAATTTTTTTGGTTAATTAAATATTAAGTTGATGCAAAAATACAAGTATATTTCCGAAAATGACATTTAAATAATATTTACAAAATCTTATCAAAATCCATTATATCGTAATCATTCGCAACATCAAAAAAATTTTAATAAATTGAAAATCAATACGATATTTAAATACCTATATTATTTTTAAAATCACATATAAAAATTAAAAAATATCATATCAAAAAATTACTTATTTTAGCTTATTAACAAATTTTTAAAAAAAAGGATTGATCTTAAAGTAATAATTTCTTTATAAAAAATTCAATGTGAGATTTAACCTTTTTGTATTTAAGCGAAAATTAAGGTTTTTATCCAATTAAAGTCTTTTTTAAGATACATAGCAGGGCTACGAAACGAAAAAAAGGGCGAAAAGTGGGTATAAAAGACAAATTTTTTAGCAAATAGAAAAAGTTTAAATCACTTTTACTAGCAACTTCAATTATGAGACCCACCAAAAAGTATTTATTCTATTTCCTGTTTTATTCAAGTATGTTTTTTGCACAGGTTAATATTATTGGAATTCCTGGAATTAAAAATTACAAAAGAGTTGATTATAAAGCAGAGACCCAAAATTGGGATATTGATCAAGATGGAAATGGCAACATGTATTTTGCCAATAATGATGGCCTCTTGCAGTTTGATGGAGCCTCATGGCAAAAATATACTACTCCAAAATCAAGTCCAATTCGAAGTGTAGAGATTGATGATTCAGGAAAAATATTTGTAGGGGGATACAACGAGTTTGGTTATTTCAAATCCAATTCAAAAGGGAAGTTAGTTTATACTTCTATTTCTAAACTAGTCAATCGCAACACTATAAAGAATTTTGATTTTATCTGGAAAGTACATATCCTTGGCGATAAGGTGATTTTTCAATCATTTTCGGGGGCATTTGTTTATAAAAACAACTCCATTAAATTTATTAAAGCTCCCGATAGGTTTCAATTCTCTTTTAAAGTAAAAAACCAAATCTATTTTCAAGATGTTTCTAATGGTATTCTAGAGCTTAAAAACGGAAAATTAATTCAGTTAAAAGGCACAACAGTTCTTAACAATATAGAAGTTTGGAGTATGATTCCTATGCCGGATAATAAAATTTTACTAACTACATTAGATAAAGGGATTTACCTTTATGATGGAGAAAAAATGGTTTCTTGGGATACAGCCGCTACTATTTTTATCAAAAAAAACAGTTCATTAGGAGGTGTCTTGATGGGAGAAAAATATATAGTGATTAATTCTGTATTAGATGGTATTATTATTTGTGACTTTAACGGAAAAATACTGCAACACATTAATCAAAAAGGAGGTTTACAAAACAATACTGTCCTTTCTTCATTTGTTGACAATGATAATAATATTTGGCTTGGTTTAGACAATGGAATAGCATTTGTAAATATAAATTCCCCTTTTACATATATAGGATTTAGTTCAAATTTAGCTACGGTCTATGCTTCTGCTATCCATAGAGAAACTCTCTATGTCGCCACCAATCAAGGGCTTTTTTATCAAACTTGGAATGACATTATTCAA
>CAMBZB010000074.1 GCA_945872245.1 Flavobacterium psychrophilum
AAAAAATAATGCTCAAAGTAGCTAAAGATTTTTATGTGGATGTGAAGAAAATTTAAGGTTTATAGCCTTTTTTATGATTTGCAGTTGCCAAAAAAAACCAACTTCATCCCTATAAAGTATTCGCTCCGCAAAGTCTCCGACTTTGAGGTGGGGTCTTTCGGTTTTTAACCGATTTAATTTTGTGCTATTTAACCCGTTTGGGTTAATTATATTTCATGCTTAATTTATTGCAATTTGTCACACTGAGCTTGTCGAAGTGTCTCTTTTTTTGTCTTCGACAAGCTCAGACTGACATTTAATTTCTAATTGGGTTTAATTTTAACTCTGAAAGTTAATTACTTGACACCATTTATTAATTACACCCAATAGGTGCTATTTATTTTTTTTAGTCAAAGACTGACAAATACATTCTCAAAGTCGGAGACTTTTCGGAGCGGGGGCTATTATTAATTAATCCACATACGTTTCACGTAAAACTTCTTTTACTTTTGCAGTTTCTTTTTCACTCAAATTTCCTAAAACTTTGATTATTCTTTGTCTATCAACAGTTCTGATTTGGTCCAACACAATCCAGCCTTTTTTGGTATCATGATTTATTGCAACTCTTGTGGGATACGTTTTTGAACTGCTTGTCATTGGTGCAACGACAATTGTTTGTAAATATTTATTCATTTCGTTTGGAGAAATAACAACACACGGTCGCGTTTTCTTTATTTCACTACCAACAGTTGGATCAAGATTCACTAAAACGATTTGATATTGTTTTAAATCCATTCTTCAAGATTTTCTTCTTCAAAGACATCGTTAATCAACAATTTATCCTCTCCATTTTCGTGCATTATTTTGAATGCTTTTTCCCAATCCTTTCTTGTTTCTGATTTGGGTTTAAGAATAATATAACCTTTCTCAAGAATGAGCTCAACTTTGTCCGTTATATTATATTTTTCAAGTACTGTTTTCGATAAACGAATTCCTTTTGAGTTTCCAATTGAGATTACTGAAATGTCCATAAAATATTTTTTTAGTAATTACAAAGTTATTACTTTATATGTAACTTCCTAATTATTTACAACGATTTTTAGTTTCGCTCTTCAATTGCCGACAAGCTTCCGCCTAGCCGAAGTTGTGGCTTCGCTCCGCAAAGTCTCCGACTTTAAGCTAGGGTCTTTCGGTTTTTAACCGATTTAGTTTTGTGCTATTTAATTTTTTTCAGTCAAAGACTGACAAACTCATCCTCAAAGTCGGAGCCTTTGCGGAGCGTGGAGTATTTTTTACTAAAGTCCAAACTGCAACCCATTACTTTCTATAACTTACAGAATCTAGTTTTAATTCTTTTAATACCATACATTATTATATTTAATCCAATCTTATGACCCCGTTTGTCACGCTGTAAAGCGTCCCTACTCTCGTGCGTTGCGACTCCTACGGAGTGACAACACTCTTATAGGCTCGAGCTAGAAGCTCGCGCCAGCATTAGGTCATTAGTTCGCTCCGCAAAGTCTCCGACTATTATTGAATATCCGAGTAATAGTTTTTTTTCAAAATTCATTATTCCAGGTTCATTATTCAAAATTCAAGAATAATGAAAATGAGGAACAGAAGATTAACGAACAACGAAGGTTGACTTAGCTTGGTTCCCCCGATAATAATTGCACTTGGCTTTTGAGCCTTTCCATAAGCATACCCATCATTCTTTTGTTGAGGCCGGAGGAATTTTTAAGGTATAGGGCATATTCATCGGTGGTAAATAATCCGATAATCATGCCTTTAAAAATATTTTGCAACTTGATGTCTTTTTGAAGGGCATTTTCAATCGTTGCCTCTTTTTTTTCAGGTGTTTGGGTTTTAAACGCCATTTTATTTTTGGCCAAATAATTCAGGAATACTGCCAGAAACAAATCGTTTTGCAACTTCAGAATAGGGCGGAGGACTTGATTTTGAAACAGTTCGTCTGACGACGACTCATTGGATATATTGCCTATGGCTTCCCCTCGAAACGCTTTTAGAAAAATAGCCCTTTGATCCATCTTTTTTTCTTTAAAAGTAAAAAAAAATGCAATACGACACTCCTAATTTTGGATTCTCTTTAATTGTCTAGGAAAACACTTCTTTCCTCAGCAGGCAATTCAAAAATTTCCAGGTCAAAAAACGATACCGAAGCGATGATGTGGTCAAAAATATCGGCGATTATGTACTCATAATTTTCCCATTTTTTGTCTTTTGAAAAGACATAAATTTCTAACGGGATTCCCTGAGCAGTGGGTTGTAATTGGCGGCACACCATGAGCATCTCTTTGTTTAACCCGGCGTGATTTTCAAGATATTGGGTGATATACTTTCGAAACAATCCCAGATTGGTCAAATTTCTACCATTAAGGGGTAATTCCTTATTGATATGATTTTGTATATTGTATTTTTCGATTTCAATTTTTTTCCTTTCAATATAGTCGCCAAGGAGTTGGATTTTTTTAAACCCATCTAGTTCTTCATTTTTTATGAAACGAACGCTGTTGGACTTGATTAAAAGGTGGCGTTTTATTCTTCTGCCGTCCGATTTTTGCATCCCTCGCCAGTTTTTGAACGAATCAGAAATCAGGCTGTAAGTGGGGATTGTGGTTGTAGTAAAGTCAAAATTGCGAACCTTGACGGTAGCGAGATTAATCTCTATCACATCGCCATCGGCGCCAAATTTATCCATGGTTATCCAGTCACCAATTCGAACCATATCATTCACGGAGACTTGAATACTGGCAACGAATCCGAGTATGGTATCCCTGAAAATCAACAATATGATAGCTGAAATAGCTCCTAAAGTGGCCAGCAGTTTTTCAATTTTAATTTCAAAAACTTCGGAAAATATTACCGTAATTCCAATCATCCAAAGTACAATCATGATAACCTGAATGTAGCTGTCAATCGGCTTGTCGCTATATTCCGGGATGCTTTTTAGGTGGTCTTTAAGGGCGTTGAAAATTGTCCTTATGATCCAAAGAATAAGTAAAATAATGTAGATTCCAACTAATTTTCCAAAGACACCTTCCCAATAATCGTAAGCTTTTAAAATAATTGGGACTGTTTTATAAATAAACAACAAAGGGATAAGATGCGAAGTGTACATCACCGTTTTATTGGAAATAAGCAAATCGTCAAATTTCGTTTTAGTTTTCCGAGCAATAACTTCCATTAGTGTAGCTAATATAAACCTAAAGAAAACGTAAATGAAGTACGATAACCCACTGATGATTATTATATTGATAATAAGGCTTGCATAAGCCGAAAAGCTCTCTCCAAGTCCCCAATTTTTTAATAAAGGATAGCACCAACCAAATATTTTTTCCAGGATTTTATACATGTTTGATATATTTTTTTTCGACGAAAAATGTTGCCAACGGCAGGAGGGAAGCGGTCAATACAACAAGAAGGGAAATGAAGTTCCAATTTTGGGATTTTTTCAATACAACTGCCAATAAAACATAGCCAATAAACAGCAGGCCATGAGTCATCCCTATAGGGTACAACAAAGTCTTGTACAGCAGCATATCGATGGGTTTGATTAAAAGCATATTGGCAAATAAAACCAAATAAGAGATGCCTTCGAGGATTGCAATGTTTTTAAAAATCCGTACCATTGAAAATGTTTTTTATAGATTGAAATGCAAAATTAAGGATTATCCTCGATTTTTGAAGAATTCATTCCTAAAGTAATTTACTTTTGCAATTATAAACTGGTACAATGAGTAAACGCGATTTAAAAAAATACTTGACCGAACTCCATAAAAAACAATTGGAGGAGCAAATACTCGAATTGTATGAAAAATTTAGTGCCGTTAAAACCTATTATGATTTTGTGTTTAATCCCAAGGAAGAAACATTATTGAAGGAATGCAA
>CAMBZB010000075.1 GCA_945872245.1 Flavobacterium psychrophilum
ATTCGCTATTTCTCTATCACTTCTCCAGTTTCTGAAAGTGATTTCAATAAATTGACGGAAATCGAATTGACCGGAAAAGTATATAAAGCAGCTTTAGCGTATTATTCTGAAAAAACTGAACGCAGCGCGAGAGAAGCTTTTCCTATCATTAGCAATGTATATGAAGATAAAAATAACCAATACGAACGTATTATAGTTCCGTTTACCGATGGAATAAAATCACTAAATGTGGTTACTGATTTGAAAAAAGCGTATGAGACTAAAGGAAATCAATTGGTTGCCGATTTCGAGAAAAACATCACGCTGGCCATTGTAGATGAAGCTTGGAAAAAACATTTACGCAAAATGGACGAATTGAAACAATCCGTTCAATTGGCGGTTCACGAACAAAAAGACCCTTTGCTTATTTATAAATTTGAAGCCTACAATTTGTTTAGTTCGATGTTGAATGGCGTAAATAAAGAGGTGATTTCGTTCTTGTTCAAAGGGGATTTGCCACAACAACAAGCGCCAAAAATTCAAGAGGCAAAACAAGTTCGCCAGAAAGAAAAGTATACCGAGAGTAAAGACGAAATAGTTTCGAGCGAAACTGCCAATAAGGAGGCTGGACAAACGCAACAACGTCATGTGACAGAAACTATCGTTCGCGACCAACCAAAAATCAATCGTAACGATACGGTAACGATTCAAAATGTGGCCAATGGACAAACTCAAGAAATGAAGTACAAGAAAGCCGAGAGTTTAATAGCAAACGGAACCTGGGTTTTAATTCATTAATAATTCCATTCCTGTCATTGCGAGGAACCTAGCAATCTTATCCTCAATTACGAAAAGTAGTTGGGGATTTTTTTAATAAAAGACTAAACTATCTTAACATAAAATACTATTTTTGCGCTTCTAAACAAAACAGTCTGAAACGTTTTTTTGTCATATCACTCTCGATTCTGTTGCTGGTGCCTTCACTGGGAAATGTTTTTGTTTATTTGAATTTCAAAATACATCAAGAGGAAATCGTGAAAAACTTGTGTATTCAAAGAGAAATGAAAAAAAACGAATGTAATGGACATTGCTTCTTGTCTAAACAACTCAAAAAAGAAGCCGAAAAAGAAAAGAAAGAAGCCGAAAATTTAAAGGAAAAGCAAGAATTAGTCTATATTCCTTCTAATTCAAAACATCATCTTACTTCAATCCTTTCAATTAACAAAAACAAAATTTTGGTTTTTTATCCTTGTGAAAAACCAAAATCTGCCCAACTAGGGATTTTCCGCCCACCACTCGTATAAATCTATTATTAGTTTCCCATTTCAAAACAATTGAAATGGAATTTTTCATTGGCATTAAGCCAATGAGTAATAAACTATTATTTAAATTTATACAAACAAAAATGAAAAAAATATTCTTTACCCTATTGATATTAGGGCAAATCGCCATTGCGCAAAACAATTCCAAGAAAAAAATTACTAAACCTGTTCAAGACAGTACGAAAGTCGAAAATTTACAAGAAGTATTTATTACCGCCAATCGTTCAGCCTCTTTACGAAAAGAAACTCCAGTGGCTGTCAGCAAATTGACTGCAAAAACTATTGACGAAACTAAAGCTGTTGCAGCTTATGAAATCATCAACAAAACTCCGGGAGTATTGATGGTGAATCTAGGCAATGAACAACACTCAATGTCCATTCGCCAACCGATGACAACCAATGCCTATTATTTGTATCTGGAAGACGGCTTGCCTATTCGCCCTATGGGAATTTTCAACCACAATGCCTTATTGGAAATCAACCAATTCAATCTTCAAAGTATTGAGGTAATCAAAGGTCCTGCCTCTTCATTGTATGGCCCAGAGGCAGTTGGCGGAACCATCAATTTAATTTCGTTAAAACCTTCTATTAATCCAGAATTCAAGTTTGGAATGCAGGCTGACCAATGGGGTTACAAACGAATCCAAGCTTCTGCTGGAGCTACTATTGGTAAAATCGGTTTTCATATTGCAGGAATTTCGAGTTTACAAGAAAATGGCTGGATGACTTTTTCTGATTACAATAAAGACAATATCAATGCGCGAATTGATTACAACATCAACTCAAAAACCCGATTAATCAGTAATACAATGTGGGGAAAATACTATTCTGATATGAGCGGAAGCGTGAATGAAGTCGCTTTTTACAACAGAACCTACAAGAGTACAACTGATTTCACGTATAGAAAATCCGATGCCTTGAGAACAAGATTGACCTTGGAACACGACTGGAATGGTAACGCTTCAAGTTACATTACTGCCTATTTTAGAGACAACAAATTGGGACAGAATCCATCTTACGGAATCCGATGGAGCCCTACAGTAAACCCAACATCAGCAAAAGGAGAAGTAAATTCCAACAATTTCAAAAGTTATGGTGCTATCGCGCAACACACTCAAAAATTTGACTTTTTAAACACCAAAATCGTCGGTGGAGCACTGTATGATTATTCTCCTGTAACCTATTGGGCTTATCTACTTGAAATGAAAGCCTATCTTAATCCGGGATCTCCTGGAAAACAAACCGTGGATTATTATGAAATCACTGCCGAACGACCAGATGTAAAACTATCCAACTATACAGCCGATATTTTCAACACTGCCGGTTACGCTCAAGTGAGCATCAATCCTTTCGAAAAATTGGTGTTAACTGCAGGAGCACGTTATGACAATTTGAAAGTCAATTACAACAATGCTATCGATAATTCAATAGGAACAAAAGTATTCGACAAACCTACTTTTAAATTTGGTGCTAACTACAATCCAGTTCAATTTACCGGAATTTATGCCAATTATGCCCAAGGATTTGCGCCTCCAGGAATCACTTCGATTTTTAGAACTAAAACAGGAACTGGAGGAACTACGGGTAAACCGGCTCAGTTTTATTACAATCTTGAACCGGCAACTTTCAATAATTACGAAATTGGAGGTTGGTTAGCTTTATTGGGCGGAAAATTGAACTTTGATTATGCCTTGTATTATATGGAAGGCAAAAACGAATTGTTAAGTGTTCGTTTGCCCGACAACTCAACCGATTTCCGTTCTGTTGGAGAAACTAGACACAAAGGAGTGGAATTTGGCGGAAATTTCAAACTACTTTCTAATCAAGTAAACATCCGTTTTGGCGGCACCGTTGCCGAACATACTTACATCGATTTCAAAGTTTCAGATTATCCAACAGATGTTTTGAAAAATCTGAACGGAAAAGAAATGCCGCAAGCACCAAGATGGTCAGGCAATTCAGAAATTAGTTATTACCCAAATTGGTTGCCTAAATTCAGAACTTCTGTCGAATGGCAATCGGTGGGAAGTTATTACCAAGACCAAGTCAACACTATTAAATATGCCGGTTACGACATTTTTAATTTTCGTGCTGGTTACGAATGGAAAAAAATTGAAATCTACGGAAACATCATTAATATAACCGACAAATTATATGCTTACAATGTTTCGAGAGGAAATCAAGCTACTGCGCAACCCAATTATACCGCTGCAGCTCCAAGAACATTTTTGGTAGGCTTGCAATATAATTTTTCATTAAGAAAATAACTATTTTATTCAACCCTTTCAGAGTTTTGAACTGAAAGGGTTATATAATACAAAAAGAAAAAATGGACAACACACCAAAAGAAGTCAACTCTTCAAAAAAGAAGGATTCCAAGTTCGTTAAAAAAATCAAGCAAAAAATCTATGCTTGGCATCGTACTATAGGGATTATCACTATAATTCCGGTTATTTTCTGGACCTTGTCAGGATT
>CAMBZB010000076.1 GCA_945872245.1 Flavobacterium psychrophilum
ATTGCCAATGGCATGCTAAATGAATTCAAAACCAGAATTGTCGCCATAGCTGACGAAACCAAGCAACAAGACTGGTTTAATAAAGAAGAATTTTCCGTTATTATGGAACGCTTTGAAGAATAAATACAAAGCATAATCGTTTTTATTGAAACATTATTCTTTATTTATAATTTAATTTGGTGTAATAACTCTTTTTTAGGTGTATTTTTGCAAAAACCGAACAAAAAGCAATGTCTCAAAACACTCTAGAAACAGAAATAGAAGATAGAAAAGAACTGTATACCTACCAAAAAGGCGATATAGAAACCATCTTCGAACGCTTAGATAATGCGCCTACCAATCATCATTTATTGTATCAATTGCCTACTGGTGGAGGGAAAACAGTGGTGTTTTCGGAAATTGTCCGACAATACCTGTCTAAACATGACAAGAAAGTGGTGGTCTTGACTCATCGAATAGAGTTGTGCAAGCAGACTTCAAAAATGCTCAAAGGCTTCGACGTAAAAAATAAAATCATCAACAGTAAGGTAAAAGAACTTCCGGACCAAAACGATTATTCTTGTTTTGTGGCCATGGTAGAGACGCTGAAAAACCGTATCAATGACGAGAAATTGCATCTTGACAACATTGGGCTGGTGATTATTGATGAGGCGCATTACAATTCCTTTCGGAAATTATTGAGTTCATTTAAAAACGCCTTCATTTTAGGCGTTACGGCAACCCCATTGAGTTCGAACATCAAGTTACCCATGCATGAGAATTATGATGAGTTAATCGTGGGAGACAACATCAGTTCCTTGATTGAAAAAGGATTTTTGGCGAAAGCGATAACGTATAGTTACGATGTGGGATTGACTTCACTAAAAGTAGGAATCAATGGCGATTACACTGTAAAATCCTCGGATGATTTGTACACTAATATGGCAATGCAGGAAAAACTGTTGCACGCCTACACGGAGAAATCATTGGGTAAAAAGACCCTTATTTTTAATAACGGAATCAATACCTCCTTATACGTATACGAAACTTTCAGAGAAGCAGGATATGTCATTCGGCACCTTGATAACACCAGCAGCATCGAAGAACGGAAAGATATTTTGAATTGGTTTAAGAAAACGCCCGATGCCATACTGACATCGGTGGGGATTCTTACCACGGGTTTTGATGAACCTACGGTCGAAACCATTATTTTAAATCGAGCCACAAAATCATTAACCTTGTATTTTCAAATGATTGGTCGTGGTTCTCGAAAATTACCCGGTAAAGATGAATTTACAGTAATTGATTTAGGAAATAATGCGGCACGTTTTGGGTTGTGGAATGAACCTGTCAACTGGCAGCATATCTTTAAATCCCCAGAATTCTATTTAGAAAACTTAAGGGATGACACTGAGATCGAACTGTATTTCAAGTACACCATGCCTCCGGAATTAAGAGCCAAATTTGCCAAAACGGAAGTAGTGACTTTTGATGTAGATGAAGAGCATAAGCTTGCCATCGCACAAAATTTAAGATCGAAAGTAGTTTTAGACAAATCCTTAGAACAACACGCCGCAATGTGTGTGGATAACACCGAAGAATTGCGGGATGCAAAAGCATTATTTAAAGAGTTAGACCCGGATATAGAATGCCGATTGAAACGTTATGCCAAATGTTTGAGCCAATGCAGTAAAAATTACCGCGAATGGCTCGTCGAAGACTACAAGCAAAAACTTGTTTTATTGATAGGGAAGAAGTATCGCGAGAAAATCATGAACGAAGCGGATTAAAAAGAGTAATCAGTATTCAGTTTTTAGTATTCAGTTCCGATTGTCACTTCGAGTGATTTTAAATAGTAATGCGAAAGTTTTACAATTTAAAATTGTATCGACAAGCTATTTATAAAACAACAATTTTATGAATCATTAAATCTAAAAAATGTCAAACCAATTCGCTGATTTAGGAATTTCAACTCCTTTGGTAAAAGCTATTATAGCGTTGAAATTTGTTGTTCCAACAGAAATCCAGCAAAAAACCATTCCGTTACTTTTATCAAACGCCACAGATATTGTTGGGCTTGCCAAAACCGGAACTGGAAAAACAGCTGCCTTTGGATTGCCATTGTTACAATTAATAGATACGAACAGTACCGCTATCCAAGCTGTAATATTGGTACCGACACGCGAATTAGGACATCAGATTTTTAGTAATTTAGAGGCTTTTGCCAAGTATCTCCCAGAGATTTCTATCGCTGCGACCTGCGGAGGAATTCCCATAAAACCACAAATAGAACGCTTGACTTCGCCAACACACATCGTTGTGGCAACGCCAGGAAGGCTGATTGATTTAATACAACGCAAAGTTATAAATCTAAAAGAAACTCGATTTTTAGTTTTGGATGAAGCCGATGAAATGATTACTATTTTAAACGAAAGTTTAAACGAAATCATAGCCGAATTGCCCAAAAACCGCAGGACATTTCTTTTCTCGGCCACCATGCCCGGAAGTATCAAGCAATTGATTCAGAACTACTTGAACAAAAATAGTATTCAAGTAAGTGCCGATATGCAAACAGTGGGAAACCAAGAAATTGACCATCAGTATATTGTGGTAGATCCAATTGAAAAACTGAATATTTTGATGCATTTTCTAACTTCTAAAGAAGGAGAACGCGGCATTATCTTTTGTAAAACCAAAGCTGCGGTCAATAAATTGGCAAAAAATCTAGCCATCAATAAATTTTCATCCGGTGCTTTACACGGTAGTTTGTCGCAAGGAATCCGAGATCGAATTATGGAGCAATTCAGAGAAGGATACATCCATATTTTGGTAGCGACTGATTTGGCCGCAAGGGGAATTGACGTTGCGGCAATTTCATATGTGGTGAATTATCATTTGCCCGATGTTTATGAAGTTTATGTCCACCGAAGCGGCCGTACTGCCAGAGCCGGAGCCAAAGGAGTATCGTTAACCGTTTTACAGCAGGAAGAAGTTGCTGAAATTGCCGATTTCGAAAAAGAATTGGGTATCAAATTTACCAAATTTAAAAAACCAACTTCCGAAAATATTGAAGAAAACAACGCTTTATTGTGGGCCAAACAAATCTTCAAAACAAAACCCAATCAGGAATTTTCCTTAGAATTTAAAGATAAAATCAAAACAGTTTTTCATCATTTGACTAAGGACGAATTGATAGAAAAATTATTGGCGAATCAAATGCTTCAAAATAAAGTTGAAAAAGAAAAATTGATAAAAGCGCCTAGAAAATCTAATTAAGTTATTTTACTTTATAAATGCTTTTTTATATGGATATTGTGTTTACAATCGTATTAATTAACATTAGTTAATTTGAACTATAATTTATATTATGTAAAATAGAAAATTTGACAATACGGGAGTATTCTGTACTTCTACTATATTTATTGCAGTCAATTTGAAATAACAGGATTTAGATACTTTCCATTTCATAACAAGACTTTTATTTATTATTTTTACGGACGAATATTTCCATACTATGAACACAATTGCAGAACACATTGCCGATTTTTTGAAGCAATATCCACCTTTTGATAATT
>CAMBZB010000077.1 GCA_945872245.1 Flavobacterium psychrophilum
AATCTGTTTTCATGTCAAATAATTGATTTTTTTCAAAATAAAAAGGGTTATATAACGCAGCCTGGTGTCCTAGGTGGCTATTGCTTAAATAATAAGGCAATTTAATTTCTGTGTTATTCCATCCTTTAAATAGAACTCCATTATCAATCTTGTTCTGTGTTTTTTCATCGTATCTAACCGTAATGTATTTCCAGTCTTTTGTTGCTACACCTCTGGCGAAACCCAATTCGAAATACAAATAATCATGCACCGGTTTACTATTGCCTTTAAGTATATTTTTTAAACTGACGCCATCTAATTTTGTTTTTACTTCTTTTAAATTTACTCCTGCCAATTCTAAAAACGTGGGGGTGTAATCTATGTTTTGAACCAACTCATTATAATTAGAATTTGGTTTTATGACAGCCGGCCAATGCATCATCAAGGGTACTTTTATTCCTCCTTCATATAGCGTAGTTTTTCCTCCATTATAATTGCCATGATCTGAAGTAATAACAATTAATGTGTTTTCATAAATTCCCGCTGCCTTTAATTTATCCACCACAGCGCCAACAGCATGGTCAAACCATCTCAGCCAGGCTTGCGCTTCCTCTTTACCTAAAGATTTAACTTCCTTTTTTATTTCTTCTCTTGTGGGCAAATAACTGTAATCTGCATCCAAATATCCTTCCCCTGTAAGTTTCGGGTTGGCATCTAATCCATGTACAAATTTTCCGTTTTTCTTAATCCAGGGTGCGGGTCCATGAGGGATAGTTTCACTATAATATAAGAAGAATGGCTCCTTTTTATTTTGATCGATAAAATTTAGGGCCGCTTTATTCTTACATTCAACATTGTGAACATTCAACGAATCGTTATATAATTCCCTTAAATTGGCCGCATAAATACCTTCGGCATAGTCAAAGCCATATTCTTTTATCATTCTGGACCATTCCTTATGATTGTGAGCCATGGCATTCGAAACCAAACTGTCATTTGGGTCTGATTTTTTATCGTAGATAATAAGTCCGTTATTTTCCCATTTTTTCTTTTTCTCTAATAACTCATGCTCTATAACATGACTTTTACCCACAAAACCTGTTTTATAACCTGCCTTTTGAAGCAATTTTGGTAAATTATCCGCATTGATTTCTAATTCGATATTATTTTCAACTCTTGATTGTTGGCAGTATGGATATTGTTTCATAAAACTAGGACCTTCAGATCTGCCTGCATAACGTCCCGTTAGTATAGTATATCGACTAGGGGAACAAACGGAACTCGACACATAAGCCCTATTGAATACCAAGCCGTTTTTTGCTAAACCATCAATAATTGGGGTATGTACGGAGCTATCACCGTTAAAACCAAAAGGATGGGATTGTAGTTCTTTATCCGAGTCTTTTGGAACTATAGCGCTTTGATCATCTGTCATAATAAAGATGATATTTGGTCTTTTACTATTTTGAGCCAAAACATGATTACTATTGCTAACTATAACTAAAATTAGCAATAGTATTAAATTAGGTTTAGTCATTTTTATGTAATGTTTTGTTTATTAATTCTTGTTTTCCAATGTCTGGAACTGCTTTTTCAAATTTACTATAATAATTTCGAAGCTGCTTTATAGAATTCTTATATTTATTGTTTTGAATACTATTATGTATTTCTAAAGAGTCACTATTCCTATCAAAATACATATCACCAAATTTTCTATAATCAACTTTGTGAATATTCATCTTTACATCCGAACCTTTGTGAGCTCCTCCAGATAAATAACGTTTACCGGATAGGCAGTATCGTTATTATAATAGAAAACGGTCGTCATTAGTAGATTTTTTATCTATTTAAGATACCAGTACTAAATGAAAAAATAATCATTAAAAAAGACGTGTAAATCGGTATGAAAATTATTAATTTCTTAATCCTAATTTAATTTGATGTTTTGAAAATTTGCGGAACATTTTCTTCACTAGCGCCCCAAGCTTTATTTGGATGGGATCCCATTTCTAATTCTAAAGTCCCTCCATTAACAAGATCTTCATGTGTAAACCAAGGTCCGTCTAGAGATTTTCCATTCAAAGAGGCTTTTTGAATATACTTATTTTTTTCATTACAATTTGGAGCATTGATAGTAAAGACATTACCATTTGGAAGGTTAATTTTAATTTTAGAAAATAACGGGCTACCTATTGTATAAATAGGAATACCTGGAGTTATTGGATAAAAGCCCATAGAAGAAAATACAACAAAAGCCGACATCCCGCCACCATCTTCGTCACCAGGTATTCCAAAAATATTATCTTTAAACCATGTATTTAATAGCATTCGGATTCTTTTCTGGGCTTTCCAAGGTGACTTAGTTAAATTATACAGATAAGGAATATGAAAACTAGGTTCGTTACCCATAGAAAATTGCCCTACAATGCCAGTAAAGTCAGGAAATTTAGCATTTAAAGCATATACACTTCTACCTAAATCTTCTCTAAACATCTGATCCAATCGTGCTTCAAAAGTATCACGACCTCCCATTAATTTTTGCAAACCCAAAACATCTTGTTGCACATTCCAAAGATAAGTCCATCCATTATTTTCGTCATAATAATCTCTTCCTCCCATACCACCATCAAATTTTGGATCGATATCAATCCAATTTCCAGCTGCGTCTTTAGGCATAAAAAACCCCTTTTCTTTCCAATATAAATTCTTGTAATTTTTTGCTGTTTTTGAAAAATACTCATAGTCTTGCTCTTTACCAAGATCTTTAGCAAGTTGAGCCAATGCCCAATCATCATAACTTTGGGCAAGAGTAACTGCAACAGCTTGTCTTTTTTCAAAACTATCAACTGTAGGTTCTGTTTCTGTTTCGCCTGGATGGAGCGCTGGGAAATACCCTAATTTTAAGGCTAATTTATCTAAAGGGGAAGCTGCTCCCAAACGCCATGGCACCATGGTTCCCTCAAATGCATTTTTTTTCATGGCTTCATACGCAACATTAATATCAAAGTTTTTAATGCCTTTTCTATAAGCATCTAGAATCATAATTGTGGAGTGAAAACCATTCATAGGTGGGACATCGCCATGTATTTGAGGAAATTGTGGCATCCATCCTGATTGTTGATACATCCTTACATAGGAGGCCATCATATCAGACTCCATATCAGGCTGCAGTATATATCGAAGCGGGTGTAATGCTAAAAAAGTATCCCAAACCCAATCATCAGAATAGAAATTTTGCTCTCCTTTATGAATTTTTTTATCATAATTACTATAATATTTACCCTCTTCGGTAATATTTATCATTCTTTCATAACTACGATATAAGGCAGTGTAAAATGATCTTCTATGAGCTTCCGTTCCTCCCTCAACTTCTA
>CAMBZB010000078.1 GCA_945872245.1 Flavobacterium psychrophilum
TATGTGATTAAGATTGGAGAGCTTGCGCAAAGGATTGTGAAGATGTAATTCAAACAGCTATAGTTAGTAAAAAGCCACAAACTCAAAAGGTGTGGCTTTTTACTTTAAATGCACCTTGCAGTTGACATTGCAGTAAGACCGCATTTCACCTCAAAAACCAAAAATAAAAACCTTGCTTAAGTTGAAATTACGAAGGTTTTTGCGAATAACTTAGGTGCATTTGGAGCTAGGTAGCAAATGTGGGATAGTACAGAAGCGTATAAAAACGTAGATTTATTATTAAAATAAATTATATGAAACACTTATCTAAAGGCATATACAATAAGGCCTCATTACTATTTTTATTGTTGATTTTTATGTTCAAATTTTCATCTGCACAGGATAAAATAAAAACCAAAGAAGGCACAAACCTGAATGTGAAAATAATTTACGTGGACAAAGACTACATTTATTTTTATCAACAAACTACAGACCCTCAAAAAAAAGTCAGGAAAATATCAAAAAAAATAGTGTCTGAATTTCAGTACCTCTCAATTGAAGATGGTAAAAACTTACAGGTAATTAAAGAAGATTCATTGTTATTTGTTAGCTACCTAAATTCGCAAAACGGAGAACCCTTTCGTGGAACAATAAATTATAGCGGACTAGAAAAATCTAAGGACACGACAAATAGTAACTCTTCCGTAATAGTCGGCGGCAGCAACCAATCACAACAAAAGGTCGACTTAAAGCTACCGTATGTAAACCAGAAGTTTAGAAATGCTGGTAAGCATATGCTAATTGCTAATGGTTTAATTGTTGCTTCAGGAATTCTTGCATATACATCTACAAAAATAACATTACCAAATAATCCTACACGAGATGATATTAAAAGAGTTGCTGATTTACAATCAACATTACAAAGATTATCTATCGTGAGCGGCATTGCATCTTTTGGATTTACAGTTAGTGCAGGAATAAACATTTATAATGGCTCCATTTATTTGAAATAAAAAAAATTAGCTATTTGTTCGTATTGGATGCTTTTAGTGGCATGTAGCAGATCGGGTATTGTGCTAACAAACACTTAAAGGTAGCTTCATTATTTATATGCTATTATTAATTAAATGGTACAATTAGTTAGTAGATGTTGCAGACCAAGTTTACAGATACTGTATAATAGCCTAGAATTTCAAAATGGCTTGTTTTAGCGCATAATAATAGGGTTTAAACATTTAGTTATATATAAAATTTAGAGGAGACCAGAGACCTTTTGAAAAAACGGAGATTGACCATTAAAAAAACAAAAATGAAAAAAATAATCATTTTGGTAGGCGTAATATCATTAGGCATTAGTACTATCGCTCAAGCACAAGACAAAAAAGTAACAGTAAAGAATCTTAGAAGTTCTTTACATACCATGGTTATTGAATCTGACAACTTTCCTAGAAAAGAAGTTGTATTAAAAGCGTTTAATGATGCACCTTTTCCGGATAAATATAATGAACATACAATTGGTGAAAAATCTTTCAATCCAGTTAAATATACATTATCTGCCGAAGAGAAAGCAATAATATATAAGTCTTCTGAAGCTGCAAACAATGCAGCAATTGCAGCGGGAGTAAAAATTGATTCAGTAGCAAACGAATTGCCTTACAGAATCCAAAAATATTTATCAAAGGAAAAAATAGCAAATAAACTTGTAGCAAAATGGTTTAATAGACAAGCAGATGGCAGCTTAGATTGGAATTTAGTTGCAGAAAGAGGAATAATGAATGCTTCGGATATTGAAACAAAGAACGCAAAATCTTCTTCTGAAGGACAGGCCTTGCTAAAAAACATCGGCTTAGAACTTATTGGAAATACCTTTGTAGTAGTCAATAAATTTAATTTTTTTGCAAATGAGCCAGCAGCCGCCGCTATTAGAGATTTAGGTAAAGCAAAGCTAGCAAAAGAGATGGCAGGTCAACCACAGTTTGTTATTGACAAACTAAATTCAGGAATAGATGCTGCATACGAAAAAGGAAAAGAAGGCTACTCAATTTTTGCAACCTCCTACTTATATAAATTGGTTTGGAATGACTCGATAGCTACTATATTTTATTCCGATTTGTATATGGAAAAAGATAAAATAGATGCTAAAAAGAAAAATGCTTTTGACAATTCAGATTTATTTAAGCTTGAATTTGTTGGAGATGAAACAGCAGTGGGCTTAATAACCTTTTCGTTAAATGAAAAAAGAACAGAAGAGCAAATCGTTTCGCTTTCAACAAAAAGAATTATAGATAAAGTGTATGCTAAACTTCAGAAAAAATATGATGTATTTAAGACACTGACTGAACTATTAACAGGCAATCCTATTACGGCAAAAATTGGCACAAAAGAAGGCTTGGTTGGTGGAGAAAAGTTCGATGTTCTTGAAAAAAGCGAAGACCCAAAAACAGGGCTTCCTATATATAAGAGTATTGGAACCATCAAAGTAGATAAAAATTTAATTTGGGACAATTCATATAATGATGAAGTAACGACAGTTACAAACCCAGCTGCCGAAGGACAAACAACAAATCCTAAAATTGAAGCGACTACATTTAGTGGGGGCAAGAAATACTACCCTGGAATTTTAATAAAGCAATTAAAATAATTAAAGCAATTATCAAAACTGTGTAACACACAGTTTTGATAATTTTTTATTAACGCATTAAATAATACAAAAATGAAAAATACCCTATTTAAAAAAAGCCTTTTATGCTCAGTAATACTTTTTTTTACACTAATAGCAAATGCTCAATCAAAAAAGAAAGCGAATAAAGATACAGAAGCTTGGCGTTACGAAATTGAAGTAGTGCAAACTGGCACAGAAGGCACTTATTTAATTAAGGTATGGTCTTATTCTTCTAAACCTGAAATAGCTATAGAGCAATCTAAAAAGAATGCTGTTCATGGAATTATATTTAAAGGATTAACGGGAACTTCTACTATATCTGGCCAACCAGCTTTAACAAGTAATGCTAATTTAGAAAATGAGAAGACTGACTTTTTTAAACCATTTTTTGCAGATGGTGGTAAGTATATGAAATTTGTTTCTAATTCAAATGATGGTGCTATTGCTGCTGGTGATATAATGAGAATAGGAAAAGAGTTCAAGATAGGCGTAGTTGTTTCTGTAAATGTGACGGCGTTAAGAAAAGAATTAGAGTCCGCCGATATTATTAAGACCTTAGGAGAACAAGCTGTTAACAAACCATCAATCATGATATTTCCTGA
>CAMBZB010000079.1 GCA_945872245.1 Flavobacterium psychrophilum
TTTTAAACCAAATCTATCTGGAGTAGTTGTTGTACAGCAGGATTTTGCAGTTGTAACCTTTTTAGTGTCCGTTTTTTGGCTAGATGGTTTTATTTGTCCATTAACACCTATACTTAATGTCCAAAAAATGCTGAAAAAAGTATTTCTCATTATAAACTTCATTTTATCGATTTTCATGACCCTATCCATTTAGTCAACCCTTAAAAAGAGCTATTTTCTTTTTCCGCAAAAATAAGGATATTTATTTTAAGCAGGAAATTGAACAAGTTATTAAGTCAAAAAAAATTTGCTATTTGATCCAGTTCAATCTAAAAAATCTTTAATTATTTCTGGCGACTACTTAAAACAGATTTATAAATACCACGAAGCCTATTCTATAATCGATGGTTGGATTAATTTTTGACGGCTGAGTTTAATTTGTTATGTTTTTTTAACCCGTTGGTTTAATTATTTGAAGTGAAAAATATGAATTACATGCCATTAGAGATTTTAGTGAAGGAAAATTAAAGTTATAGCCAGCAAATCAAGTTGTAATACCGGCACAAAAAAGTCGGTGACCATTCGATTATTTATAGCACAACCAGCCCTTACAATCAAAATTTCCGTATCGAATAGCTTCGGAAGTATGTGACTACCTTCAAATCCATTTTTACCCATAAGTGGATTTTGTCGAGCAATCACAGACACAACGAAAAAATTAGCGCTATCTTCGCACCAAAATCAAGAAGTACTCCATATAAATAGTGTTTACTTCATAAACACCATTTATGTCATTTAACTCATTAGGCTTATCTGATGCTTTATTAAAAGCCATCAGCAAAAAAGGATATTCAACCCCTTCTCCAATACAAAAAAAAGCAATTCCTCCCATCTTGGAAGGGAAAGATGTATTGGCATCCGCCCAAACAGGAACCGGAAAAACAGCGGGTTTCACCTTACCCATTTTACAAATTTTATCACAAGGAAAACACTTAAGCCACAGACCTATTCGTGCCTTAATACTAACTCCAACCAGAGAATTAGCGGCTCAAATATTAGCCAACATAAAAGAATACAGTGAATTTGTAGATTTGCGCTCTGCCGTAATTTTTGGTGGCGTAAACCAAAACCCACAAGTGGCTCAATTGCGACAAGGCATTGATATATTAGTGGCAACACCGGGTCGATTAATCGATTTGCAAAATCAAGGTTTGGTCTCGCTGTCTAAAGTGGAGATCTTGGTTTTGGATGAAGCAGATCGTATGCTGGATATGGGATTTTTACGGGATATTGAACGCATTATGAAAGTATTGCCTCCAAAAAGGCAAAACTTATTGTTTTCGGCAACTTTTTCCAAAGACATCAAGAACTTGGCGATGGGCATTTTGCACCATCCCGTTCAGGTGGAAGCGACACCCGAAAACACTACAGTGGATGCGATTATCCAAAAAGTATATCCTTGTGCCAAAGAGAAAAAAACAGAATTGATCATTAAATTGATTACCGAAGGCAACTGGAAACAGATTTTGGTTTTCACCCGTACCAAACAAGGCGCCAACAAGTTGACCGAAAGCATGATTGGTGCTGGCATCAAAGCGGCAGCGATTCACGGAAACAAAGGTCAAGGTGCACGAACCAAAGCCTTGGCGGGTTTCAAAGACGGAAGTCTAACCGCCTTAGTCGCCACGGATATTGCTGCTCGAGGTTTGGATATCCCTTTATTACCGCACGTGGTTAATTTTGAATTGCCCAATATACCCGAAGATTACGTGCACCGCATAGGTAGAACCGGAAGAGCTGGAGCCAGTGGAGAAGCGATTTCTCTGTTTAGTCCAGACGAAACTGTTTTTTTACGCGATATCGAAAAATTAGTGGGTTTGAAATTGCCTAAAGAAAATATAGCCGGTTTTGAGCCAGATCCGAACGCATCGACTGAACCCATTAAGCAAGGCCAAGGCAGACCGCAGCGTTTTTCAAACCCAGCAAAATCAAATTCTGCTAATTCTAATAGAAGCAGTAATAATAGCTTTGGCCCAAGACGTCCGCAACAAAATAATGACAGACGTTCTAATAGATAATTTCATCTAAGAACGGGAGTTTTATTGTTCATTTTAGGACGAGACACATTTTAATTGTAACGAGCGTAACGCTAGCAATAGCAAGGGATAATTAAAAAATTTAACTTGATTGTTAAATTATTTTTTTATATTTAAATTTAACTTAAAATATAAATTATGAAAAAGATATTGTTTGTATTATTGATTTTAATGAGTTTTTACTCAAATGCACAAGAAACAGAATTTACTTTTACTGCAGAAAAAGGGATGACTGATTTTATTGTTGCACCTATTGAAGGTAAAACAGCACCCGAGATTTATAAAAAAGTTATAGAATGGATCAAGGTAACTTATAAAAATCCTGATAAAGTGATACTTTCAAATATTGAAAATGAATATGTAAGATTTGAAGGTCTTTCTGAAACTTTATATTCTAATTTACCAGCTAAATATCAAATAGAAATTTTAATTAAAGATGGGAAATATAAATTTGATTTAATAAGTATGCAATGTCGACCTCTTACTGAATGGATGGATACACCAATATTTAATAAACCAATGAGTAAAGAAGACTTGGAAAAAAGATATGTTTTTAAAAAGGATGGTACATTAAGAGGTGATTATAAATTTGCTGACAAAATACCTACATACTTTAATAATCTTAACAAATCATTATCAGAAAGTATAGTTTCAACAGTTAAAAAAACAGATGGTTGGTAATAAAAACTAATAATATTAATCAAGAGCAACTTAAATGGTTGCTTTTTTTATGACCTGGCTCCGCAAAGTCTCCGACTTTGAGGATGTGATTAAAGGTCTCCGACCTTCATTACCAATTATAAATAGTGTTAATCGATTGTGGTTTCAAAACATCTATTACCGGATTATCAACTTTTGTAATTGCTATAATTCCACTATCTTCAACATAATTGGAAGCACTGGAATAAACATAATGAGAAGCTTTGGCAACGATTCCTGCTCGAACAGGATTCAAATGAATATAATCCAATTTCGACCAAAAGAATTTTTCTGAAAAAATTTCCTCGGG
>CAMBZB010000080.1 GCA_945872245.1 Flavobacterium psychrophilum
CTGATTATAAGGAGTACAAGAAAATGTATGACCAGATTAATTCGAGATTGGTAAAAAACAAATCCTTGCTAGAAGAAGCTATTAAGAATGAAAAGGATAAAGCGCTATTATTAAAAAAGGAAAGTAAAAAATAAGTCCAATTCATTGACGAAAGTTTATACAATAAATTGGAATTATAACTTTGAAATATCCTTTATATAGTGGTGAATGTCCAAAAATTCCGCGTCTAAAGTGCTACTTATTTTTTCATTTGAATACCAATTTTTGGAATACGATGCTCTAGCGGTAGCTCGATCCAACTTCCTTTTTCGTCCAAAAACATTCGAAACAAACCAATCCATTTTGGAAAATAGATTCATTAACAGTGGGCTTGCGTGAATGTAGGGTCTTTTTACATTCATGGAATCTGCCATAGTATTTAACAAATCCTGAAAAATAAGATTCTCTGCAATAAGGGTAAATCGTTCGTTTGAATATTCATTTTTCATCAATTGTATTGTAATCCGAACCACATCAGGAACTGCGATGAATCCAGTTAAGCCTTTGGTATAAAACGGCAGGCCACGAGCCACTTTCTTGAAAAGCATTCCGCTTCCTTGTTCCAAAAAGCCGGGACCAATGATAATTCCCGGATTTACTATCACCGTATCTAAACCTTCTTGTTGCCCGCGCCAAATCTCCATTTCGGCACCATATTTAGAAATTGCATAATCGCTATGTTGCTTCTCAGGATTCCATTCGGCTTCTTCGGTAATAATTGCTTCATTCTCTTTCAAGTCCCCAAGAGCGGCAATTGAACTTACATAACAGAGTTTTTCCACGGTTTTAGCAACACAAAAATTGACGATATTGGCAGTTCCTTCGATGTTTGTTTTTCGAAGTAAATCTTCATCTTTTGGGTCAAACGAAATCAGGGCAGCACAATGATACACATATTTCACGTTTTCGAAAGCCATTTCCAAAGAAGGAATATTAGTAATATCGGCTTGAACCCATTTTATTTTTTCAAATAGCGATTCTTTTTTATAGCGTAAAAAAAGGGCTTTCGTTTTTTGAATAGAGGCTAAATTTCGATAAATGGCACGAACGATATCTCCATTTTCAACCAAATGAAGCAGTAAATGCGCACCCACTAATCCTGTTCCTCCCGTGACTAAAACCATAGCAACAAAGATAATTAGATTGTTGGATTTTTAGAATTTTTAGCGGTTAGATTTTCAAATTGTGCAATTAAAACTATCTTTGTCGACCTGAGGTCAAAAGGACCGAATGGATGAAAATAAATTGATTTTTAGATGAAAAATATTATAGCAGAATTACAATGGCGCGGATTGGTTCACGACATTATGCCTGGAACTGAAGAACAATTATTGAAGGAAATGACCACCACTTATATTGGTTTTGACCCGACGTCAGATTCCTTGCATATTGGCAGTTTGGTACCGATAATTCTCTTGGTTCATTTGGGAAATTTTGGACATCAGCCTATCGCATTAGTGGGAGGAGCTACCGGAATGATAGGCGATCCATCTGGAAAATCAGACGAAAGAAACCTTTTGGACGAAGCCACTTTGAATCATAATTTGGCGGGAATAAAACAAGTTTTGTCCCGGTTTTTAGATTTTAATTCCAAGGCAATAAACGCTCCAATATTGGTAAATAACTATGACTGGATGAAGGAGTTGTCTTTTATTAATTTTGCACGAGATGTGGGAAAACGAATCACCGTCAACTATATGATGGCCAAAGATTCTGTCAAAAAGCGTTTAACGGGGGAAGGCGAGGGAATGTCTTTCACGGAGTTTACCTATCAGTTAATTCAAGGATACGATTTTTATCATTTGCACAAGCATTACCATTGTTTGTTGCAAATGGGAGGTTCAGACCAATGGGGAAATATCACCACGGGAACCGAGTTAGTGCGAAGAATGAATCATGACGGGGCTAAAGCCTATGCTATGACTTGTCCTTTAATTACTAAAGCCGATGGTTCTAAATTCGGAAAGTCCGAGGGTGGAAATGTTTGGTTGACAGCGGATAAAACTTCAGTGTATAAATTCTACCAATTTTGGCTGAACACCACTGACATTGATGCTGAAAAATACATCAAGATTTTTACTTTTTTAGGAAGAGCAGCGATTGAAGCACTAATCGAAGAACACAAAACGGCGCCGCACTTAAGAGTTTTACAAAGAAAATTAGCCGAAGAGTTGACCGCTTTTGTACATTCAAAAGAAGACTTGGAAAAAGCCATAAAAGCGTCCGCTATTCTTTTTGGAAATGCCACTGCCGATGATTTGAAACAATTGGACGAAGCCACTTTTTTAGAAGTTTTTGAAGGGGTACCACACGCAGAAATTACAAGGGCAGATATTGAAAAAGGAATTGAGATTGTTGCCGTTTTAAATGAAAAAACGAGTTTTTTCAAGTCGAATGGAGAGGCAAGACGCGCTTTGGCTGCCAATTCCATTTCGGTAAACAAGGAAAAAGTAACCGAAGAATTCGTGCTTTCCTCCAAAGACTTAATTAACAATCAGTTTGTGTTGTTGCAAAGCGGAAAGAAAAATTATTTTGTGATTCGGGCTAAATAATTTTATAACTTTACTTGAAATAATAAAAGCTATGGAAACTCAATTTTTGACAGATAAAAAAGGAAATAGAACAGCGGTTTTGTTGCCAATAAAGCAATACAATAAATTACTCGAAAAATTGGAAGATTTAGAAGATGTTCGCCTTTATGACGAAGCCAAAAGAGAAGATGACGGTTGTCGTATTTCTATAGATGAAGCTTTTAAAATTATTGAAGAAAAGCGCAAATTAGATAAGCAATAATGGCTTACACTATTGAATTTAGAAATAAAGTTTTAAAAGCTTTAGTTAAAATTAATGAGCCTCATTATTCCGCTATCAAAAAACAAATCTATGATTTAGCAGATAATCCTCGACCACAAGGGTATAAAAAGCTAAAAGGCAGAAAAGGATATAGGATTCGTGTTGGAAATTACAGAATTATTTATGAAATTTTTGATGAAATTTTACT